>DASXAF010000133.1:0-28726 GCA_036406955.1 Casimicrobiaceae bacterium
GCAGCGAAGCGGCGCAGCCGCGAGCGTGGGGGGATCACGTCCGGATGGAGCACTTCGGCTACGAGCAGGTGTCCGCCGAGGAGAAGTCCCGGCGCGTGCGCGGCGTGTTCGACTCGGTCGCGGGCAGGTACGACGTGATGAACGACCTGATGTCGGGCGGGCTGCATCGCTACTGGAAGCGCTACGCGGTGACCGTCGCCAACGTGCGTCCCGGCGCGCGCGTGCTCGACCTCGCCGGCGGCACCGGCGACATGGCGCGATTGTTCGCTCGCCGCGCGGGACCGTCGGGCCTCGTCGTGCACACCGACGTGAACGGCGCGATGCTCGCCGCGGGCCGCGACAAGCTTCTCGACGACGGCGTGGCGCTGCCCACGGTGCAGTGCGACGCCGAAGCGCTGCCCTTCGCGTCGCGCACGTTCGACTGCGTGTCGATCGCCTTCGGCCTGCGCAACGTGACCCGCAAGGAGCGCGCGCTCGCCGAGATGAAGCGCGTCGTGAAGCCGGGTGGCGTCGCCCTCGTGCTCGAGTTCTCGCGCGTCGCCGCGCCGCTCGCGCCGGCGTACGACTGGTACAGCTTCAACGTGCTGCCGCGCCTCGGCCGCGTGGTGGCGCACGACGAGGCGAGCTATCGCTATCTCGCCGAGTCGATCCGCATGCATCCGGACCAGGACACGCTGAAGACCATGATGGAACAGGCGGGATTCGACCGGGTCGAATATCACAATCTCACGGCGGGCGTGGTTGCGCTGCACCTCGGCCGCGTGTATTGAGGCTGGAACGAAAAGCAGGTCCCTCGCTGCGCCCGGGATGACAACTACGAGAGATCGGTCATGAGACGCACTTTCGCTTTCTTCGTTGCATTGGTTTGCGTGTCGACGATCCTGCAGCCGGTCGATGCCGATGCCCGGCGCATCGGCGGCGGCCGCAGCTTCGGCGCGCAGCGGTCGATCACGCCCGCGCCTGCGCCTTCGACACCGGCGCCGTCGGCGACCGCGCCGAGCGGCGCGGCGTCGAATCCCGTGATGCCGGCGCCCTCCGGCGCAACTGCCGCGCGTCCCGCCACGCCCGCGACGCCGGCCGCTGCGACGGGCGGCGCATCGCGCTGGCTCGGACCCATCGCCGGGATCGCGGCGGGCCTCGGCCTCGCCGCGCTCTTCTCGCATCTCGGATTGTCGGAAACGTTCGGCAGCCTGCTGCTGATCGTGCTCGGCATCGCGGTCGTCGCATTCATCGTGAGGGCATTGCTCGCGCGCGGCGGTACGTCGACGGCATCGCCACGCTATGCGCCGCAGCCCGCGACGGGCACGCTCCAGCGCGTCGAGCCGACCGTGAAGCCGCTCGAGCCCGCCTGGGGCGGCGCGACGCCGACGACCGCGACGCAGCGGCGCTTCCCGCCGGGCTTCGATCCGGTGCCGTTCGTTGCCGAGGCCAAGCGCCAATTCACCCGCCTGCAGGCAGCGTACGACCGTGGCGACGAGTCGATGCTCGCCGAGGTGCTGACGCCGCAGATGCTCGAGGAGATCTCGCGCGACATCGGGCAGCGCGGCCCGCACGTGCCCACCGAGGTGGTATCGCTCGATGCCGAAGTGCTCGACGTCGCCACCGAGCGCGACCAGCACTGGGCCAGCGTGCGCTTCAAGGGACAGACGCGCGAGGACGGCAAGCCCGTTCCCGAGTCGTTCGACGAAGTGTGGAACCTCGCCAAGCCGGTCGACGGCTCGAGCGGCTGGCGACTCGCGGGCATCCAGCAATACGCATGATGCCGATCGGTCCCGACGCATTCGGCGCGAGCGCGCTCAACCGCGCGCTCGATCGGGCGCCCTGGGCGCGCGAGAAGCTGGTCGCTCACGCGGGACGAACCTTCGGCGTGACGCTCGGCCCGCTCACCGCGGGCTTTCGCATTCTCGACGACGGGCAGGTCGAGCCGGCGTCGCTCGCCGGCGCGGCGCCGGATGTCGATCTCACCTTCTCGCCGCTCACACTGCCGTCCTTCCTCGCGAATCCCTCGCGCTGGAACGAGCTCGTCGTGGAGCAGGGCGACGTCGCGCTCGGGGGCACGCTGAAGGAGCTCGCGACGACGCTGCCGTGGCTCGTCGAGGACGCGTTCGAGCGGGCGTTCGGCGCAGTGGTCGGCCAGCGCATCGCCGATGCCGGCAGGCGCGTCCTCGCCTTCCCCGAATACGCCGCGGAGCGGATCACCGACAGCGTCGCGAGCTACGCGCGCGACGAAGCCGGCCTGCTCGCGCGCGGTGACGAGATGCGCACGTTCGCCGAACAGAATGCCGCGCTCGCGGCGCGCGCGGCGGCGCTCGCGGCGCGCATCGACGCATTGACCGTCGACAAGTAGCCCATGCCCCGACCTCTGCGCGCCGCCGCTACCGCGCCGGCGCTGGCGAAGTTCAGCCGCCCGCGCCTGTACAACGTGCACAAGCGCGAGCGCCTGTACGAGCTGCTCGACGCGGCGCGTGCCCATCCCGTGGTATGGGTCGCGGGTCCGCCGGGCGCCGGCAAGTCGACGCTCGTCGCGAGCTACATCGAGGCGCGCAAGCTGCCAGGCGTGTGGTTCCAGGCCGACGTGAACGACGCCGATCCCGGGACGTTCTTCCACTACCTCACGCGCGCCGCGGTCGACCTGGCCGGGCCGAAGTCGAAGGCCGTCGCCGCGCTGCCGCGCTTCTCGCCCGAGTCGACCGGCGATCTCGCCGCGTTCACGCGACGGTTCCTGCGCGCGTTCTTCGACCTGTTCTCGCCCGGATCGGTCCTCGTCGTCGACAATTTCCACGAGGCGCCCGCATCGGCGGCGTGGCGCTTCGCGTTCAGCGAGGGCTTGCGCGAGCTGCCCGCCAAGCTGACGCTGCTGTTCCTTTCGCGCATGCCGCCGCCGCCCGAGATGGCGCGGCTGGTCGCGGATCAATCGATCGCCCAGATTCCCCCCGAGGCGCTGCGCTTCACGCCCGAGGAAGCGATCGCGCTGGTGGCGATGGGCAAGCTGCCCGCCGATCTCGCGCGCGCGATGCATCGCGCCACCGACGGCTGGGCCGCCGGCCTGGTGCTCATGCGCGAGCACATGGCGCGCAACGGCAACGCCGCGGGCGAGGTCTCGCTGCCGGAGGGCAAGGACGCCGTGTTCGCGTACTTCACCGGCGAGATCTTCGCGCGCGCCAAGGCGAACAACCAGCGCACGCTCATGCTCGGGGCGCTGTTGCCGAGCGTGACCGAATCGGACGCCGAAGCGGTCACCGGCGATCCCGACGCGCCGCGCGTGCTCGACTACCTGTACCGCCATCATCTGTTCACCGACCGCCGGCGCACGGGCGCCGAGCCCGTCTATCAGTTCCACGCGCTGTTCCGCGAATACCTGCTCGAGGAAGGACGCAAGCGGCTTCGCGCCGAGGAGCGGCGCACCGCGCTCGACCGCGCCGGTGCGCAGCTCGTCGCGCGCGGCGACTTCGACGCTGCGGCCGCGCTCTTTCGCGAAGCGCAGGCGTGGCCCGCGCTCGCGGATCTCGCATTGCACACGGGCGCGTTCCTGCTGGCGGAGGGCCGAGGCCGCACGCTGATCGAGTGGGTCGATGCGCTGCCCGCGCAGTTGCGCGAGCGCGAGCCGCGGCTTTCGCTTTACCTCGGCGTGGCGCTGCTCTATTCCGATCCGCCGCGGGCCAAGAAGCTGCTCGAGCGCGCCTACGAAGGCTTCGTCGCGGGCGACGACCTGCGGCGGGTGCTGATGACCGCGGCGCACGCGGTGGAGTGCCACTACTACGAATGGGCGGACTTCGCGCCGCTCGACCGCTGGATCGGCGTGTTCGAGGAGCATCTCGCCTCGCCGTTCCCTTTCACCGCAGCGTACGACGCGCTGCGCGTGTGGTCGTCGTTCCTGATCGCGCTCTTGTTCCGCCAGCCCGAGCATCCGCGCATCGCGGAAGTCGCGGCGGAGGTCGAGCGGCTGATCGGCGACCCTTCGGTGCTCACGGTGCCGGTCAACTTCCGGCTGAGCGCCGCGTCGATCCTGTGCAACTACTACAACTGGAAGACCAAGGGCGACAGCGCCGATCCGCTGATCGCGCGCGTCACGCCGTGGCTCGACGATCCGCAGGCCTCGCCGGTGAGCCAGGTGTGGTGGCGCGTGCACCTGGCCTTCAACCATCAGATCCTCGGCCGCTACGCCAAGGCGCGCAAGGTGATGGACGACGCCGAAGCGATCGCGCGCGAGAACGGCTTGCGCTCGCTGCTGTTCGAGATCTACTACGCGGAGGTCACGCCGGCCGCCGCGGCAAACGACGTGCAGGGCGCGGCCGCCGCGCTCGAGAAGCTTCGCACGGTGCTCAATCCGTCGCGCCGCATGGACGTCGCGTACTTTCGCTTCCAGGAGTCGATCGTGCGCGGGTCGCAGGGTCGCGTGCACGAGGCCACGGCCGCGGCGGCCGAAGCACTGTCGGTCGGCCGCGCCGCCGGCCTGCCGTCGATGCAGGTGCCGCACTTCCTCGTGCGGCTCGCGCTGTGCCGCGTGCTGGGCGGCGACGTCGACGCTGCGCGCGCGCTGTACGACGAGGCCTGCTCGCTCGCGATCGGCGTGGACCGTCGCAATTTCGAGATCCAGCGCGGCCTGTTGCGCGCCTATCTCGCGCTCCAGCGCGGCGACCAGGACGCCGCCGCGGGCGAGCTCGCGCAATGGCTGCCGATCGCGCGGGGCCATTCGTACTACGCGTTCCTGCGCCAGGTGCCGAACGTCATCGGCCCGCTGGTCGCGTTGGCGCTCGAGCGCGACATCGAGACGCGCTTCGTGCGCGACGTGATCCGCGATCGCAAGCTGACGCCGCCTTCCCCCGACATCGCGGCATGGCCGTGGCCGGTCGCGCTGCGCACCTTTGGGCCGTTCACCATCATGCGCGACGGTGAGCCGATCGTGTTCAAGGGCAAGGCGCAGAAGAAGCCGCTCGAGCTCCTGAAGGCCCTGATCGCGCACGGCGGGCGCAACGTCGACGCAGCGATGCTCACGTCGCTCGTCTGGCCCGAGGCGGAAGGCGACGACGCGAAGGCGTCGTTCGACAGCAACCTCTATCGCTTGCGCAAGCTGCTCGCCGTCGACGGCACGCTCGTGCTCGCGGAAGGCAAGCTGTCGCTCAATCCCGCGCGGGTATGGGTCGACACGTGGGCGTTCGAGCACGCGCTGGACGCCGATCCGCCGCGGGTGGAATCCGCGCTGGCGATGTACGCGGGGCCCTTCCTGGCGGTCGATGCGGCGCTCCCTTGGGTGCTGCCCTTGCGCGACCGGTTGCACGCTCGGCTGTCGCGCGCCGTTCTCGCGGCCGGACAGGCGCACGAGGCTCGGCAGGACTTCGCCGCGGCGCGGGCGCTTTACCAGCGGGCGCTGGAGCTCGACAACCTCGCCGAGGCGATCTACCGCCGCCTCATGATCTGCCAGCGCGAGGAAGGCGACGCCGCCGGTGCGCTGACCACCTACCGGCGTTGCCGGGAGCTCCTGTCCATCGTGCTGGGGCGCAAGCCGGCGGCGGAAACCGAGGCCATCCGGGCGACGTTGGCCTGACGTCGCGGCCCTCACCCCACCTCTCTCCCGCAAGCGGGAGAGGGAGTCCGTCGGCCGAAGCGATCCCTCGCTCCGCGAAGCGGGGAGAGGGACCAGAGTGAGGGGCGCGCGCTTTCCCGGACCCCCATTTCCCCATCCGTCAGTCATCTGCCAGCGCGTGCGCGCGACGATGCGGGCCGTGAACTGACGGATCGGTGTCCGTCCGGAGACTGCAATGACGTTATCCACCCCGAGAGTGGCGGCCTGGCTGGCCGTCACGCTGATCGCATTGGCCAGCGCGGCAGCCGAGGTGCTGCCCACGCTCGGCGCCGGCGTCGCGAGCGCGGTGAACGTATGCGCACCCGAGGCGTCTTCGAACATCGCGCCCAAGGCGCGCCTGCGCGATATCGCCGTGCAGCGCGCGCCCCGTTGCGGCGTGGCCTGAAGCGCGAGGAGGCCGACATGAACGTGCATGACATCGCAGGCCGGCCCGTCCCTGGGCTCGCCGCAGCCCTGTCGCATGGGCCGGCCGCGCCCGCGCAGGGCCTGGTGGCGCTGCCGTGGTTTCCGTTCGAGGTGACGAGCAGCGCGGGTTGCCGCGCCGGCGCTGCGCGGCTCGCGCGGCGTGCGGAGCGCGCGTACTGGCTGCTGCGCCAGACGCTCGACATCGCCCCGACGCTGCGACTGCGCGTGCTCGATCGCGCAGCGTGGCGACGCTACGCCGAGGCCGACGAGTTCGGCGTGATGCACGTCAACGCGGCCGGCGACCTCGTCGTCGGGGCCGAGCCCGCGGACGCGTGGACCGGCGTGAGCGCATGGCTCGCCGACCATCTCGATGCGGACACTCGCACACAACTCGTGCGCATCCATGGCGCGGACCCGCGCACGCGCGGGCCCGCGCTGGGGCCGCTCGCGGAGGCGCTGATCGCGCACGAGATCGGCCACCTGTTCGCGGCCGCGGCCGACGTGCGCTTCCCGGCGCGCTGGCTCGCGGAAGCCTTCGCGAACTACGCGATGGTCGCCGTGCTGGGCGAGACCGACCCGATCGGGCTGCGCCGCCTCGGCTCGCTCGCCGACGCGGCCGCGACGCTGCGGGCACACACGCCGTCGCTCGCGCAATTCGACGCGGAGTTCGGCCGCATGGACGTCGTGCCGTCGGTGCTCGCGCAACTTGCGCTCACGCGCGGCGTGTACCAGACGTACGCGGCCGCTCAGGCCGCGCCGCTCGCGCGCCTGGCCACGCTGTTCGGGCCGGCCGCCCGCGCACTCGATGCGTCGATGACGCACACCGTCGGCTTGCGGCAGCACCTCGCGTTGCATGCGCACGCGACGCTTGCCGCGATCCCCGACCTGTTTCCCGCCGCGCCCTTCAGGGCCGCGGCCTGATCCGCTCAACAAGGAGATCCGGCATGGCCACACGGTTCATCAAGATCGCCGTGCTCTACCTCGCCGTCGGCGTGACGCTCGGCCTGATCATGGGCATCCGGCAAAGCTTCGCGCTCGCGCCCGTGCACGCGCACATCAACCTGCTCGGGTGGGCGTCGCTCGCGCTCGTCGGCCTCGTGTATCACGCGTACCCGGCCGCCGCCGAGACGCGCCTTGCGCGCATCCACTTCTGGCTGCACAACCTCGGCCTGCCGCCGCTCATGATCGCGCTCGCGCTGATGCTCTCGGGCAATGCGGCGCTCGAGCCCGTCGTCGGCATGCTGTCGATGGTCGTGGCCGCAGGCATCGCGCTCTTCGTGATCAACGTTTGGCTGGCGGTCCGTCCCGCCGCGGCGCCGGGCGCGCTGCGCGCGGGCGCCGTCGCGGCGCAATGAGCGGCGCCGGCAAGCGAACGCCGGTGCCGCGCGTCAACGGCACCGGCGACAATCACGTCACACCCTCTCGCATTCCGGCGCGGCGCGCGCCGGCTCCGCCGTCGACGTCGAAGCCCCGGCCCCCGCGCAAGAGGCGCCCTCCCTTCGTTCTCTAGGCTTCACCGTACAATCCGGGCATGCGCATCACGCGGCTCGCCCGGATCGTGACCGTCGCGCTGCGGCACGGCCTCGACGACCTGGCGCTGGGCCATGAGCGCGTGCGCTTCATCCGACCGGTCGCGCGGCTCATGTTCTGGCGCGACCTCGCCTCGCCGCGCGCCGTGCGCATCCGGCGCACGCTGGAGGACCTCGGCCCGATCTTCGTCAAGTTCGGGCAGATGCTCTCGACGCGACCCGACATCCTCGCGCCCGACATCGCCGAGGAGCTCGCCAAGCTGCAGGACCGCGTGCCGCCGTTCTCGTCCGAGCCGGTCGTCGCGACGCTGACGCGCGTCTACGGGCGTCCGCTGGACACGGTTTTCAAGTCGTTCGACCTGACGCCGGTGGCGAGCGCGTCGGTCGCGCAGGTGCATTTCGCGGAGCTGCCCGACGGAACGCCCGTGGCGGTCAAGGTGCTGCGACCGAATATCGGCGAGGTGATCGGCCACGACATCGCGCTCATGTACAGCGCGGCGAAGCTGGTCGACAAGCTGTGGCGCGAGGCGCGCCGGCTGAAGCTGCGCGAGACCGTCCACGAGTTCGAGAAGACGATCTTCGGCGAGCTCGACCTCATGCGCGAGGCCGCGAACTGCTCGCAGCTGCGGCGCAGCTTCCTGCACTCGCCGCTGCTGCGCATCCCCGAGGTCTACTGGGACTGGACCGCCAGCGAAGTGCTCGTGATGGAGCGCATGTCCGGCATCCCGATCGGGCGCATGGACGAGCTCGCCGCGGCGGGCGTCGATCGCAGGCAGCTCGCGCGCGCCGGCGTGGAGATCTTCTTCACGCAGGTGTTCCGCGACGGCTTCTTCCACGCGGACATGCATCCCGGCAACATCTTCGTCGCGGTCGACCCGGCGAACTTCGGCAAATACATCGCGCTCGACTTCGGCATCATGGGCACGCTGTCGGAGCGCGACAAGAGCTACCTCGCGCAGAACTTCCTCGCGTTCTTCCGCCGCGACTATCACCGCGTCGCCACCGCGCACCTCGAGTCGGGGTGGGTGCCGCCGAACACGCGCGTCGACGAGCTCGAGGCCGAGATCCGCATGGTGTGCGAGCCGATCTTCGACCGGCCGCTGCGCGAGATCTCGCTCGGCAAGGTGCTGGTGCAGCTATTCCGCGCGTCGCGCCGCTTCAACGTGGAAGTGCAGCCGCAGCTCACCATGCTGCAGAAGACGCTGCTCGCGGTGGAAGGCCTCGGGCGCGAGCTCGATCCCGATCTCGACCTCTGGGTGACGGCCAAGCCGTTCCTCGAGCGCTGGATGAACGAGCAGATCGGCTGGCGCGCGCTTCGCCGGCGCATCGAGGCCGAAGCTCCCTATCTCGTGCAGGCGCTTCCCGAGCTGCCGCGGCTCCTGCACCAGAAGCTGCTCGCGCCCGCGCCTGCGTCGGATGCCGCGTTGCTCGCGCTGGCGTCGGCGCAACGCGCGCGCAACCGCTGGCTGGCCGTTCTCGCGCTGTTGTTGTTCGCCGTGCTCGCGGCGTTGGTCGTGCTGCTGTACTGAGGTGTCGTCGCTGCGAAAGCAGGGACCCGGCGTCGTTCGAAGTCGCTGGGTTCCCGCTTTCGCGGGAACGACATAGCTACCCCGCCCTCACCGCGACCTGCTTGCCGTTCACTGCGTCGCGTCGCGCGCGAAAGCCCGCGAGCGGCGCGCGGCGCAGGAAGCCGTTGGGCTCGCCCAGCATGAACTTGAGGAGATCCTCCAGCGCGGCTTCGTCGAGCTTGTCGGGCGCGAAGTCGAGCGCGACCGACTCGAAGCGATCGACGTTGCGCAGGATCACTTCGACGGTCTGGTGATGGTAGTCGGGCTCGAAGCGGATGTTCGCCGTGACGGTGGGCGTGATGTGGAACACGCCGAACTTCACCACGCGCTTCTCGTCCTGCTCGGTCTGGTACTGATAGGGCATCGAGGAGACGCGCAGGCGCTCCTCGACGCCCGTGGCGCTGCCGGGATGCACGCGCAGCACGATCGGCTCGCCGCCCACGAGACGATAGAACACCTCGACCTGCTCGAGGAGCTCCTGGCCGCCGAGCGCCTTGCGTCGGTAGCTCACGAAGCCGCGCTGGAACTGCGGTCGCTCCACCGCGACCACGTTCGGGATCGTGAAGCGATGCGCGACCACGGGTTGGATGACCTCCAGATGGCCCAGCGCTTCGTCCAGCCACCGGAACGCGCGCCAGAGCCGCCGGTCCATCTCGGCCAGGGCTTCCTCGACCGGGCGCTTCGCGGCCTCGCCCTGCGCACGCACCGCCGACGACTTGGCGCGCAGCGAGTCGAGCAGGCTGCCGGGCTTGGGGTCTTCAGGCATGGTCGGCGTTCCGATCGGGGCGACCGGACGACAATGCAAGCGCCGTGCCGGACACCACGGCGTCGCCGCTGCGCAAGCAGGGGCCTAGTGTCGTATGGCGAAACTCACTGGATCCCCGCTTTCGCGGGGACGACGACCCACGGGCGAGTGACGCGCAGCGCCGCGGCCCGTCAGGCGCAGTGACGAAATCCGCTACAATCGTTCGGCTCCCCATCGACACTCCTCCAGGAGAAAAGCGCCGGTGGCGCTGCTCGAAATTCAAGGCGTCACCCGCCGCTTCGGCACCTTCACTGCGGTCGACAACGTGTCCCTCGGCATCGAGGCGGGCGAGTTCTTCACCCTGCTCGGGCCTTCCGGATGCGGCAAGACTACCCTGTTGCGCATGGTGGCCGGGTTCGACCTTCCGGATGAGGGCCGCATCGTGCTCGAGGGCGCCGACCTCGCCGACCGTCCGCCCGAGCAGCGGCCGGTTCGCACCGTGTTCCAGAGCTACGCCCTGTTCCCCCACATGACGGTCGAGGGAAACGTCGCGTTTCCGCTGCAGATGGCGAGCACCCCGGCGCGCGAGATTCCCGCGAAGGTCGCCGCCGCGCTCGAGGACGTTCGCCTCACGGGGTTCGGCAGGCGCTATCCGCACGAGCTGTCGGGGGGGCAGAAGCAGCGCGTGGCCATCGCCCGCGCGCTGGTGACGCATCCCACGGTGCTCCTGCTCGACGAGCCTCTCGCGGCGCTCGACGCGAAGCTGCGCGAGGAAATGCAGATCGAGCTCATCAACCTGCAGAAGGAAGTGGGCATCACGTTCGTCTACGTCACGCACGACCAGACGGAGGCGCTCGCGCTGTCGCATCGCATCGCGGTGATGAGCAAGGGACGCGTCGAGCAGGTCGACGAGCCGTCGCGCATCTACGGATTTCCGCGCACGCGCTTCGTCGCCGACTTCATCGGGCAGTGCAACCTGCTGTCTGGACCGGTGACGTCGTTCGCCGACGGAATCGCGACGCTCGACGTGGCGGCGCTCGGGCCGGTGCGGGCCACCGCATCGCAGGCACCGGCCGTCGGCGCGACCGCCACCATCGCGCTGCGGCCGGAGAAGATCCGCATCGGCACGACCGCGCGGTCGGACGCGCACGACAACCATTTCCGCGGGACCGTGCACGACCTGCTCTACATGGGCGACGTGACGATGTATCGCGTGACGACGCCCGGCGGCACGCAACTCGAGGCGCTGCTCGCCAATTCGCAGAGCGGCCGCGCCAAGTTCTTCGAGGCCGGCGACGCGGTGGAGATGGCGTGGCCGGTGGACGCCGGCCACTTCCTCCTGGAATGACGGTGCCGGGCCCGATGCGCGCGCGCGTGGCGAAGTGGGTCGTGAGCGGCCCGCCGCTGCTCTACCTGATCGTGTTCTTCGCCGCGCCCACGCTCATCATGGTCCTCGCGTCGTTTCGCACGCCGGGCGAGTTCGGCGGCCTCGCGCCGCTCGTCGACGAGGCGGGCAAGCTGGACCTCAACCTCGAGAGCTGGACGCGCTTCTTCACCGAGCCGGTGTTCTTCGCCATCTTCGTGAAGTCGGTCTGGTACGCGACGATCACGACGCTGTGCTGCCTGCTCCTCGCGTACCCGCTCGCGGCGCTCGTCGCACGCAGCCCGCGCAAGTATCGCGACCTGCTGCTGCTGCTCGTCATCCTGCCGTTCTGGAGCAACTTCCTGATCCGCATCTACGCGTGGATGATCATCCTCGGGCCGAACCAGGCGCTGGCGCGCGGCGTGAACGCGGTGCTCGGCCTCCTCGGCCACGAGCCGGTGCCGCTGCTGTTCAGCTCGTTCGCGGTGCTGGTGTGCCTGGTTTACGTGCACCTGCCGTTCATGGTGCTGCCGCTGTACGCGAACCTCGAGAAGCACGACCAGGCGCTGCTCGACGCGGCGCAGGACCTCGGCGCCAATGCGTGGCAGCGCTTCTGGCGCGTGACGTTTCCGCTCTCGCTGCCCGGCGTGTACGCCGGCGCCGCGCTGGTGTTCATTCCCGCGCTCGGCATCTTCGCCATTCCCGACATCCTCGGCGGGCCCGAGGACACGCTGATCGGCAACCTGATCAAGCAGCAGTTCCTCGAGACGCGCGACTGGCCGTTCGGCAGCGTGCTCTCGATGGTGCTCACGATCGCCGCGCTGGCGCTCGCCGGCCTCGCCGCGACCATCGGCCGCCGCGGCATCGGCGCCGCAGGGCCGGTCCGTGCGTAGGACGGCGCCGTGGGTGTGGATCGCGGCGCTCGCGGCGTACGCGTTCCTGTACGTGCCGCTGGTGATCGTCGTCGTCTATTCCTTCAACGACTCGCGCCTGAACGCCGAGTGGGTCGGCTTCACGCTCGACTGGTACCGGCGGCTCCTCGCCGACGACGACATGCTCCGTGCCGCGGCCAACTCGCTGCTCATCGCCGTGACGGCCAGCGTCGTATCGACGGTCCTCGGCACCATGGCCGGCGTCGCGATGTACCGCTATCGGCTGCGCCTGCTGCCGATCCTGGTGCTCACGCCGATCGCAATCCCCGAGATCCTGATGGGCGTGAGCCTCCTCATCTTCTTCGTGCTGCTGAACTTCACGCTCGGGCTCGTGTCCGTGGCTCTCGCGCACATCGCGTTCTGCATCGGCTTCGTCGCGATCGTCGTGCGCGCGCGCCTGGCGGGCATGGACGAGAGCCTCACCGAGGCGGCGCGCGACTGCGGCGCAACACCGTGGCAGGCTTTCATGCGCGTCACGCTTCCGCTGATCATGCCCGGCGTGATCGCCGGCGCGCTGATGGCGTTCACGCTGTCGATCGATGACTTCGTGATCACGTTCTTCACCGCGGGGGCCGGCACGGTGACGCTCCCGCTGCAGATCTATTCGATGATCAAGATCGCGGTGACCCCCGAAGTGAACGCGGTGTCGACGCTGCTCATGCTGGTGACGCTGGTGCTGATCGTCGTCGCGACCAAGGTTTCCCCCTCCCTCTTTCGACCTGGAGAGGCTGCCTCATGAAGAAGCTCGTCTCGTTCCTCGCGGCCGCGCTGCTGGCTGCGCTCCTGCCGCTTCCCGCCGCGGCAGCGGACCAGCTGCACCTGTACAACTGGAACAACTACATCTCGGACGAGACCGTGAAGCGCTTCGAGGCCGAGTGCAAGTGCGAGGTGGTGCAGACCTATTACTCCGACAACGAGGAGCTGCTCGCCAAGCTCGCCGCGGGCGCCAAGGGCTACGACGTCCTGGTGCCCACCTCGAACGCGGTGCAGGCGCTGATCAAGGGCGGCCAGCTGCTGCCGCTCGACAAGTCCAAGGTCCCCAACATCAGGAACGTCGACCCGGCCTACCTGAACACCCCGTTCGATCCGGGCAACGAGTATTCGGTGCCGTACGCCATGTCGACGACGATCATCGGCTACAACGACGTGAAGATGAAGGAGCTCGGGCTGCCCACCGACACGTGGGCGGTCATCTTCGAGCCCAGGTACCTCGAGAAGGTGAAGGGCCGCGTGACGGTGCTCGACAGCGCCAACGAGCTCTTCGCCGCTGCGCTCAAGTATCTCGGCCATTCGGCCAACGACGTCGATCCGAAGCACTGGGACGAGGCCACCGCCCTGATCAAGAAGGCCAGGCCGTACTGGGCCGCGTTCAACGCGTCGTCGTACATCAAGGAGCTCACCGTCGGCAACATCTGGCTGGTGCATGGGTACAGCAACGACATCTTCCAGGCGAACCAGGACGCGCAAGCCGCGAAGCGGCCCTTCCACATCCTTCAAGGCATTCCCAAGGAGGGCGCGGTGCTCGCCGTCGACAACATGGTGATCCACAAGAGCGCGCCGCGGCCCGACCTCGCGCTGAAGTTCATCAATTTCATGCTCGAGGGACGCAACTCGGCGGACCTGACGAACCTCATCGGCTCGGGCAACCCGAACCTCGACGCGCAGAAGTACATAAAGCCCGAGATCAAGCAGCTTCCCGCCGTGTTCCCGCCGAAGGAGTTCCAGGCGAAGCTCGAGCAGCTGCACGACCTGACACCCGCGCAGCGACGGCTTCGCAACAAGCTGTGGACGGAGATCAAGGCGGGACGGTGATGTGTCGTCCCTGCGAAAGCAGGGACCCGGCGTCGTGCGAAAGCCACTGGATTCCCGCTTTCGCGGGAATGACGAAGTCACCTCTCCACGAACGCCCGCTCCACCACGTACTCGCCCGGCGTCCCGACCTGCGGCGACATGCTGAACCCGAGGCCGTTCAGCAGCGCCGCCGCGTCCTTGAGCATCGCCGGGCTGCCGCACACCATCACGCGGTCCACCGTGTGGTCGAGCGGCGGCAGGCCGACGCCCGCGAACAGCTTGCCGCTGCGGATCAGGTCGGTGAGCCGGCCGCGGGTGCGAAACGGCTCGCGCGTGACCGTCGGGTAATAGACCAGCTTGTCGCGCACGTTCTCGCCGAAGTACTCGTTCGTGGGCAGCTCCTCGGTGATCACCTCGCGATAGGCGAGCTCGTCCACCTGTCGCACGCCGTGCACCAGGACGACCTTCTCGAAGCGGTGATACGTCTCCGGGTCCTTGATGATGCTCAGGAACGGCGCAAGGCCCGTGCCGGTGCCGAGCAGGTACAGATGCTTGCCGGGCAGCAGATCGTGCAGCGTCAGCGTGCCGGTCGGCTTGCGGCTGACGAGCACCTCGTTGCCGACTTTCAGGTGCTGCAGGCGCGAGGTCAGCGGCCCGTGCGCGACCTTGATGCTGAAGAACTCGAGGTAATCGTCGTAGTTCGCGCTCGCGATGCTGTACGCCCGCATCAGCGGCTTGCCGTCGACCATCAGGCCGACCATCACGAAGTGGCCGTTGTCGAAGCGCAGCGAGGCATCGCGCGTGGTGGTGAAGCTGAACAGGGTGCTGTTCCAGTGATGGACGGACAGGACGCGCTCGGTGCCGTAGCTAGCCATCGGCGGCGCGGGTGACGCCCAGCCAGCCGCGCGCCATGAGCAGCGCCTCGAAGTACTCGACGGTACGCTTCAGACCTGTGCGCAGCGGCGTCGTGGGCGCCCAGTCGAGCAGCGACTGCGCGCGCGCGATGTCGGGCCTTCGCTGCAGGGGATCGTCGCTCGGCAGCGGCTTGTGCACGATGGGCGACGACGAGCCCACGAGGTCGACGATGGCCTGCGCGAGGTCGAGCATCGAATGCTCGTCGGGATTGCCCATGTTGATCGGGCCGGCGACGTCGTCGCCGCTGTCCATGAGCCGCATCAGTCCGTCGACCAGGTCGTCGACGTAGCAGAACGAGCGCGTCTGCCGGCCGTCGCCGTAGATCGTGATCGGCTCGCCGGTGAGCGCCTGCACGATGAAGTTCGACACGACGCGTCCGTCGTTGGGATGCATGCGCGGGCCGTAGGTGTTGAAGATGCGCGCGACCTTGATGCGCAACCCGTGCTGGCGATGATAGTCGAAGAACAGCGTCTCCGCGCAGCGCTTGCCCTCGTCATAGCACGACCGCAGCCCGATCGGGTTGACGCGCCCCCAGTAGGCCTCCGTTTGCGGATGCTGCTCCGGATCGCCGTACACCTCGCTCGTCGAAGCCTGCAGGATGCGCGCGCGCGTGCGCTTGGCGAGGCCCAGCATGTTGATGGCGCCGTGCACGCTCGTCTTCGTGGTCTGCACCGGATCGAACTGGTAATGGATCGGCGAGGCCGGGCAGGCCAGGTTGAAGATGGCGTCGACCTCGACGTAGAGCGGAAAGGTGATGTCGTGCCGCAGCACCTCGAAGCGCGGGTGGCCGAGCAGCGTCGCGAGGTTGTCGCGCGAGCCGGTGAAGAAATTGTCGACGCAGAGCACCTCGTCGCCGCGCGCGAGCAGGCGCTCGCAGAGGTGCGACCCCAGGAACCCCGCGCCCCCCGTCACCAGCACGCGCCGGCGTGTGAGCTCTCGCATGGTGCGATCCTTCTCGGGTGATGCGGCCCGGGGTTCGCCGCAGCGCCGGCGTCTCGGCACGGCGCGATGTTTCGACCGCGGCGGCACCGTGGAGGTTTCGGCGTGGGCCGTGTCATCATCGGGGCCATGGTGACGACGCCGCGCACACGCCTGCCCCACGTGCTGGCCGCGATCTACGCGCTCGCGATCGTGTACGCGTCGCTGCTGCCGTTCGGGCCGTGGCTCGAGCCGCCGCCGGGAACGCCGTATTTCCTGTTCGGCACGTGGCCCGCGCGCGTGCCGCGCTACGACATCGTCATCAACCTCATCTCGTATGCCCCGCTCGGCTTCTTTCTCGCCCTGACGCCGCGCCAGGCGTCGCCGCTGCGGCGAATCTGGACCGGGTTCGTGATCGCCGGGCTGCTCTCCCTTGCCATCGAGTCGCTCCAGATGCTCGTCCCGCCGCGCGATGCGAATCCGTACGACCTCATGTTCAATGCGCTCGGGGCGTTGATCGGTGCGGCGTTCGGCGCGGCGCTTGCGCGCAGCCCGCGGGCCAAGCAATCGATCACGGCGTCTCGCATGCGATGGTTCGTATCGGGTCAGCTCGGCGACGTGGGCCTCGCGCTGCTCGCGCTGTGGCTCGTCGCGCAGGCCAATCCGGGCGTGGCGCTGTTCGCGGTCGCGTTCCACCCGACCCCGACCACGCTCTCGCCGAATCTCGACGGCGCCGAGATGCTCCTCGAAGGCGCGGGCAGCGCGTTCCAGTTCATCGGCGTGACGCTCTTCGGCATGCTCCTGCTGCGCTCGCGCCGCCATGCGCGCGTGGCGGTGCTGTTGCTCGTCGCCGGCGCGCTCACGCTCAAGACGATCACCGCCGCGATCATGCTTCGGCCCAATGCATGGCAGACCTGGGTCGAGCCCGGCGTGCTGATCGGCATCGCGGCCGGCGCGTTGCTGCTGCCGCTCGTGATGGCGCTGCCGCGGCCCGCGCAGGTCGGCGTCTGCGGCGTCGCGCTGCTCGCGTCGCTCGGCGCGCCGATGCTCGCACCGGAGCTGGTGGCGAGTCCCATGCCCTTGCATCTGTTCGACTGGAAGTACGGGCAGCTCCTCAACTACAACGGTCTCACGCACACGGTGCTGCTGCTGTGGCCGGTGCTGGCGGCGGCCTGGCTGTTCGGGCTCGCGGGCCGCCCCGCGTGGGGCCATCCGAACGAAGCGGTGTAGGGCAGGTCCGTCATTCGTGGAAGCCTATAATTGCGCCGCATCGCGACCGACCCATGAGCTATTACCGCCGTCACGTGTTCTTCTGCTGCAACCAGCGCGCCGCGCCCGAGAAGTGCTGCGCGAACGCCGGGGCGCTGGCGATGCAGGCCTACGCCAAGCAGCGCGTGAAGGCGCTCGGCCTCTCGGGCGCGGGTGAAGTGCGCATCAACAAGGCCGGCTGCCTGGATCGCTGCGAAGAAGGGCCGGTGATCGTCGTGTATCCCGAGGCCGTCTGGTACACCTACGTCGATCGGCAAGACATCGACGAGATCATCGACCGCCACGTGGTGAACGGCGAGGTGGTCGAGAGGCTGCGCATTTGACGCCGCGCACCACCGAGCGGCATCTCATCGACGGGCCCGCGGGACCGCTGGAGGTCGTCCTCAACATTCCGGAGGGACCGCGCGGCATCGCGCTCGTCGCGCATCCGCATCCGCAGCAGGGCGGCACGCTCGACAACAAGGTGGTGCAGACGCTCGCCAAGACGTTCTTCGCGCTCGACTACGTCGCCGTGCGCTTCAACTTTCGCGGCGTCGGACAATCGCAGGGCGCGTTCGACGAAGGCGTGGGCGAGACGGAGGACGCGCTCGCGGCGCTGCAGTTCGCCCAGGCGCGCCATCCGCTCAACGGCAAGCCCGTGCTGGCCGGCTTTTCGTTCGGGTCCTTCGTGATGACGCGCCTCGCGCGGCGTGTCGACGCCGAGCGCCTGGTGCTGGTCGCGCCCGCCGTCAAGCGCTTCGCTGCCGAGCACGTGTCCTCGGACACCATCGTGATCCACGGCGAGCAGGACGACGTGGTGACGCTCGGCGACGTGTTCGAATGGGCACGGCCGCAGAGCCTGCCGATCATCGTCTTCCCCGGCTGCGGGCATTTCTTCCACGGGCGGCTACTGCAATTGCAGCAGGTAGTCACCAGCCTCTGGCAGTAGCCCGAGCGTGCTGGACGACGAAGCGGTCGGGGAGCGCGCTGCAACGGCGCCGCGCACCGAAGAGCACGTGCTGCGGGTGGAAGGCCTGCGCAAGCGCTACGGCAATCAGGAAGTGGTGCGCGGCCTGTCGTTCGCCATCCGGCGCGGCGAATGCTTCGGGTTGCTCGGTCCGAACGGCGCGGGCAAGACCACGACGCTGCGCTGCTGCCTCGGCCTCATCGACCCCGACGGCGGAACGATCGAGATGGTCGGCGAGCCGGTCCCCGAGGCCGCGCGTGAAGCGCGCATCCGCGTCGGCGTCGTGCCGCAGATGGACAACCTCGACCCCGACTTCACGGTGGTCGAGAACCTCGTCGTCTACGGGCGCTACTTCGCGCTCGACCGCGCCACGCTCGACGCGCGCATCCCGCGCCTGCTGGACTTCGCCGGGTTGAGCACCAAGGGATCGAGCTCGATCCGCACGCTGTCCGGCGGCATGAAGCGGCGGCTCACGCTCGCGCGCGCGCTCGTCAACGATCCGGAGCTGCTGATCCTCGACGAGCCGACCACCGGGCTCGACCCCCAGGCGCGACATCTCATCTGGGATGGCTTGAGGCAGCTTCTCGTGCAAGGCAAGACGATCCTCCTCACTACGCATTTCATGGACGAGGCGGAGCGCCTCGCGACGCGGCTCGCCGTGATCGACCACGGCCTGCTGATCGCGAGCGACACGCCGCGCGCGCTCATCGCGACGCACGTCGAGCCCGAAGTGGTCGAGGTCTATGGCGACGAAGCGAGGATCTGGGCCGACGCGCACGGACGGCGCCTGGCGACGCGCCTCGAGATCGCCGGCGACACGGCCTTCTGCTACGCGCGCGACGCCGCGCCGCTGCTCGCGGACCTCGCCACGCGCGCCGGCGTGCGGTACCTGCACCGGCCCGCGAATCTGGAGGACCTGTTCATCAAGCTGACCGGCCGCGAGCTGCGCGATTGAGCAAGGCTTCCCTGCGTTGCAGGCTCTCCTTCGGCCAGTACTGGTTGCGGTCGTAGTACTCCGGCACCGCGGGCGTGCCGGGCGGCAGCACGACCCACGGCTGCTTCGACGACGTGAAGATGTGGATGTCGGGCGGCAGTCGATCGGGCTCGTCCAGCGTTCCGACGCGCACGAACTTCACCGCATCGCCCGCGCCGGCGTAATGGCTCCACACCGCGATGCGGCACACCGGGCAGCGCGCGATCCTCTGTCCCTTTCCGCTGTTCGACGGCGTGAGCACGATCTCCGGCTCACCCGCGAGCAGCAGCACGCGATCGGATTCGATCATCGCGTTCAGGGCAAACGACGCGCCGGTCTCGCGCTGGCACCAGCGGCAGTGACAGCAGTGCACGAACAGCGGCCTGTCCGTCATGCGATAGCGTACCGCGCGGCAGTCGCATCCGCCGTCATAAGGCCGGTCGATGGTCATCGTATGCCTCCGGATCTACGCCGGCTTGATCGCCTCGACGAACAGGCTCTCGCGCTCGCGATTGTCGAGGTCGGCAAGGCCCGGCACGCGCGACGTGCCGAACCGCTGACGGACGATCTCGTCGAACCCTGCCTTGTGCAGCCATTCCTCCAGAAAATCGAACGTGCACGGCGTTCGCACGGAGCCGTACCAGATGATTTGCGTCGTGAGCTTGGCCCCGACGCTTTGCGCATCGCGCTCGGGCACGTAGAAATAGCGCGCGTCGCCGGCCCGGTACGCGTCGATGGCGCGGTCGAGGTCGGGCACGGCGAGGCGCAGCACGCCACCGGGCTTCAGCACGCGATAGAGCTCTTCGAGCGCCGGCGCGATGCTGGGCCACGCGAGGTCCTGCACGACGTGAATGGCGGCGATGTAGTCCGCGCTGCCGGATGCGAGCGGCAATCCGCGCGGCAGGTCCATGCGGAAATCGACGCCCGGCAGCGCCGCGATGTCGCAGTTCAGCCAGCCGGGCGAGGCCTTCGCGCCGCAGCCGAGGTTCAGCCGGACCATCGCTACGCGCCCTGCTCTTCGGGGTCGTTCTTGCGCAGGCCGCGCACGTTGAGCGCGAAGAGCCCGATCTGCAGCGCGATCAGTGCATACGCGCCGGCGTGCCAGCCCCAGGCGATCCACAGCACGTTGCTCGCCACGAAGCACCAGAAGCCCCAGCTGCGCTTGCGCTTCGATTGTGCGGCCACGAGCCACGCGGCGACCAGCGTCGTCACCATGGCGGGCCACTGAATCGCCTCGAGCAACGATGTCATCGAAGCTGCGCGGTCAACGCGCGAAGCGCAACGCGGAACGGGCACGTGCCTTCGCGGCTTCCTCCTGTCGGTTGCGCGGAGGGGTGCTGGTCTTCAATGCGTGCAGCATCCGGCGCGACGCCGCGGCGATCTCTTCCACGGCGGCCTGGAACGCCGCTTCGTTGGCCTTCGACGGCGTGTTGTAGCCGCTCAGCTTGCGAACGAATTGCAGGGCGGCGTCGCGAATCTCGTCGTCCGTCACCGGGGGATCGAAGTTGAACAGCATGCGAATGTTGCGACACATCGTCTCTCTCCGTGGATCATGCGAGCGCGGCGAGCGCCGATTCGTAGACGGACTGGGTTTCGGCGAGCGCGTTCACGGTGACCCCGAGGTCGCGAAGCAGGCCGTCGTGCAGGCCGTAGATCCAGCCGTGAACGGACATCTCCTGGCCGCGCTCCCAGGCGTCGCGCACGATGGTCGTCTGGCAGACGTTCAGCACCTGCTCCACGACGTTCAGCTCGCACAGGCGGTTCTCGCTGGCTTCCGAAGCGGCGCCGCCCGGAAACGCCGCCGCGTGCTTGTCCCGGACGTCCTGGACGTGGCGCAGCCAGTTGTCGCTGAGCCCGATGCGATCGCCGCGAAAGGCGGCGCGGACGCCGCTGCAGCCGTAATGCCCGCAGACGATGATGTGGCGCACCTTCAGGATGTCGGTCGCGAACTGCATCACCGACAGGCAGTTCAGGTCGGTGTGCACCACGAGGTTCGCGACGTTGCGATGGACGAAGAGCTCGCCGGGCATCAGGCCGACGATCTCGTTCGCGGGAACGCGGCTGTCCGAGCAGCCGATCCACAGGTGCCTCGGCGACTGCTGCCGCGACAGGCGCGGGAAGAACTCCGGATCCTGGCGCCGGATGCGCTCGGCCCAGGCCTTGTTGTTCGCGAAAAGTTGGCTGAGCGTCCGCATGCGCCGGCGAGCGCGGGGATGCGCCCGGGCGTTATGTTAACCGGTTCGGCGTTACGTGAGCCGGCATGCTTCTCACAAGCCGAAAACACGCCGCGCGTTGTACCCCCGCACCTTGTCGCGCACGCCCTCGGGCAGCCCGTCCACGCGCGCCAGGCAGCCCGGCATGTCGCCGATGGTGTGCGGGTAGTCGGAGCCGTACATCACGTTGTCGGCGCCGAACTCCTTCACGCACAGGGCGAGCGCGTCGGGCGAGAACAGCACGGCGTCGGCGTGGATGCGCGACATGTACTCCGAGGGACGCACGTCGATCTTCTCGCGGCAGGCCGGGATGTTGTCGAAGCACTGGTCCATGCGCTTGATCAGATACGGCAGCGCGCCGCCGCCGTGCGCGGCGATGATCCTGAGCTTGGGATAGCGATCGAAGAAGCCGTCGTAGATCATGCGCGCGATCGCAAGCGACGTGTCGAAGGTGAAGCCCAGCGACGCGGTGAGCTGGAAGCGCACCATGTCCATCTCGGCAACGCCGGGCGGCGCCGTCGGATGGACCAGCACCGGCAGGCCGCGCGCGTCGATGGCCTGCCAGATGGTCGCGAAGTGCGGGTCGGTCAGCGGGCGGCCGTCGACGTTCGCGAGCACCATGACGCCCTTCGCGCCGGCCGCGCACGCGCGCTCGAGCTCCGGCAGCGCGAGCTCGGGGTATTGCCACGGGATCGACGCGAACCAGCGCAACCGCCCGGGATGCGCGGCCTGCGCGGCCGCCATGTCGGCGTTCATGAGCTGCGCCGCCTTCAGGCTGATCTGCGGTCCGCCCCAGAACACGTTCGGACACGTCAGCGAGATGATGCAGACGTCGACGCCGTGCTCGTCCATCGTGCGCAGCCGCAGGTCGTAGTCGAACATGGCTGGCACCGGGGTCATGAACGGTGCGCCGTCCAGGTGTATCGCGCGCAGGCCACCCGCGACCGCCTTGACCGTGTAGCGCGGCCCGCCATGCCGCTGCAGCAGGCCGAACCATTCCTCGGTGAGGACGTGCGTATGTACATCGATGACGGGACTGGCCACTTCGACTCCGCAAAATGGATCAATCGACTTTGGCGCCGGATTCGCGCACGGCCTTCTGCCAGCGCGGCTGCTCCGACTGGATGACCGCCGCGAACTCGGCGGGCGACTGCGGCGCGAACGGCTCCATGCCGAAGCGCACGAGCTGCGCGCGAAACTCGGAGGTCGCCTGGATCTTCGCCATGTCGGCGGCGAGCCGCGCGACGACGTCCTTCGGCGTCGCGGCCGGCGCGACGATGCCCTGCCATGCCTGCCAGTCGAAGCCGGGAACCGTCGCGGCGATCGGCGGCACACCGCTCACGAGCTGCGTCGGCCGCGCCGCCGACGTCCCCAGGGCGATCACCTTGCCGGCCTCGACGTTGGGCAGCGCGACGGTGGCATCGCAGAACATCACCTGCACGTTGTCGGTCAGCAGGTCGGTCAGCGCGGCCGGCGTTCCCTTGTACGGCACGTGCTGGATCTGCAGCCCGTATTGCGTTTTCAGCGTCTCCATGAACAGGTGATGCGGGCTGCCGCTGCCGACGGACGCGTAGTTGTATTTTCCCGGGTTCGCCTTGATCACGTCGATCAGCTCGCGCACGTTGCGCGCGGGAAACGCGGGATTGGCGATCAGGAAGAAGTTGACCGAGCCGACCTGGGCGACCGGTGCGAAATCGCGCACCGGATCGATCGGCGACGGATGGTAGAGCGCCGGGCTGATGCCGAGCGTAGTGCTGGTCGCCATGAGTAGCGTGTAGCCGTCCGGCGCCGCTTTCGCGACATATTCGGCGCCTACCAGCGTGCCGGCGCCCGGCTTGTTCTCGACCACGACGGGCTGCTTCAACGCCGAAGAGAGCCGGTCGCCGATCGCGCGAGCCAGGATGTCGGTGAGCGCGCCCGGCGGGTATGGAACGACGAGGTGTACCGGGCGCGCGGGATACGCGGACTGCGCGTGCGCACGAGGCAGCGCGGCCGCGAGGCCGAACGCACCCATCGCCTGCAGCAGGGTGCGCCGAGAACGAGCCTGCATTCGTGCAATGCCTCCGAACGGAGCGCGCACCATAAGCGGCGCGCCGGACCCATGTCAAGGTAAAGTACCGCGCGCCATGTCGATCCTGGTTCTCGCCACGTCCGCCTTCGTGCACGCGCAGCTCGACGCGCTGCGCCGGCTCGCGCCCGGCGAGCGCATCGTGTCCGATCCCGACGCGGTCGACGCGCAGGACGTCGAAGCGCTGCTGGCGTACAAGCTTCAGCCCGGGATCGTGCCGCGATTCCCGCGCCTGCGTTTCATCGCGTGCGCCGGCGTGGGCGTGGACGACGTGCTCGCCTGTCCCGATCTGTCCCCCGACCTGCCGATCACGCGACCCGACGATCCGCTGCAGGCGCGGCGGATGGCGCAGTACGTGACCCTCATGGTGCTGCGCTGGCACCGCGAGCTGCCGCGCTACATCGCACAGCAACGGGCATCGGCGTGGAAGCGCCATGCGCCGCTCGCCGAAGACGCGTGGACGATCGGCCTCATGGGCTGCGGCGCCATGGGCCTGGCGGTTCTCGCATCGGTTCGCGCGCTGGGATATCCGTTGCGCGTGTGGACGCGCACGCCGCATGCCGAGCACGGCGTCGCGTGCTTCGCGGGTCCCGCCGCATTGCCGGCCTTTCTCGCCGGCACGCGCGTGCTCGTATGCCTGCTCCCGCTCACCGGGCATACGCGCGGACTGTTGAACGCGCGCCTGTTCGCGCAACTGCCACGCGGGGCCTATGTCGTGAACGTGTCGCGTGGCGCCGTGCTCGACGAATCCGACCTTCTCGCGTCGCTCGACAGCGGCCACCTCGAAGGCGCGGCGCTCGACGTGTACGCACGCGAGCCGCTGCCGGCGGGCGACCCGATCTGGTCGAACAGTAGAATCGTGGCCACGCCGCACATCGCAGCGGCACCGCGCCCGGACGTGGCGGCGCAACAGGTGCTCGACAATCTCGCGCGCGCGCGGCGCGGCGAGGCGCTGCGCAACGTCATCGACCGCGCCCGCGGCTATTGAGGAAACCGATGCGCACCGCAACGCTTTTCGTGCCGCCGCGGCTGTCGCCGCGCTTCGTGCCCGTGTGGCGGCGCAACGTGCTCGTGTGGCGCAAGCTCGCCATCGCCAGCGTGCTCGGCAACATCGCCGATCCGCTGCTCTACATGCTGGCCCTGGGCTACGGCATCGGCTCGTTCGTCGGCGAGGTGAACGGCATGACGTACATCGCGTTCATCGGCACGGGCATGGTGTGCCAGAGCGCGATGTTCACGGCGAGCTTCGAGGGCATGTATTCCGCGTTCTCGCGCATGCACGTCCAGCGCACCTGGGACGCGATCATCAACGCGCCGATCGCGCTCGACGACGTGGTCATGGCCGAGTGGATCTGGGCCGCGAGCAAGTCGGTGATGTCGACCGCCGCCATCCTGCTCGTGATACTCGCGCTGGGCTTCGGGCACACGTGGCTCGCGATCTGGGTTTTGCCGCTGGGCTTCCTGGTCGGGCTCTGCTTCGGCGCATTCGGTCTCGTCATGACGTCGCTCGCGCCCGGCTACGATTTCTTCACCTATTTCTTCACGCTCGTGCTGACGCCCATGCTGCTGCTGTCGGGCGTCTATTTTCCGGTCGAGCAGATGCCTGCATGGCTCGCCTCGATCTCCGACCTGCTGCCGCTCAAGCACGCGATCGACATCGCGCGCCCGCTGATGCTCGGCCGCGTGCCGGACGGCATCGTCGTTCACGTTGCCGTGTTGCTGCTGTACTCGATCGCCGCGTTCTACGTCGCGACGGTCCTCACGCGTCGTCGTCTTTTGAAGTAGCCGCGTTGCAGGGTAGGATGGCGCCCCGCCAGGGACCGGAATCCCGGAGGACGCCCCGATGTGCCGTTCGTCGCTGCTTCGCTGCTGCATGGCGCTGGCCCTCGCACTGGGTCCCGCGCGGGCCCTGCTCGCCGCCCCCGTCGCGGTCGCTTCGCCGCCGGCGGTCGACTTCGGACTGCAACCCGGCTCGCCCTTCGGCAACGAAGCCGCGACCGAGCCGCTCATCACCGGCCTTCAAACCGAGGTCGGCGGCACAGGGGTGAGCGTCGACGTCGAGGTTCGCAACGCCGGGCCGGGTCCGCTCACCATCACCGGCGTGCGAGCCGACGGCGTCTCGCTGTTCGAGCAATGTCCCGATGTCATCGGCGGAACCGGCCTGTCGACCTGCTTCGTCACGATCCGCTCGCACCAATGCGGCGGCACGGTCTACGACGACGGTCAGCTCGCGTCGGCGTTGCCGTTCGTCGTTGCCGAAGGCGAAGCCTGCCGCTTCACGCTCTACTACGTCAAGGAAGGCCTCGGCGCGCTCCACGCGACGTTCACCGTCGTGTCGGATGCGTCGAACAGTCCGAGCGTCGTGCCGGTGACGGCGCTGCGCACGACCGCCGTGCTGTGGGCGATGACGGCTACCGACGGGCAGAGAGCGGCGTTCGTTGCGCACGATCCCGCGAGCTGCGGTGTCATCGACGCGGCATGGCTTCCGTCGCCGGGACGAGCCGGCGGACCGCCACTCGCCGGTCTTCCGGCGAACGCGCAGTTTCCGCATGGCGTGCTCAGGTTCGTGGCGGCCCCGTGCGCCGTGGGCGCGACGCAGACGTTTCGCGTGGAGTTCGCGCAGCCGCTGCCCCCGGGCACCCGCTACCTGAAATATGGTCCGACACGCGAGTCGACGACGCCCCATTGGTACGAAGTGCCGTCGCGCGTCGATGGGAATGCCATCGAATTCAACGTGACCGATGGGGGGCCGGGCGACGACGATCTCACGGCCGATGGCACGATCGTCGACCAGGGCGGACCCGCGATGATCGTGGCCGCTTCCGTGCCGGCCGCATCGCCGTGGCTGTTGGTGGTCGCGTCGCTGTGCCTGCTCGTGCTCGGATGCGCGTCGATCCCTCGACCGCGACGGTGAGGCCGCGGACATGGCCTACGGCATCGTCAAGTCGCTGCACGTCATCTTCATGGTGACGTGGTTCGCGGGGCTGTTCTATCTGCCGCGCCTGTTCGTGTACCACGCCATGGCCGCACCCGACGACCGCGTGGGCATCGAGCGGTTCAAGGTCATGGAGCGCAAGCTCTACGTCGGCATCATGACGCCCGGCGCGGTCCTCACGATCGTGTTCGGCCTCTGGCTCTGGCTGGGGTTCGGCGTCACCGGCGGATGGTTGCATGCCAAGCTGGCGCTCGTCGCCCTGCTCGTCGCGTTTCACGTCTACCTCGGCAAGCTCGTCGCCGACTTCGGCGCGGATCGAAATCGGCACGGCCATGTCTATTATCGATGGCTCAACGAGATACCCGCATTGCCCATCCTCGTGGCGGTCGTGTTCCTCGTCGTGATGAAGCCTTTCTGAAGGCGTAACGGCCTCCATGCCCGAGCATTTCTTCGCGCCGTGTCCGCGCGGCCTCGAGGCCGCGCTCGCCGACGAGCTGCGACGCCTCGACGCCGTCGACATCGCGGCGGCGGAGGGCGGTGTCGGCTTCGCGGGCGAGCTGACGCTCGCGTATCGCGCCAACCTCGAGTCGCGCCTCGCAAGCCGCGTGCTGTGGCGGGTCGGCGCCGGCGCCTACCGCGACGAGCGCGATCTCTATGCCCTCGCGCACGGCATCGACTGGTCGCGTCATTTCGCGCCGAGCCGCACGCTGCGCGTCGACGTGGCGGCGACACGCTCGCCGCTGCGCAGCCTCGAGTTCGCCACGCTGCGCGTCAAGGACGCGGTGTGCGACCGTTTTCGAGCGCAATCGGGCGTGCGCCCGAGCGTCGACAAGCGAGCGCCCGACGTGCGCGTGCACGCGCATCTCACCGACACGCAGGCCACGCTCTACGTCGACACGTCGGGCGAGCCGCTGTTCAAGCGCGGCTATCGGCGCGATACGGAGGAAGCGCCGCTGCGCGAGAACCTTGCCGCGGGATTGCTCGCGCTCGCGGGCTGGACGCCCGATCAGCCGTTCCTCGATCCCATGTGCGGCAGCGGCACGATCGCCGTCGAAGCGGCGCTCGTCGCGGCGAACCGCGCGCCGGGCCTCGCGCGTCGCTTCGGCTTCCAGAAGCTCACGTGGTACGACGGACCGACGTGGCAACGCATCACGCAGGCGGCGCGGGATCGCGTGCGTCCGCCGCCGGCGCAACCCACCCTTTTCGCGAGCGACCATGCGCCCGGTGCCGTGGATAAGGCGCGGGCACATTGCGCGAGCGCGAAAGTCGAAGGCTTCGTGAAGGTCGAGCGGGCCGACGTGCTCGCCCGCGCCGCGCCCGCGGCCGCCGGGGTGATCGTCACCAATCCGCCGTACGGCGTGCGGCTTGCCGATCAGGACACGCTCGCGGCGTTCTATCCACGACTCGGCGACACGCTCAAGCAGCGCTACGCGAATTGGCGCGCCTTCGTGCTCACGGGCGACATGCGCCTGCCCAAGCTCATCGGGCTTCGGCCGGAGCGGCGCACGCCCCTGTTCAATGGCGCGCTCGAGTGCCGCCTGTTCGCATTCCGCATCGTGGCCGGCGCCATGCGCGAGCGCAGCCGCGTGTAGAATGCGCGTGGAATTCGAGGACAACGCCATGCCGCTCCTGCCCGCCCGCAACTACGAGTCCGACACCACGCGCTTCATCCGCGATCTGCTGAAGCAGAAGCCCTATCTCGAGACCGAGCAGAAGAAGAGCCGCGCGATCTGGTGGGACAAGACGCCGCAGCAGCTCGACGTTCGCCGCGAGCTCGACGAGGGGCGCGTCAGGCAGAAGGCGTACGTCTACGGCAGCGGCGAATAGCCGCCGCTCAGGTCCTGCGCGCGGATCCGTGCACGAAGTAGCGCGGCGTGCGCGCGAAGCTGCACTCCCAGCCGAGCGGCGCGAGGCGCGCCGCGAGAATGTCCGGTTCCCAGAACACCTTCACCACCTGGAACACGCGGCCGTCGTCGAGCCTGCGCGTCACGACGCCGGAATCGCGCGACGGCACCGGATGATCGCGGGCGGTCGAGGTCGGCTCGTGCGCCGAGTCGATGACGTAGGCCGTCCCGCCCGGCGCAAGCATCCGCGCGACATTGGCCCAGAAGGGGTCGAAGCGCACGGCGGGCACGTGCGACAGCCAGAAGCTCATGAAGACGAAGTCGTAGCGCACCGCCGGTTGCCACTCGAAGAGGTCGGCTTGCACGTAATCGACCGGAACGCCGCGCATGCGCTCGCGATTGAGCGCGAGCACCTCGGGCGACGCGTCGACGGCCGTGAGGTGACCCACGCGTGGGGCGACGTGCCGCGTGAACAGCCCGGTGCCGCAGGCGAGCTCGACCGCGCGCGCGGGCTTCGATGCATCCAGGAAAGCGCAAAGCGCCTGCTCGACCTCGGCGGCATCGGCCAGGAAAGCGGCATTGAACGCCGCGCCGCGATCGTAGCGCCCGCGCCTCAGCCACCAGTCGTCGTACTCGCCGGCGCGTGCGCGGTAGTAGCGCAGCTGCTCGTCGAGCAGCGCGGCATCGTTGTCGCTCATTCGCACATGATAGCGGTTCGCGGATGAGTG
>DASXAF010000134.1:0-19445 GCA_036406955.1 Casimicrobiaceae bacterium
CGCTGAACGAGTTTCCGCCGCGCCTCCTGCCGTACGGCCAGGCCGAAGTGTCCGTGCAAGGCCACGATCGCCCGTTGCCGCTGTATCGCGCGAAGCTGCCCGATGGCACGACGCGCACGCTCGCCGAAGTGCGTCGCATCGGCCTTACCGCGACCATGGTCGACCCGAAGCAGCCCCAGGACGAGATCAAGGTCGACGCCAAGGACCGCGAGCGCGTGCGCGAGCTGCGCTTCGCCGGCAACAACTACACCGAGATCTTCGGCAAGTTCGACTTCGGGCGCTATCTCTGGAACAGCGTGTTCATCACGGTGGTCGCGACCATCATCACGCTGATCTTCAACGCCATGGCGGCGTTCGCGCTGTCGAAGTACCGCTTCACCGGCCACAACGCCGTGTTCCTGCTGGTGCTGTCCACGCTGATGATCCCGCCGACCATCATCCTGGTGCCGAACTTCCTGGTGATCTCCGAGCTCGGCCTGCTGAACAGCCTGTGGGGCGTGATCTGGCCGGCCGTCGCCACGCCGACGGGCGTGTTCCTGCTGCGCCAGTACATGCTCACCATCCCCGACGAGCTGCTCGACGCCGCGCGCATGGACAACGCGAGCGAATGGCGCATCTTCTGGCGCATCGTGCTTCCGCTCGCCGCCCCCGCCCTCGCGGTGCTCGCGATCTTCTCGGTGATGTGGCGCTGGAACGACTTCCTGTGGCCGTTGATCGTGCTGTCGCGCTCGGAGAAGTTCACGCTGCAGCTCGCGCTCAACGCCTTCCAGGGCGAGCTCACGACGCAGTGGAACTACCTGCTCGCCATGACCGTGATCACGCTGCTGCCCGTGACGGCGGTGTTCGGCTTCCTGCAGCGCTACATCGCCACCGGCATCGCGTCGGCGGGCGTCAAATAGTGAAGGACCCCCACGCTCGCTTCGCTCGCTGCCCCCGAAGGGGGCGCAGTCAGTTGCTTGGGGCGGCCCGGCGCAACTGACATGGCCTCGCTCAGGCTCGATCGCATCGTCAAGCGCTTCGGCACCACCGCGGTGATCCACGAGGTCGACCTAGACGTCGCGGACGGCGAGTTCGTCGTGTTCGTGGGCCCGTCGGGATGCGGCAAGTCGACGTTGCTGCGCATGATCTCGGGGCTCGAGCCGGTCACCGGAGGCGACCTCTACATCGACGGCAGGCGCGTGAACGACGTGTCGGCCGCGCAGCGCGGCCTCGCCATGGTGTTCCAGTCGTATGCGCTGTATCCGCACATGACGGTGCGGCAGAACCTCGCGTTCGGGCTGGAGAACCTGCGCACGCCGGGCGACCAGATCGAAAGGCGCGTGCAGGCGGCGGCGAAGCTGCTGCGCCTCGACGCGCTGCTGCAGCGCCGGCCGACGCAATTGTCCGGCGGGCAACGCCAGCGCGTGGCGATCGGGCGCGCGATCGTGCGCGAGCCGACGATCTTCCTGTTCGACGAGCCGTTGTCGAACCTCGACGCCGAGCTCCGCGTCGCGATGCGCGGCGAGATCACCGCGCTGCACGAGCGGCTCGGCACGACGATGATCTACGTCACGCACGACCAGGTCGAGGCGATGACCATGGCCGACAAGATCGTCGTGCTGCGCGCCGGGCGCGTGGAGCAGGTCGGCACCCCGCTCGAGCTCTACGCGCAGCCGCGCAACCGGTTCGTGGCGGGGTTCATCGGATCGCCGCAGATGAACTTCCTCGGCGCCAGGGTGACGGCGGCCGATGGCACGGACATGACCCTTGCGCTCGACGCAGCGCCCGCGCTGCCGACGCAGGTTGCCGCCGAGGGCGCGCCGCCGGGCAGCCGCGTGACGGCCGGCGTGCGGCCCGAGCACGTGCGCCTCGAGCCGTCGAGCGAGCCCGCCGTCGACCTCGACGTCGTCGTCGAACGCCTCGAGCAGCTCGGCGGCATCAGCTACCTGTACGGCCGGCTGCCGAGCGGCGAAGCATTGACCGTGCAGGTCCTCGGGCCGCTCGCGCAGCGCGCGGGCGAAACGATGCGCGTGCACCTGCCGGTCGCATCGCTGCACGTGTTCGAGGCGGACGAGCAGGCGCGCGCGTTGACCCGTATCGATCGCGCGCCGCGGCGCTGATCGCATGCAGTCGCTCGTCCGCGCAAGCCTCGCCGGGCACTCGCCCGAAGGCATCGTCCTCGCGCTCGACGCCGGATGGCAGTGCCGCATATTCGTGCTGGCGCACGACCTCGTGCGCGTGCTGTTCGTGCCCGAGAGCGGGCTGCGCGAGCCGCGCACGTGGGCGATCGCGCCGGGCGCAGACGACGTCCCGTGGGAAGGCCGCGATCGGCTCGACGTGTCGGGCTTCGCGCTGCCCAGGTTCGGCGTCGACGCAGGCGCCGACGCCGTGTCGATCGCCACGCGCGGCCTCACGCTGCGCGTGCGGCTGCATCCGTTCGGGTTGCAGTGGCGCGATGCCGCCGGCAACGCTTTCGCCGAAGATCGCCCGACGCAGGCGTATGAATGGAGCGCCCGCGGCGGCGTGCTGCGCCACTACGCCGCGCGCGCGGCGTCGCACCAGTATTTCGGCCTCGGCGACAAGACCGGTCCGCTGAACCGGCATGGCCGGCGTTTTCGCACGCTCGCCCTGGATGCGCTCGGATACGACGCGAAGACGTCCGATCCGCTGTACAAGCACTGGCCCTTCCTGATCGAGCGCGATGCGCGGTCGGGCATCGCATTCGGGCAGTTCTACGACACGCTCGCGCCGATGACCTTCGATCTGGGCTGCGAGCACGACAACTATCACGGCCTGTATCGCTATGCCGAGATCGAGGACGGCGATCTCGACTACTACGTGTTCCCCGGTCCGCGCATCCGTGACGTGGCGCGCCGGTTCACCGAGCTCACCGGCCGCATGGCCTTCGGGCCGCGCTGGAGCCTGGGCTACGCGAACACGGCCATGAGCCTCACCGATGCACCCGACGCGCAGGCGCGCCTCGCCGGTTTCTGCGCGCGCCTCGCCGAGCACGAGGTCCCCTGCTCGGCGTTTCATTTCGGGTCCGGCTACACCAGCATCGGCAAGCGGCGCTACGTCTTCACGTGGAACCGCGACAAGTTTCCGCAGCCGCGCGAGGCGGTCGCACGCTTCGCGCGCCAGCACGTGCGCACGGTGGTGAATCTCAAGCCCTGCCTCCTGGACGATCACCCCGCGTACGCGGACGTCGCCGCGCGCGGCGCGTTCGTGCGCGATGCGCGCACCGGCATGCCGTGCGTGGTGCAGTTCTGGGACGGCGAAGGCGCGCAGGTGGACTTCACGCATCCCGCGGGCGTCTCATGGTGGCAGGACGGCCTGCGCACGCAGGTGCTGGACTACGGCATCGACGCCGGCTGGAACGACAACAACGAATACGAGATCTGGGACGACGACGGCGTGTCGCACGGCTTCGGCACGCCGCTGCCGATTCGCCGCTCGCGCCCGCTGCACGCGCTGCTCATGACCCGTGCGACGGCGGAGGCGCAGGCCGCGCACCGTCCGGGCGAGCGCGTGTACACGGTGACGCGCGCGGGGCCGCCCGGCATACAGCGCTACGCGCAGACGTGGTCCGGCGACAACACGACGAGCTGGCACACGCTGCGCTGGAACATCCGCATGGGCCTGGGGATGAGCCTCTCCGGCATGTTCAACACGGGCCACGACGTCGGCGGCTTCGCGGGACCGGTGCCGGATTCGGAGCTCCTGATCCGATGGACGCAGAACGGCGTGTTCAGCCCGCGCTTCATCATGAACTCGTGGAAGGACGGCGGCGAAGTCAACACGCCGTGGCTCCATCGCGACGCGCTGCCGGCGATCCGCGATGCCATTCGCCTTCGCTACCGGCTCATGCCCTACCTGTACACGCTGTACCGCGACGCCGCGGTCGACGGCGTACCGATGATGCGACCGCTGTTCTACGAGTTCGACGCCGATGCGCGTGCGTTCGACGACAGCGACGACTTCATGCTCGGCCCGAATCTTCTCGTCGCGTCGATCGTCGAGCCGGGACAGCGGCGCCGTCGCGTCTATCTGCCGAGGGGGCCGGCCGGCTGGTCGGACTTCTGGACGGGAGAGCGCTACGCGCCCGCGACGGAGATCGAGGTCGACGCGCCCCTGTGGCGCATGCCGCTGTTCGTGCCGTGGGGCGCGATCGTTCCGCTGACGGACAGCGCGGATTTCACACGCCTGCACGACGAGCCGTCGCGCCAGCTTCGCATCCATCCGCCCGCGGGATCGGGCGAGCACGCGTTCACGCTCTACGAGGACGACGGCATCGGGCTCGGCTATCGGCGCGGCGAGCATGCGCAGATCGAGCTCGCCATGACGACGACCCGCAGCGAGGTCACGCTGTCGGCGACGAAGACGGGCTCGTACGCGCTTCCGTACGACTCGATGAGGGTGGTGCTGCCGGCCGACGAGCGTCGTCGGGTCGTGCTGCGCGCGGACGCCGTGACGCTTCACCGCTGAAGCGAAGGGCGAGATGACAACTGTCATGCGGCGCGCCGGCTCGCGCAGCGCGAAGCGCGTATGCTCGACGGTTTCGCGTGATCGAAACGGGACATGACCGCCGAGCCCCTCCCCAAGAGCCTCGCGAATCGTCGCGACCAGCTCTTCCCCGAATTGTCGGAGCACGACGTCGCGCGCATTCGGCGCTTCGCCACGCCGCGGCGCTACGCGCGCGGCGAGCGGCTCTTCTCGGCCGGCGAGCCGGCGCCCGGCATGTTCGTGCTGGTGAGCGGAACGGTGCAGCTCAGCCAGCGCGACGGGCTCGGACACGTCACGCCGCTGCTCACGCGCGGGGCGCGCCAGTTCATCGGCGAGATCTCGCAGCTCTCCGGACGCCAGGCGCTGGTCGACTGCGTCGCGGTGCACGACACCGAGACGCTGATGGTGCCGCCCGAGCAGCTTCGTGCGCTGATCATCGCCGAAGCCGAGCTCGGCGAGCGCATCGTGCGTGCGCTGATCCTGCGCCGCGTCGCGCTGCTCGAAGCGGGCGCCGGCGGCCCGGCGCTGATCGGCGCGCCGAACGCCGTCGACGTGCTGCGCCTGCAGACGTTCCTCAAGCGCAACGGCTATCCGCACCAGGTGATCGATCCGGCGCACGACGCGTGCGCGGCCGCGCTGTTGCAGCAATACGGCGCGAGCGCAGGCACCGTGCTGGCCGTGTGCCCGAACGGCAGCGTGCTGCTCAATCCCGACGAATCGGCGCTCGGCCGCTGCCTGGGCATGCTCGACACGTCGGCGCACGAGGAGCTCTTCGACGTGGTGGTCGTCGGCGCGGGACCGGCGGGCCTCGCGACGGCGGTCTACGCCGCGTCCGAGGGGCTGCGCGTCGCGGTGCTGGATTGCCGTGCGTTCGGCGGCCAGGCGGGTGCGAGCACGCGCATCGAGAACTATCTCGGATTCCCCACCGGCATCTCGGGCCAGGCGCTCGCGGGACGCGCGTTCGTGCAGGCGCAGAAATTCGGCGCGGAGATGCTGATCCCCGCCGAGGCGCGCGCCCTCGACTGCAGCCGTGCGGGGCCGAGCGGCGAGCTCGGCGTCACGCTGACCGACGGTCGGCGGCTCCGCTCACGCGCGGTCGTCATTGCGAGCGGCGCGCGCTACCGGCGGCCCGACGTGCCGCGTCTCGCCGAGTTCGAGGGCCGCGGCGTGTGGTACTGGGCATCCGCCGTCGAAGCGAGGATGTGCGCGCAGCGCGACATCGCGCTCGTCGGTGGCGGCAACTCCGCCGGCCAGGCGGCCGTGTTCCTCGCCGGGCATGCATCGAGGGTCCACGTTCTGGTGCGCGGCCCCGGGCTCGCGGCCAGCATGTCGCGCTACCTCATCGACCGCATCGAAGCCACGCCGAACATCGAGCTGCACGCGCGTACCGAGCTCACGCAGTTGCACGGCGACGCGTCGGGCGTGCTCGAAGGCGTCACCTGGCGCGGCAGCCGCGAAGCGCGGGAAGAGCATCGCTCGATTGGCCACGTCTTCCTCTTCGTCGGCGCCGAGCCCGAGACGTCATGGCTCGACGGATGCGACGTTGCGCGCGATGGCCACGGCTTCGTGCTGACCGGCAACGCGTGCCGATGCGTCGTCAAAGGCGACGCCACCGCCCCGCTCGCGTGCAGCGTGCCGGGCGTGTTCGCGGTCGGGGACGTCCGGTCCGGATCGGTCAAGCGCGTCGGCGGTGCGATCGGCGAAGGCGCGGCCGTCGTCGCGTTGATTCACGAGTACCTGGCCGACGCGCGCTGAGGCGCGAGCCGGCGCGACCGGCCTTCAGGCCGGCGCGCCGGAATGCCGGCCGATGACGATCTGCGGCATGGGCAGCGTGTCGTAGCGCATGCCGATGCCGGCCCGAATGGCGGGGTCGTCGCGTTGAAGCTCCCGCATCGCCTCCTCGCTCGAGGCCGCGACGATGCCGACGCCCCACACGCCGGCCGGATCCGCGACGGGGCCGAATACGATCGCGGTGCCGCGCTCCGCGAGCGCGATCCAGTAGCCGACGTGCGCGTGCATCGCCCGGGCTTCCTCGGCCGTCATGTCGGCAGCGAACGTCGGACGCGGCGGGATGAGGCGGCAGAAAAAGTACTTACGCGTACCCGGCAAAGACGTCGAGGTCGTCATGGTGGAGTCCCGGGAATGCGCGCTGGTTTGCGACGGCCCGCGGATCAGGAGCCCCTGGGCTCGTACTTGAACTTCTGCCCGCCGATGCTCGCCTCGTACATCAATCCGCCCTTGGCCACGGTGAACGTCGCCATGCCCTTGTGATACGCGCCCGCCGTCGCGGCCTTGTTCTTGGTCGCGCTCGCGCCGGCCGAGGCGCCCGTCGAGCCGGCCTTGGCGCTCGCGCTCGCGGTGATCGCGGTCGCCTGCGCGTCGGCGCCGAACTCGAAGTTGCCATGCGTGAATTCCTTGAACGCGCGCTCGTCCTCGAAGAAGATGATCTCGCTGTACGCCTGTCCGCCGAGCTGAAGGCCCACGGTCACCTGCGTCATCGACGTGTCACCGACATGCTTGCCCTTCACGTAGACGCGCCCTTTGCCGTAGGCGCCGCCGACGCCGACCCCGCCCTTGCCTATCGTCGGAAAGACGGCGTATCCGTACGACTTGCCGAAGAACGTGGCGCTTTCGCCGGCCTTCTTGAAGGTGTTGATCGCGTCCTGGTACTCATCCGCCCATGCAGGCGACGAAGACAGCGCGACCGCAAACAACCCGAAGATCGAAATCAGACGCTTGAACACGATCTGCTCCTTTCATTGTTGTGACACGTTCGGTGCGAGATCCGCTGCGCGACAGGTCGACACCGCGACCGTGATGCGAGGCACGAGTCCGCGGTGCGCGGTGATCATCATGCGCGCGCGTGCCGCGGCGGTCCTCGCATTTTTGGACACCCCCGCAATCCGGACGGGCTTCGCGCGGGGGCCGGGCGATGGCGCTCTCACGGTCGCCCGAGATAGAGGTATGCCGCGCTGTTGCCGTCGGCAGCATGTCCGTAGCCCAGGTACAGCGGCCCGACCGGCGTGTCGAGACCGAGGAACACCGACGCGGACTTGAGCAGTCCCGTCGGGCTGCCCGGCACGAGCGGACGCTCCATGCGACCCGCTTCCAGCGAGCCGCCCACGTACATGCCTTCGAAGATGCGCGTGTCGACGAGCTTGTAGTAGTACACGAGGCGCCCGAACTGGAGCCGCTGGCCGAGCAATGCCCCCGTCGGGTAGCCCGACTGCTGCAGCAGCCCGCCCCACTGGAACAGCGCATAGGAAGGCAGGTCGCCGCCGCGCAGGTTGCCGCCGAACTTGAGCCCCCCGGCGAGCGAATGACGCCCGATCGATCCGACGACGAAGGCGTCGGCATCCCATCGGGTGAACGCGTCCTCGCCGCCGAGCGCCCGCTCGCTGTCGAACAGGTGGACCGAGCCCGCATAGCCGGACCGGGGAAAGTCGGCGCTGTCGAGCTGATCCACGATGAAGCGACCCGTCACACCGCCGATGCGCACGTTGCTGCGCGGCGGCACGAACTCCGCTGCGCCCGTGTCGAGCTGCACATGGGCCGCGCCGGTCTGCATTCCGAGGCGCGCCTCGCCATAGCGCCCGAGGTCCGCGCCGAGATCGACGTTCGCGGTACCCGTCGTCACGTTGTAGCGCGCGAGGCGCTGCGACCCCTGGAACAGGTCGATCGTGCGACGCTCGACGCCCGCCCCTGGCGCGACGAACAGGATGCGCCGCGGCTCGATCGGCTGGTACAGCTCCGTTTGCAGCAGCGTCGTCCTGCCGATCTGCGCATCCGTGCGCCATTCGGCGCCCAGGCTGTTGAGCCATGTGCGCCGATAGCTCGCGGCGGCGTTGAAGAACGCCTCGCCCTTGAAGTCCGAGCTCAGGCCCAGCCCGAACCTGAGATAGTTCGGCCCCCACGATTTCTCGACCGCGTCGACGTTCAGCACGCGCCGGCCGGCCTCCTCGATGATGCGGTAGTTCACGTGCTCGAAGTCGCCGCTGCCGTAGAGGCGCCGCATGTCGCGGTCGAGCGCGTCGAGGTCGAGCGGCTCTCCCGGCCGCGTTTGCATCGACTCCTTCAGCGCCTCCGGATTGACCCGCGCCATGGGCGTGAAGCGGATCTCGTCCACCGGACGCAGGTCCGGCGGGCTCTCGTGCGTCTGGCGCGCGCGGAGCTCCGCGTACTGCGTGGGCGGCAGGCCCAGTGCCCTGAGTCGATCGGCGACCTTGCGCGCGGCGGCCTCGCCGACCGGAACCGTCCTGGGCAGATGATCGAAATCGGCCGCCGAGAAGTCGCCGAGCTCGGGCTCGATCAGGATATCGACCGGCTTCAATGCCGCGAGCGACGCGCGAACGTTCTGCTCGGTCAGGATGTTGATCATCTGCTCGGTCACGCCGAGGACCGACGTGAGCTCCTCGCGCTTGAGCAGCGGCGTGCCGAGGTTCACCGCGATGATGATGTCGGCGCCCATGGAGCGCGCGACGCCGACCGGCAGGTTGTCGGTCAGCCCCCCGTCGACGAAGATCTGGTCGTGCACCACGGCGGGCGCGATGGCGCCGGGAACGGACATGCTCGCACGCATGACGTTCGCGAGCTCGCCTTCGCTGAACACGAACGCCTTGCCCGTGACCAGATCGGTGGCGACCGCGCGATACGGGATGGGGAGCTCGTCGAACTTGCGGTAACCGCTGAGCTTCGACAGCTTGCGCAGGAACGTCTCGAGCTGGACGCCGCTCACCACGCCCTTGGGGAGCAGCAGCTCGCCGTCGCGCAGGCCGAGCTCGGGACCGATGAGGATCGAGCGATCGTCGAGCTTGCGGCGAATCTCCTGGTCCTGCCGTGGCGGGCTTTCCTTGAACAGGACGTCGGTCGAGATGGTCGCGATGAGCTTTTCCATCTCCGCGGTCGACATGCCGCTCGCGTAGCCGCCGCCCACGAGCGCGCCCATGCTCGTGCCGGTGACGCAGTCGACCGGCACGCGCAGCTCCTCGAGCACTTTCAGCACGCCGATGTGCGCGGCCCCGCGCGCGCCGCCGCCCGACAGCACGACACAGACTCTGGGGCGCGCGGGCGCGGCGGCACTCGCGGCCGTCTGCGCGTGCAGCGGCGCGAGCGGCAGCAGCGCGAAGAGCAGCGCGAGCGCGCTGCGTGCGCCGAAGGTCAAGGCATTTACTTCGCCGGCGTCACCGCGATGGCGACTGCCTCCGTGTACGTCGCCTGTATCTGGTCGCCCACGGCGATGAGCTTGAACTGCTCGGGATCGGCGACCTTGACCTCGACGGTCCGCTGCGGGCCCTTCAACGTGACCGATTGAGTCGTCGGATCGACGGCGACCACGTCCGCCACGATGGTCATCTGACGGCCGCCCAGCGCCGCCGGCTTCTGGCCGGGCTGCGCGCCCTGCGCGCCGGCGCGCTCGGTTCGCGCCACCGGCTGGCCGCCGCCCTTCTTCAGCTCGACGCTCAAGGCTTCCAGGTATTGCGCCTCGACCCGATCGCCGACTTTCATCTGCGCGAAGTTCTGGACCTCGGGCGCGGCCACCACCGTGACTTCCTGGCCCTTCGCGCCTTTGAGCGTCACTTCGCGAGTGGCCGGATCGATTGCCGTGATGGTCGCCTCCAGCGTCCTGGTCTGCGCCGCGGCCACTCTGCCGGGCGAGGATTCCATCGCCGCATTCGTCTGCGCGTTGGCCTGCGTCGCGACGAGAACCGCGGCGGCGAGGCCGGCGGCGAGGAAACGGTAATTGCGCATGATGTTTGCTCCCGTTGTGTTGCGATGACCGCCGCTATTTCTCCGGCACGGCAGTCCAGCCGGATCCCGGATCGAAGCGCGTCATCGCCGCTGCGACCTTCGCCGTGTTGGGGCCGAGATCCTTCTGATAGACGACGCCGTCGTGGTTGACGATGAACGTCATCACGCCGGAGCTCGCGTATCGCGCCGGATACGCGACCACGCCGAAGCCGCCGATCATGTGGCCCCTGATCACGTAGTCGAACGCGCCGCCCTTCGCGTTCTTGCCCTGGCCCAGGAGCGGCTTGAAGTAATAGCCGTGATAGGGCTGGGACGCGTCGCCCTTCTTGTAGCCCTCGCTTTGAGCCTTCACCACCAGCGGTCCGAGCGGGCTCGGCGGCTGGCCGGCAGATGTCGGCCAGTACAGCCCGTCTTGCTTGCCCGCGGTGCTCTCGAAGCGCCGCGCGTACTCGCGCACGCCGTCCTTGTTGTGATCCGCCGACGCGTAGTCGCGCTGCGCGTCGACGATCGCCAGCATGACGTTGATTGCGGCGAGCTCGTTCTCGCCGACGCGCCGCGCGAGGAGCTCGTTTTTGCCCGCCTCGGTGTCGAAGCGCCAGCCCGACGACGACTTGACCAGCGGAAACGCGAACGGCCAGTCGTCGGGACCGATCGCGAGCGTGGCCTTGGCGTCGCCGTCCGGCTCGATCGCATGCTTCTGCTCGTACGCCGAGACGAACTGCTCGCCCCGCGAGCGGTCGGCCACCGCGTCGCCCGAGCCGATCCATTTCTCGGTGCCGGGCCCGAGGATCGCGAGGATCGCCGGGCGATCGTGCGCTTTGACCGCGTTCACCAGCGCGTCGGCCGCCGCCTGCGCGGAGTCGAAGGCTTTCTGGCCTGCTGCCGCGGCGGCTGTGGCCGCGACGATCAGCGCGCACAACCCTGCCGCGACCGCCTGAAGCCACCGCGTGGTGCTGCCGTTTCGAATGTCGTGTGTCATGACGGGCTCCGTGTCGTGGGTCGCATGCCGCTCAACGCCGTCCGCCGCCGCCGCGGCCGCCACCGCCGCCACGCCCGCCGCCACCGCCCCCGCGCGCTCCGCCACCGCCGCTGCGTGCACTGCTCATGCTCGATGCGCCGCGGCTGCTCGCGTCACGTGTCTGGCTGCGCGAGCCCGTGTCGAAGGCGGAGCTGTTGCGCATGCCCGAGCTGTCCCGCCCGCCCGCGCCTCCGAAATTGCCTTGCCCTGCACCCGCGCCCCCGCCACGCGAATTCAACGAGTTCGCGCTCGCGCCCGCACGATCCCCGCCGCGCGCACCGGCCTGCTGGAAGCCGCCGCTGTCACGCCCGCGATACGAATCACGCGCGGCCGCCCCCTGTCCGCCGCCGCGGTTGTACTTGTTGGCGACGTTCTGGTTCTTGTACGGCACGGCACCGCGGCGGTCGGCGTTGTGCTGCCAGTTGCCGTTCGAGATGTTGGTCTTGTTGAAGTTGTTGTAGCGGTTGACGTTGACGTTGACGTTGTTGCCGCCCCAGTTGCAGCCGCCCCAGATCGCGCCGCCGATGATCGCCCCCGCGGTGAACCCGACCAGCGCCGCGCCCGCCACGTAGCCCGGCGGATAGTAGTAGTACGGCGGATACGCCGGATAGGGCCATGCGCCGTACACGACGGTCGGGTTGTACGTCGGCACGTAGACCACTTCCGGATTCGTCGGCTCGATCTTGATCACGGTGGTCGACTCGACCTTCTCGGTGGTCACCTTCTGCTCCTTCGAGTCCTTGAGCGAGCCCTGCGCGACCGCCTTGGCGCGCAGCGCCTGCGCGGTCTTCATGAGGTCCTCCTGCTGGCCGAGGAACGCGTCGCCGAGCTTCTGCGTCCAGTCGAGCTTCTCGCTCATCATCGCCAGCACTTGCGGGACCACGCACAGCCCCTTCACCGACGGATCCCAAGGCTGCTTTTCCAGCGCGTCCTGAAGCGCCTTGTCCTTGACATTCGGGTTCGCCTTGACCCAGCGGTCGGCCTGCACGATGTCGATGGGATACGTCGCCGCCATGAGCACCTGCGCGAACAGCTCGTCCGGGTACAGCGCGATCGGCGCGATGAGCTGGTCGAGCTCCTCCTGCGAGAAATTCTGGCTCTTGTCGGCGCTCGCGCTGGCGGTTGCCGGAGGCGCCGCTGCCGGCGTGGCGGGCGGCGGCGTCTGCGCGCCCGCGACGGTGCACGCCGTGAATATCGCCAGCGTGAGCGATGCCACCGTCCGATGCATGGCGGAGCCTGCGTATGACTTCATGGAATCCTCCGGAAGCTTCGGGTCATTTCACCGTGTAGCCACGTCCTTCGAGGCACGCGGCGCGCGCCTTGAGATAGCTCTGCTGCGCGGCGCCCTGCTGCGCGCTCGCCTGCTGCGCCTCGTTGCGGTTGGTGCGGCGGCTCTGGCCACGTGCGGCGGCTGCACCGGCGGCCGCACCTGCGCCCGCGTCGCCCATCATGCCGCCTACCACCGCGCCGCGTGCCGCGCCGCGCGCACCGGCGCCGACGTCCGTACCCGTGGCCGTCTGCGGCTTTCCGGAACCCGTCGCGGGGGGCGGGCTGGCCGGGTTGTAGCCGCTCTGCTGCGTGGCCCACTGCGCGCATTCGCCCTCGTCCTTCTTCTGCTGCTCCTTGCCCTGGCCCTTCGCGGGATACACGTACTGCTGCGCCAGCGCGCCGTTCGCCGCGAGGCATGCGCACAGCATCGACACAGCGGTCCACCGGATTCGCGTGTTCATCATTGCTCCTTTGCTCTCAATTCGATGCTGCCGCAGGCGGCGCCTCGAAGCTGCCTCCGAGCGCCAGGTAGAGATTCACGCGCTGCACCAGCCGCTCGCCTTGCACGTTGAGCAGACTCGTGCGGGCGCCGTAGAGCGCGAGGTTCTGTTGCAGCACGCCGCGCAGGTCTCCCGAGCCCACCTTGAAGCGCACCTGTGCGAGCTCGAGCGTGCGCGCATTGCTCGCCACCGAGCGTTCGAGGATCGCCTCGCGCTCGTCCGCCGCCACCGCGGCCGACAGCGCGCCTTCCACCTCGTTCAATGCGCGCTGGGCCACACGGCCGTATTCGGCGATCGCGAGCTGCTGCTCGGCGTTGCGGATGTCGACCTGCGCCTCGAGCGCATAGCCGTTGAACAGCGGCCACACGAGGTTGGCGCCGAGCCCGACCACAGGATTGTGATGCTCCTGCAGCACGAACAGGTTGCTCGAGATCGCGGTGATGTTGCCGGTCAGAGCGAGCTTCGGATATCGCGCGGCCTTCGCCTCGCCGACGGCGTAGAACGCGGCGGCCACGCGGCGCTCCGCCGCAATGACGTCGGGGCGCCGGTCGAGCAGTTGCGCGGGCACGCCGAGCGGGGTCGGGCCCGGGACGGCCGGCAGCGCGGTTCGCACCTCGATGGCTGCGGCCGGGTAGCGGCCGACCAGCGTCTCGAGTGCGCGCAGCGCCTGCTGCTCGCCGAGCGCGAGCTGCCGCTCGGCGTCGCGCGTCGTCTCGAGGTTCGCCTGCGCGAGCGAGACGTCGTATTCGTCGCCGCGTCCCACGCGCAACCGATCGCCCGCGAGCCCGAGGGTCTGCTCGTTGGATCGCACGATATCGCTCGCGATCGCGCGCGCGAGCCGCGCTTCGATGGCGAGCATCCAGCTCTTGGCGACTGCGGCCGCGATCGACTGGCGCGCATATTCGGCATCCGCGACGGCCGCTTCGTACTGCTGCGCACCGAACTGCTGCTGGTAGCGCACGCGACCCCAGAGGTCGAGCTCCCAGCTCGCGAATATGCCCACGCCGTTGAGGCCCGAGCCGTCCCCGCCGAACTTGCCGCCGCCGTGCGCGAGGAAATTCACCACCGGATAGATCGTCGCGCCGGCGGCCTTGGCGTAGCCCGCGGCCTGCTCGACACGCGCCGCGGCGACGCGCAGGTCGGTGTTGTACGCGAGCGCCTCGCGCACCAGCGCGTCGAGTTGCGGATCGCCGAAGCGCGCGAGCCAGTTGTCCGGGACGGGCGCCGCGTCGCCAGGCGCGGCGGTCCATTGGGAAGGCGGCCTGAGGTTGGGCACCGACTGCGCGCGAATGTCGTCCGGCTTCGGCGGCGCCTGCAGCGCGCATCCCCCGAGCACGGCTGCGATGGAAAGAACGGCCGCGGCAGCGAATCGACGCATCGCGTTCAATGCAGCTTCAGGATCAGGTAATCGAGCTTGGTGCCGATGCGCAGGATGATCCTGCGGATGATCTGGATCGCCTCGATGTGATCGGTGTAGATCGCGCCCTCTCCGAGGGCGCCGGCAGGCAGGAACAGGCCCGCGTCCTTCGGGTCCACCGTGAGCTTGACCGGGAAGCGCCCGGGCGGCATGGGACCGAAGCCCGTCTGCGGCAACGAAGTGCTGTTCGACACCTGGCCCTGGCCCTGCGCCCATACGATCGAGTCCACCTTGGCCTTGATGATGCGGTCCGGGTACGCGTTGAGCGTGAACTCCGCCTCGTTGCCCGGCTCGACGAAGCGCAGCTCGTTCTGCCCGAACAGCGCGATGACCTGATACGTCTCCTCGACAAACGTCATCGCGGGGGCTAACGGCAGCTGCACGGTGTACGCGCCCGGGCGCAGCTGCACGTTGATCGCGTAACCGCTGGTCGGCGCGGTCACCGTCGTCTGCGAAAGGTCCCACTTCGCCTGCTCGAGGTCGGCTCGCACCTGCGCAACGGGGGCGTATTCGTCCTCGACCTTGCCCGCCATGCGCTGGCGAATCTGGCGCTCTCCGGCCGACGCCTGCGTCTCGGCCGCGCGCGCCTGCGCCGAGGCGCTGCGCGCGACACCGAGCTGCGCCTCGAGCTGCTTCACGTCGCTTTCCGCCTGCTCGAGCGTGAACTTGTCACCCGCGCCGGTCCTGACGAGCTCGCGATTCTGGGTCACGCGCAGGCGCGCGAGATCGAGCTTCGCCTGTATCTCGGGAATGGCCGCGTCGGCCTGGCGGATCGCGTCGCGCGCCTGGATCACCTTGCCCCGCGCTGCGCTGAGTTGCTCGTCGAGCTCCTTCTGACCTGCGACCGTGTTGGCGAGCTGCGCCTCGAGGGCGCGCACCTTCAGTTCGTAGGGTGTGGGGTCGATCTTGAACAGCACGTCGCCCTTCTTGATCAGCCGGTTCGGCTCGACCGGCACGTCGGTCACCCGGCCACGCACCTGCGGCACGACGTTGATCACGTACTTGATGACTCGAACGTCGTGGGAAGACGGCGCGACGGCGTTCAGCGTCAGGATCAGGATCGTCAGGGCCACGACCGGAATGATCACCACCGTGACCTGCGTGCCGATGTTCCAGGGCAGCCACTTGAACTTGATGAACACCAGCCAGACGACGGCCGAGTAGATGCCGAGCAGGAGGATTTCCATCAAGCGCTCCGGCGCTCGAGCTCGGCGGACGGCGGCAAGGCCTTCGCGGGCGCGGCGGCCTGATAGTTCGCGATGTCGCTGCGCAATCTCGCGAGGTCCTCGGGCAACGCGCCGCGTGCGTGCATGTCGTCGAGCTCGCGCTTCAGCGCCGCGAGCTCCTGCTCGTCCGCCGTCCCGCTGCGGACCTTGTCGCCCATCTCGACGAAGTAATGCTCGTGCTTGTCCGTGCCGTAGGCGACCTTGTAGGCGACCGGCCGCGTATAGGCCCAAAGCCATGCGATCGGCCACAGCAGGCCGCCGAAGACCAGCGACAGCAGGCACAGGCACTGGATCGCCTTGCTTTGCGGATGGTGGCGCTTTTCCGCGATCTTCTCGGGCATCACATGGACGATCCAGAAGACCACGATGACGATGATCGGAACGATGGCGAGCACAACCCACGCCATCACGTCGGCGACCTTGTCGAGCGTCTCGCCGGAGAACAGCGAGGCGTGCGCGGCGAGCGGCACGCCGGCGAGCGATGCGCTCGCGAGGCGCGCGCCGCGCGCGCGCAGCCTGCGAGCGTCATGTGTCGGTTCGAGGTCCACCATTCGCGAGCCGTGAATGCGCAATCGTCCCCGCATGCAACGGCTGCACGCAACCGGCCGATATTGTACGGAATAGTGATTTTGCCGCATGGCGCCGTCTTTGCAATTCTCGACATGCGCCGCCGCCCTCGAGAATCCTGTCTGTCGAGATTTGCTAAGACGCGCGCGCGCATCCTGACGACGATTCGCAGGCTCCCCTCGAACCATGGCGCGTCGTCACGCGCGGCACGCCGGCAGCCACGGAGGCACGCAGCGATGAGCAAGACCGCACGCAACCACAGCACGGGCGAGCCGCCGTCCCGGGCGCTCAACGAATTCTTCTCCGCCGCGGAAGCTCGCATCGAGCGCTGGCGCTCGCTGCATCGCGTCACCAAGGCGCTCGCGGCCGCGGATCGCGGCACGACCGACAAGCTTTCGATCGAGGCGGCCGCCGCGATCGAGGAGCTCGGCCTGCTCGAGGAGCTCAATGGCTATCCGGGCCCGCGGCTGATGTCGGAGGTTTCGGACCGGCTGCGAGCCGCCGACTGGAAGGGCCTCGCCCGGCTCGTGCAGAAGATCAGCGGTGCACTGCTGTCCAACGCCTATCGCGACGACGTCGCGGCGTGGGCCGATGACGACGAAGGCGAGGCGCGTATCGCCGACGCCATCCTGCCGCCATCGGTGGGCCGCGGCCAGGCGCGGCGCCCCTACTTCGAGACGCTGATCGTCGCCGCCGGCGAGCGCGGCACGTGGCCCTCGCTCGCCGAGACCTTCCGCAAGCTGCGTCGCGACGACGACGGCTTCGTCTACGAGCCGGTCGTGGTGGGAAGCTTCGAGGACGCCGTTCTGGCAGCGCTCGTGAACTTCAACGTGCAATCGGTCGTTGCCATCGACGGCTTCGGCTTCGCGTCGCGGCACAACGTGCCGGCGCTTCGCGAGATCCTGAAGCCGCACGTGCCGCCGGACGCTGCGAAGCAGACCTCGGACACGACGGGCGCCCTCGCGCGCGTGCTGCACAAGCTGCGTCCCGAGCTCGACGTCTTCGTCGTCACGGACCAGGACGTCGCAAGGCTCGCCGGGGCGAACGATGGCACCGACGTCCGCCGCGTGTTCTACGGCGTCGAGGAGCCGATGGAGATCCATCTCGCGATCCTCGACGGCATCAAGGACCGCTACGAGACGCCCTACTTCGACAACCTGAAGAAGTACGCGGCGCGGCCGATCGGCACGTTCCACGCGCTGCCCGTCGCGCGCGGCAAGTCGATCTTCAAGTCGAACTGGATCCGCGACATGGGCGAGTTCTACGGGACGAACCTGTTCCTCGCCGAATCGTCCGCCACGACCGGCGGCCTCGACAGCCTGCTCGAGCCGACCGGCAACATCAAGGTCGCGCAGGACAAGGCCGCGCGCGCGCTCGGCGGCGATCGCAGCTTCTTCGTCACCAACGGCACGTCGACGTCCAACAAGATCATCCACCAGGCGCTGCTGACGCCGGGCGACATCGTGCTGATCGACCGCGACTGCCACAAGTCGCACCACTACGGCATCGTGCTCGCGGGCGCGCAGCCGCTGTACATCGACGCGTTCCCGCTCACGCAATACTCGATGTACGGCAGCCTCGCGATCAAGCCGATCAAGCAGGCGTTGCTCCAGCTCAAGGCCGAAGGCAAGCTCGACCGCGCCAAGATGCTGGTGCTCACCAATTGCACCTTCGACGGCCACGTCGCGAACGTCGAGCGCACGATGCTCGAGTGCCTCGCCATCAAGCCCGACCTCGTCTTCCTGTGGGACGAGGCGTGGTTCGGCTATGCGCGCTTCTCGCCGTTCCTGCGCGGGCGCACCGCCATGGGCGCGGCCGCGAAGCTGCGCGAGATGTTCCGCGATCCGGCGTACCGCGAGCGCTACGAGAAGCACAAGGCCGAGTTCGGGGCGCTCGATCCCAAGGACCCGCGCCTGCTCGATGCCCACCTGCTGCCCGATCCGGAGAAGGTGCGCATCCGCGTGTACGAGTCGGACTCCGTGCACAAGTCCATGTCGGCGCTGCGCCAGGGGTCGATCATCGTGGTCGCGGACCAGGACTTCGCCGCCGTCGAGGCGCCGTTCAAGGAGGCGTTCTTCACGCACACGTCGACCTCGCCGAACCCGCAGATCATCGCGTCGCTCGACCTCGCCCGCCGGCAGATGGAGCTCGAAGGCTACGAGCTCGTGCAGCGCGCGATCCAGCTCGCCATCGAGATCCGGCGCGAGATCAACGGGCACCCGCTCATCTCCAAGTACTTCCGCTGCGCAACTCCGGCCGAGATGATTCCCGCCGAGTATCGTAGCTCCGAGTTCCAGGACTACGGCCAGCCGGGATGGACCATCGCCGACACGGCGCGCGCCCTGCGGGAGGACGAGTTCTTCCTCGATCCGACCCGCATCACGCTGCTTTGCGGCAACGCGGGCTACGACGGGTCGCAGTTCAAGGGGCTGCTCGCGAGCGAGTACGACATCCAGATCAACAAGACCTCGCGCAACAGCGTGCTCGTGCAGATCAACATCAACAACACGCGCAGCGACATGGCGCACCTCGTCAAGGCGCTCGCCGACATGTCGCGCAACATCGAGAAGCGCCTGGCCGAAGGCGGAGAGTCCGAGCGCGAGGCGTTCGCGGCGCGGGTGAAGTCGCTCGTGACCGACGTGCCGGACCTGCCGAACTTCAGCCGCTTCCACGACGCGTTCCGCGACGACGCGAAGAGCAAGACGTCCGAGGGGCACATGCGGGCGGCGTACTACATGGCGTACGACGCGTCGGCGTGCGAGTACATCAAGCTCAACGACAAGAAGATCGACGAGCGCCTGAAGGACGGGCCGGAGCTCGTGTCGGCGAAGTTCGTCATCCCGTATCCGCCGGGCTTTCCGATCATGGTGCCGGGGCAGGTCATCACGCCGGAGACGATCGCGTTCATGCGCAAGCTCGACGTCAAGGAGATCCACGGCTTCAACGCGACGAAGGGGCTCGAGCTGCTCAAGCCCGAGGCGCTGGCGGCACACAAGGGCACGCGGGCCCAGCGCTAGGGCGACGGAACGCGACCACGGAGACAAACATGATCGACTGGTTCTTCGCCACGCTGAAGCAGTATCCGGAGATCGCGATATTTCTCGCGCTGGCGCTCGGGTACTACTTCGGCAAGTTCACGTTCAAGGGCATCGGCCTCGGATCGGTGACCGCCACCTTGATCGCCGGCGTCGTGATCGGGCAGATCGGGATCACGATCA
>DASXAF010000135.1:0-32329 GCA_036406955.1 Casimicrobiaceae bacterium
GAATGCAGGAACTTGCTCTCGATGAGCGCGCGGTAGTGCGCCAGCGTCGGCGTGAAGAGCAGCTGGTAGCCGAGGATGTCCTGGTCGGGTCGCAGCGACATCTGCACCAGCCACACGATCGGAAACAGCACGAACACGAGCACCAGCACGAGCGCGACGTTGGCGAGCAGCCGGCCGGGGCGCCTGCGCGGCGACGCGCGACCCGTCGGCTGCCATGCGGACGCGCGCGCCGATGCCTCACTCATGGGCCGAGGCGCGCGTGCCGAGGCTGCTGATCAGCCAGCTCAGCACGAAGACGCCCACCGTGAGCATGACGGCGATCGCGCTCGCGTAACCCCAATAGGCGTAGTTGAACGCCTGCGTGAACGCGTAGTAGTTGGTGACCTGCGTCGCCGTTCCCGGTCCGCCGCTCGTGAGCACGTAAATGAGCGGAAAGGCCTTGATGCTGTCGATCAGCCGGAACAGCGCAGCCACCACGATGGCCGGCCGGATGAACGGCAGCACGACATACCAGAAGAGCTGGAGCGGGGTGGCGCCGTCGACCTCGGCGGCCTCGACGGGCTCGCGCGGCACCACCTGCAGCGCCGCGAGAATGATGAGCATCGTGAAGGGGAACCATTCCCACGTGTCGGCGAGGGCTATCGCCCAAAGCGCCGTATCCGGGTTGGTGATCAGCGAGGACACCGGCAGTCCGAGCGCGGCCAGCGCGCGATGCATCGGGCTGACGTCGGGCGTGTAGAGGATCTTCCAGATCAGCGCTGCCACGATCGGCGGCAGTACCATGGGAATCAGGAAGACCGTGCGCAGCGCCTCGAGCAATCGTGTGCGCCGATTCAGCAGCAGGGCGACGCCGAGCCCCAGCAGCGTCTGGGCGAGGACCGTGGAAACGGAGAGCTTGAGCTGCACCCACAGCGATTCGGTGAAGCGCTCGTCCGCCAGCGCGCCCAGGTAGTTCTGCGCGGGCGCCGAGAAATCGGTGAGCGATGCAGGGTTTGTGGGTGTCGCCGGAGTGAGGCTCACCACGAACAGGTAAAGCGTGGGCGCGAGCGTGACCGCGGCGAGCAGCACCAGGGCCGGCAGCAGCCCGCCGAGCAGGACGAGCCGCTGCCGGGGCGCGATGCTGTAGCCGCTTGGCGCTGCGGCCGCGACGGCTGCCATGCGCGTCTAGCTCGCCGTGGAATTGCCGCGCAGGCGACCCCCGCGGGTCGCCGCGCTGCGCACCGGCGCGTTGCGCATGGCCTCGCTAGATCTTGATGCCGGCCTTCCTCAGGTCGGCGACCGCGCTGGCCTGGGCCTGTCGCATCGACTCTGCGGCCGACATCTGCTTCGACACGATGCGCTCCATCGCCTGCCCGATGAGCGTGTCGACCTGCGGAAAGCCCTGCACGATGCGATACGCCATGTAGTCGCTTCCACCCGCAACCTCGAGGCCCTTGAGGTAGATTTCGGCGACGTCGTTGTCGTTGAGCGTCATGCGCTTCTTGAACGCGGGGCTCTGGATCACCGAACGGCGGCTGGGCGACGAGTAGCCCTTCTCGGTCACCGCACGCATCATCATTTCCTTGGACATCGCCCACTTGATGAACTCCCAGCTCGCGCGCTTGTTCTTCGCGCCGACCGGGATGCCCCAGGCGTGCGTCGCGAAGCCGGGGAACTGTCCGGCGGGCCCCCTGGGGAACGTCGAGTAGCGCACCGTCTTCGCCGCCTTGCTGTCCGGGTCGGCCGCGGGCATGAGGAAGATGTGGCCCTCGGTCACGTAGTTGGCGCGTCCCTGCTTCAGCGCCGTCGTGACCTGATCGTAGCTGTACGACAGCACGCCGTTCGGCGCGTAGTCGCGCAGCAAATGGCAATAGAAGTCCGCGGCCGCGATCGCTTCGCGCGTATCGAGCGTGGGCATCAGATCGTCGGGCGGCTTGCGAAAGACGTTGCCGCCGAAGCCCTGCAGATAGGGCGGAAAATTCCAGCCATGGCGATTGTCGCCGAGGAAGCCGGAAACGCCGTCCTTGTTGGTGGCCGCGGCGACCTTCTCGATCTCGTCGAAGGTCGCGGGCATCGCGAGGCCCGCCTGCGTCATCAGGTCGTAGCGACCTGCGGCCGCCATCGAGATGTCGCACGTCCACGGAATGCCGTAGAGGTTCCCCTGCTTGTCCGACATGATCCGGCGCGTGGCGGGCACGAAGTCGTCGATGTCGAAGTCCTTCGGCGTGGCGCTCTCGTCCTTCAGCAAGTCGTTGAGCGGCGAGAACCATCCGGCGCGAAGCCAGCGGTCGACGTAGATGAACGTGACGTTCAGCACGTCGTACGACGATCCCCTGGTCGACAGCTCGAGGTCGACGCGCTGGTTGTAGATCAGGAAGCCCGGGGTGTCGTAGTTGACCTTGATGCCGGTCAGCTTCTCGAACTCCGGAAGGTACGCTTGCAGCAGCTTGGGATAAGGTGCGTTCCAGCACGAGACGTTGAGCTCGACGCCCTCGAACGGCTTGCTCGCGGCCGGGGCCGCATGGCTCGAGAGGGCATACGCACCGAGGGCTGCCGCGCTCTTGAGCACCCGCCTGCGGTTGACGCTGGTCCGTGACGACATCTCTCCTCCTTCGCGACGGTGGCGTTGTTCCGAACGCGGATGGTAACGATATCATTGCTCGTCCGCCAGCGGACGGCGAGTGCGGGGACGCTCATGCTGCGCCAGTTCGGCCCCTCGATCTGGGTCGCGGAGGGGCCCGTCGTATCGTTCTACGGGTTCCGATATCCGACCCGGATGGCCGTGCTGCGGCTGTCGGGCGGCGACCTTTTCGCCTGGTCCCCGATCGCGCTGTCACGCGATCTACGAAACGAGATCGATGCGCTCGGACCGGTCCGGCATCTCGTGTCGCCCAACGCGCTTCATCATCTTTTCCTCCTGCAGTGGAAACAGGCGTATCCCGACGCGCGCCTGTGTGCGCCACCGCGCCTGCGCAGCAAGCGCAGGGACCTCCGTTTCGATGCCGATCTCGGCGATGCTGCCGACCCGGAATGGGCAGCCGACGTCGATCAGGTACTGGTGGCGGGCAGCATCGCGTTGACCGAAGTCGTGTTCTTCCACCACGCCAGCCGCTCGGTGCTCTTCGGCGACCTCATCGAGAACTTTCGGCCGGACTGGTTCCGCGGGTGGCGCGGCTGGCTCGCCCGCCTCGACGGCATCGTGGCGCCAAGGCCCGGCGCGCCGCGCGAGTGGCGTGCGAGTTTCATCCATCGCCGCGTTGCACGGGCCGCGTTGCAACGTATTCTTGCGTGGCCGATCGAAAGGGTCGTCATGGCGCACGGTGACCTCGTGACCGCGGACGGTGCGCAGTTCGTCCGCCGGGCGTTCGCGTGGCTGCTCGGGCGAAAATCGCACACCGGCCCAGTCGGAGCCGCAGGCACTCGATGATCAAGGACCTCTGGTACAAGAACGCCGTCATCTATTGCCTCGACGTCGCGACGTACATGGACTCGGACGGCGACGGCATCGGCGACTTTCGCGGCCTCACGCGCCGCCTGGATTACCTGCACGGGCTCGGCATCACGACGCTGTGGCTGATGCCGTTCCAGACGTCGCCGCGACGCGACGGCGGGTACGACGTCTCCGACTACTACGCCGTCGATCCACGCTTCGGCACGTTCGGCGACTTCGTCGAGTTCGCGCACGGCGCCAAGCAGCGCGGCATCCGGCTGCTAATCGACCTCGTGGTGAACCACACCTCCGACGAGCACACGTGGTTCAAGTCGGCGCGCCAGGACCCGCGCTCGCGGTATCGCGACTGGTACGTGTGGTCGGCCACCAAGCCGCGGAACAGCGACGACGGCGTCGTGTTCCCCGGCGTGCAGTCGTCGACCTGGACCTACGACAAGGTCGCCAGGGCGTGGTACTTCCATCGCTTCTACGACTTCCAGCCGGACCTCAACACGTCCAACCCGGAGGTGCAGGCCGAGATCCTCAAGATCATGGGGTTCTGGATCCAGCTGGGCGTCGACGGCTTTCGCATGGACGCCGTCCCCTTCTTCATCGGCACCAAGGGCCCGCAGGTGAAGAAGCCGGTGTCCCAGTTCGACATGCTGCGCGAGCTGCGCGAATTCCTGCAGTGGCGTGAAGGCGACTCGATCATCATCGCCGAGGCGAACGTCAAGCCCGACGAAGACCTCGAATACTTCGGCGAGGCGGGCGACCGCATGCACATGATGTTCAACTTCCAGGTCAACCAGTACCTGTTCTACGCGCTTGCGTCCGCCGATACCCGGCCGCTGGTGCGCGCCCTGGTGAAGACCAAACCGAGGCCGCAGACCGGGCAGTGGGCGCAATTCCTGCGCAATCACGACGAGCTCGATCTCGGCCGTCTCACCGACGCGCAACGCGAGGCCGTGTTCGCCGCGTTCGGTCCGGCGCCTTCGATGCAGCTCTACGATCGCGGCATTCGCCGCAGGCTCGCGCCAATGCTCGAGGGCGACCGCCGCCGCCTCGAGCTCGCGTACAGCGTGTTGTTCACGCTGCCCGGCACACCGGTCATCCGCTACGGCGACGAGATCGGCATGGGCGACGACCTGGACCTGCCCGAGCGCGAATGCGCACGCACGCCGATGCAGTGGTCGACGGAGCCGAATGCCGGATTCACCAAGGCGTCCCGACCGATCCGGCCCGTGATCGCCGCAGGCCCGTATGGCTATCGGCAGGTCAACGTGGCGAAGCAGCGCCGCGACGCGCACTCGCTGGTCAACTGGACCGAGCGCATCGTTCGGATGCGCAAGGAAGTGCCCGAGATCGGCTGGGGTGATTTCGCGGTCATCGACACCGGGAATCCCTGCGTGCTGGCGCTTCGCTACGACTGGCTCAACAACTCGGTGCTCACGCTCCACAACTTCAGTGCGCAACCGCTCGAGGTGCAATTCGACCCCGCGGCGGGCGAGCGCGGCAAGCTCCTGGTGAACCTGCTGGCCGAGGATCACAGCCGCGCCGACGCGCGCGGCCGGCACCGCGTCGTGGTCGAAGCATACGGCTACCGGTGGTACCGCGTCGGCGGCCTCGACTACCTGCTCGTGCGCTCCGAAGTGCAAGCGGGGCCGGCAAAGCGCCCGGAAGCCCGTTCGGCCCGCCGCGCTCCACGGCGTCACGCGCGCAGACGATCGTAGCGGGAGGGCGCGACAGTCAGGTCGGCGGCCGTCCCGGCCGCGCGACGCGCGCACCGCGTGGGCCGCCGCGCTCCAGCGCATCGCCCACGGACACCCGATCACGCAATTGCCGCACGGCGGCGTCCGGTGTGGTGATGATCGGCAGGCCGGTCCGTCGATGGACCACCGGCGCGGCCCGGGCCATGGAGAACTGGCCCAGCACGATCGTGCCGACATCGCTCAAATCTCCTGCGACCGCAGCGATCAGCTCGTCATGCCTTTTCGCGTCGCCGGACTGCAGCGCGGACAAGGCGCCGTGCACCTGCCCGGCGACGATCGATATCGTGCGTCCGCGCGTCGCCGCCAACCGTTGCAACTCGCTCTGCAGCGAACGCAGTGCCGGTGCGAACGTCACGAGCAGGCCGATGCGATCGCCCGCATCCAGGGCCTCGGCGAATGCGCCTTCGTTCGGCTTGACGACCGGAATGGCGAGCGCACGCTGGACGGCTTCGATCTCCATGGCGAACGCGGAGCATGTGAACAGAATTCCTGCCGTCTGCCCGCGCGGGCCGTGCGTGCGCACGGCATAACGGGCGAGCGCGAGGAAGCGCTCGGCGATCTCGCCCGCGCCTTCGCCTGCCGCGCGATCGGCAGACAGCGACGAATCGAGCAGGTCGTCGCATACGGCCTCGGGCCACAGCCGATGAAAGGCCTCGTGGATGGGCGATATCGCGTCACGCACCGCATGGATCAGCGCGACCCGGACCGGGAGGTGATCGGCTTGCGGGGACATGGTCGGTTCCGAGGGACGATTGTATTGTATGATGCACGAAGTACAAAAGCCGCCTGTTTTCCTTCCCCTACTGGAGCAGTCATGCGCATCCCGCTTGCCGTCGCAGCCACGGTGCTCGTTGCCGCCACCGCTTTCGCCCAGCCCGTCCCCGACGGCTATCCGAAGGACTATCCGCAGCTCGTCGAGCGCGCGAACAAGGAGGGCCGTGTCGTGGTGTATAGCACCCTCGACACCAAGGCGGCGCAGCCGCTGCTCAAGGATTTCGCGGCCGCGTATCCGGGCATCAAGGTCGAGTACAACGACATGAACTCGACGGAGATCTACAACCGGCTCATCGCGGAAGTCGCGGCCAACCAGGGCTCCGCGGATGTGGTCTGGAGCACGGCCATGGATCTCCAGGTGAAGCTGGTCGACGATGGCCTCGCCGCGACCTACGAGTCACCCGAGGCGCACAACCTGCCCGGCTGGGCGAGCTACAAGCACCAGGCCTATGCCGCGACGTTCGAGCCGGTCGGGTTCATCTACAACAAGCGCCTGGTTCCGGCCGAGGACGTGCCGCAGGATCACGCTGCGTTCATCCGTCTCCTCGCGACCAAGACCGACAAGTACCGCAACAAGGTCGTGGGATTCGACCTGGAGAAGAGCGGATCGGGATTCCTCTTCGCGACCCAGGACAGCAGGCACCTCGCGCCCGAGCAATACGACGCCTTGATCCGGGGCCTTGCCGCCACGAACGAGCGCACGTATGCGAGCTCGGGGAACATCATCGAGAAGGTCGCTTCCGGCGAAAGCTCGCTCGGTTACAACGTGCTCGCCCCGTACGCGATCGCGCGTGCGCGCAAGGATCCCGGTCTCGGCGTCGTCCTGCCCAGGGACTACACGCTGGTCTATTCGCGGGTGACCTTCGTCACCAGGTCCGCGCGCAACCCCAACGCCGCGCGCGTGTGGACCGACTACGTGCTGTCCAAGCGCGGCCAGACGGTGCTCGCCAACCAGGCGGACCTGTTCGCCGTGCGCAGCGACCTCAGCGTCGAGCAATCGGCTGGCGCGCTGTCCAAGCAGCTCGGCGACGCCCTCAAACCCATACCGGTTTCCGCCGACACCGCAGCATTCCTCGACGCGAAGAAGCGCGTGGAATTCCTGAACCACTGGCGTAGCGTGGGCCACGGCGTAGCGGCGAAGTGAAAGTCGTCAACTGTATTTCGCGCCGCCAACAACACAGCCGGCAAGGTCCCGACGCGGCTTCGCCGGGCCGGCAATCGATGAAGGAGTAGCCATGCGGATCCTCGTGCTGCCATGCGACGGCATCGGACCCGAGATCATCGGAGCGGCGATGAGCGTGCTGGAGGCGGTCGACCGCTCGTACGCGCTCGGGCTGTCGTTCGACCATGACGACGTCGGCTTCGTCAGCCTGCGCAAATACGGGACGACGCTGCGCGACGAGGTGCTGGAGCGAGCGAAGACGTACGATGGGGTGATTCTCGGCACGCAATCGCATGCCGACTATCCGCCACCGGAAAAGGGCGGGCGCAACGTCTCGGCCGGCTTCCGCATCGGCCTCGACTTGTACGCGAACGTCAGGCCGGCTCGCACGCGCCCGTCGATCCCCACGAACCTGCGGCCGGGCAAGACCATGGACCTCGTGATCATGCGCGAGGCGACGGAAGGCTTCTACCCGGACAGGAACATGACACGGGGCTGGGGCGAGGTCATGCCGAGCCCGGACATGGCGCTGTCGATCCGCAAGATCACGCGGCACGCGAGCGAGCGGATTGCGCGTCGCGCCTTCGAGCTCGCGATGAAGCGCCGCAGAAAGGTGACCGCCGTGCACAAGGCGAACAGCTTCCACATGACCGACGGGTTGTTCCTCGAATGCGTTCGCCGGGTGGCCGGGGACTTTCCGGAAGTGGTGCTGGACGACCTGCTGATCGACGCGTCGACCGCGCACATGGTGCGCACGCCGGAGCGGTTCGACGTCATACTCGCCAGCAACTTCTACGGCGACATCCTCTCGGACCTCGCGAGCGAGCTCTCCGGCAGCCTGGGCCTGGCGGGATCGGTGATGGCGAGCGACAAGAGCTGCTGTGCCCAGGCGCAGCACGGCTCCGCGCCCGACATCGCCGGACAGGACCGCGCCAACCCGACCTCCATGATCCTTTCGGTGGCCATGCTGCTGCAATGGATGGGCGACCACCACGACGTCGGCGACTTGCGCAAGGCGGGCGATGCGATGGAAGCCGCGGTCGACCGCACTTTGGACAACCCGGCCACGCGCACGGCGGACCTTGGCGGGTCGCTCGGGTGCAAGGCGTTCGGCCAAGCGGTGGCAGAGGCGATCGAGACGCAGCCGCGGGCATCCTGAGCACGCCGTGGCTGCGGCCCGCAACTCGACAACGACAGCGGCGACCAGCGCCGCGAGCCATCGCCTGGCGCGGCAGATCCTCGAGTTGCTGCACGAGAACGACCTGGCTGCAGGCTCGCATGTCGGCGAAGCGTGGCTCGCCGCGCACCTGCGCGTGTCGCGCACGCCGGTCCGCGCGGCCCTCAAGCTGCTCGAGCAGATGGGCCTGCTCGAGACGCGTCGCCATCGAGGAGCGTTTCTCGTGAAGCCCGCGCGCGAGCTGGTCGTAGGCGGCGCCTCGCATCAGGACGACGACGACGCGCTGTACCTCAGCGTCGCGGAGGACCGCGTCAGTGGCCGTCTTCCCGCCCGATTCACCGACGCCGAGCTCGCGCGACGCTACGGCTTGACGCGGCTCGGCGTCGGCCGGTTGTTGCGCAGGATGATGCAGGAAGGGTGGGTCGAGCGCCTGCCTGGGCGCGGATGGGAGTTCCTTCCGGTGCTGGAATCGCCGAAGGCGTACGATCAGATGTATCGCTTTCGCATGCTGATCGAGCCGGCTGCGGTATTGCAGCCGAGCTACCGGTTGTCGAGGCAAACCATCGCCCGCTGCCGCAAGGAGCAGCAGGCGATGCTGGGCGGCGGGATCCTGCAATACGCGTCGAGCGAAACGTTTCGCATCGGCTCGACGTTCCACGAGACCATCGTGGCAGGCTCGGGAGATCCATTCCTGATCGAGTCGATCCGGCGCGTGAACCGGTTGCGCCGGCTGATGGACTATCGCGCACACGTCAGCCGCGCGCGGCTGGTGCGGCAGTGCAAGGACCACCTCGTCATCCTCGACATGATCGAGCACGGCGACGTGCAGCGCGCGGCGGATTTCCTGCGCCGGCACATCGACCGGGCGCGCCGTGAAAAGGTGAGGCTCACCGAGCCGAAGCAGGGCTCGACGATGCAATGGCCAGCGTGGCGACCGACCGCGAATACGACGAGCTGATCGTCGGCCGCGAGCATTTCGCATGGCTCGATCTCGAGCGCCTGCTGCCGCTCGCGAGGCTGCGTGAGCTGCCGTATTCGATGCGCATCCTGCTCGAGAACGTGGCGCGCTGCTCGCCCCACGCGCTGGCTCCGTTGCTCGCGTATCTCCTGGGCGACGGCCCGCCGTGCGAGGTGCCGTTCCAGCCCAACCGCCTGATGCTCCACGACACGACGTGCCTGCCGGCGCTGGCCGACTTCGCGGGCATGCGCGACGCGGTCGCCGAGCTCGGCGGCGATCCGGGCACGCTGAATCCGACGATCCCGGTCGTGCTGACGATCGACCATTCCGTGATCGTGGAGAAGTATGCGAGCGCGGACGCCGTCGAGGTGAACCTCGACATCGACTACCGGCGCAATTCCGAGCGCTACCGGTTCATCAAGTGGGCCGAGCAGAGCCTGCGCAACTTCCGCGTCGTGCCGCCCGGCACCGGCATCATCCACCAGGTCAACATGGAGTCGCTGGCGCAGGTGGTGTGGGAAAGCCGCACCGCGGGCGGCGCGCGCCTGCTGCATCCCGACGACATGGTGGCGACCGACAGCCATACGCCGATGATCAATGCGCTCGGCGTCGTCGCCTGGGGCGTCGGCGGGCTGGAAGGCCAGGCGGCGATGCTCGGCGAGCCGGTTCCCATCGTCGTGCCGCAAGTCGTGGGCCTGCGCGTCACGGGCGCATTGCGCTCCGGCGTGACCGGCACGGATCTCGCGCTGCACCTGACTGCGCTGTTGCGAAAGCATGGTGTCGTCGGCAAGTTCGTGGAGCTCTGCGGACCGGGCCTCGACCATCTCGATTGGGCAACGCGCGGCACCGTCGCGAACATGGCGCCGGAGTACGGGGCGACCGTCGTGTACTTTCCGTTCGACAACATCACGCTCGACTATCTTCGATTGACGGGGCGAACGCCCGAGCACCTCGAGCGCATCGCGGCGTACATGACCGCGCAGCGCCTGTGGCGCAACGACGACGCCATTCGCTTCGACGAGGAGATCCGCCTCGATCTCGCAACCGTCGAGCCGTGCCTGGCCGGGCCGTACCTTCCGCACGAGCGACAGGCGCTCGCCGACGTCCCGGGGAGCTTCCGCAGGCAGGTCGTCGCGAGGCATGCGAAGGATGCCGATGAGACGTTCGCGCATGCGGCTTTTCCGCGTCCGTTGGCGCACGGCGCGCTCGTTCTCGCCGCGATCACGAGCTGCACCAACACGTCCAACGCCGCCGTCATGGTCGCTGCCGGGCTGCTTGCCCGCAATGCACGCCGTCGCGGCCTGCGCGTCCAGCCGTGGGTGAAGACGTCCCTGTCGCCGGGGTCGCGCACGGTCGCCGACTACCTGCGCGACGCAGGGCTCATGGACGATCTGGAGGCGCTCGGCTTCCATGTCGTCGGATTCGGTTGCATGACCTGCATCGGGAGCTCGGGACCGCTGGAGCCGCACGTGGAGGCGCTCGTCGATGCCGGCCTGGTCGGCGCGGGCGTGCTGTCGGGCAATCGCAATTTCGAGGGCCGCATCAATCCGAAGATGGCGGCCGGCTATCTGGCGTCGCCGCCGTTGGTGGTGGCCTACGCCATCGTGGGAACCGTCGTCGAGGACATCGAGCGTGCGCCGCTCGGTCACGATGCGGACGGCGCACCCGTGTTTCTGCGGGATGTCTGGCCGACCGACGACGAAGTGCGGGCGATCATCCGACGGCACGTGCAGCCCGAGCTCTTCGCTCAGCGCAACAGGACGCTCTGGCTCGGGACGCACCATTGGCAGAGCCTCGCGGCGCAAGCCAGCGTGCGGTATGCCTGGGACCCGCGTTCGACGTACCTTCGTCGGCCGCAGTACACGCAAGCGATCGATCGGCGCGCGCCGTCCTCGCTCGCGGTACGCGGCGCACGCGTGCTGCTTGCGCTCGGCGACAACGTGACCACGGACCACATCTCGCCGGTGGGTCGCATCCCCGGGGAAAGTGCGGCGGGTCGCTGGCTGCTCGAGCGCGGTGAAGCGGCGGAGGACCTGAACCAGTACTCCACGCGCCGGAGCAACCACGAAGTCATGTTGCGCGGGGCGTTCACCACGCCTCACCTTCGCAACCTGTTGCTCAGGGATGCTCACCCGGTGGGCCGCGGCGCCCACGCGTGGACTGCGGACCGCGCGCAGGTGCTGCCCGTGTACGAAGCGGCGCGAACGTACCAGGCACTCGGCATTCCGCTCGTCGTCGTCGCGGGCATGAACTATGGCGCCGGCTCGAGCCGCGACTGGGCCGCCAAGGCGCCGGCGCTCCTGGGTGTCAAGGCCGTGATCGCCCGAAGCTTCGAGCGCATCCACCGCAGCAACCTGATCGGCATGGGCGTCTTTCCGCTGGAAGCGCGCGTTGCCGATTTCGCGGAGCGATATCGGCTCACGGGCCGCGAACGGCTCGCTTTCGAGAACCTCGACGAAATCCGCGTGGGCAGCAACGACGTCGTCGTGAGCGTCGCCCGCGAGGATGGCGCAACCGACGACGTTCGGACGACGCTGCGCGTGGATTCGCTGCAGGAGCTCACGTACCTGCGCAATGGAGGCGTACTGCCTTACGTCGTGCGCAAGATCGTCGCCTCGGGCCGGGCGACGCCGTAGGCGCAGCGCGCCGCACTTGCGGCGCCGCTGCGTCAGGCGGAACATGCGACTCGCGCTCGCGCAACATCGAGTCGGGGGGACTGCATGAACCGCGGACGATCATCCAACCCGCGCTGCGCGCGGCTTTCGGTGTTGATGGCGTTGTTCGTCGCAGGCCCGGCGCTGGCCGATGGAACGGGCTGGTTCACCGCGGACCAGGCGAGCGCCGGCCGCTGGGCGTACGAGCAGCGCTGCGCGACGTGCCATGGCGTCGAGCTCCAGGGAGCGGGCGCGCCCGCGCTCGGCGGCACCGCGTTCAACGCGCAGTGGAACGGCAAGACGTTGCAGGACTTCTACAGCTACGTCCATTCGCAGATGCCGCTCGGCGCGGCGGGCTCGCTCAAGGGCCAGGACTACGCGAACGTGGTGGCTTACATCCTTTCGCGCAGCGGCCTGCCGGCGGGCACGCAGAAGCTGACGATGCGCTCGCCGATGAGCCGCGTGCTCGAGCTCTCGGACGCGCAGACCGCCGCCGCGCCGGGAAGCTCCGCACCGACCGCCGCGGTGCACCTCGGCGCGCTGATCGGCAGCGTCCGCGCGCCCACGACCGCGCGCCCGACGCAGTCCGAGCTCGACGCCGCGGACACGAGCACCGACAACTGGCTGATGTACAACAAGGGCTATCGCGGCGAGCGGTATTCGACCCTCGCGCGCGTCAACAGGTCGACCGCGAAGAACCTGCGCGCCGTGTGCATGTTCCAGCTCGGCGAGCTCGGCACGTTCTCGACCGGGCCCGTGGTGTACGACGGCTTGCTCTACGCGACCACGAACCTCGGCACGTACGCGATCGACGCGACGACGTGCGAGAAGAAGTGGTCGCAGCATCACGTTCTCGTCGGACCCGAGATGAACGCGACCAACAAAGGGATCGCGCTGCACGCCGGCCGGGTCATCCGCGGCACGCAGGACGGCTTCCTCTACGCGCTGGACGCGAAGACCGGCGCGGTGCTGTGGAAGCGGCAGGTCGCGGACTGGCGCATCGGCGAAGGGATCGGCGCCGCGCCCACCGTGTGGAATGGCCTCGTTTACATCGCGAAGGCCGGCGGCGACTGGGGCATCCAGGGACGCCTGATGGCGTTCAAGGTCGAGGACGGCTCGCCCGCCTGGCACTTCGACCTGATCCCCACGGGGAGCCAGGCTGGCGCCGACAGCTGGAAGCCGCCGACGAGCGCCGACCACGGCGGAGGCGCCGCGTGGACCGCGTATGCGCTCGACCGCGAGACGGGCACGATCTACCTGCCGGTCGGCAATCCCGGTCCGGACTATCAGAGCGACATGCGCAAGGGCAACAACCTCTTCACGATCTCGGTCGTTGCGCTCGACGCGACCGCCGGCACGTTGAAGTGGTCGTACCAGTTGCGCGCCAACGACGATCACGACTGGGATGCGACCAACGTGTCGCTGTTCGACAGCGGCGGCCGCAAGCTGCTGGCGACGTCGGGCAAGGAGGGCATTCTGCACGTCGTCGACCGCGCGACCGGCAAGCGGGTGTTCGAGCTGCCCGTCACGACGGTGCAGAACCACGATGTCCCGCTGACGCCCGCGGGCGTGCGCGTCTGCCCGGTCGCCGGCGTGCAATGGAACGGCGCGGCGTTCAGTCCGCGCACGGGTCTCCTGTACATCAACGCGATCGACTGGTGCTCGGTGTTCAAGCTGGGCCCCGAACCGAAATGGGAAGCGACGGTGCCCTACACCGGGCTCGCGAACGGCTGGGGGACGAACGATCCGACGGACAAGTGGAACGGCTGGATCAACGCGATCGACCCGAAATCGGGAACGATGGCCTGGCGCGTGAAGACGCCTTCGCCGATGTACGCGGCCATCACGCCGACGGCGGGCGACGTGCTGCTCACGGGCGACCTCGAGGGCGATTTCCTCGTGCTCGACGCCCGCAATGGCAGCGAGCTCTATCGCTTCAACACGGGTGGCCCGCTCGCGGGCGGTATCGTCACCTGGCAGCAGAAAGGACGGCAGTACATCGCCGTCGCATCCGGCCACAGCGGCGGCTCCATCCCGGTCACGGGCAGCACGACGATCGTCGTCTTCGCGTATTAGGCGACGCCGCGCGGTCAATCGTCGAGGCGGACGATCACCTCGTGATTGTCGATGTGGTGGCGGAACTGCACGAGCTCGTGCTTCGCGTCGAACCAGGCAGTGGCGGTCCAGTCGCCCGCGAAGTCGAAGCGCTCGGTCGGTATGCTGCGCTTGTCGATGGTCAGCGTCTCCTGCGAGCGCGACGTCCTGACGTTCATCAGCTTGAAGAGCTTGAGGTCGAAGAGCAGCGGGTGGTCCACGATCGCGTAGTGCCACACCGAGGCCGGAAAGGCGCGGTCGGGGAGCTCGACCCGGCTGCCGTTGACGGCGCCCGAGTATTGCGACGGCCCGCGCTGGAGCGACGCCTCGTAGATCTTGCCCGCGTCGTCGGTGCGGCCGCGCAATTCGTGCAGCTGGCCCTGACGCCACTCCTCGTGGAGCGTCTGCTCGAAGGTGTACACCTTCAATCCCAGGATCGAGAGCGACGCATTGGTCTTCAGCGACTCGACGTCGCCGTTGTCGCCGTACTGGATCGTGTAGTGGATCTGCCCGGCCTTCTTGCCGTCGATGAAGATCGAGCCGAAGCGGTTCTCGGCGCGGCCCGCGCCGTGTGCGATCGCGGACGATGCGACGAGCAGGATCGCGACGACCATGCGGATGGAGTACATGGGGGCCTCGGCTGGCTGTCTCAGGACGTGGCGGGTTGTTGACGTGGCGCAGCAGGGCTCGGAGCCGCGGCTTGCGATGCGGCGAGCTTCGCCCGCAGGTCGGTGACTTCCTTGTTGAGAAGGTTGAAGGCCGTGCGTTCGTAGCCGCGAGCGGCGCGCGTGGCGAGCTCGCGCAGCATCTCGCGTTCGTCGTCGTCGATGTCGTTGCCGTTCTTGTGCGGTCCGAAGGCCGCGACCGCGATCGGCCCGAGCGCGTCGCTGCATACCGGCACGGCGAGGCACGGCGCCTGCACTTCCGGCTCGAGGCCATGCCGGTCCCAGGCGTCCCGCGGGAGACGAACCGGTGCGCACGTTTCGACGCTGCGGAGCACCGCATCGTCCTTGCCACGCTGCAGCTCGCGCACCGGCGAGTCGTCCCAGCCCACGGACCGGGTACGCCTGAACGTTCCGTCCTGATTCCGGAATACCGCTCCGGACGCGAGGTCGAGCGCGTGCACCGGCGCGTTCACCAGCAGGGCGTCGATGTCGCCGAAGCCCTGCGCGGTCGACATCGCGCTGCCGGCGTCCTGCAGTTGCCGGCGAGCCGCGTGGAAGCGCCGGTTCAGAAGGCGGTCCGCCACGTGCACGCCGATTTCGTGCAGTCGCTGCAGCAGCACCAGCGCGATCGGAGCGATCACGAACAGCCATACCCATTCAGGGATGCGGAAGCTCTCCTGGTAGTGCGAGAGCAGCTCGTGCAGGTTCACGATGGGTATGCCGAGCGCGAGGGCGAGCACCGTCAGGATCGTGGCATGGCGCAGCGGGACGGCGACGCTGATCACGCGGCGATGCAGTATCGCAACGGATACGAAATAGGCGAGCACGCCGTTCAGGAGGTAGAGCAGTCCCACGACGGCAATGGGCGGCGACCAGCCGAGCGCGTGCTGCAGCAACGAGGTCGATTGCGCGATTTCGGCAAAGATGAACGACGACAATCCGATGGCGCATCCCCAGATGACCCACAGCATGCGTTGCCCGTCCTGGACGGGCAGGGCCAGGCGCCGCCGCAGCAGGATGAACAGCACCGTCGCGTCGACCGCATAGCCGACCAGGAATGCGCACGTCGCCAGCGTCTCGGTGTGGAACCCGAACGCGTTGGCGAAGCTGCCGAGCCACAGCAGCGCGATGACCGCGCCGAGCACCAGAACGGTCCACTCGAGGCGATCCCATGGCGGGCGTGGCTCGTCGGTGGGAAAGCGCAACGCGAACACGAGCAGGCCGGCGAAGCCCGCACCGTGCGCGAGCGCCTCGGCGATCTCCTGCAGGAAAATCGCGAGCGGCCACGGCTGAAGCAGGGCGTAGTAGGCGTAGGTCTGCCCGGGGTTGAACCACATCAGGTAGAGGAAGAATCCCCACGTTTCTCGCCCGGGGTGTATCCACACGAGCCTGAACGCCGCCAGGATCACGGCGATCCCGACGACGGTGTCGAGGAGCAGCACGAGGCTGTCCACGAAGCGGTGCGGAGGACGAGCGGCCTGCATGCGCACGAGCCTCGGAGCACCGTCGCCCGCTCCGCGGATGACGAGCTCCATCTCCCGGCCGGGTAGCACGACCTGCTTGCCGCCGAGCCCGCCGAGCACCGAGAGCAGGCTGCGGCAGCGAGGCGAGTCGAGCGGAATGCAGCGCATGGCCTGCAGGTCGATTCGATCGCCGGGTGCGATGCCCGCCGCGACCGCGGGGGAATCCGCCGCGGTCGCGAATGGACCCACGACGTCCACGATCAAGCCGTCGTTGTCGGCGACGAGCCCGAACGAGCCGAGCGAAGCGAACACCCGGTAGAGGTCCGGCGTGACGATGAGGATCGCCCAGGCCGCGAGCAGCACGAGCCATGCGCGGGAGAACGCGAAGCGCGGAAATCTCATCGGGAAGGTGCGTGCCGGTTTCGCCGTCACATCATGACGGAGAAAGCCCGGATCGGTAAGGGGATCGGTTCCCCTTCGATGCTGGCCTTTGCAAGTCGCGCCGCCCGGCGGATCATGGCGCCGTCGCGGCCAGACGGTGACGAGGTGAGCACATGAGCGATCTTGCGGTCTCCCTGATCGCGTTCGTCGCTATCGCGGGCGCGACGTTCCTCGGGTTCCTTCTGCAGAGACTGCTGCCCAAGGAGCATCTGAGCGACGCATCCAAGGATACCGTCAAGGTCGGCATGGGCATGGTGGCCACGCTCGCGGCCCTCGTGCTCGGGTTGCTGGTCGGCTTCGCGACGACTTCGTTCAACGACCTGCGCGCGGACGTGCAGCACACCTCCGCGAACCTGGTGCTGCTCGACCGCGCCATGGCGCAGTACGGTCCGGAGACGAAGGACATTCGCGAGCTGCTTCGGCGCTCCACCGTCGCGCGCATCCGCGCGTTCTGGCCGGAAGGCCGCTTCGAGCCGAACGAGCGCGGACCCGACGAAGCTCTCGCGCTGGCCGAGCAGGTCCAGGTCGGGTTGCGCGCGCTGACGCCACGCACCGACGCGCAGCGCTGGCTCCAGGCGCGCGCGCTGACCCTCACGAGCGATCTCGCGGAGACGCGCTGGCTGCTGACCGCGCAAGCCGAGAACAACGTTCCCGAGCTTCTCCTGATCGTGCTGATCTTCTGGCTCGCGATTCTGTTCGTGAGCTTCGCGCTGTTCGCCCCGAGGAACGCGACCGTCCTGGTGACGTTGCTCGTGTGCGCGCTGTCCCTGTCCGGTTCGATTTTCATCATGCTCGAGCTGAACAGCCCCTTCAGCGGCGCGATCAGCATTTCGAGCGCGCCGATGCGCGACGCGCTCGCCCGCCTCGGCCGACCGTGACGCCGCGATCGCGCGCGCATGCACGTTCGTTCCACCGTCGCGAGCCGGGCGTCGACGCGCCCGCGCGACTCGCAAGGGTAGAATGACATGCGCCACGTTTCGTCGACATGACCGTCCTTGCGCAGCGCCGGCGCTTCCTCCAGGCCGCATTCGCGATCCCGATGCTGCGGGCCGCTCACGCGGCCGAATCGGACGATGCCGCCGCGAAGCGCATCCGCCTTTTCTACGACGCGTTGCTCGCGGCCATGAAGGACGCGCGTCGGCTCGGCGTGCGCGGCCGCTACGACATGCTGGCAGGTCCGGTTCGGGAGACGTTCGATCTCCCCGCGATGACGCGCATCGCAGTCGGATCGGAATGGAACGCGCTGGGCGCCGACCCGCGCACTGCCCTGATCGACGCGTTCACGCGCATGACGACAGCCAACTACGCGAGCCGCTTCGACGGATACTCCGGCGAGCGGTTCGAGGTGCAGCCGGCGTCCGAGGAGCGCCGCACCGGGCGTGTCGTGCACACGCGCCTCGTGCAAGCGAACGCAGAGCCGGTCGTGCTCGACTACCTCATGCGCGACAGCGGGGACGGCTGGAAGGTCGTGGACGTCTATCTCACCGGCACGATCAGCGAGCTCGCCACCCGTCGCGCGGAGTTCGCGAGCATCCTCAAATCCGGCGGCGCCGAGGCCCTGGTGAAAAGCCTGAACGATCAGGCCGACCGGCTGCTGGCTGCACCGGCGCCGCGCTCGTGAGCGTCTTCGTTGCCGCGGGCTATTGCATGGGTCCCGCCTCTGGATCGAGCAGCTCCTCGGGCTCCTCCGCCTGTCCGCGGGCCTCGCGCAACCGTGCGCGCCGGTACTGACGCCAGAGGCTGCGAAAGTGCGTATACACGTCGAGGGCGCCCTTCTTCATTTCGTCGATCACCTCGATGTTGCGCGCGCGCTGGTCGATACCGTCGACGATGGTCAATCCCCATTCGACGCCGCGCGCGTTCGATCCGCCCAGCAAGGGCGTCGGCGGCGTCGTGTAGAGATCGACGCCGAGCCCGAACGCATCGCGCGCGTTGGAGGGGCCGAAGAAGGGAAGGACGAGGTACGGTCCGTCGACGACGCCCCACGCGTACAGCGTCTGGCCGAAATCGCCCGACTGGCGGGTGTAGCCGGCAGGCGTCGCCTGGTCGAAGAAGCCGACGAGGCCCGCGGTGGTGTTGATGAAGAACCGCGCGAAGGTCTTTCCCGCGGCGTCGCCTCGGCCCTGCAGCAGGTCGTTGACGAAGATGCGCGGCTCGGCGAGGTTGTCGAGGAAGCCGCGCAGGCGATCCCGCACGAAGGCCGGGAACACGTCCCGATACGCGCGCGCCACGGGCTCGATCACGAGCGCGTCGACCTTCATGTTGAAGTCGAACACGGCGCGGTTGACCGGCTCCAGCGGGTCGCCGTCATCCCGCGCGCCCGGCGACGGCACGGTGGCGCAGCTCGCGAGCGCTACGCACAGCGCGAGCGCGATGGCGTGCCGGCGTAAGCGGGTGCCGCGAGCCATCGGCGCTGCGGCATGGACTCCCTGACGCAGGCGCTCGGGATCGCGTTGCTTGCTGCCGCAGCGTCGGGCAGCGTCTACGTGCTGGTCGCCGCCGCGCTCGTTTCCACGCTGCGCGAGCGCGATGGCGTCACGCGTGGCCCCTGCCCGGGCGTGACCATCATGAAGCCGCTGCACGGTGCCGAACCCGGGCTGCGCGAGAACCTGGCGACGTTCTTCGAGCAACGCTACGCCGGGCCCGTCCAGATGCTGCTCGGCGTCGCCGACGAAGGCGACGGTGCCGTGCCGATCGCTCGCGCGCTGATGACCTCGCGGCCCGACGTGGATGCGACACTGATCGTGGGTCACGGCATGGCCGGAGCGAATCGCAAGATATCGACCCTGGTCGCGCTCGAGCCGCACGCCCGTCACGATGTGATCGTTCTGTCCGACAGCGACATCGCGGTCCCTGTCGATTATCTCACCTGCGTCACGGCGGCCCTCGCGGCGAAGGGCGTGTGCCTCGTGACCTGCCTGTACCGCGGCCAGCCGCAGGGCGGCCTATGGGCGCGTCTGGCGAGCATGGCGATCGATCATCACTTCCTCCCCGGAGTGATCGTCGGCGTACGCCTCGGTCTCGCCCGGCCGTGCTTCGGCTCGACCATCGCCTTGTCCCGCGACACGCTGGGGGCGATCGGCGGGTTTCGCGCGTTCGCCGACCATCTCGCCGATGATTACGCGATCGGCCGGGCCGTGCGCGCGACCGGGCACGCCGTCGCGATCCCGCGCCTGGTGATCGTCCACGCATGCCCGGAGACGAGCTTGCGCGATCTGCTGCAGCACGAGCTGCGCTGGGCGTGCACGATCCGCTCGGTCGAGCCTGCGGCGCACGCCGCTTCGGTGATCGCCCATCCCGTGGCGCTGGCGCTGCTCGCTGCCGCGCTGCTGCCTGCGCAGGCCGTGACCGCCACGGTCGTCGCCCTTGCGCTCGTCGCCAGGATTGTCCTGGCGCTGCGGGTTGATCATACTTTAGGCGTTCCCGGGACGCGCGCGTGGCTCGCGCCCGCGCGCGACGTGCTGTCGTTCGTGGTGTTCGTTGCGAGCTTCTTCGTGCGCAGCATCACGTGGCGCGGCCGACGCTACCGGGTGCGAGCGGACGGCACGCTGTCACCCATTGGAGGTCCCTCACGGTGATGCGCACTTTGTTCCTGCAGGCGCCTTCCTTCGACGGCTTCGACGGCGGCGCGGGCTCGCGCTATCAGGCGCGCCGCGAGATCCGCTCGTTCTGGTATCCGACGTGGCTCGCGCAGCCCGCGGCGCTGGTCGAGGGCAGCAAGCTCGTGGACGCGCCGCCGCACGGCCTGGGTCTCGACGCGATCGCCGCCACCGCGCGCGACTACGACCTCGCGGTGCTCCATACGTCGGCGCCGTCGTTCGCGTCGGACGTGAAGGCCATCGAGGCGCTGAAGGCGGCGAATCCCGCGATCAAGGCAGGCATGATCGGCGCGAAGGTCGCCGTCGACCCGACCGGCAGCCTGGCGGCTTCAAGGGTCATCGACTTCGTGACGGGAAACGAGTTCGACTTCACGATCAAGGAGGTCGCGGAAGGCCGCGACTGGGACCGCGTCCTGGGGTTGTCGTACCGGGACGGGAAGGGCGCGATCGTCCACAACGACGCGCGTCCCGTGCTGGAGAACATGGACGCGCTGCCGTTCGTCACGCCGGTGTACAAGCGCGACCTCGACGTCGACCGCTATTTCATCGGCTATCTCAGGCACCCCTACATCTCCCTCTACACCGGCCGCGGCTGCAAGTCGCGTTGCACGTTCTGCCTCTGGCCGCAGACCGTCGGAGGACATCGCTACCGCACGCGCAGCGTGGGGCACGTGATCGAGGAGATCGCGTGGGCGCAAAAGGCATTCCCGCAGGTGAAGGAATTCTTCTTCGACGACGACACGTTCACCGACGACCTCCCGCGTGCCGAAGCCATCGCACGCGAGCTCGGCAAGCTGGGCGTGACGTGGTCGTGCAACGCCAAGGCCAACGTGCCGCGCGAGACGCTGAAGGTGATGCGCGACAACGGCCTGCGGCTGCTGCTGGTGGGCTACGAAACGGGCAACCAGCGCATCCTGCTCAACATCAAGAAAGGCATGCGCGTCGAGTTCGCGCGCCGCTTCACCCGTGACTGCCACGACCTCGGCATCACGATCCACGGCACGTTCATCCTCGGGCTGCCGGGCGAGACGCGCGAGACGATCGAGGAGACGATCCGCTTCGCCATCGAGATCAACCCGCACACGATCCAGGTGTCGCTGGCGGCGCCTTATCCCGGCACGTTCCTGCACCGGCAGGCGCTGGAGAACGGCTGGCTCGACGCGGCCAACGCCGAGCTGGTGGACCGGCACGGCGTGCAAATCGCGCCCCTGCACTATCCGCACCTTTCGCACACCGAGATCTTCGACTCCGTCGAGACGTTCTATCGGCGCTTCTATTTCCGGCGCAGCAAGATCGCGTCCATCGTCGGCGAGATGGCGAGGAGCCCCGAGATGATGCGACGCCGCCTGCGCGAGGGCATCGAGTTCTTCCAGTTCCTGCGCGAGCGGCGCCAGAGCGCACACTGAAGGCGCTCGTCATCACCGCGGACGACTTCGGCCTCGCGCGCGAGGTCAACGACGCGGTCGAGCGCGCGCACCGCGGGGGCGTGCTCACCGCAGCGAGCCTGATGGTGAGCGGCCCCGCCGCCGCCGACGCCGTCGCGCGTGCGCGCCGCCTGCCGACGCTGCGCGTCGGGCTGCACCTGGTGCTCGTCGACGGCGTGCCCACCTTGCCGCCCGGGCGCATTCCCGACCTCGTCGACCGCCGCGGACACCTGCGTTGCGACATGGCGGCGCTTGGCGCGGCCGTCTTCCTGCGGCCCGGCGTTCGCGCACAGGTCGCCGCGGAGATCGACGCGCAATTCGACGCGTTTCGCCACACCGGCCTCGTGCTGGACCACGTGAATGCGCATCACCATTTTCACCTGCATCCCACCATTGCGCGCGAGGTCGTCGTCATCGGGCGCCGCTACGGCATGAAGGCGCTGCGCGTGCCCGGCGAGCCGTCGCGCCTCATCCGTGCGATGGAGCCGCGAGGCGCGCATCGGCGTGATTGGCGCGTCGCACCGTGGGTCGCCTCGTTGCGCCGGCGCGTCGCGGCGCAACGGCTGTCGAGCGCGCGCCAGGTCTTCGGCCTCGCGTGGTCGGGCGCGATGACCGAGGCGAGGCTGTCGGCGATCCTGCGCAACCTGCCCGACGGCTTGAGCGAGATCTACCTCCATCCCGCGACCGCGAACGATTTTCCCGGTGCGTCGCCGGGGATGCGCTATACCGACGAGCTCGCCGCGCTGCTCTCGCCGCAGGTTGCCGCGCTCGTGAACGGCGCCGGCGTTCCTGCGGGCGGCTTCGCCGATTTTCACCGCGCATGAGGCGGCCTGGCACTCTGCTCGCCGTCGCCGGGCTGCTCTTCGCAGCGTTCCTGTTCTGGCAGGAGGACCTCGGCGCGATCGCGAGCCTGCTGGCGGGCGCCGGCGCGGGACTGGTCGTCGCCGGTCTCGTGCACGTGCTGCCGATGGCGCTGAACACGATCGCGTGGCATCGGCTCTTTGCGCCGCGCACGCGCATCTCTTCGCGGCGCCTGCTGTGGGCGACATGGGCGCGCGAATCGGTGAACGGATTGCTGCCCGTGATGCGCATCGGCGGCGAGATCGTGGCATATCGCGTCGTGCGCGGCGGATCGCACGACGGCGCGGAGGTCGCCGCGACGCTGATCGTCGACGTGGCGATGTCCATGCTGACGCAAGCCGCGTTCACCGTGCTCGGTCTTGCGCTGCTGCTGCTTCACGGCGTTCCGCTGGCGCTCGCGGCTCAGGTTGCGATCGCCGGGGCCGTGCTGGTCGCGCTCGGCGCGGCGTTCGTCGCCGTGCAACGCGCGGGAATCGCGGGCGGCGCGGCGCGTCTGCTCGACCGCTTCGTGGCCGGCCGCTTGGAACGCGCCATCGCCGGCTCGGAACGCGTCGACGTCGCCATCGCGCACGTTTACGCGAGGCGCAGCGGGGTCGCGAAGTGCGCGGCGTGGCAGCTCCTGGGCTGGATCGCGGGCGCGGCCGAGATCTGGCTGGCGCTCCATTTCATCGGGCAGCCGCGCTCGTTCGTCGACGCGATCGTCATCGAGGCCATCGTCCAGGCGGTGAGCAGCGTGGCGTTCGTCGTGCCCGGCGCGCTCGGGGTGCAGGAGGGCGCGTTCCTGCTTTTGGGCGCGGCCGTCGGGCTCGATGGCAGCAGCGCCCTCGCGCTCGCCGCCGCGCGCCGCGTCCGCGACCTGGTCGTGTTCTTCCCGGGACTTGCCGCGTGGCACTGGGCCGAGGCGCGCCTCGCTCACGATGCACGGCGTGCTTCGCGCTCGTCCTGAGGCGTCAGCGCGGGAACCTCACGCTGCGCAGCAGCGCGGGCAGGAACACCAGCACCGAAACGAGGATCGCAGCGAGCGACAGCGCGAGCAGCTTGCCCATGCTCGACGTTCCGGGGTGATGCGACAGCCACAGGCTGCCGAACGCGGTGCCCGTGGTGAGCGCGCTGAACAGCACCGCGCGCGTCAGGCTCGATGCCAGCAGATGCGGGCGTCCGGCGCGCCACGCCATGATGAAGTAGATGTCGAACGCGACGCCGATGCCGAACAGGAGCGGCAAGGCGATGACGTTCTCGAAGTTGAGCGGCAATCCCATCGCTGCGCAAATCCCGAGCGTGACCAGCCCGGCGAGGACCAGCGGCGCGAGCGTGAGCAGCACGCTGCGTGCGTCGCGCAGCACGAGTGCGAGCAGCAGCGTAATGGCTGCGAGCGCATACACGCCGGCCTCGGCGAACGCGCGCACGATCGTCCGGGTCCATTCCGCGATCGACACGGGTGCGCCGGTCGCATCGGGTGCCACTTGTCTCACGCTCGCGACGAAGCGCGCGAGGACGGCGTCGTCGTTGGCGTCGCCGCGCGGGAACACTTCGATGCGTGCGCGGCCGTCTGCGCTCACCCAGTCGCGCACGAGATCGGGCGGCAATGTCTGCAACGTCACCGGATGCGCATCGAGCGCGAGACGAAGCTGGTCGAGCATCACCGCGAAGGCCGGCATCGAGGCTTGCGCCGCGCGCTCGCGCTCGGCCGCGGTGCCGTGCGCCAGGCGGCGAAGCGCGGCCGCGAGGCGGGCGGCCGGCGCTCCGAGTGCCTCGCCGACGTGCGGGTCGCCGAGCGCGTCGGCCGTGCGGGCCAGCGCCTGCACGGTTTCCGCGTCGCTCGGCGCGGGCTTGACGACGGCGTGCAGGACCGGGTCGAGCAGCAGCGCCGCATCGGCGATGGCCGCGAGCTTCGGCGCCTGGTCCTCGGGGACGAAGCTCGCCAGCGTCACGGCGTGATCGACCTCGGGACGCTTCGAAAGCCGCTGCGCGAGCGCGATCGCGTCGTCCAGCGAAGGCGTCAGCACGTCGATCGTGTTCGGCGTGGTCGCGGGATCGGCGGCCAGGTCGAGCAGCGTCGCAACCGATTCGGTGGAGCGGCTTCTCAGGTTCAACGGATCGAAGTCGAAGCGCAGGAAAGGCAGCGCCAGGATGCAAGCGATCGCCACGAGGATGGCGATGCCGAGTATCCACGGGCGAGCGCGCGCGATGAAGTCGTCGAGCCTCCCGACGCGCGGGTCGCGCGGCGCAAGCGTCTGCGCGGGCGCACGAAAGATCATCAGCAAGGCCGGCAGGAACGTGAAGCTCGACACGAATGCCACGAGCATGCCGGTGCCGGCGACGACGCCGAGCTCCGACACGCCCCGGTAGGCCGTCGGCGCGAACGCATAGAAGGCGAGCGCCGTGGACGCTGCCGCCAGCGCGAGCGCCGCGCCGATCTCCGCGGCCGCGTCGTGCACGGCACGTCGCGCGTCGCTGGAGTGGTCGCGCCTCACCCGGTACGCGACGCAGATCTGGATCGCGAAATCCACCCCCAATCCGACGAACAGGACGGCGAACGCGACGGAGATCAGGTTGAAGCGGCCGTACATCGACAGCGCCAGCGCGGCCGTGATCGCCAGCCCGCAAAGGAGGCTCACCAGCACGGCGGCCACGAATCGCACCGAGCGCAACGCCAGCCAGAGCAGCACGAGCACGACGCCGCTCGTGAGCGCCGCGTCGAGCCCGGCATTCTCGCCGAGCGTCGCGAGCTCCTCGTCGGCCAGCGGCACCGGCCCGGTGAGGCGCACCTTCACGAAGGGATCGGTTGCGAGGCCGAGATCGCGCACGGCCGTGCGAATGGCGGCGGTCGCCCTGGCGCCCGGCTGCATGTCGGTGTAATCGAGGACGGGCTTGACGAGAACGAATCGGCGCAGCTCGCGTGGGTCTGCCTTGCCGCCGCTCAGCAGCGTTCGCCAGGACAGTGGCCGCGGTGCTCCGTGGATGACGCCCTCGAACGTGTCCGCCAGAACGGACAGCGGTTGCGCGAGCTCGGGCGATTTGGTCGGATCACGGCGCACGCCCTCGAGCATGAGCTCGACGCTGTCCATCAATCCGTGCAGCGTCGGATCGGCCGCGAGCGTCGCGAGCAGGGGCTCGGCCGCGATCAGCTGCGCCAGCGTGCGATCGACCTCCTCGACCGAGGCGAAGAGCAGCCCGGCACGATCGAAAAACGGCCCGCCGTCGGGACGGCGCACGCTGTGGAACAGCGATGTCTCGCGCGCGAGCGCAGCGCCGAGCCGGGCCGTGGCGCGCTCGGCCAGCTCGGGCGTGGCGCCGTCGACCACGATCGCAATGATGTCGGCACGCTGCGGAAATGCCGCGTCGAGCGCCGCTTCGCGTTGCCGCCACGGCACGTGGGAGGCGATCAGCCCGGACGTCGACGTATCGATCGCCATGTGCGCGGCCACGTACCAGGCCGCTGCCACCGTGACCGCGAGCGCGATCGCGACGACCGCCCATGCGTGGCGTGCGCACGCCGCGGCGACGCGCGCCACCGACGACGACACGCGCTCGATGGCGTCGACCCGCGCGGTCTTCATTCACGCTTCGCCATAGGCGAGCAGGATCAGCCCGACGGCGACGAAGCACGACGGCCATATCCATCCGACCGGCCAGTGGAGCTCCGTTTCGGCACCGTCGATCTCGAGCCAGCGGGCGACCGCCGCCGCGATGCCGAGCACCGCGATCGACACGTGACTGATCTCCACCAGGACCTCCTCGCGGACGTTCCCGAGCGCGTGGGCATGGCCCAGCAACAGCACCGATCCGAGCCCCGTGAGCGCGGGAAACACGCGGGCGAGTGCGCGCGAGCGCGCACGGCCGGTTCGCACGCGCCACTCGAAGATCGCGAAACCGGCGATCACGAGCACGAACAGCCGGTGCTGCAGGACCTCGGGATCGCGCAGGCTTTCCACGAGGCCGATGTCCCCGAGCGGCCAGACTTCGGGATCCGCGCGCACGAGGAGGAATGCCGCAAGCGCGAGGAACAGCAGCGGCCAGTGCCGTGCCCATTTCGCACGCCCGCTCCGGTACAGCAGCGCGAGCACGCCCATGGCGAGAACGACGAGACCGGCCCAGTGGTGGTTGTATTCCGACCACGCGACGTCGTACGCGTTGCGCGGGGGCGGTATGCCGCTGCCCGGAACGTAGGCCTGCAAGCGCGATTCCGATCCCGCCGCTTCGCGATCGAGGCGACGCTGCAACGCCGGCAGCGCGAGGCGATCGTGGTCGGGACTGGCAAGGGGCGGCAACTGCAAGTGGAACGCGTCGCGAATGTCGATCCACGCGAGTCGATCGGGAAGATCCGTCGCCGGCGGCAGCGAGGTGATCGACGCAGCCGCCATCAAGGCCGCGAAACCGAGCGCCATCTCGGCTTCGACGACGTGGCGCACGCGACGGCAGGCGCGCGGGTCGTCGGCGTCTCGTCGCAGCGTGCGGAAGTTGTACAGGCCCAGCATCAACAGGAGGGCCAGGAGGACCGCCTTCGCGAGCGCCATCACGCCATACGCCGTCCCATACAGCGCCTCGACGGAGCCGACATAGCGCCACGTGAAGATCGCGGCCCCGCCGGCGATCAGCACGACGCCGGCGATTGCCACGGCCGAGAAACGGCGGCCGAATCCGCATCCCGCGCGCGCGCCATCGTCGCCGAGCATGACGCGGAAGCACGGCAGGGCACCGAGCCAAACGGCGGCGCCGGCTTCGTGCATCGCCGTTGCAGCGAGCATCGTTCCCGCGTCGGTGAGGCGAGCGGCCGCATGCGTCGACGCCAGCGACGCGGCGACGACGATCGTCGCAACAGCCCATGCGGGTGCGCGCCATCGCCGCATGGCAACGGCCCCGGAGGCGGCAAGAACGATCGCGAGCGCCGCGGCAACCGCTTCGACCGCACCGGCGATGGCGAACCGCGCGCCGGCCACCTCGAGCCACGTCAATCCGAGGGAGTCGCGCAGCACGACGGCGTTCAGCGTCACGGCCACCGAGGTGGCGGCAAAAGTCGCGATGGCGGCGACCACGGTGACGCGGCTCACGTCTCGCGCTGCGCGTTCGTCGCGCCGTGCGCTCGCCACGATGAGCTGCGCGTACACGATGCTGCCGACGAGCACGGTCTGCGCGGTCAGCTGCAGACCGTGCACGACCACGGTCACGTAGCCGAACAGGTCGAGCAACGCGCTCAACGGCGATGCACCGTCACGGGAATGTCGCCGCGCGTGATGTGGCCGTCGCGCGAGAGCACCTGCCAATGCACGGTCCAGCGGCCGGGCGTGGCGACACGCGCGTGGCCTGCGAGCACGTTGGGCGCGTCCGAAGGTCGAGGATCGACCGGCTGCATCCGGTTCTCGGGATCGCGCAGCGCGAGTCGCGATCGATCCGGATCGATCCGGCTGTTGAACTCGAGCCGAATGTCCAGATCGCCGGCGGCGACCTCGGCCCCGGCCGCAGGCGACGCTGCGATGACGATCGCGTGGGCGTATGCCACGAGCGGGACGAGGGCGGCACCCGCCGCGGCGGCAAGGACCCGACGCAGCGGTGGCGGCGGAGCGCGCTTGTTCCACATGTCGGAAACGAGGATCATATCTTCGATGCATCCCGGAACCCTGGACGAGCCCGGCGATCGGAATCCAAGCGAGGAGTGTGGCCTATGCGCGTGATACTCGCCAAACCGCGTGGCTTCTGTGCCGGGGTCATCCGTGCGATCCAGATCGTGGAGCGCGCGCTCGAGCAATTCGGCCCGCCGGTCTACGTGCGGCACGAGATCGTGCACAACCGCCACGTGGTCGAGGAGCTGCGCAAGAAAGGCGCGCGCTTCGTCGAGAGCCTGGCCGACGTGCCCAGGGGCGCCATCACGGTGTTCAGCGCGCACGGCGTCGCCGCCGCCGTCGAGGACGAGGCGAGGGAAGGAGGCCTGCACGTCCTCGATGCGACGTGCCCGCTGGTCGCCAAGGTGCACGGCCAGGGCAAGCGTTATGCAAGCCGGGGCAGGGTGGTCATCCTGGTGGGTCACGCGGGGCACCCCGAGGTCGAAGGCACGCTCGGCCAGATTCCGGGCGCGGTGGTCCTCGTCCAGAACGAGGCCGACGTCGACGCGCTCACGCTGCCCGGCGACACGCCGGTCGCATACGTCACGCAGACGACTTTGAGCGTCGACGACACGCGCGCCGTGATTGCGGCGCTGGCGCGCAGGTTCAGCGACATCGTGGGTCCCGACGTCAACGACATCTGCTACGCGACGCAGAACCGGCAATCGGCCGTGCGCGAGCTGGCCCGGGCGGCGGACGTGGTGCTGGTGGTCGGCGCCAAGAACAGCTCCAACTCGAATCGACTGCGCGAGATCGCGGAAGAGGTCGGCACCGCGAGCCACCTGATCGCGGACGCGAGCGAGCTCGATCCGGCGTGGGTGCGCGATGCGCGTGCCGTCGGCGTGACCGCGGGCGCCTCGGCGCCCGAAGCGCTCGTGGATGGCGTGGTGGCGGTGCTGCGCGCGCTCGGCGCGACGGAGGTCACCGAGGTTGCCGGCATCGACGAGAACGTCGAGTTCCGCCTGCCCGCCGAGCTGCTTCATCCGCGCGCGCGTCGCGCCGCCCTTGCGTAGGTCGTTCATGGCGATTCCGCTGCGGCAAATGGTGCGCGTCGGGGCTTACGTGATGCGCCAGCATTTCGCCGGGCGCAAGCGCTATCCCCTCGTGCTGATGCTCGAGCCGCTGTTCCGCTGCAACCTCGCATGCGCCGGATGCGGCAAGATCGACTATCCCCGCGAGATCCTCGACCAGCGGCTGTCGGCTGCGCAATGCCTCGCCGCCGTCGACGAATGCGGTGCGCCCGTCGTGTCGATCGCGGGGGGCGAGCCGCTGCTGCACAAGGAGATCGAAGACATCGTCGACGGCATCGTGTCGCGACGCAAGTTCGTCTACCTTTGCACCAATGCGTTGCTGCTCGCGAGGAAGCTCGACCGGTTCCGGCCCAGTCCCTATTTCGTGTGGTCCGTGCACCTCGACGGCGACCAGGACATGCACGATCGATCGGTGTGCCAGGATGGGGTGTACGCGCGCGCCGTGAGCGCCATCGGGGCCGCCAAGGACCGCGGCTTCCGCGTCAACGTCAACTGCACGCTGTTCAACGATGCCGACGCCGCGCGCGTCGCGCATTTCTTCGACACCGTGACCTCACTCGGCGTCGACGGCATCACGGTGTCCCCGGGGTACGCGTACGAGCGCGCGCCCGACCAGGAGCACTTCCTGAACAGGCGCGAGACCAAGGAGCTGTTCCGCGGCATCCTGCGTCGCGGCCGCGGCGGACGCGCGTGGTCGTTCAACCAGTCGTCGCTGTTCCTCGATTTCCTCGCCGGCAACCAGGATTACCGCTGCACGCCGTGGGGCAATCCCACGCGCAACGTCTTCGGGTGGCAGCGCCCCTGCTACCTGCTCGGCGAAGGCTACGCGTCCACCTTCCGCGAGCTCATGGACGACACGGACTGGGATTCCTACGGCACCGGCAACTACGAGAAGTGCGCCGACTGCATGGTGCACAGCGGATACGAGGCGACGGCGGTCAACGACGCCGTGCGCCATCCGCTCAAGGCATTGTCCGTCGCCGTGCGCGGCGTCGCCACCGAAGGCCCGATGGCGCGCGAGATTCCCCTCGATCGGCAGCGGCCCGCCGCGTACGTCTTCTCAAGCCACGTCGACCGGAAACTCGCCGAGATCCGGGTACGCGAGGCCCGGACCGAGACGCCGGCGCGCGGCTGACAGCGCGCGCAGCGCCACGCCTGCGTCGAGCGCCGTGCGAGCCAGCGGCAGCGCCTGCCGCGGCGCACCGCAGAGCGCGCGCAACACGGCCCGCGCGTCGGCTTTGCCGCGCGCATCGAGCCCGACCCGCGCCGCGTCGGGCACTGCGCGGTGCACGGGATCGCTGACGACGCGCAACACGGCGAAGGGCAGGCCGCGCGCCAGCGCGACGTGCGCAACGACGTGCGATTCCATGTCGATGGCCGACGCGCCCGTCGCGGCGTGAATGTCTCGCTTGGCGTGCGGCGTCGTCGCGATCCCGTCGCTGCCGGTGACGTCGACGACGCGAGCGCCGGGAAGGCGCCGTACGAGCGCGTCACGCCACTCCGGACTCGTCAGCACGCAGGCGCTCGCGCCGATCACGGCACGCCCGACCAGCCACGCCCCGGCAGGCAATCCGTCGATCAATGCGCCCGCGATGCCGAAGCTCACGATGGCCCGTGCGCCGCGTGACAACGCGTGGTCGAGATCGGCAGCGAGCCGTGCAGGGTCGGTCGCACCCACCACGCAGCGCACGCCCGAAGCGCGCGCGATCGCGGCCTCGACGGCGAGCCCCGTGACGGCGACGACGCGTCCAGCCCCGGCAGTAAGTCCCTCCCCGTAGCGGCGCTGCGCGCCGCCTCCCCCCACAGGGGGGCGAGCGCCTTCGGGCGGCCGTGCGGCGCTCACATCCCGAACTGCACGCGTCTCTCGGGCGCGGCGTCCAGGTCGCGGAAGCGTGCCAGGGCCCACAGCGGAAAGAACTTCGGGTATCCGTGATAGCGCAGGTAGAACACCCGCGGAAAGCCCGTCGCGGTGTATCGGTCCTCGTGCCAGAAGCCATCGCTTGCTTGCGTCGCGAGGAGGTAATCGACGCCGCGTCTCACGGCGTCGTGGCGCACCTCGCCGACCGCCATCAGGCCGAGCAGCGCCCATGCCGTTTGCGAGGCCGTGCTCGCGGATTTCCGGTGACACGAATAGTCGAGCGCATAGCTGTCACCGGTCTCGCCCCAGCCGCCGTCCGCGTTCTGGATCGAGACCAGCCAGTGCACGGCTCGGCGGATTTCAGGCGCGTGCGAATCCATGCCGGCCGCGTTGAGCGCGCACAGCACCGACCAGGTGCCGTAGATGTAGTTCATGCCCCAGCGGCCGTACCAGCTCCCCTCCTCCATCTGGGTACGGCGCAGATAGTCGACCGCGCGCGCCATCGCCGGACTGTTGTCCGCGCTCTCGCCGATCTGCGCCAGCATCGAAACGCAGCGCGCGGTGACGTCCTCGGTCGGCGGATCGAGCAGAGCACCGTGGTCGGCGAACGGGATGTTGTTGAGATAATAGTATTCGTTGTCGGCGTCGAAGGCGCCCCAGGCGCCGTTCGCGCTCTGCATGCCCAGGATCCATTCCCGTGCCCGCGCCATCGGCGCGCGGAAGTCCGCGCTTGAGCCTTGCGCGCGATCCATGGCCATCACCACCACCGCCGTGTCGTCCACGTCGGGATAATGCGGATTGGCGTATTGAAACGCCCAGCCGCCGGGGCGGATGTTGGGCCGACGTGTAATCCAATCGCCCTTCACGTCGAGGATCTGCAGCGGCGCCAGCCACTCGAGGCCTTTGCGCGCTTGCGCGACGGCGCGCTCGCCCCCCACCTCGAGCAAGGTGTGACAGGCGAGCCCGGTATCCCAGACCGGCGACACGCAGGGCTGGCAGTAGGCTTCGTGCGCGTGCACGGCCAGGAGCTTCTCGATCGAGTGGCGCGCGATCGCGCGCTGCGGATCATCCTGCGGATAGCCCAGCACGTCGAACATCATCACGCTGTTGGCCATGGCCGGGAAGATCGCGCCGAGCCCGTCCTCGCCGTTGAGGTGCTCGCTGGTCCAGGCGAGCGCGTGCGCGATGGCGCGCGCCCGCGTGCGTTTCGGGAACAGCGGCTCGGCGGCGCGCAGCAGCGCATCGACCGCGCGGAAGAACAGGAACCAGGAGAGCTTCTGCTGTGGCGCCTTGGGCAAGAGGCGGATGCTGCCGGGCGGCTCGAGGAACAGCTCGTCGATGCGCACGCCCTTGGGGTTGCGCGCCCGCGGCTTGAGTCCCTGCAGCACCA
>DASXAF010000136.1:0-9266 GCA_036406955.1 Casimicrobiaceae bacterium
GTTCTCGATTCGGTTCCAGAGCTCGGCGTACTTGCTGCGGATGAACTGGTGCACCGCGCGCTCGAACGAAAGCGCCTTTTCGATCGGCACGTCGTCGAAGTAGCCGCGGTTCGCGCCGAACAGCGTGATCGCCTGGTCGGCTACCGCCATCGGCGAGTACTGCGGCTGCTTCATGAGCTCGGTGACCATGCGGCCGCGGTCGAGCTGCTTGCGGGTCGCTTCGTCGAGGTCCGAGGCGAACTGCGCGAACGCTGCGAGCTCGCGGTACTGCGCGAGCGCGAGACGCACGCCGCCGCCGAGCTTCTTGATCACCTTCGTCTGCGCCGCGCCGCCCACGCGCGACACCGAGATGCCCGCGTTGATGGCGGGACGGATCCCGGCGTTGAAGAGGTCGGTCTCGAGGAAGATCTGTCCGTCGGTGATCGAGATCACGTTGGTCGGCACGAACGCCGTCACGTCGCCCGCCTGCGTCTCGATGATCGGCAGCGCGGTGAGCGAACCGGTCTTTCCCTTCACCTGCCCGTTGGTGAATTTCTCGACGTACTCGGGGTTCACGCGCGCGGCGCGCTCCAGCAGGCGCGAGTGCAGGTAGAACACGTCGCCCGGGTACGCCTCGCGCCCCGGCGGGCGGCGCAGCAGCAGCGACACCTGGCGATACGCCCACGCCTGCTTGGTGAGGTCGTCGTAGATGATCAGCGCGTCCTGGCCGCGATCGCGGAAGTACTCGCCCATCGTGCAGCCCGAGTACGGCGCGATGTATTGCATCGCCGCCGATTCCGACGCGCTCGCCGCGACGACGATCGTGTACGCCATCGCGCCGGTTTCCTCGAGCTTGCGCACGACGTTGGCGATGGTCGAGGCCTTCTGGCCGATCGCGACGTACACGCAGATCAGCTCCTTGCCCTTCTGGTTGATGATCGTGTCGACCGCCACCGCCGTCTTGCCGGTCTGGCGGTCGCCGATGATGAGCTCCCGCTGGCCGCGCCCGATCGGCACCATCGCGTCGATGGCCTTGAGGCCGGTCTGCACCGGCTGCGACACCGACTGGCGCGCGATCACGCCCGGCGCGACCTTCTCGATGACGTCGGTCATCTTCGCGTTGATCGGCCCCTTGCCGTCGATCGGCTGGCCGAGCGAGTTCACGACGCGCCCGATGAGCTCGGGGCCGACCGGCACTTCGAGGATGCGCCCCGTCGCCTTGACGGTGTCGCCTTCGGTGATGTGCTCGTAATCCCCCAGCACCACGGCGCCGACCGAGTCGCGCTCGAGGTTGAGCGCGAGGCCGAACGTGTTGCCGGGGAACTCGAGCATCTCGCCCTGCATCGCCTCCGACAGGCCGTGGATGCGGCAGATGCCGTCCGTGACCGACACGACCGTGCCCTGCGTGCGCACCTGCGCCGTCGTGTCGAGGTTCTGGATGCGCGCCTTGATGAGCTCGCTGATTTCCGACGGGTTCAATTGCATTGCAAGACTCCTCGTTCGTTTAGGCGCGCAGCTCGTTCGCCATCGCCTGCAGCTTCGCCTGCACCGACGCGTCGATCACGGTGTCGCCGACGGTGACGCGCGCGCCGCCGATCAGCGCGGGGTTCACGCGCACGATCGTCTCGATCTTCTTGCCGAAGCGGCGCTCGAGCGAGGACTTGAGCTCGGCGACCTGCGCATCGGTCAGCTCCATCGCCGTCTCGATCTCCGCCTTCGCGATGCCCTGCGCCTCGTCCTTGAGGCCCTCGAACAGATCGGCGATCTCCGGCAACAGCATGATGCGGTCGGCTTCGACGAGCACGCGGATCAGGTTGCGGCCGTCCTGGTTCAGGTTGTCGCCCGCGACCGACAGCAGCAGAGACTCCTTCTCCGGCGCGCCGAGCCGCGGGTTGTCCAGCGCGTCGGCCACGCGCCCGTCCTTCACGATGGTCGTCGCGAAGCGCAGCATCTGCGACCAGGTGTCGAGCGCGTTCTGCTCGCGCGCCAGCGCGAATGCCGCTTCCGCGTACGGCCGTGCGATGGTCGTCGATTCCGCCATGTCGCCTCTTACAGCTCGCCCTGGATCGAGGACAGCAGATCCGCGTGCGCCTTGGCGTCGACCTCGCGCTTGAGGATGCGCGAAGCGCCCGCCACCGCGAGGTCCGCGACCTGGTTGCGCAGCTGCTCCTTCGCACGCGAGACTTCCTGGTCGATCTCGGCCTTCGCCGAGGCGATGATGCGCTCGGCCTCCGAGCGCGCTTCGGAGCGCGCGGCCTCGACGGTGTCGGTGCGGAATTTCTCGCCCGTGGCCACGATCTCCGCGGCCTTCTTCTTCGCCTCGTCGAGCATCTGCGCGACGCGCTGCTCGGCGGTCGCGAGGCTCTTGCGTCCTTGCTCGCCGGCCTCGAGGCCCTCGGCGATCTGCCGCTGGCGCGTCTCGATCGCGCGCGTGAGCGGCGGCCAGATGAACTTCGCGCAGAACCAGATGAACAGCGCGAAGGCGACCGCCTGCATCAGCAGGGTGAGGTTCATGTTCATGGCTTCGCTTCCTTGCGCGCGGATGCCGGGCCGTTATTTCAATCCCGGGGGGATGAGCGGGTTGCCGAACGCGAACAGCATCGCGATGCCCAGCCCGATGATGAACGACGCGTCGATCAGGCCCAGCAGCAGGAACACCTTCGCCTGGAGCTGCGGGATGAGCTCAGGCTGGCGCGCTGCGCCTTCGAGGAAGCGCGAGCACATGATGCCGACGCCCACGCACGCGCCGAGCGCGCCGAGGCCGATCATGAGGCCGATGCCGATGCCGGTGAGACCCTGGATCTGGGCGATCAGTTGAAGCTTGTCCATGGTTTTCCTTTCTTGAAATTGCGCGTTGCGGTGTTGAAGGAGCGGGAATCCTTAGTGATGCTCGTGCGCCATGGCGATGTACACGACCGTGAGCATCATGAAGATGTACGCCTGCAGCACGACGATCAGGATGTGGAAGATCGCCCAGCCGAGGTTGAACAGGACGGCCACCGGGGTCCAGCCGACCGCTGCGGAGGCGAGCATCGCGATCAGCAGGAAGATGATCTCGCCGGCGTACATGTTTCCGTACAGCCGCAGGCTGTGCGACAGCGGCTTGGAGATGTACTCGATGGCGTTGAACAGCAGATTGAACGGCCAGAGCAGGAAGTTCTTGCCGAACGGCGCCGTGAACAGCTCGTGGATCCAGCCGCCGGCGCCCTTCACCTTGATCGAGTAGAAGATCATCATCGCGAACACCGACAGCGCGAGCGCGAACGTCGTGTTCACGTCGGCGGTGGGCACGAAGCGATAGTGCTCGAAGCCGATCGCGTGCAGCGCGCCGGACACGATGTCCACCGGCAGGAAGTCCATCGCGTTGAGCAGCAGGGTCAGCACGAACGTGGTCAGCGCGATCGGCGCGACGATCGGGCTGGGGCCATTGTAGATGCCCTTCACCTGGTCGTTGATGAAGTCGAGGGCGAGCTCCGCGAACGCCTGCGTGCGGCTCGGCACGCCGGTGCTCGCCTTGCGCGCGACCAGCCAGAGGAAACCGAACGCCAGCACGCACACGACGATGGTCGTGAGCATGGTGTCGACGTTCACCGCCCAGAAGCCGCCGTCGTCCCTCACCGGTTGGGTGAAGAACGTCAGGTGGTGGTTGATGTATTCGGTCGGGGTGAGCTCTTCGGAAGCGGCCATCGGAAGGAGTCAGTCGCGGACGAACAACGCCACTCGAAACAGCAACACGGTGATCACGAACGCCGTGAAGAACGCCGGCATGACGACGTCTCGGTACGTCGACAGCACGACCCACAGCTCACCGATGATCACCAGGATCTTGCTCGCCTCGGCGCGGAAGAGCGTCGCCATCGCGGCGCCCGCGGTCGAGCGCTTGCCGATGAGGGACACCACCGCGTAGACGACGCCGGCCGTGATGTTGACCAGCCCGCCCAGCAGCGCGGACAACGCGCCGTGCCCGCCGGCCCACGCGCCCGCCACGACGGCGATGGCGCCCGTTGCGAGAGCCTGCCACTTGATGACCGTCTCGTACGGCTTGGTCGAAAGCGGCGGCTGCACGCCCGAGGGGGCCGGGCGGGTGACCCGTGATCACCGCGCCGGGAAACGAAGCAAACTTTCGGATTTTACCGTGTTTGCGAGCGGCGCCGCAAACTTTTGCTGCAGTGCAATGTCGCCGGTCAGCCGCCCGACAAGGCGGCGACGATCATCACTTCGGCGCCTGCGGGGATGGGCGTGGAAAGGTCGCGCGCGAGGCTCGAGCCAACGAAGAGCTTGATGTGGCGCCGCACGTTGCCCTGCTCGTCGATCATGCGAAAACGGATGCCGGGGTACGCGAGGTCGAGCGCGGCAAGGACGCCGCGCAGGGTGGGCGGCAGCTCCGGCGCGAGCACGGGCACCGCGACGGCGGTCTCCGCCGCGCCGGTGTAGCTGCGCAGCGGCGAGGCGACGCGGACGCGCACGATGGCTGCGGCTTCGGGAGAGAGTTGAGCGGGCATCCCGCCATCGTGGACTGCGCAGCGCGTGCGCGCAAACGGTACCTTCGGCGGACGCGCTCGTTCCGGAGTTCCCTACGCTGCCTCGACCGCGTAGATGAGCGGCAGGTGCCGCGCGAGGCAGCGGAACGTGCGTCCTTCGTCGCGGCTGCCCCACACCTCGCCCGAGGTGGTTCCCAGGTAGATGCCGGTGGGCTCGCGCGCATCGCGCGTCATCGCCTGACGCTTGACGGTCCACCAGGCCTGCGACTTGGGCAGCCCCTGGTCCTGGCGCTTCCAGCTTCGGCCGCCGTCACGCGAGCGGTAAACCGCGGGCCGACCGCCCGGCGATGTGCGCGGCCACACCGACGTGCCGTCCATGGGAAACACCCACAGCGTCTCGGGATCGCGCGGGTGCGTGATCAGTGGCAGACCGATCGCGCCCACCGCCCTGGGCATGCCGACGCCGATGTCCTGCCACTGATCGTTGGGCCGGTCGATACGATACAGGCCGCAGTGGTTCTGTTGATACAGCCGGTCGGCATGGCCGCCCGCGAAGCGCACGCAGTGCGGATCGTGCCCGAACTCCGGATCGGGATCGGGCAGGAAATCGGCGCGCACGCCCTTGTTCAGCGGCCGCCAATCGGCGCCGGCATCGAGGGATTCGAACACGCCGCCGCCCGACATCCCGATGTACATGTGACGCGGATCGCGCGGGTCGATCAGGATCGAGTGCAGCTTCGGGCCGTCGGGCGTCCCGTCCTGGTCGCCGCCGCACCACGCCTTGCGCCGGGGATGCTCGTTGAAGCCGCTCACGCCTTCCCACGTCGCGCCGTTGTCCGCCGAGCGGAAGAGACCCTGCGGCGAAGTGCCGGCGTACCAGACGCCCGGCTCGGTCGCGTGACCCGGCGTGAGCCAGAAGGTGTGATCGACCACACGGCCGCTGCCTTGCGCGAAGGCGGGCGGGCGCGTCGCTTCCTTCCACGTGCGCCCGCCGTCGGTCGAGCGAAAGACGGTGGGTCCGAGATGACCGGTGCGCGCGGCCGCGAGCAGCGTGCGCCCGTCGCGCGGGTCGAGCACCGCGTGATGCACGATGTGGCCGAGGAACTGCGGTCCGCTCACCTTCCATGCATTGCGCGCCGGATCGCTCGCGATGCTCCACAGCCCCTTGCGGGTGGCGACGAGCAGGCGGACACGCTTCGTCGGCGCCGCTTGTGCAGACGCCTTTTTCGCACGCGCCATGCAGGAACTCCTCCGGGAGGGCCGGACTTCGTGGGTCCGCGCCGCAAAGGGTGCAACGCTACCGCGGGCTACCCGGGCCGGCAAGCGAGGGTTGCCAGACGGCCGGCCGCTTCCTTATGCTCGACCTCTTCCCCGTCCGAAGTCTTCGAAGGAGAACGCTCATGACGATCAAGGTCGGCGACCGGCTGCCCTCCGGAACGTTGCAGGAATACCACGAGGTCGAGAGCGAAGGATGCTCGATCGGTCCCAATCCCGTCGACATCGACAAGCTCACGCGCGGCAAGAAGGTCGTGCTGTTCGGCGTGCCGGGCGCGTTCACGCCGACATGCTCGGGCAAGCACGTGCCGAGCTTCGTCGCCAACGCCGACAAGCTCAAGGCACGCGGCGTCGACACCATCGCGTGCATGTCGGTCAACGACGCCTTCGTCATGGGCGCATGGGCGCGGGACCAGCACACGGACAACAAGGTCCGGATGCTCGGGGACGGCAGCGCCGACTACACGAAGAAGCTCGGCCTGGAGCTCGACCTGACCGGCCGCGGTCTGGGACTGCGTTGCCAGCGCTTCTCGATGCTGGTCGACGACGGCGTGGTGAAGACGCTCAACATCGAGGCGCCCGGCAAGTTCGAAGTGTCCGACGCGGAGACGATGCTGAAGCAGCTCGGCTGATCGCGCGGGTGCAAGCCCGTGCGTCGCAGCAAGCGCTTACTTGAGGCGCGCGAGTATGCCGTCGAGCTGCTCGAGGGACGCGTAGCGGATCACCAGCCGGCCGGCGCCCCTGCGGCCGGCCTCGATGCGCACCGGCGCGCCGAGCCGCTCGGCGAGCTCGTCCTCGAGGCGCGCCGTATCGGCGTCGCCGTTGGCGCGCGCGCGCACGCGCGGGCGGCGCTGCGCGCGATCGAGGAGCTGCTGCACCAGGCGCTCGGTCTCGCGCACCGACATGCCCGCCTCGACCACGCGTGATGCCGCGCCGCCCTGCTCCGCCACGGGCAGCGCGAGCAGCGCGCGGGCGTGGCCCATCTCCAGGGCGCCGGCGTGAACGTATTCCTGCACCGGCTTGGCGAGCGAGGTCAGGCGCAGGAGGTTCGTGACCGCGCTGCGCGAACGGCCGATGGCCTTCGCCGCCGCCTCGTGAGTGAGCCCGAACTCCTCGATCAGGCGAGACAGGCCGTGCGCTTCCTCCAACGGATCGAGGTCTTCGCGCTGGATGTTCTCGATCAGCGCGAGCGCGAGCGCCGACTGGTCGGGAATGCTGCGAACGATGGCCGGCACTTCGCGCAGGCCGGCCTGCTGCGCAGCACGCCAGCGGCGCTCGCCCGCGACGATCTCGTAACGCCCGCCGTCGACCGGCCGTACCAGGATGGGCTGCACCACGCCCTGCTCGCGGATCGATTCGGCGAGCTCGGCAAGCGAGTCGGCGTCCATGCGTGTGCGCGGCTGGTACTTCCCCGCACGCAGGCGATCGACCGGGACGCTTTGCAGCGTTTCATGCGCCGGCGGCGCATCGTCGGCGCCGGACAGCAGGGCGTCGAGGCCCCGGCCCAATCCCTTCGGTCGGATCATTGGACTCCCTCCGGCGCAGGCGCGGCGCTCGCGTCCGCGCGTGCTTCCATGCGGCGAAGCATCTCGCCCGCCAGCGCGAGGTAGGCGACCGCGCCCTTCGACTGCGGCTCGAGCGTCAGCGCGGGGACGCCGTGCGACGGCGCTTCGGCGAGGCGGATGTTGCGCGGAATGACGGTGCGATACAGGCAATCGCCGAAGTGCTTCTCGAGCTCGGCCGTGACGTTCAGCGCGAGCGTGTTGCGCGGGTCGTACATCGTGCGCAGGAGCCCTTCGATCTCCAGGCGCGGGTTCAGGTGCGCGCGCACCTTCTTCACGGTTTGCACCAGGTCGGACAGGCCTTCCAGCGCGTAGTACTCGCACTGCATGGGAATGAGCACGGCGTCGGCGGCGCACAGCCCGTTGAGCGTCAGCAGGCTGAGCGAGGGCGGGCAATCGAGCAGGATGAAGTCGTACTCGGTCATGACCTGGTCGATGGCGCTCTTCATCTGTTGAAGCGCTTCGGCGAGCGCATCCTTGAGCCGGGTCTCGCGCTCGGGAAGCTCGACGAGCTCGATCTCCGCGCCGGCGAGATCGCGATTCGCGGGGACGAGGTCGAAGCCCCCCGACGGCGAGACGACGCGAACGTCGGCGATGCGCCGCTCGCCGAGCAGCACCTGATACACCGTGTGCTTCAGCGCACGCTTGTCGAGCCCCGCGCCCGTGGTCGCATTGCCCTGCGGGTCGAGGTCGACGACGAGCACGCGACGCTTCATCGCGACCAGGCTCGCGGCGAGGTTCACCGCGGTCGTGGTCTTGCCGACGCCGCCCTTCTGGTTGGCGACCGCCAGGATCCGTGTCATCGCGTCGAGCGCGGCCGCATGACGATGAGATGCCGCTGTGCGTCGAGTCCGGGCACGTCGATCCTCGCTGCGGCGATGATCTCGATGTCCTCGGGCAGTTGCGCGAGCTCCTCGTCGGGATGGACGCCTTTCATCGCGGCGAGCACGCCGTCGCGCGCGAGGTGGCGTGCCGAGCCCGTCGCGAAATCGCCGAGATCGCTGAACGCGCGCGAGATGGCCACGTCGTACGGCTGCGCGGGCTGGAACGCCTCGACGCGGGACGTCGCGACGTCGACGTTCTGCAGCCCGAGCTCGATCGCCGCCTGGGTGAGGAACGTCGTCTTCTTGCCGTTCGAGTCGAGCAGCGTCACGTGCCAGTGCGGACGGGCGATGGCGAGCGGAATGCCCGGCACCCCGCCGCCCGACCCGACATCGAGCACGCGCAGCGACTCGCGTGCGGGCAGGTGAGGCAACACCGCGAGCGCGTCGAGCACGTGATGCGTCACCATGCGCTCGGGCTCGCGGATTGCGGTGAGGTTGTACGTGCGATTCCACTTGGCGAGCAGGTCGACGTGGCGCTGGAGCCGCGCCTGCGCCTGCGGCGGCATCCACACGGCGAGCGCCCGCAGGCCTTCGGCGAGCGAGATGCCCGGCGCATTCCGGCGCGCCGCGACGCTCATGCGGTGACGGTCCGTGCGCGGCCCGCGGCGCGGCGTTTCAGGTGCACGAGGAGGAGCGAGATGGCGGCCGGCGTGACGCCCGAGATGCGCGCGGCCTGCCCGACCGTCTCCGGCCGTTGCGCAGTGAGCTTCTGGCGTACTTCCACCGACAGCCCGCGCACGGCGGCGTAATCGAGGTCCCCGGGCAGCGGGGTGTCGTCCTCGACGATCCGGCGCGCGATCTCCTCGTGCTGGCGCTCGATGTAGCCGGCGTATTTCGTCGCGATCTCCACCTGCTCGGCCACAGCCGGATCGTCGACCGGCGCGCCGGCTCCCGGAAGCTGGTGAAGCGCTTCGTATGAAATGGCCGGGCGTCGGAGCAAATCTGATAGTGAGTGCTCACGTCCGAGCGGCTGGCCCAGAATGCGCGTGGCCACGTCGACCGGTACGGTGCCCGGCCCGAGGTATGTCAGCTTCAGGCGCTGCTGCTCCCGCTCGATGGCGTCGCGCTTGCGGCAGAACGCGTCC
>DASXAF010000137.1:0-24102 GCA_036406955.1 Casimicrobiaceae bacterium
ACGCTCGCGCACGAGGTCGTCGTAGTAGATGAACTCGTCGCAGCAGCCGATCAGCAGGTCGGACGTGGACTGCTTCACCCCGACGCCGATGACCGTCTTGTCGTTCTCGCGCAGCTTGGAGACGAGCGGCGAGAAATCCGAGTCGCCGCTGACGATCACGAACGTGTCGACGTGCGACTTGGTGTAGCAGAGGTCGAGCGCGTCGACCACCATGCGGATGTCCGCCGAGTTCTTGCCCGACTGGCGCACGTGCGGGATCTCGATCAGCTCGAACGCGGCCTCGTGCATCGGCGCCTTGAACGCCTTGTAGCGTTCCCAGTCGCAGTAGGCCTTCTTCACGACGATGCTGCCCTTCAGCAGCAGCCGCTCGAGGACCTTGCCGATGTCGAACTTCGCGTAGTTGGCGTCGCGCACGCCGAGCGCGACGTTCTCGAAGTCGCAGAACACGGCCATGTTGGTGACGTCGGGTGTGTTCGCCATGAAATGCTCCGTCGACGCCGCCCCTGCGGCCCGCGTCCAGCGCCGAACGATAGCAGGTCGCGTCGGCGCCACGAGGCCGGCGCGCTACACTGAGTCGCTCGACCCGGTGCGCCCCCATGCCCGTCCCTCGTCTTTCGCCGCTCCAGGCGCGCGTGCTCGGCGTGCTCGTCGAGAAGCAGCGCGCGGTCCCGGACACGTATCCCCTGAGCCTGAACGCGCTCACCGCCGGCTGCAACCAGAAGAGCAGCCGCGACCCCGTCATCGAGGCGACCGAGGCCGAGGTACAGGCGGTGGTCGACGAATTGCGCCAGGGCTCGCTCGTGATCGAGTCGAGCGGCGGACGGGTGATGCGCTACGCGCACAATCTCGAGCGCGTTCTCGGCCTCGCGGGAGCTGCCGTCGCGCTCCTCGCGGTGCTCATGCTGCGCGGCCCGCAAACGGCCGGCGAGCTGCGAATCAACAGCGAGCGGCTGCACCGGTTCGCGGACATTTCCGCCGTCGAAGCTTATCTGCGCGAGATCGCGCAGCGGCCCGACGGCGCCCTCGTCGCCGAGCTGCCGCGCGCTGCCGGCTCGCGCGAGACGCGCTGGGCGCATCTGTTGTCCGGCGCGCCGACGACGGCTGCTGCGCCGCCGCGCGAGACGCCGGCATCGTCGCCGGACTTGCAGCAGCGCATCGAGGCGCTCGAGCGCGAAGTCGCCGCGCTCAAGGCAACCGTGACGGCCTTGCGCGGCGGGCTTTCCTAGATATTCTTCAGGCCGCGTGCGGCACGATGCCGAGCATGCGGTTGGCCGGCACTGCAACGTCGATGAGCTTGGGACGCGGCAGGTGCAGCTCGGCCATCAGCTTCCGAAACGAGTCGCGGTCGCGTCCCGCGAGCCGGGCGTTGTGGCGCTTTTCGTGCCCGATCGTGGAAACCGTGTGACCGTGATAGTCGTGCGCCGGATAGACGCGCGTGTCGTCCGGCAGCGTGAAGAGTCGCCGGTGGACGCTGTCGTACAAGGCCCCGGCATCGCCGCTCTGGAAGTCGGTGCGGCCGCAGCCGTCGATCAGGAGCGTATCGCCGGTGAACAGGCTGCCGCGCCAGAGATAGCTCATGCTGCCGGCGGTATGTCCCGGCGTATGGATGGCGAGCACGCGCTCCGCGGCGCCGAACGTGAGCGTCTCGCCGTCCATGAGCTGGATCTCGGCGGGTACGATGCCACAGCCCGCGGGCGCGGCCGCCTTGGCGCCGGTACGCTGGCGCAACGCGCCGGCGCCGGTGACGTGATCGGCATGCGCATGCGTCTCCACGACATAGCGCACCGCGAGGCCCAGCCGATCGACGACCGCCATGTCGCGCTCGACATGACGGTCGACGGAGTCGATCACGACGGCCTCGCGGCTCGCGCGCTCGACGAGGAAGTACGTGAACGTGAACGATTCCGGATCGAAGAGCTGATGCAGTTCGTGATCCATGCCGCTCCCTGCGTCAGATGGTTGTCAGCATTAGAGCGCGAGCCGCGTGGCAAGGCAATGGCGAATCTTCGCCAACGCCGCCTCGCTCCGCCGGCATCCGACGGCCGGCGCGACGCGCCGCACGAGTGAGCGCGTGCGCGCGTGAGACAATCGCGGCCTTTCGTCCACCCACCCGGCCAAGCCTTTGGATTCCCCCGGACTCGTCACCGCCCTCGTGCTGGGCATCGTGGAAGGCCTTACCGAATTCCTGCCCGTTTCGTCGACCGGGCACCTGATCGTCGCCGGCTCGCTGCTCGGATACACCGGCGACCGCGCGAAGGTCTTCGAGATCGTGATCCAGGCCGGCGCGATCCTCGCGGTGTGCTGGGAATACCGCGCGAAGCTGATCGCGGTGGTCGCGGGTCTCGCGCACGAGCGTCGCGCGCAGCGCTTCGTGCTGAACCTGCTGCTCGCGTTCCTGCCCGCCGCGATACTGGGTCTCGCCTTCAATCGCGTGATCAAGTCCGTGCTGTTCGCACCGGTTCCCGTCGCGACCGCGTTCGTGATCGGTGCCTTCGTGATCCTCTGGGTCGAGCGCCGTCAGCGCGTGCGCGAGGTTCGGCCGCGCATCGACGACGTCGACGACGTGCGATGGTCCGATGCGCTGAAGATCGGCCTGGCGCAGTCGCTGGCGCTCATCCCCGGGACGTCTCGCTCGGGCGCGACGATCATCGGCGGCATGCTGTTCGGCCTGTCGCGTCGCGCGGCGACGGAATTCTCGTTCTTCCTCGCCATCCCGACCCTGCTCGCGGCCTGCGCCTACGAGTTCGCGAAGAACCGTGCGCTGTTCTCGTCGCAGGACCTGGCCGGCCTCGGCATCGGCTTCGTCGCTGCGTTCGTCTCCGCATTCCTGTGTGTGCGCTGGCTGCTGCGCTACGTGAGCCATCACGACTTCGTGCCGTTCGCGTGGTATCGCATCGCGTTCGGCGCAGTGATCCTCTACACGGCGTGGCGTGGCATCGTCAGCTGGCAGTAGCGAGGCCGCTGCGGGAGCCGCCGGCGCCGGCGCGTACGCGCTCGGTCCCTTGTGCGCGGTCCTCGGCGTGCTCGGATTCTCGTTCAAGGCGATCCTCGTCAAGCTCGCGTACCAGAGCGCACCGGCGGACGCCACGACGCTGCTCGCGCTGCGCATGCTGTACTCGGCGCCGCTCTTCGCCGCGATGGCCTGGTGGGCCGGTCGCCGTGGCGGCGCGGCACCGCTGCATGTCCGCGACTGGCTGTCCGTCGCTGGCCTCGGCTTCATCGGCTACTACCTCTCGAGCCTGCTCGATTTCCTCGGCCTGCAATACATCAGCGTCTCGCTCGAGCGCCTCATCCTGTTCCTGTACCCGACGATCGTCGTCGTCCTGTCCGCCGTGTTCATGCGCCGGCCGATCACGCGCACGGCGGCGGGCGCGCTGGTGCTCTGCTACGTCGGCATCGCGCTGGCGTTCTGGCACGACCTCGGGATTGCGACCGATCGGCACGCCACGATCGTGGGCGGCCTGCTCGTCTTCGCGGGCGCGTTCGGCTACGCGGTGTACCTCGTGTGCGCGAGCCGGGTCATCGCGCGCATGGGATCGCTGCGATTCGTCGCGTGGGCGATGATCGTGTCCACGGTGTTCATCCTCGTGCAGTTCGCGATCACCCGGCCGATTGCGGCACTCGCGGTGCCGCGGGCGGTGCACTGGATCGCGGCGGCGATGGCCGTATTCTCGACCGTCGTGCCGACGTGGCTCGTCGCCGAGTCGATCCGGCGGCTCGGCGCGAACACGGCATCGCTGATCGGGTCGCTCGGACCGGTGTTCACCATCGCTCTGGGCGTGCTGATCCTCGACGAGCCGATCAACGCGCTGCAGCTCGTGGGCGCCGCGCTCGTGCTGGTCGGCGTCGCCCTCGTCACGCTCCGGCCGCAGCGAAGCGCGGCGTAGAATCGAGGCTCACTCCCGCGGGCTCGTTCGCCCGCGCGTGCCCGCAATTTCCCGGAGAAGCCATGCCTGACACCCTCGAACGCCAATCGTTGCCGCTCAAGGATCGCACGCTGCTGCGCACGCAATGCCATGTCGACGGCCGTTGGCTCGATGCCGACGCCGGTGCGACGATGGACGTGACGAATCCCGCCACCGGCCGCCCGATCGGCACCGCACCGACGTTCGGCGCAGCGGAGACGCGACGCGCGATCGAAGCGGCCAATCGCGCGTGGCCCGCATGGCGCGCGAAGACCGCGAAGGAGCGTGCGGCGATCCTGCGCAGGTGGTACGAGCTCATGCTGGCCAACCTCGACGATCTCGCGCTGATCCTCACTTCCGAGCAGGGCAAGCCGATTGCCGAATCGAGGGGCGAGGTGACGATCGGCGCGGCCTACGTCGAATGGTTCGCGGAAGAGGCGCGGCGCGTGTACGGCGACGTCATTCCGACCATCGCGAACGACCGGCGCCTCGTCGTGATCAAGGAGCCCGTCGGCGTGTGCGCGGCGATCACGCCCTGGAACTTCCCGAGCTCCATGATCACGCGCAAGGTCTCGCCGGCGCTCGCTGCGGGCTGCACGGTGATCATCAAGCCCGCGGAGGCGACGCCCTATTCCGCGTTCGCGCTCGCCGAGCTCGCGCATCGCGCCGGCTTTCCGCCGGGTGTGCTGAACGTGATCACCGGCGACGCGCCCGCGATCGGCGGCGAGATGTGCGCGAACCCCATCGTGCGCAAGCTCTCGTTCACGGGCTCGACGGAGATCGGCCGGCTGCTGATGAAGCAGGTGGCGCCGACCATCAAGAAGATCTCGCTGGAGCTCGGCGGCAACGCGCCGTTCATCGTGTTCGACGATGCCGATCTCGACGCCGCGGCCGACGGCGCGATGGTCTCGAAGTACCGCAACGCCGGGCAGACGTGCGTGTGCGCCAATCGCATGTTCGTGCACGACAAGGTCTACGATGCGTTCGCGGCGAAGCTTGCCGAGCGCGTGAAGGCGCTGAAGGTGGGCCCCGGGACCGAGCAGGGCGTCACGCAGGGACCGTTGATCAACGACGAAGCGCTGGCGAAGGTCGAGTCGCACGTTGCCGACGCGACGGCGCACGGCGCGAAAGTGGTGACCGGCGGCCGGCGGCACGCGCTCGGTGGCAATTTCTACGAGCCCACCGTGCTCGCCGAGGTGACGCCGTCGATGCGCATCTTCAGCGAGGAAACCTTCGGGCCGGTTGCACCGCTCATCCGCTTCCGAGACGACGCGGAAGTCGTCGAGCTCGCCAACCGCACCGAGTTCGGGCTCGCGTCCTACTTCTACAGCCGCGACATCGGGCGCGCCTGGCGCGTCGCCGAAGCGCTCGAATACGGCATGGTCGGCATCAACACCGGCCTCATCACCACGGAAGTCGCGCCGTTCGGCGGCATGAAGCAGAGCGGCCTCGGCCGTGAGGGGTCCAAGTACGGCATCGAGGAGTTCGTGGAGGTGAAGTACGTGTGCTTCGGCGGGGTGTAAAACAAGAACCTACAAAGGGACGACAGCAGGCGTTCCGCCCGCTGTCGTGAATCTCACGGGGGCCTTCGGCCCCCGACTTTCGCTCAAAACGTCGGCGGCTGTTCCGTCACCGTCGTCGGCGCCGGATACTGATCCGGGAAATACACGAAACCGCCGCCGGTATCGCTCGAAGCAGACGTCACGTCGTTGGCCGGCCCGGCCAGCCTTTGCACTTCGTCGACGACCGCGGGTGAGTGCAGGACGGGTCCGGACACCACGGCGATCAACCCGAGCAGCACGATCAGGGCCACGGCCTTGACGCCGCTGGCCAGCCGCGATTCGGACGAATTGTCGGGTTGCATCCTCATTGCTCTCTCCTGTAAGTCAGGCGCTGCGTTGCGCCATGACAGGCAGGATAGGGCCGGGGCATCCCGGCCGCGCCAGACGAATGCCGGCGGGCGATGCGGAAAAATCGCGCGATGAACTGTCGGGTTCTGCGGGCGTTTTGCGTACCGGGCGTCTACCAGCCCGTCGGCAGCTTGCGCAGGATGGTGATGGTGCGATCCTCGACGTGCAGGTATCCGCCGGCCGTGAGGTCCTTCATGAGCTTGCCGATCATGTCGCGCGACGCGCCCACGCGGTCGGCGATGTCCTGCTGCGTGAGCTTCTCCGGCACCACCAGCTTGCCGTCCAGGGGCTGGGCCAGCGTGTTGAGCAGGCGCGACATGCGGCCGTAGACGTCCGAGAGCGCGAGGCTCTTGAGGTTGCCGGTGGTGACCCGCACGCGGTGGATCAGGCGCTCGATCAGGTGCAGCGCGAAATCGGGATGCGCGAGGATGAAATCGCGGAAGTGCGCGCGATTGACCACCGCGCAGGACGTCGGCTCGACGGTGATGACCGACGCCGAGCGCGGCTCGCCGTCGAGGGTCATCTCGCCCACGTATTCGCCGGGACCGTGGAAGTCGATGACGAACTCGCGTCCCGCCTCGTTGCTTGCGAATACCTTGACGCGCCCGCTCAGGATGACGTACAGCGCGTCGCCGACATCACCCTCGTTGATGAGCACCGTGTTCTTGGGAAAGGTGCGGATCACGCCCGACGCAGCGATGGCACGGAGCGTTTCCGGATGCAACGGCTCGAAGGGATCGGAGCTCGCCTGCGGGGCTTCCACGGCAACTTACGCGGCAAGGAACTGCGCGCCATCGTAGCACGATGCGCCGTCCGTCCGTCAGTCCTCAGTCGTAGCGCCGGCGATCGTCGATGACCTTGCCGTCGTTGGGCAGCGAGCCGGGCGCCACGAAGGCCACCTCGCCGCGCAGCTTGGTGACGTCCCGAAGCGACGCGACGATGGCATCCGCCATGGCGGTTGCCGCATCCGCGCACTCGGCGTGGAGCGTCATGCGGTCCATGCCGTCCGGGTTGTCGACGACCAGGCGCGCGCGAAGCACGCCGGCATGCCGCGCCACCACCGCGGCGATCTGCCCGGGCTGCACGAACATGCCGCGCACCTTGGTCGTCTGGTCGGCGCGTCCCAGCCAGCCGCGCAGCCGCGCGTTGGTGCGCCCGCACGGTGAGCGTCCCGGCATGATCGCGGAAAGGTCACCCGTCGCAAAACGCACAACGGGATAGTCGCTGTTGAAGAGCGGGGTGACGACGACTTCGCCGACTTCGCCGTCCGGCACCGGTTGGCCCGTGCCGGGGCGCACGATCTCGACCAGCACGCCTTCGTCGATGACGAGCCCGTCACGCGCCGGCGTCTCGTACGCGATGTTGCCGAGGTCGGCGGTCGCGTAGAGCTGCAGCGCTTCGATGCCGTGCGATGCGACCGCGGTGCGCAGCGCGGCGGGAAACGCCTCTCCCGACACGGTCGCCCGGCGCACGCTGTCGAGGCTCACGCCCGCTTCGTCCGCCTTGTCGAGCAGGATCTTGAGGAACGACGGCGTGCCGACGTATCCCGCCGGACGCAGTCGCGCGATCGCGTGCACCTGCTGCTCCGTCTGTCCCGTTCCCGCGGGAAACACCGTGCAGCCGAGCGCGTGTGCGGCGCTTTCCAGCATCGCGCCGGCGGGCGTCATGTGATAGGCGAATGCGTTGTGCACGAGGTCGCCGCGGCGAAACCCGGCCGCGTAGAGCGCACGCGCGATGCGCCAGTAATCCGGCTGCCTGCCCTCCGGCTCGTAGATCGGGCCCGGCGACGCGAATACGCGCAGCAGCGTGCTCCAGTCGCCGGCGGTGAAGCCGCCGAGCGGCGGCGCGGCCTCCTGCAGGCTCGCCAGCTCCGACTTGCGCGTCAGCGGCAGGCCGGCGAGCGCCTCGCGCGACGTGATCTCGGCGGGGTCGACGTCGGCCAGGAGTCTCGCGTACGCCGGTGCGCGCGATTTCGCGTGCGCGATCTGGATCGGCAGCCGCGCGAGCTGCTCGCGCTCGCGCTTCTCGGGATCGCGCGTCTCCAGCGCGTCGAAGAACTCGCTCATCGACGCGCTCTCAGGCGAGCCAGCGCTTGCGCCGGCGATAGTGCTTCACGTCGCGAAAGCTCTTGCGCCCGGCGGTGGAGAGGCCGAGGTAGAACTCCTTCACGTCCTCGTTGTTGCGCAGCTCGTCGGCGGCGCCGTCCATGACCACGCGGCCGCTCTCCAGGATGTAGCCGTAGCGGGCGAAGCGCAGCGCGATCATCGTGTTCTGCTCGGCGAGCAGGAACGACACGCGCTCGCGCGCATTGAGATCGGCGACGATCTCGAAGATCTCCTCGACGATCTGCGGCGCGAGGCCCATCGACGGCTCGTCGAGCAGGATGGTCGTCGGCCGCGCCATGAGCGCGCGGCCGATCGCGGTCATCTGCTGCTCGCCGCCGGAGGTGTACCCGGACTGGCTCTGCCGCCTTTGCTTCAGTCGCGGAAAGTAGTGGTAGACCTTCTCGAGCGCCGCGGCGATCTCGGCGCGCGAGCCCTTGCGCGTGAACGCGCCGGTGAGCAGGTTCTCCTCGACCGTCAGGTGCTGGAAGCAATGCCGCCCTTCCATCACCTGGCATACGCCGCGGCGCACGAGCTCGTTGGGCGTCAGGCGATCGACGCGCTCGCCGCGATACTCGATCGTGCCCTTCGTCACTTCGCCGCGCTCCGCGCGCAGCAGGTTGGAGATCGCCTTCAGCGTGGTGGTCTTGCCCGCGCCGTTGGCGCCCAGCAACGCCACGATGCCGCCTTCGGAGAGCTCCAGCGACACGCCCTTCAACACCAGGATCACGTGGTCGTAGATGACCTCGATGTTGTTGATGCGCAGGAGCGTTGGGGACGCCTGGGCGGCGGGGGTGGCCATAGTTACGAGGGACGAGGGGTCAGGGACGAGGGGCGAGGCGTGTCGCGTCTCTCAACGCATCGCCCCCAGTCCGCACGACTGCTGCACACCGCTCCCTAAGCACTAAGTACCGAGCACCAATCCCTACCCTTCCTTGCCGCAATCCCGCGGCGAAATCTTCTTCTCCGCGGCGTACTTGTTGGCCCCGTCCTCGACCATCTTGCGCACCAGCGCGCGGTCGCCGGCCATGAAGCCGGTGACGTTGTGGAAGGTCTTGCCGTCCCACTGCTCGAACTTCACCATGCCCGATCCTTCGTGGTCGAGGCAGCTGGTCTTCACGGGCGGGAACAGGCCCGAGGCGCCGAGCTCCTTCAGGCGCGCTTCGGAGAGGTCGAGGTGCTCGAGGCCCCAGCGCACCTGGTCGGGCGTCATCACCTTGCCCTTGCCGTACTTGTTCTGCGCGGTGCGGATCGCTTCCGTGATCATGATCGCGTACGTGATGCCGCGCGTGTGGTAGACCGACCCGATGCGCGACTTGTCCTCCAGGTTGCCCTTGCCCGCGCCGTACACCTTCTTCTGGATCTCCTGCATCACCGGGAAGTTCGTGCCGTGCGCCGAGAACGCAGCGGTGATGTAGCCCTTGGCCGCGTCCCCGGCGGGAATGACGTCCTCTTCGGAGCCGGCCCACCACACGCCGATGATGTGGTCGCGCGGAAAGCCGAACTTCGCGGCGGTCTTGAGGGCCGTCGGGTTCATCACGCCGTAGCCCCACAGGATCACGTAGTCCGGACGAAGCTGGCGCACCTGCAGCCATTGCGATTCCTGCGTGTTGCCCGGCGGGATCAGCGCGATCTTGGTGAGCTCGAAGCCCTTTTGCGCCGCGAGCGCGTCGAGCACCGGAATCGGCTCCTTGCCGTACGCGGAGTCGTGATAGAGGAAGGCGATCTTCTTGCCCTTGAGGTTCGCGTCGCCGCCGACCTTCTGGCTCAGGAACGCGACCATCGCGGCGGCCTGGTCCCAATACGTCGTGCCGAGCGGGAACACCCACGGGAAGACGCGCCCGTCCGCGGCGACGGCGAGGCCATAGCCGTTGGTCGTCATCGGGATCTTGTCGTTGGCGACGCGCTCGAACAGGCCGTATGCGATGCCCGTGGACAGCGGCTCGACCGTGCTCGCGCCGCCGTGACGCGTTTTCAGGCGTTCGTAGCATTCCACGCCGCGCGCGGCGTTGTACTCGGTCTCGCACTCCTCCCACACCAGCTTCACGCCGTTGATGCCGCCGTTCATGTTGACCAGCGTGAAGTAGTCGATGGCGCCGCCGAAGTAGCCCGAGCCGCCCGCGGCGTAGGGACCGACGCGATACGACAGGATCGGAATGAACTGCTCGCTTTGCGCGCTCGCAGCCGTGGCGCCGGCCAAGAGCGCAAGTCCCAGGATGCCCGACAGCCATGCTTTCATGTGCTCCTCCGTAAAGAACCGCAATCAAGCCCTGTGGTCAGGGTCGAAACCCGCCGGCCGTGCGGCGCGACGCCCAATATACGCCCGCAAGCCGGGGCCTCCGGGGGCTGCGAGCGAGGCTGATGCCCATCCTAATGCGGGAACGGCCACAGCCGCAGCTTCTCCTTCGCGATCTGCCATATCCGCGCCAGCCCGTGCGGCTCGACGATCAGGAAGAAGATGATCAGGCCGCCGAACACCATCAGCTCGACGTTCGACGCCGCGCTCGTCGCCACGTTGAGGTGCAGCGTGCCGTCGAGCCACGAGACCAGCATGTTGAGCGCGATCGGCATGACGACGATGAACGCGCTGCCGAGGAACGACCCCAGCACGGTGCCGACGCCGCCGATGATGATCATGAACAGGATGCGGAACGACAGGTCGAGGTTGTACGCCTCCGGCTCGACGGTGCCGAGATACGCGTACGCGAACAGCGCGCCCGCCACGCCGCAATAGAACGAGCTCACCGCGAAGGCGAGCAGCTTCACGCGCATCGGCCGGATGCCGATCACCTCGGCGGCGACGTCCATGTCGCGGATCGCCATCCACTGCCTTCCGATGTTGCCGCGCGCCATGTTCTTGGCCGCGAACGCCATGAGCGTCACGATCGCGAGCACGAGCAGGTACTTCTCCTGCGGCGTGTCGAACGCATAACCGAGGATCACGATGTGCTGCGCCGTGATGACCCCGGAAGGGTTGTAGTTGGTGAACCAGCCGATCTTGGTGAGCGCCCAGACGATGAAGAACTGCGCGGCGAGCGTGGCCACCGCGAGGTAGAAGCCGCGGATGCGAAGGCTCGGCAAGCCGAACACGAGTCCCACCGCGGCCGCGGAAACGCCGCCGCCGACGAAGGCGAGCAAGAGCGGGATGCCCGGGATGCGCAGCACGAAGTTGTACGACATGAACGCGCCGACCGCCATGAAGGCGGCGGCTCCGAGCGAGAGCTGGCCGGCGTATCCGGTGAGGATGTTGAGCCCGATCGCCGCGAGCGACAGGATCAGGAAGGGGATGAGGATCGCCGAGAAGAGATAGGGCGACGCGAGCAGTGGCACCGCGACGAACGCGACGAGCAGGATCACCAGGATGCCGACGCGGTCCTGCAAGATGGGGAACATCGCCGCGTCGGCGGCGTAGCTGGTCTTGAACTGACCCGCCTCGCGATAGAGCATGGGTCAGATTCTCCGGATGATCTTCTCGCCGAACAGCCCTTCCGGCCGCACCAGCAGGAACAGCAGCGCGAGCACGTACGGGAACCAGCCCTCGATGCCGCCACCGACGTAGGGCCCGAGGAAAACTTCGGCGACCTTCTCCGAGGCGCCGATGATCAGGCCGCCGATGATCGCGCCCTGCACCGACTCGAAGCCGCCGAGGATCAGCACCGGCAGCGCCTTCAGCGCCACGAAGGTCAGCGCGAACTGCACGCCGTTGCGCGCGCCCCACAGCATGCCGGTGACCAGGGCGACGAAGCCGGCGACGGCCCAGACGATGGCCCAGATCTGTTGCAGCGGAATGCCGACGGCGAGCGCGGCCTGGTGATCGTCGGCGACGGCGCGCAACGCGCGCCCGATGCGCGTGCGGCTGAAGAACAACCCGAGCCCGGTGACCAGCACGGCCGCAATGCCCGCCGCGGCCAGGTCGAACTTGGAGATGTTCATGCCGGTCGCGTCGGTGATCCACTGGATCGGCTCGTCCTGCAGGCCGAGGTCGAGCCCGCGGACGTTGGCGCCCCAGGCGAGCTGCGCGAGGCCCTCGATGAAGAACGACAGCCCGATGGTCGCCATGAAGAGCGAGATCGGCGGCTGGTTCACCAGCGGGCGCAGCACCAAGCGCTCGATGGCGAGGCCCGCGACGATCATCACGAGCAGCGTCGCGAGCAATGCGACGCCGAACGAGAACCCGTGCTCCTGCAAGCCCACGAACGTGAGCGCGGCGAAGAACACCAGCGAGCCCTGCGCGAAGTTGAACACGCCCGACGCCTTGTAGATCAGCACGAAGCCGAGCGCGACGAGCGAGTACATGACCCCCGAGAGCAGGCCGCCGATCAGCACCTCGAAGAAGAACTGGACCATTGGTCAGCCGCGGCGCGCGTACGGATCGTTCATCTAGTGCGCGACGCCCAGGTAGGCGTCGATCACCGCCTGGTTCGAGCGGATCTCGTCCGGCCGCCCGTCTCCGATCTTGCGCCCGTAGTCCAGCACCAGGACGCGGTCCGAGATATCCATCACCACGCCCATGTCGTGCTCGATCAGCACGATGGTCGTGCCGTACTGGTCGTTCACGTCGAGGATGAAGCGGCACATGTCCTGCTTCTCCTCGACGTTCATGCCGGCCATCGGCTCGTCGAGCAGGAGGAGCGTCGGCTCGGCCGCGAGCGCGCGCGCGAGCTCCACGCGCTTCTGCAGGCCGTACGGCAGGCGGCCGACCGGCGTGCGGCGGATGTGCTGGATCTCGAGGAAGTCGATGATCTCCTCCACCTTCGCGCGATGCGCGAGCTCCTCGCGCCGCGCGCGGCCGAACCAGATCGCCTGCTCGAGGAAGCTCGCGCGCATCTTCAGGTTGCGCCCGGTCATGATGTTGTCGAGCACGCTCATGCCCTTGAAGAGCGCGATGTTCTGGAACGTGCGCGCGATGCCGGCGGCGGCGGCGGCGTGCGGGTCCATCTCGTGGCGCACCTTGCCGCGATAGGTGATGGTGCCCTGCTGCGGGTGATAGACGCCGTTGATCACGTTGAGCATCGAGCTCTTGCCCGCGCCGTTCGGGCCGATGATGGCGCGGATCTCGTGCTGGCGAACGTCGAAGCTGATGTCGCTGAGCGCCTTGACGCCCCCGAACGACAGCGAGATGCGCTCGACGGCAAGGATGACTTCGCCGAGCTGCCGTCCGGCAGCCGGCGCGGCGACGTCACCGAGGTGGACCGGCGCGCTCTCGACGACGACCGGCATCAGGCGGCCTTCTTCGCGGCGGTCGGGAACGTCGCCACGTCCTCGATGCGCAGGTCGGCGGCCACCATGCCGGTGCGGCCGTCCTCGAACTTCACCAGCGTCTCGATGTGCTGCACAGGCTTGCCCGCGTACAGCGCATCGATCAGCACGCCGTACTTTTCCGCGATGAAGCCGCGGCGCACCTTGCGCGTGCGCGTGAGCTCGTCGTCGTCGGGGTCGAGCTCCTTGTGCAGCACCAGGAACCGGCGGATCTGCGACGCCGCGACGTCGGGCTCCTGCGCGAGCTCGCGGTTCACCTGTTCGACGCATTCGCGGATCAGCGCGTAGACCTCGGGCTTGCCCGCGAGGTCGGTGTACCCCGAGTAGGGCAATCCGCGCCGCTCGGCCCAGTTGCCGACCGATCCGATGTCGATGTTGACGAACGCGCACACGTGGCTGCGGGCGTTGCCGAACGCAACGGCTTCCTTGATGTGCGGGAAGAACTTGAGCTTGTTCTCGATGTAGTTCGGCGCGAAGAGCGCGCCGCTCGTGAGGCGGCCCACATCCTTGGCGCGATCGATGATCTTGAGCTGCCCGGTCGGGTCGAACAACCCCGCGTCACCGGTGTGGAAGTAGCCCGCGTCGTCGAGCGACTCGGCGGTCGCGTCCGGCCGCTTGTAGTACTCCTTGAGCAGCATCGGCCCGCGCACCAGCACCTCGCCGTCGTCGGCGAGCCGTATCTCGACGCCCGGTGCCGCCTCGCCGACGGTGTCGAACTTCACGCCGCCATCGGGCTGCAGGCACACGTAAGCGCACGTCTCGGTTGAGCCGTAGAGCTGCTTCAGGTTGACGCCGATCGAGCGGTAGAAGCGGAAGAGGTCGGGCCCGATCGCGGCACCCGCGGTGTACGCCACGCGAATGCGGCTCATTCCCAGCACGTTGCGCAGCGGGCCGTAGACGACCACGTCGCCGAGCGCGTACTGCAATCGATCGAAGGCGCCGCACGGCTTGCGATCGAGCAGCTCGGGTCCGCAGCGGCGCGCGACGTCGGTGAAATAGCGGAACAGCCACCGCTTGGGGGCGCTCGCGTCCTCCATGCGGATCATCACCTGGGTGAGCAGGTTCTCGAAGATGCGCGGCGGCGCGAAGTAGTACGTCGGCCCGATCTCGCGCAGGTCGGTCATCACCGTGTCCTGCGATTCCGGGCAGTTGATCGTGAAGCCGGCGTAGAGCCACTGCGCGAACGAGAACAGGTGGTCGCCGACCCATGCCATGGGCAGGTACGACAGAACGCTGTCGTTCGCGCCGAGCTTGTCGAACTCGCAACCGCCTTTCGCCGCCGCGATGAACGCCCGATGCGTCTGGCGCACGCCCTTGGGCTTGCCGGTGGTGCCCGACGTGTAGAGCATGATCGACACGTCGTCGGGTTGCACCCGCTCGACTGCTTGGTCGAAGAACGACGGATTCGCATGATCGAACTCGCGCCCGAGGCGCGCGAGCTCGTCGTAGCTCGTCACGCCCGCGTAGTTGCGCAAGCCCCGCGCGTCGTCGTAGTAGACGTGCGCGAGCGACGGAACGCCGGGCCGCGCCTCGAGCAGCTTGTCGACCTGCTCCTGGTCCTCGGCGAGCGCGTAGACGATCTCCGCGTCGTTCAGGACGTACGCGAATTCCGCAGCCGGGGCGTCCTGGTACATCGGCACCGGCACGCCGCCGAGCGCTTCGACGGCGAGCATCGACCAGTACAGGCGCGGCCGGTTGTCGCCGATGATCGCGAGATGCATGCCGCGGCCGAAGCCCTGCGCCGCGAGCCCGCACGCGATCGCCCGTACCTCGTCGGCGACCTGCGCCCACGACCATGTCTGCCAGATGCCCAGGTCTTTTTCTCGGGTCGCCGGATCGTCGGGCCGCGTCCGTGCGTGATGCAGAAGCAATCGCGGAAACGTATCGAGCCGCGCCTCCATCGTCTCCTCCAGCGCCGGCGTGCCGACGGGATTGGATGCGTCGTGGACAGCCTTCGGCGCATCCTTCTTCCTCCGGCGCCGGACCGTCGTTTGGGCCGGCTATGGTATGTCGGTTGCTGCCCGGGCGGCAAATCCCGACGTGAAGCCGAAGGCCCTGCTCCTATCCGGCCTCCCCGAGCCGGTCGCGCGCATTCTGCAGGCGATAAACGGCCCAGTCAGGAGCCGATGCGTCCGCGAAAGCCGGTCCCTGCGCGAAACGCGTGCACCAGTCCACGAACGCGGCCTCGTCCCCCCAGCCTTCCACCAGCACGATCCAGCGCGGGACGAGGTTCTTCTCCGCCCGCACCTTCTTCTCGGTCGTCTCCACGGCGCTCGCCGCCTCGTCGGCGACGAGAAAATGGCAACCGGCAACGCCGGCCTCGTTTGCGATTTCCGGCACGAGCGCACACAGGCGCGCGCGGTGCGACGCCGCCGCGGCGTCCGCCACGGCATAGCGGAACGTCGCCATCGAGCCGCCCTGCCCTTCGCCCGCGCTCGCGGCGACTTCGCACAGCGAGCGGGCGACGCTGCGGAAGTGGCGTACGGTCGAGAGGGTCCACGGCGTGGGATCGTTGAGCCGCCGCAGATAGTCGGAACCCACCACGACGGCGGGCGTCGCCGTCTCGTACAGGTTGAAGAACTCCGGCGTGCCGTGCGCGGCGACGTAGCGGCGTCCGCGGCGGAATCCGGGGATGCCCACGCGCTCGGGCATGTGCTCGCGCCCGTGCCACGCATAGAACTCCGCGCGCCCCTCGGGCGCGATGTCGTGCCAGATGGCCACCGCGCCGGTTCCTGCCAGAGCCATGGGAATCCCCTCGCCGTTTGCGCAGGGTTGACACTACGCCGAAAAGCGGGAAAATGGAATTCCGTTCTTATCTGGAACGCCATTCCAATCGGCATGCAGATACCCAACGTCGAGCGCTCGCTGCAGATCCTGGAGACGCTTGCCGGCGCCTCGGACGGCCTGTCGCTCGGCGCCCTCGCCCGGCGCCTTGACGTGCCGAAGAGCGCCGTGCATCGCCTCCTGCAGGCGCTCGCGGCCCGCGGCTACGTGCATCAGGACCCGGCCTCGCAGAACTACGCCATGTCGCTCAAGCTCGCGGTGCTCGGCTTTCGCTTCCTGCATGCCCGCCATCTGCCCGACGTCGTGCAGGGCGCGCTCGATCGCCTCGCGCGCGAATCGGGCGAGTACTGCCGCATCGCGGTGCTCGAAGGCGAGAACCTCGTGTGGGTCGCGCGCGCGCAAGGCGCCACGCAAGGCTTGCGCTACGACCCGCCGATGGGCATGGACGTGGTGCTGCACGCCACCGCCACCGGCAAGGCGTGGCTCGCCACGCTGGCGGAGGAAGAGGCGCTGCGCATCGTGTGCGCGCGCGGCTTTGCCACGCCGCCGGGATTCGGCAAGCGCGCGGTGAAGAGCGTCGACGAGCTCAGGACGCATCTCGCCGCCACGCGCCGGCGCGGCTATGGCCTCGCCGTCGAGGAAGGCGAGCCGGGCACGGTCGCCATGGCGATGGTGTTCCATGCGCACACCGCACGCGACGCGCCGGTCGCCGGCACCGTTTCCATCGCGGGCCCGCTCACGCGCCTCACCGACAAGCACGTCCACGAGCTCGCGCCCCTGCTCCGCCGCGCCGCGCAGGAGTTGAGCGAGCTGTGGCCGCTTCACGTGCGCCAGCGCGAAGATCGGCCTTCGCCCGCACGCGCGGCCTGACCGGGCATTCATGACCGACGCCGTACAAGCCGCTCGCGTCGAGGATCCGAACGCGGCGCCGCCGCGCGTCGTTTCCGATCGCGTGTCGGCGCTCATGTATCCGCTGGTCTCGTTCGCGGCGCTGCTCGCGCTCTGGCAATGGGGCGTGCGCGCGGCCGGCATCCCCGAGTACATCCTGCCCGTGCCGAGCGAGTTCTTCGCCAAGCTGTGGGCGGAGCACGCGCTGATCCTGCAGCACACGCTCGTGACCGCGAAGGAGATCGTGCTCGGCTTCCTGATGGCAGCGGCAATCTCCATCCCGCTGGGATTCGTCATCGTCTCGGTTCGCCCGATCGAGCGCGCGGTGTATCCGCTGATCGTCTTCTTCCAGCTCGTCCCCAAGATCGCGATCGCGCCGCTGTTCGTGGTGTGGTTCGGATTCGGGCCGTTCCCGAAGGTGCTGCTCACGTTCCTGCTCTGCTTCTTTCCCACGCTGGTCGCCAGCATGACCGGCTTCCGGGCGCTCGACGAGCGGGTGCTGTACTTGACCCGATCCATGGGCGCGACGTGGTGGCAGACGTTCCGCTACGTGCGCCTGCCCTCCGCGCTCAGCTACATCTTCGCGGGACTGAAGGTGTCGATCGTGTTCGCCGCCACCGGCGCGATCGTCGGCGAGTTCGTGGGCGCCAACGCCGGCCTCGGCTATCTGCTGCTGCGCGGGACGAGCTACCTCGACATGCCGCTGATCTTCGCCGTTCTGGTCGCCCTTTCCGCGGTCGGCATCCTGTTCAGCTATATCGTGCAATGGGCCGAGCGCGCGCTCATGCCCTGGCAGCGTTGACCAACGACGAAGGAGGAATTGACATGAAGGTCCGTTCGTTCGCCGCCGCACTGTTCGCCCTGGCGCTCGTCGCGGGCGCTCAGGCCCAGACCGCCAAGCCGATGAGGCTCACGCTGAATTTCCTGGCGGGCGGCCCGCAGGCGGGCTTCATGTACGCCAAGGCGCTCGGGCTCTACGACAAGGCGGGCATCAACCTCACCATCGACGAGGGCCGCGGCTCCGGCACGACCGCTCAGCTCGTGGCCACCGGACAGACCGACGTCGGCTTCGCCGACGCACCGGCGGCGATGCAGCTGCGCTCGAAGGGCGCTCCGGTCAAGATCATCGCCCCGATCCTGCAGACCAACGGATTCGCGATCATCACGCTCGAGAGCTCCGGCATCGCGAAGCCGTCGGATCTCGCCGGCAAGCGCCTCGCCGTGCAGCCCGGAACCGCGCAAACGACGCTGCTGCAGGCGATCCTGTCGGCGAACAACATCGCCGACAAGGTCGACATCGTCAACATCGATCCCTCGGCGCTCGTCGGCACGCTGATGGAGAAGAAGGTCGACGCGATACTCGCCGGGGCGGACTTCCAGTCGGTGCAGCTTCGCGACCGCGGCCAGAAGGTGGTCGACATCCTGTATCGCGACGTCGGCGTGCCGACCGTGGGGCTTTCGATCATCGCGCGCGACGACAGGATCGCCGCCGATCCCGAGCTCTACCGCAAGTTCGTCGCCGTGAGCCTCGAAGGGTGGGACCTCGCGCGCAAGAATCCCGGCGCGGCCGCCGAGGCGGTGGTCAAGCAGTTTCCCTCCGCCACGAAGGAGCAGATCCAGAAGCAGCTCGAGGTGGACCTGAAGCTCGTTTGCGCGCCGGGCGCGACATCGCTCGGCCGCGTGCCGGACAAGAACTGGCAGCTCACCTACACGCTCCTGACCAAGTACCTCGAGCTCCCCGCGAGCAAGCCGATCACGGATTACTACACCAACGACCTGCTGCCCGCCAACCCGCCCCCGTGCTGAGCGAATCCGTCGCGCCGGCCGTCTCGAGCGGCGCTCCGATCGAAGGGCGCGGCATCACCAAGCGCTTCCTCGGCAAGCGCACGGCCTTCACCGCCATCGAGGATGTTTCGTTCTCGATACGGGGCGGGGAGTTCGTGTCGCTGATCGGCCCGTCGGGCTGCGGCAAGAGCACGCTGATGCTGATCGCCGCCGGGCTGTCGAAGGCGACCCACGGCGACATCCTGATCGGCGGCCGCGCCCTCGGCGAGCCGCTCACCGACGTCGGCATCGTCTTTCAGGACCATCTGCTGCTCGAGTTCCGCACCGCGCTCGACAACGTCCTGATGCAGCACGTCATCCGCGGGCTTCCGATGGAGCAGGGCCGGGCCGACGCGCTGGCATTGATGGACAAGCTGGGACTCGCGGACGCCGCCGACCGCTATCCCAAGCAGCTCTCCGGCGGCATGCGCCAGCGCGTGTCCATTGCGCGCGCGCTGATCCACCGGCCCTCGGTGCTGCTGATGGACGAGCCGTTCGGCGCACTGGACGCCATCACGCGCACGCAGATCCGCCACGACCTCGAGCTGCTCTGGATGGAGACGCGCAAGACGGTGCTGTTCATCACGCACAGCATCGAGGAGGCGGTCGGGCTCTCGGACCGCGTGCTGGTGATGTCGCCGAGCCCCGGCCGCATCGTCGAGGAGATCGCGATCGACCTTCCGCGCCCGCGTCCCGCGCATCTCGGCGAGTATCCGACGTTCAACGTCTACGCGGAGCGGATACACGCGGCGTTCCACCGCATGGGCGTTATCAGGTATTGAGCCGAGGATGCGGGGCGCGTGAGACGGGATGCATCGTCGATGCGCGTGCTGGTCACGGGTGGTTGCGGCTTCCTCGGCGCTGCCTTCGCGCGGCGCGCACGCGACGCCGGGCACACCGTCGTCACGCTCGACCGCGACGCCGCCGCGGACATCCATGCCGATGTCGCCGATCCGAACGCGATGGCCGATGCCTTCGCGCAGGCGGCGCCGCATGCCGTGGTGCACCTCGCCGCATGGCTCACCGACGCCTCGGCGGATGATCCCGTCGGCGCCACGCGCGTCAACGCGCTCGGCACGGCAACGATCTTCGCCGCCGCGGAATCTATCGGCGCCGCGCGTGTCATTCATGCGAGCTCCAACGCCGCGGTCGGCCGTTGCGCACCGGCCGCAGGCGACGATGTCGCGCTCGATCCGCAAACGGTCTACGGTGCCACCAAGGCATTCGGCGAGCACCTCGCGCGCGCCATGAGCCGCCGTGACGGCGCGCCCGGCTATCTCGCGCTGCGCTTCGGCTGGGTCTACGGACCCGGCCGAGCGCGTGGCTGGGCGGCGCCGCAGCGGGTCATCGCGGAGGCGATCGCGGGCGTCGACACGGTGCACTATCCGGACTACGAACGGGCGATCGATTGGACGTACGTGGACGACGCTGCCGAGATGCTGGTGCGCGCGCTCGAGTGTCCGCTCGAGCGGTTCGCGGTCCACAATGCGATGGGCGACCGCCGCACCATGCGCGACGCCGTGGCGCACCTGCGCACGCGCTTCCCACGCCTCGACGCCCGGCCGTACGCGGCGACATTGCCGGACAGCGCATGGGACTTGCGCAACGACGGCCTCGCCGCACGCATCGGCACGGTGCCGCTCACGACGCTGGAAAGCGGCATCGACAGAATGATCGCGGAGATTCGATGAACGCAACGCTGTTTCGCGATGCATCGGTGCTCGACGGCACGGGTGCGATGCCCTGGCGGGGCGACGTGCTGGTCGAGGGCAACCGCATCGCCGATGCAGCACCCACGGGAAAGCTCGCGCCGCGCGTGCCGGCTGCCGATGCGACGGTCGTCGAGTGCAACGGCGCAACGCTCATGCCGGGACTGGTCGAGCCGCACGCGCACCTGAGCTTCGTCGACCAGAAGTCGCCGTACGACTTCCATTCCATTCCGGTCGAGGAGCACCTGCTCGCCACGCTGAGGCATGCGAAGCTGTATCTGGACCAGGGCTTCACCGCCTGCTTCAGCGCTGCGGCGACCAAGCCGCGTCTCGACGTGGTCACGCGCAACGCCATCGACAATGGCGAGTTCCCGGGCCCGCGATTGCGGGCCGCGAGCGTGCAGCTCACCGTCACGGGCGGCGTCGGCGACCTGCGCCAGCTTCAGCTCGATCCCGGCGACATGATGTACACGCTGCCGTGCGACGGGCCGGTCGAATTTCGCCGCGCAGCGCGCGAGGCCTGCCGCGAAGGCGTGGACGTGCTGAAGATCGTGCCGTCGGGCGACACCTCGACGCCCGCGCTGCCGTCGGCGCAAACGCTCATGAGCGACGACGAGGTGGCCGCGGTGGCCGAGGTCGCGCGCGAGCGCGGCAAGCGCGTGGCGGCGCATGCGCGGAGCGCCGGGTCGGTGAGGATGTGCCTGCGCCACGGCGTGGACGTGATCTACCACGCGACGTACGCGGACGAGGAAGCGAAGGACGCGCTGGAAGCGCAGCGGGATCGCGTGTTCGTCGCGCCGGCTCTGTCGGTGACGTGGACGCGGCTGCACGAATCGGGCAAGTACGGCCTGCCGTCGAGCGACGCGATCAAGGCGCGCATCGCCCGCGATCTGGAGGCGACCGTCGCCTGCATGCGCGATCTCAAGCGCCGCGGCGTGCGCGTGCTGCCGGGCGGCGACTACGGCTTCCTGTGGAACCCGCACGGGCGCAACGCGCGCGACCTCACCTATTTCGTGGATCTGCTCGGCTTCACGCCGCTGGAAGCCATCGTCGCGGCAACGCGCTGGGGCGGCGAGCTGATGCAAATGCCCGTCGGCGTGATCGGCAAGGACCGCCTCGCCGACCTGCTGCTGGTCGACGGCGATCCGCTGCGCGACCTCTCGATCCTCGAGGACGCGCGCCGTCTCGTCGCCATCATGAAGGACGGCGTGTTCCACAAGGCGCCGCCGCCCACCATCGCTCGACACGACCGCATCGCCGCATAGGAGGAACATGGACTACGGCATCGAGGGAAAGACCGCGATCGTTTGCGCCGCCAGCCAGGGACTCGGCAAGGGTTCCGCGCTCGCGCTCGCGCACGAAGGCGTGAACCTCGTGATCAACGCGCGCACGGCGAGCACGCTCGAAGCGACCGCGGAAGAGATTCGCCGCGCGACCGGCGTCGAGGTCAAGTCGGTCGCCGCGGACATCACGACGCGCGAAGGACGCGCAGCGGTGCTGGCTGCCTGTCCCGATCCCGACATCCTCGTGAACAACGCCGGCGGGCCGCCCATCGGCGACTTCCGCGACTGGGACGAGGCGACCTGGCAGGCGGCCGTCAACGCCAACATGATTACGCCCATCATGCTGATCCGCAGCGTGGTCGACGGCATGATCGCACGCCGCTTCGGGCGCATCGTCAACATCACGTCACGCTCGGTGAAGGCGCCGCTGCCGGATCTGGGCCTGTCGAACGGCGCGCGGGCCGGACTCACCGGCCTGGTCGCCGGTGTTGCGCGCCAGGTCGCGAAGCACAACGTCGTCATCAACAACCTGCTGCCGGGTCCGTTCATGACCGCCCGCACCGAGGATGGCCTGCGCAAGCGCTCCGCCAAGGCGGGACAGGATTACGACACGTTCGCAAAGGCCCGCATGGCCGAGGTGCCGGCGGGCCGCTTCGGCGATGCCGACGAATTCGGCAAAGCGTGCGCGTTCCTGTGCAGCGCGCACGCCGGCTTCATCGTCGGCCAGAACCTGCTGATCGACGGCGGCGCGGTGAACGTGACGATGTAGCGCTCCTCACCCCAACCCTCTCCCCGCTTCGCGGGGCGAGGGAGTCGTTTGCTACTGCGCCTTGATCCCCGCGGCCTGCACGACCTTGTGGTTGACCGCGAGCTCGTCGGCGATGAACGTGCGGAATTGCGCCACCGACATGGGCATGGGTTCCGCGCCGAGATTGGCGAAGCGCTCCTTGACCTCCGGTGACTGCGCCGCGCGCTGCACGTCGCGATTGATGCGCTCCACCAGGTCGGCCGGCATGCCGGCGGGCCCGAACAACGCGACCCAGAGGTTGTAGTCGAAACCCGGCAATCCCGACTCGGCAACCGTCGGCACGTCCTTCAGCACGCTCGAGCGCTGCGCGCTGCTCACCGCGAGCGCCACGACCCTGCCGTCCTTGATGAGCGGCAGCGCGGCGGAAATCGGCGAGAAGTAGTAGGTGATGCGCCCTGCCATCGTGTCGGTGAGGGCTTCGGGCGTGCCCTTGTACGGCACGTGCACGACGTCGATGCCCGTCGCGAGCTTGAACTTCTCGCCGTTGATGTGCGTGCCGCTGCCGATCCCCGCGGAGCCGAAGTTGAACTGACCCGGCTTCTGCTTCGCCTGCGCGATCAGGTCGGCCAGCGACTTGATGCCCGAGCCGGGTGCGACCACGAGCACGTTCGGCTGTCCGCCGAGCGGCGCGATCTCGGCGAAATCCTTGGCGGTGTCGTACGTCAGGCCCTGGTAGATCCAGGGATTCACCGCGAACCCCGCCGAGTGCACGAGCAGCGTGTAGCCGTCCGGCGGCGCGTGCGCGACCACGCCGGCGCCGATGCTTCCGCCGGCGCCGGGCCGGTTCTCGATCACGACCGGCTGTCCCCAGATCTCCTGCAGCTTCTGGCCGAACGTGCGCGCGAGGATGTCCGTGGCGCTGCCCGCGGTGAACGGCACGATCATGCGAACGGGTTTCGTGGGCCACGTCTGCGCCGACGCTCCGCACGCGACGCTCATTGCGATCAGGGCGCCGAGCAGGAGGCGCGCTCCGATTTTCAGCATGTTCCTTCTCCTGTGAAAGAGGGGGTCAGCTCAGGCCGTCGTCCACCGGCACGTTCTCGGGCGTGAGCGCGAGCCCCGAATTCTGCGCCTGCAGCACCAGCAGCCTGGCGAAGTCCTCGTCCAGCACGCCGTGGCCGATGAGCGATTGCACGGCGTCGCGCGTGAGGGAGGCGAGCGGCATCGGAACGTCGAAGCGGCGACCCGCGTCCAGCCCGAGGTCGAGATCCTTGCGCAGCAGCTGCGGCGTGAACGTCACCTTGAAGTCGAGGTTCACGAACGCGGGCGTCTTGTAGCGCGTGAAGGTCGACCCCATCACGCTCTGGTTCATGAACTCGAGGAACGCGTGGCGCGGCACGCCGGCCTTTTGCGCGAGCACCGTGACCTCGGCAAGCGATTGCGTCACGACGCCCAGGAAGACGTTGTGACAGATCTTGACGATGCGCGCGAGCTCGCCTTCGCCGACGTAGCTCGCCGACGCGCCGATCATCTTCAGGTACGGCAGCGCGGCGTCGTAGGCCGATCGCGGGCCGGAGCACACGAACGACAAGCGCCCCGCCTTGATCACCTTCGCGTTGCCCGAGACGGGTGCGGCGAGTAGCTCGATGTTGCGCTCGGCGAGGAGCTCGCGCAGCGCGCCCGAGCCTTC
>DASXAF010000138.1:0-23576 GCA_036406955.1 Casimicrobiaceae bacterium
CCTCAAGTCGGGCGGCTACCTGATCATCGACCAGACCGAGGCGATGACCACGATCGACGTCAACACCGGCGGCTTCGTCGGCGGCCGCAGCTTCGACGACACGATCTTCAAGACCAACCTCGAGGCGGCGCAGGTGATCGCCCGGCAGCTTCGGATGCGCAACCTCGGCGGCATCATCATCATCGACTTCATCGACATGGAGCAGGCGGAGCACCGCAGCGCCGTGCTCGCGGAGCTCGACAAGGCCCTCGAGAAGGACCGCACGCGCCTCACGGTGAACGGCTTCACGCAACTGGGCCTGGTCGAGATGACGCGCAAGCGCACGCGCGAGTCCCTCGCGCACGTGCTGTGCGAGCCGTGCCCCATGTGCCACGGTCGCGGCGAGCTCAAGACGGCGCAGACGGCGTGCTACGAGATCCTGCGCGAGATCCTGCGCGAGGCGAAGCAGTTCAACGCGCGCGAGTTCCGCATCCTCGCGTCGCAGTCGGTGATCGACATGTTCCTCGACGAGGAGTCGCAAAGCCTCGCGCAGCTCGAGGACTTCATCGGCAAGCCGATCTCGATGCAGGTCGAGACGCTCTACACGCAGGAGCAGTACGACATCGTGCTGATCTGACCATCGGCCGCCGGCGTCGGCGCCGGCTCAAGTCGCCGGCTGCGCCGTCGGCCGCGCCCTCAGCGCCATCAGCACGAAGTACGTGACACCGGAGATCGCCACGCCGAAGAACCAGCCATACGTGCCCCACCACGCGGGCAGCACGCTGGTGAAGTTGGGCAGGATGCTGGAGAACACGGCACCCACGCCCGCGGCAATGAACGCGCGCACGTTGAACCCGCCCTGGTAGCGATACTCGCCCTGCTCCCGGTACAGCGCGTTCACGTCGACGTCCCCGCGCGCGACCAGGTAGTAGTCGACCAGAATGACGCCGAGCAGGGGTCCCATGGTCGCGCCGATGGCGCCCACGAACGCCGCCGCGCTTCCCTCCCATGGCGCGAACGGATAGAGCACGAGTGCGATCAGCGCCGCGATGTAGCCGCCCCGGCGAAAGTCGATGCGTTGCGGGAACACGTTGGCGAAGTCGAACGCGGGCGAGACGAAGTTCGCCACGACGTTGATGCCCAGCGTGGCGACCGCGAAGGTGACGGCGGCGAGCAACGCGAGGAACCAGTTCTCGAACTTCGCGGAGATCTGGTCGGGATGGATCAGCACCTCGTGGTACACGTCGAACGTCGCGATGGTGGTCACGCCGGCCACCAATGTGAAGAGCATCAGGTTGATCGGGAGGCCCCACAGGTTTCCGCGCGTCACCGTGCGCTTGTCGGGCGCGTATCGCGAGAAGTCGCAGAAGTTGAGGTACAACGCCGCGAAGTACGTTACCCACGTCGCCGCGACCGCGAGCAGCGCAGCCCACGAACCCGGCTCGCCCACGACCCCGGCGTCCTTCGTCTTGTCGAGCAGCACGTCGTGCGGGATCGTGTGCGAGAACGAGAAACCGTGCGCCTTGACCACGAGCCCGACGGCCAGGATCAACATCATGATCCACACCGCCGGCCCGGCCCAGTCCTGGAACCGCCGCACGGTGTCCATGCCGCGCTGGATGATCAGGAGCTGCAGCGCCCACATGACCACGAAGCAGATCACCTCGAGGCCCGAGTGACCGAGAAAATGCGTGCTCTTGTGGAATGCCAGGAAGACGTCGGTGCGCGTGAGGAGCGCGACGATCGCACCCGACGCCGCAGCCGTCTGCGCGCCGTACCAGAAGCACGCGACGACCGCGCGCACCAGCGCGGGCACGTTGGCGCCCCACACGCCGAAGGAGGCACGCGCGAGCACGGGATACGGCACGCCGGTCTTCACGCCGGCCCAGCCGATGAGATTCATCAGGAGGAAGATCAGCAGCGAGCCGGCGCCGATCGCGATCACGAAGTTCACGAAGGAGCCGCACAGCAGGAAGAGGCTCGCCGCGAGGTAGTAGCCCCACAGGCTGTGCACGTCGGACGTCCAGACATTGAAGATGCTGAAGGCGCCCCACTTGCGCTCCGCCGCGGGCGCAAGGTCTTCGTTGTAGAGCGAGGGGGAAGCGTTCGGGACGCGCATGGAGCCTCCTGTCGTCCGATGAAGCACGCCACGGGCGCGAGCTCGCGGGTGCGCCGACCAAGCATACGCGCGGTCGCGCTCCTGTCAACTTCACGCGGCGTCTCTGCTACGATGGCGACATGAGTCGCTGCTCCAAGCTCGTGCACCTCGCTCGCTGGCGGATCGCCTGATCCAGCCGGCGGCGCTCGTTCGTTCGAATTTCCCGAAGCAACCCATGCCGCCGAACCGGGCGGCATTTTGCTTTCCGCCTTGCCGCGCCGGATCGGCAGCCTGCAACGGCGGGAGTCATCCATGTCCGCATCCATCTCGAGGCCCGTCGTGCTCACCGGCGACCGCACCACGGGGCCGCTCCACCTCGGCCACTATGTCGGCTCGCTGCGCGAGCGGCTCGCGCTGCAGGAGCACGCCGATCAGTTCGTGCTGCTCGCCGACAACCAGGCGCTGACCGACAACATCGACGATTTTCGTCGCGTCGGCGACAGCGTCGTCGAGGTCGCGCTCGATTACCTCGCGGTCGGGATCGACCCTGCGAAGTCCACGATCCTGGTCCAGTCGCACGTGCCCGAGCTCGCCGAGCTCGCGATGCTGCTCATGAACTTCGTCACGGTGTCGCGCCTCGAGCGCAATCCGACGATCAAGGACGAGATACGGCTGCGCGGCTTCGAGCGCGACATCCCGGCGGGCTTTCTCGCCTATCCGGTGAGCCAGGCGGCCGACATCACCGCGTTTCGCGCCACGATCGTGCCGGTGGGCGAGGACCAGCTGCCGATGATCGAGCAGACGAACGAGATCGTGCGCCGCTTCAACCGGACGGTCGGCGCGCAGGTGCTGGTCGAATGCGCGGCGAAGCTGTCCGCGGTGCCGCGCCTGCCGGGCGTCGACGGCAAGGCCAAGATGAGCAAGTCGCTCGGCAACGCGATCGCGCTCTCCGCGACGCCGGACGAGATCCGGGCGGCCGTGAATCGCATGTACACCGACGAACGGCATTTGCGCGCATCGGATCCCGGCAACGTCGAAGGCAACGTCGTGTTCGCGTTTCTCGATGCCTTCGAGCCGGACGCGGAGCGGGTCGAAGCCCTCAAGTCGCGCTACCGCGCGGGCGGTCTCGGCGACACGACGATCAAGGCGATCCTCGACGAGCGGCTGCAGGCGTTGCTCGCGCCGATACGCGAGCGACGCACCGGGTTCGCCGCCGATCGGGCACAAGTGCTGCGCGTGCTCGAGCGCGGCACCGAGGCGGCGCGCGAAGTGGCGGGCCGGACACTTCGTGATGTCAAGCGAGCGCTCGGGCTCTCCTATTTCGACCGCATCGCTTGACGGCGGGCGAGCCGCAACTCACGCTGTCGCGTGCTCGGCCGACTGCTCGCCCGCCTGCGCGCGTTCCTCGCGCGCCTCTTTCGCCGGGAGGTCGCGCCCGGCCGGTTCGAGTCGGGGAGCGCCGGTTCGTGGCAGGGCTTCGTGTCCAATGCGCCGGCCGTGCTGCCGCGGCGCGACTATCTCCTGTATGTTCCGCGCGCACACTCGCGCTGGCGGCGCTATCCGGTGCTCGTGCTCTGCCACGGATGCAGGCAGACGCCGGAGGAATTCGTCGCCGCGACGCGCATCGTCGACGTCGCGGACGAGCACGGCTGGCTGGTGCTGCTGCCTCGCCAGAAGGAATCGGCCAACGCGTGGCGCTGCTGGAACTGGTTCGACACGCGCACCTCGCACGGCAACGGCGAGGCGGCCATCGTGCTGTCGCAGCTCGAGGACGTCATCGACGACTGGCGTGGCGACAGGGAGCGCGTGGTCGTCGCCGGCATGTCCGCGGGCGGTGCGCTCGCGGCGGCGCTCGCGCTTCGTCATGCGAGCCGCGTGCGCGGCGTCTTCGTGCACTCGGGATTGCCCTGCGGTGCCGCGGGCGCGCCCATCGGTGCCCTCGGCGTCATGCAGCGCGGCCCCGACAACGACGTCGAAGCGATCGCGCGCGACGTGCGCCGCGCGTGGCCGCAGCCGATGCGGCTGCCGCTCTGCATCGTGCATGGCGAAGCCGACGACGTCGTGGCGCCGGTCAATGCGATCGCGCTCGCCCGCCAGTTCCTGCGGCTGAACGAGCACGCCGCGCTCGTGCGTCCGCTGCCGCCCGACGCAACGGAGGCACGCACGCTGCCGCCGCCGGACGTCGAGATGCGCGAGATCGGCGCGCCCGAGCGCACGATCGTCACGCGCGAATGGCGCGCCGACGGGAAGCTCGTCGTGCGCTACGTGAGCGTCGGCGGGCTCGGTCATGCCTGGAGCGGCGGCGACGCCGCGTATCCGTACAACGACGAGCGTCCGCCGCCGGCGACCGAGATCCTCGAGCGATTCGCGGTCGAAGTCGCCGGCTGACATAATGACGGCTCGATACGATCGACGCTCGGAGAACGCCATGCCGGCCACGGCCATGAACCACTTCACGATCCTCACGGACGACGTGCAGCGTACCGTGCGGTTCTATCGCGAGCTGCTCGGCCTCGCCGAGGGTCCGCGTCCCGCGTTCGAGTTTCCCGGCGCGTGGCTGTACGCCGGGGACCAGCCGATCCTGCACGTGATCGGCGGGCGGCCGCGCGACGAGCTGCGCGCCGGCGTGATCGACCACATGGCGTTCAGCGCGACCGGTCTGTCGGACACGCTCGCGCGCCTCGCGGCGCACGACGTCCAGCACACCTGCCGCAAGCAGGCCGGCTCGGGCGTGTGGCAGGTGTTCTTCTTCGATCCCAATGGCGCGCGCGTCGAGCTCGATTTCGCGGCCGAGGAAACGCGCGAGCGCGCATCGGCGTGAGCGCCGCGACGATCGATCACATCGTCATTGCAGCCGCGACGCTGGCGCAAGGCTGCGACTACGTCGAGAGCGGCCTCGGCGCGCGGCCGCAAGCCGGCGGCAGGCACCTCGCCATGGGCACGCACAACGCGCTGCTGAAGCTCGGATCGCGCCTGTTCCTCGAGGTCATCGCAGTGGATCCGCAAGGCGAGCCGCCGTCGCGCCCGCGCTGGTTCGACCTCGACGAGCCGCGCATGCGGGCGACCCTGGCGGAAGGGCCGCGCCTCGTTCACTTCGTCGCGCGCACGAACGATCTCGACGCGCTCGTGGGGCGCAGCACGCTCGACATGGGCGACATCCTGCCGATGAGCCGCGGGCAATGGCACTGGCGCATCACCGTGCCGGCGGATGGCCATCTGCCGGCGCGCGGGCTCGTGCCGACGCTCATCCAGTGGTCGGACGAACGTCATCCGGCGGACGCGCTCAGCGACCATGGCCTTTCGCTCGTTGCGCTCGCGGGCGAGCATCCCGATCCCGCGCCGGTGCGCGCCGCCCTCGCCCGCTTCGGGCTCGGCGACGACGTCAAGGTGACCTACGGCCAGTCGCCGCGTCTCGCCGCGATGATCCGCACCTCGCGCGGCATCGTCACGCTCTGAAACGACGCGCGCTTCAGCCGCGTGCGTTGCGCGCCGCGCGCGTTCCTTTCAGCCGAGCGCCCCTCGCGCCGGGATCGACCAGACGGCCTCGACCGCATCGCCTCTGAACGCGACGATCCAGTCGTAGAGGTTCACGGTGGGATCGCAGTGGCCGGGAACGAGCCAGACGCGCTCGCCGAGGGTCGGGACGCGAGATCCTTCGGCTACCGCGATCACGCCATGCTCGTCGGTCGCCTTTCGGTATTCGAGGCCGCCCGCCCCATGCACGATCGGCAGACCGGCATCGACGCTGAAGGCCTTGAGCCCCGCGTCGACGATCGCACGCTGCGGCGACGGCACGCTCATCACCGACGCGATCACGAACAGGCTCTGCTCGAAGCGCAGCTCGCCGGCGCCCAGGGTGTTGCGACCGTAATCCACGTCCATGAAGACGTACGACCCCGGCTGCAGCTCGTCGTACACGCCCGACGCCCGCTCGAGCGGCCAGGTGCCCGTCCCCGCGCCGGTCACGATGTCGCAGGCAATGCCGGCGCGCACGATTGCATCGCGCGTTGCACGCGCCTGGGCGATCGCCGTCGAGATCGCGGCTTCGCGCTCCTGCGGCGTGCGCAAATGCTGCGCGGTGCCCTGGTAAGCCTGCAGCCCCCGGAAGCGCAAGCCGGGCGCCTTCGCGATGGCTTGCCCGAGCGCGACGGCCGGCGTCCCGGGCAGCACGCCGCAGCGGTTCGCGCCCACGTCGATCTCGACGTACGCGTCGAGCGTCACGCCGGTCGAAGTCGCGGCCTCGGACAGCAACGGCACGATGGCGTGCGAATCGACGAGCACGCCGATGGCGGCGTCGCGCGCGAGGGCGGCGAGGCGCGCGATCTTGGTCGGCGCCACCACTTCGTTGGTGACCAGCACGTCCCGTATGCCCGCGGCGACGAACGCTGCCGCCTCGTCGGTCTTCTGGCAGCACACGCCGACGGCGCCGCGCGCGATCTGCGCGCGGGCGATGTCCGGACACTTGTGCGCCTTCGCGTGCGGCCGCAGCCGGATGCCGCGCGTGGCGTCGGCCATCGCGACGAGATTGCGCTCGAACGCGTCCAGGTCGACGCACAGGGCCGGCGTATCGATCGCGTCGAGCGCATCGCCCACGCGCGCCGGGACCGGCTGCATCGGTCAGTACACGAAGATCAGGTACGCGGCCACCGCGATCAGGGCGTACTTGGCCGTGCGGAACGCCGTGCGGTTCCTGCGCTTGAGACGCGCCAGGAAATCGCTGGATCGCCCGAACAACGCGTAGACGCGGTTGAGCAGGCCGACCGGCTCGGTCTCGAAATTCTGCGTGGAAGCCGCGCGCATGACGTGACGCGCGAACAGCCGGTTGATCGCGCGCATCACCGGCGTGCGCAGCGGCCGCTCGACGTCGCAGAACAGGATGATGCGGGTGACATCCGTTTCGTTGTGAGCCGAGTGTATGTACGTCTCGTCGAACAGCAGGTCCTCGCCGTCGCGCCACCAGTAGGGCTCGCCGTCGACGTAGATGCGGCAACGGTCCGAGTTCGGCGTGACCAGGCCGAGGTGATAGCGCAGCGAGCCCGCGAACGGGTCACGGTGGCGATTCAGCTTGCCGCCCGGCGGCAGCAACGCGAACATCGCCGCGTTGACGTTGGGCAGCGACTCGACCAGCGCGACGGTCTTGGGGCACGACGCCTGTGCCGACGGGATGGGCGCGCCGTACCACTTGACGTAGAAGCGCTTCCAGCCGTTCTTGAAGAACGAGTTGAAGCCGAGGTCGTTGTGCCCGGTGGCAGCGCGAATGCTGCCCTGGTCCATCAGCGCCAGCGCTTCGTCGCGTATGGCCTGCCAGTTCGCGCGCAGCACGTCGAGCTCGGGAATCGAGCGCGGGTCGAGGATCGGCCTGGCGGGCACCGCGGAGAACAGGTACATGAGAGCGTTGTACGGCGCCATGATCGTCGAATGGTCCGACAGCTGCTTGACCAGCGTATGGCGCACGCGCCCGCGGAAGTGCACGAACAGCGCCGCCGCGACGAACAGGTACACGACGATGAGCTTCGGCGCGAGCAGAGTGGACACGACGGCGTGCGGGTTCGGGGCGATGGGCGGCGGTGCAGCGTGGAAGGGCGCGACGCCGCCCGATTGTACTCCCCGGCACGTGTTCGACGCCGCGACGCGCCGTCAGTGCACGGTGGAATCGGCGGCCGCGAGCTGCCCGTAGACCAGGCGCCCGATGGCGAGAAGCTGGGCGCGATCGAGCCGGCCCGAGAGCGCGTAACCGCAGCGATCGTCGATCCAGTAGAACACGCCGACGCCGTCCTCGACGGCGTAGCGGAAAGCGGTTTCCTCGGGGCCGCCGTTCTGCTTGCGCACCTGGAGCGTGAGGCGCTGCTTGTCTGCGTTCTCGTACATGAACAGCGCGGTGGGCTTCTCGTTGCCGGCGACGAGTCGCCCGCCCACCAGCGCGTACCCCATGCCGTTCAGGTCGGGCGCGTGCAGGCTGAAGCCCAGGCGGCGCGACAGCCACGTGACGAGCCGCTTCTCTTCGCTCGCCCACACTTCGACCGGCCGATTGGCGTCGGCGGCGTACAGCACGTGCGTCAGCGCGGCCTGGCGTGCGAACGTCGTCGGCGTGCCGGCCTCCTCGAGCATCACGTCGCGCGCGAACCAGCCGACGGTGCATCCGACGACGAGCAGTGCCGCCGCGGCGAGCGGAGGCATCATGCGCCGCCATCGCGCCGGCGGCCGCGTCGCGGCGTCGAGCAGCCGCTGGGGAATCGTCTCGTCGAGCATCGGGTCGAGCGCGTCGCGCAGCGCCGCGTTCTGCTGGCGCAGCGCCGCGACGTACTCGGCCAGCCTCGGATCGCTGCGCAACGCGGCTTCGATCGCGGGCACGCGATCGGCCGGCGCCCAGCCGTCGACGTAGGCGTTCAGATCGGCATCGGACAGCGGCACCGGGCTCACTTCACCACCTTCAGGGGCACCGTTCCGTCGTCGTCGCGCTCCGTCGCGCGGCGCAGCTTGTCGCGCGCGCGAGAGAGCCGCGACATGACCGTGCCGATCGGAATCGCGAGCATTTTCGCGATCTCCTCGTAACGCATCTCCTCGACCGCAGCGAGCACGAGCACCTCGCGCTGCTCGGCGGGCAGGCGGTTCAGCTCGCGCATGATTTCGCCGAGCTCGACGCGCAGGTGCTGGTTGGGCCGCACGGCGAGCTCGCGCGCGACGCCATTGTCCTCGTCGTCCAGCGACACGCTCTGCGCGTCGCGCCGCGCGGTCGCGCGCTGGTTCACGAACACGTTGTGCATGATCGTGAACAGCCACGCGCGAAGGTCGGTGCCGGCGGCCCACAGCCGGCGCTTTTCCCATGCGCGCGCCAGCGTTTCCTGCACGAGGTCGTCGGCGCGCGTGGCCTCGCCCGTCAGGACGCGGGCATAGCGACGGAGCCGCGGGATGGCAGCGACCAGCTCGGGCTGGGGTAGCGGCGCGTCAACCGCCATGGCAGTAAGGGGTCAAAAAAGCGCCGGCGGGGGGGAGAGACCCGCCGGCGCTGGCGCCCCATGCGCCGACCATGCCCTGCTCGCACTGCGACACGCTGCCTCCCCGCGCACCGTCACGGGGCTGCGAACAGGGACCCGTCGCCCTTATTCCGCGGTTTGGGTGCATCACAGGAGGAACAGCGTGGCAAGGCCGAGGAAGATGAAGAAGCCCCCGGAGTCGGTGAGCGCGGTGATCATGACCGACGATCCCACCGCGGGGTCGCGGCCCAGCTTCATCATGGTGATCGGTATGAGGACGCCGGCCACCGCGGCGAGCATGAGGTTGAGCGTCATGGCGAGCACCATGACCAGGCCGAGCGAGAACTGCTTGTAGAGCAGCATCGCGATCACGCCCATCACGCCGCCCCACAGCAGGCCGTTGACGAGCGCCACCGCGAGCTCCTTGCGGATCAGCTTGCGCGCGTGGTCGGGCGTGACCTGGCCCAGCGCGACGGCGCGAACGATCATGGTGATCGTCTGGTTGCCCGAATTGCCGCCGATGCCGGCGACGATCGGCATGAGCGCGGCCAGCGCAACGAGCTTCTGGATCGAGCCCTCGAACACGCCGATCACGCGCGATGCGACGAAGGCGGTCACGAGGTTCACCGCGAGCCAGGTCCAGCGGTTGCGAAACGACTTCCACACCGACGCGAAGACGTCCTCCTCCTCGCGCAAACCCGCCTGCGCCAGCGCTTCCTCGTCGGCGCGCTGCTGCACGAAGTCGAGCACCTCGTCGATGGTGACGCGCCCGACCAGCCGGTCGTTGGTGTCGACCACCGGCGCCGACACGAGGTCGTAGCGCTCGAACGCGCTCGCCGCGACGTCGGCCTTCTCGTGCTGCAGCAGCTTGACGGGCGGGGACTCCATCACCTCGGCGACCGTCCTTTCGGGCGCCGTGACGATGAGCCGGGGCAGCGGCAGCACTCCGAGCAGCATGTCGTCACGGTCGACGACGAAGAGCTGGTCGGTCTGCGACGGCAGCCGCTCGAAGCGGCGCAGGTAGCGCAGCACGACTTCCAGCGTGACGTCGGGCCGCACGCGAACGTCGTCGAAGTCCATGAGCGCGCCGACCATGTCGTCCTCGAACGACATCGCCGCGCGAAGCTGCTCGCGCTCCTCGACGGGAAGGCGGCTGAAGACGTCGTCGAGGACCTCCTGCGGAAGGTCCTCCGCGATCTCCGCGATCTCCTCGGCGTCGAGCGTTTCCGTCGCCGCGACGAGCTCCTCGGTGTCCATCGAGGAGATGAGCGACTCGCGCACCGCGTCGGAGACCTCGACCAGGATGTCGCCGTCGCGCTCGGCCTTGACGAGGTCCCAGATGTAGAGGCGCTCTTCGAGCGGCAGCGCCTCGAGGATGTAGGCGATGTCGGCGGGATGCAGGCGCGCGAGCGTGCGCTCGAGCTCCGCCTTGTTGCGCTGTGCGACCGCGCTCCCGCGCAGCCGCTCGCCGGCGTCCTGCGCGTGCTGCTCGTGAACGAGCCCCTCGACGAGGCGGTTCTTGCGCAGGAGCGCCGTCACGCGCGCGAGCGCATCCTCGACACGCTCGCGCGTCTGGGTTCGGTCGCGTCGCTCGACGACTTCGGAATCGGCGCCTTCGGGCATGGGGAACGGGCGTTGCGCGCACGGGCAACGCGTGCAGCGGGTGCTTCACGCCCATTCTAGCCGCCGCGCGTCCTCGCAGGCGCGCGGCGGTGCGCATCAGCGCCGGGACCTTCGGCGCTGCGCCGCCCACCCGGCGAATGCAACGAGCGCGATCAGCGCCGCGACTCCGGCCGGGTCGAGCGCGGGAATCGGCGCAGCCGTCTCCGCGGGCGTTGGCGGCTGAGCCGTATCGTCGTCGACGATCGTGCCCACGCCCTGCCCATCGGCAATCGTCGCGCCCGTGGCCCCGGACAGGTTGACGAAGAACGCCCGGTTCGACTGCACGACGGTATTGCCGGGCACGCTCACGGTGATGGTCTGCGTCACCGGGCCGCCCGCGGTGAAGGTGAGCGTGCCCGAAGTAGCGGTAAAGTCGCTAGGCGCGGACGCGCTGCCGTTGGCCGTGGCGAAATTGACCGTGGCATTCGCGCTGGCCGACAGCGTCACGGTGAACACGAAGCTCGTCGTGCCCGAGTTGCCTTCGGCGAGCGAAACGTCGTTGATGGTCACGGTCGGCAGCGCCGACACGTCGTCGTTCACGATGGTGCCGATACCCTGCCCCGTCGCGATCGTCGCGTTCACCGGCGCGCTGAGGTTCACGAGGAACGTCTCGTTCGGCTCGACCGCCGTATCGCCCGTCACGTCAACGGTGATCGTGCGCGTCGTCTGGCCGGGCGTGAACGTCACCACACCGGAAGCCGCCGCGTAATCGCTGCCCGCGGTTGCGGTGACGTCGGCGGTGGCGAAATTCACCGTGACCGTGGACGCGCTGGCGGCCGACAGCGTGACGGTGAACGTGAACGCGGTCGTTCCGCTGTTGCCCTCGTTCGCGCTGACGTTGTTGATCGACAGCGTCGGCAACGGCGGCGCTCCGGTCGCCGTGAAGCACGGGGAGAACTCGGAGGTGTTGCCCTGCGAGTTCGTCGCCGTGACCGTGATGAACGTCTGTCCGGGCGGGATCGAGAAGCTGAGCGGACCGAACGTCGCGTTGCCCGAGCCGTTGCTCGTGATGCCGCTCGAGCCGAGGAAGGTCTGGCCTTCGCCGTTGCCGGACGCGTCGCATACCGCGCTCGAGAACACGTCGACGTTGAAATCGTCCGAGGCCGTGCTGTTCAAGGTGCCCGAGACGCTGAGGAGGCCGCCCGCGATGGAAGCCGCCGTGATGACGGGGAAGTTCTGCAGCGTGTTCGGGCCCGTGTCGGCGTCGCCTGCGTCGTTGGGCGTCGGTGTATTGGGAGGGTTGCCGAGCTTGATGCCGAGACCGCCGTTCGCGAAGATCCGGTTGCTCAGGATGCTGTTCTGGGTGCCACCGGTCGCGCCGCCGAGCACTTCCACGCCGTTGCCGGTGTTGTTCGCGATGACGTTGCCCTGGCTTCCGGTCCCGATCTGGTTCTGAATCGCGAACGGCGCGATGGACACGCCGGCGAGCGCATTGGCGCTTGCGGCGCCGTTCGGCAGCAATCCGATCGCGTTGCCTTCGACGGTGTTGTTCGACCCGCTGACCTTGACGCCGTTGCCGACGCTGCCGCCGATCACGTTGGACTGCAGGTTCGAGTTGCCGCCGCCGACTTGCGTGAAGCTCGAATTGACCGTGACCCCATCGCCGCCGTTGCCGAGCGCCGCGGTGCCCGCCGCGTTCGCGCCGATGTTGTTGCCCGCGATGATGTAGCCGCCGCTGCCGCCGGTCGCGAGCACGCCCTCCGAGCCGTTGGCCGAGATCACGTTGCCGAGCTCGTCCACCGCGAACCCGACCCCGACCGAATGATTGCTGCCGCCGGCGAGCGCGACACCCTGCGTGCCGTTGCCGAGCGCGGCCGTTCCCGCGGCATTGGTGCCGATCAGGTTCGAGGCGATCACCGCGGCGAAGCTTCCCGAACCGGAGACGCGCACGCCCGCGCCGCCATTGGCGGAGATCAGGTTTCGCGCGGCGTCGGTGTTGCCGCCGATCACGTCGTTCTGGCCGCTCACCGCGATGCCGTCGCCGGCATTGCCCGGACCCGCCGCAGTGCCCGCGGGGTTGGTGCCGATGAAGTTGCCGAGCACCTTCACGTTGTCGGCGCTCACCGTCATGCCGGGTCCGACGGTGGAGTTGTTGAGCACCAGGCCCTGCACGATCGCGTCGTTGCCGGCGACCACCAGGCCGCCACCCGCGTTGGTGGTGAGGTTGATCTCGATCAGCAGCACGGCGTTGGTCCCGTTCTGCAGCGTCGCCGTGTTGAGGCTCGTGCCGGGCTGCGTGTAGCCGTCGATCGTCGTCGCCGCCGTGATCGCGGGCAGCGCGCTCGCAGGCGTGATGGTGTGCACGCCGGCACCGGCGATGTTGAACTGGATCGCGCTCCCGCCGGCGGTGTTGGTGAACGTGATGGCGTCGCGCAGCGTGCACGTGCCGGTGCCGGTGGTCGCGCAGCCCGGGCTGTGCAGCGTGTCGGAAGCGTCGTTGACGACGACGATCGCGCCTTGCGCGAACGTCGCAACGGTCGCCGACGCGAGGACGAACAATGCCGAAGCGAAACGGGACCGCCGCATGACACCTCCCCTGGGCCTGCCGGACATCCGCGCTACGCGTGTTGCGCACTGCGCGCCCGTGTGCTTGCGGGCGCCGACCTCGCGAGGTGCTCGCGACGAAGGGCTGAGAGGCTCGCCCGCGCCGCGAGAGGCTGTCAAGCGCGGTTTTGTTTCAAGCTTGCAAAGAGCTTGCAGCGTGCGTCAGGGAACGTCGGCCGACGGCATGCGCGCGAGAATGATGCCGATCTTCCGCGCGAGGCCCGGCGCGCCCTGGTGACGCTCGTAGAAGCGCGGATTGGGCGCCATGGCGGCGAGCCGCGCCGCCTGCTCGGCGTCGAGATGCGCCGCGCTCGTGCCGAAGTATCGGTGTGCGGCCGCTTCCGCGCCGAATACGCCGTTGCCCCATTCGACCACGTTGAGATACAGCTCGAAGATGCGCCGCTTGTCGAGCATCGCCTCGAGCATCACGGTGATGATGGCCTCCTCGGCCTTGCGCCAGTAGCTGCGCTCCGGCGAGAGGAAGAGGTTCTTCGCGAGCTGCTGCGAGATCGTCGATCCGCCGGCGACGATGCGACCGCGCCGCTCGTTGCGCTCGATCGCGCGCTGGATGCCTTCCCAGTCGAAGCCTTCGTGATCGACGAAGCGCGCGTCCTCGGCCGCGATCATCGCCCGCTTGAGCGAGGGCGCGATGCGCGAATACGGCACGAACTGGTAGCGCAGCGTGGCCTGGGGATGCGCGGCGCGCAGCTCGTCGAGTCGACGCGCCATGAACGCGGTCTGCTGCGGCGCGTGATCGCGCCACCACCAGATCATCGTCGCGTAGTAGGCGTGCAGGGCCGCGAAGCCCAGCACCGCGATCACGAAGACGACGCCGGCGAGGCGCGCGAGCCGCGAGCCTCCGCCGGTCATCCGCCGCTGCGCAGCAGCCCAAAGACCGGGCGCGTGTCCGGACGCACGCCGCGCCAGACGAAGAAGCTCTCGGCCGCCTGCTCGATCAGCATGCCGAGGCCGTCCGCGCATGCCGCCACGCCGTTGTCGCGCGCGAAGCGCAGGAACGCGGTCGGCTGATCGGCATAGGTCAAATCGTACGCGAACGCGCCGGCCGCGAAGATGGAGCCCGGCCAAGGAAACGCGGCGCCGCCCGCCACGTCGGCGCTGGTCGCGTGGATCACGAGGTCGAATGCGCGACCTTCGAGCGCCGGCGCGGAGGCCGCGCGCACCTCGCCGTGCGCCGCGAAATCCATCGCCAGCGCCGCCGCCTTGTCGACGGTGCGATTGGCGATGGTCAGCGTGCGCGGCCGCTGCGCGAGCAGCGGGACGACGATGCCGCGCGTGGCGCCGCCCGCGCCGAGGATCACCACGTCGCGGCCTTCGATCCGCACGCCGAGACGGTCGACGAGATCGCGCACGAGGCCCGCGCCGTCGGTGTTGTCGCCCCACCAGGCGTCGCCTTCGCGGCGCAACGTGTTCACGGCCCCGGCCACGCGCGCGCGCTCGCTGGTCCCGCGCGCGAGCATGAACGCCTCCACCTTGAACGGCACGGTCACGTTGAGGCCGCTCCCGCCTGCCGCGGCGAATCGCGCCACGGTCGTCGCAAACCCGTCGAGCGGCGCGAGCAGCCGCTCGTAGACGAGGTCCTGTCCGGTTTGCCGGGCGAACGCCGTATGGATCAGAGGCGACTTGGAGTGGGCAATCGGGTTGCCGACGACGGCGTAATGGTCGGGCATGGCTGGATCCGGAAGCAACGAGCACCCGTCGGCGGGTCTGATCGATGATGCCAACAAATCTTACATCGCGCTGACGGCAGGTCGCGGCGCGCCGTGCGGGCGTGCTTTCAGCGCGCCGGTCGATTCGAGGAGGAACACCGTGGTGAAGCGCTCGCCCGAGGCCGAAAGCGCGCCGGTGCTCGCAGCGGCCCTCTCGCTGCTGCGCTTCATCAGGTCACGCCGGCGGGACAGCGTTGCGCCGACGCCATTTTCCGCACGCTCGACAGGGGACACATCCATGACTCGTCTCACCCGCACGCTCGCGACCCTCCTCGCAACCGTATTGCCCTGCGCGACGCCCGCACTCGCCGTCACCATCGCGAACGGTCCGTATTACGCGACGCCTTCGTGGGATCAGACGCTGCCCGCCAGCTCGCGCTTCGTGGTGCTCGCGAACTTCAACAACGAGGCGGTGCTCGATCGTGAGACCGGGCTCGTATGGCAGCGCACGGTACCGTTCATCGAGCTGGGCTCGGCGGCCGACGCAGCCCGGTTCTGCCTGAACCAGGCCACGGGGGGCCGCTTCGGCTGGCGCCTGCCGTCGGCACCCGAGCTTGCCTCGCTGATCGACAAGACGGCCATGGCGCCGCAGCCGGCGCTTCCGACGGGCCACCCGTTCATCGGCGTGACGACACTGTCGGCAACGCCGTTCGGCGACACGCCTACCGCCTACTACACCACGGACCCGGCCGGCGCGATGGTGACCTTCGCCGTTCCGCCGCACATTGTCGAAAGCGGGTCGCTGTTCCTGCTCTGGTGCGTGCGCGGACCGGCGTCGCCGTAGGTCATCGCGGCGATCGGCCGGCGGTCGCTCGCTACTCGCCGCGCAGCTCGTCGCCCTTGGCGAAGGTCCACATCCGCGTGATGTGGAGGATGTCGGTGTCGCGCTTGATCTCCGGCGGGAACGCCGCATACGGCGCCGCCATCTGCACGATCTTCACCGCCGCGGCGTCGAGGATGCGGTGGCCCGACGACTTGTTCACCTCGACGTGCTCGACGCTTCCATCGCTGCGGATCGAGACGGTGAGCAGCAGGCTGCCGTAGAGCTTCTTCGCGCGCGCCGCTTCCGGATAGTTGAGGTTGCCGACGCGCTCGACCTTCAGGCGCCAGTCCTCGACGTAGCGTGCGAAGCGATACTCCTGCGCGCGTGCGCCAACGAAGCGCCGCTTGGGCCGCTTCTGGTATGCGTCCATGTCCTTGGCGATCTGCGCTTCCAGCCGGATCGCCTCGAGCGTGCGCTGCATCACGTCGTTGGCGGTGGGCGAATCCGTCGACTCCGTTGCCTGGGTGGGCTGCGGGTGGGGCGCGGGCACGGCCTGCGAGCGCATCTGCGTCAGGAGCTCGCGCGTGTGCTGCTCGAGCGCCTGCACCTTCTGCGCGGCGAGCGCGACCTCGTTCTGCGCGCTCTCCTTCGGCATGACGGGCAGCGGGGTCTTGGCGCGCCGGTTGTCGTCGGTGTTGCCGCCTCCGTCGAGATTCGCCTGCGCGAGGATGTCCGCCTTGGTCGGCTTGCTCTTCGACTTCGCGTTGACCAGCGCGATCTCGAGCGGCGGGCCCTTGTCCACGAGCTGGCGCAGGTCGAAGGGACTGAAGTGGATGGCCAGCACCACGGCATGGATGACCATCGACACGATCAACGCGGCGCCGAGCAGGCGATCGTGACGCGGCGCGCGCAACGCCTCGGGCGGGATGTGCGCGGGCGGCAACGCCCCGGCCGGGGCCAAATGTGCCGTTTTGCGCGGCGCCCGTCGCGGCTTTTCCAGTGCGGTGGGCTCGTTGGCCGCCGGCGCGTCCGCGACGACGGGACGAATGACCGTCGTGCTCGCCCGCGCGGATCTCGCGGCAGGCTTGCGCGGCGCGGAAGCGCCGCTTCCGCCTGCCGGCGCCGCTTTCGGCTTGCTCACCCGGCGGCGCGGCGGCGCCGGAACCTCCTCGGAAGGCGCGTCGTCGGGCTTGGGCTGGGCAGAGCGCTGCGGCAACGGTCGTAGGGTACAGGGTGAGCGGCGGGATTGTACAAGCGAGCGTCATGCCAATGCGACCCTCACGCCGGGGTCAGGGTCGCCCCCTCGAGCCGGGGTCAGAGTCGCTCCCTCGAGCCAGGGTCAGGCTCGCGCCCTCGTGCGGGGGTCCGAGTTGCAGTTCGAGCGGCGGTCGCGGCCGCGGTCGCAGGGCGACGGGGCAAGCAGTGCCTGGAATGACTCCGACCCCGTCATTGCGCGGTTACTCCGACCCCGTCGCTGCGCGCCACCAACGGCCCCGCGTAGCGACACTCCAACGTTTCGCCCAGAAGATCGATGGCACCGATGGATACGCGAACGGGCGTCTCGGGAGCGAGCGCCGGAAGGTCGGGGAGCCGCAGGACGAGCGGCAGCCGCTCGAAGCGCACGAGGTTGTCGCGGATGACGCGCGCGGGGGCTTCCGTCACGCCGTCCTGCAGCAGCGCGCGCAGGCACCAATAGCGCTCCATGCGATCCTGGAACTCGCCGTATTGCGCGTATGTCGCCTCGAAGTCGGTGAGGATGGCGAAGAGCTCGGGATCGCGCTCGTCGTACACCGGCCGCTCGCCGCGCACGCACGCGAGGAGCTGTCGCTGGTTGACGAGGTCGCAGTAGCGGCGCAGCGGCGAGCTCGCCCAGAGGTAATGGCTCACGCCGAGGCCTTGATGCTCGCCGGGCCGCGTCCCGAAGCGCACCTTGCCGTTCGACTGGATGCGATAGAGCCCGGCCATTCCGGCTTCGGCCAGCATGCGGCCCCACGTCGCGTTGCAGTGGATCATGAGCTCCGCGACGAGCTTGTCGAGCGGGCTGCCGCGCGCGCGCGGCACGATCGCGACGCGGCCCGCCTCGCCGTTCGCGCCCGGCGCATCCCAGTCGACGTGGAAGCTGTACTCGACACGCCCGACGTCGGGTTTGCCGCGCGCCGCCGACAGATGCGTGGCGAGGCGCCACAGCGCGCGCAGTTCCGATGTCCATGGCGCATCGTCGTCGGCCGGTGCATCGACGAACGCTTCGGAGGTCTCGTACAGCCGCAGGTTGGCGGCGATGGGCACGCGCTCCAGGCGCGTCTCGTGGGCCAGCGGGCTGCCCTGCGGGTCCGCTTCGACGTAGAGCGACAGCGCGTGCGGGATGGTCCCTTCGAGCAGGGTGAGCTGCGCGATCGTCTCCTCGGGCAGCATCGTGAGCTTGCGGCCCGGCATGTACACCGTCGACAGGCGCGCGCGCGCCGCGGCATCGTGCGGCGATCCGTGCATCACGAGCCACGCGGGACATGCGATGTGGATGCCGATCTCGACGTTGCCGTTCTCGAGCGCGCGCACCGAGAACGCGTCGTCGATCTCGGTGGTGGTCGCGTCGTCGATCGAGAATGCGCGCACGGGCGCGAGCGGAAGCTGCTCCTCGCGCACGGGCAGCGGCGGCAGGGCCGCGAAGCCGACGCCCCGTGGAAATGCCTCGGCCACGAGGCGGTTGAAGTGATACTCGTGCGTCGACGGGATCGCGCCCGCGCGCGCGAGCGCGTCGACGACGCTCGTCTTCTGCGCGGCGGCCGCCGCCGCGACCGCTTTCCACTCGACCGTGTTGCGGTCGGGCTTGTAGAGCAGCATCGGCAGCGACGCGCGCAGCGCATCGGGGAGGCGCCCGGCGGCGAGCTCGTCGACCCACTCGGCCATCCGCTGTGCCTCGCGCGCCTTGCGCTCGACCGATGCCAGCGCCGCCTTCAGCGCTTCGGGCGGCGCCTTGCGATAGCGTCCCTTGCCGCGCTTGTAGAAATGCATCGGCGACGACTGCAGCAGCAGCGCCACCGCGGCGGCCTGCGGCGCGGAAGGCGTGCCGCCGTAGTACTCGCGCGCGAGCTCGTCGAAGCCGAACTCGCCCTCGCCGCTCGCTTCCCACAGGAAATTCGCGTCGAGGTCCGCGGCAAGGCGCGTCGCCTGGGCGAGCGTCTCGCTCGCGCCGGGCGCGACGAAGCGCAGCAGCACGCTGCCCGCCTTGACCTTGAGACGCTTGCCGGTGCTCGACTCGACCTGCAGCGACGTGTCGTGATCGGCGAGGACGGTGCCGGTCTTGAGCTGACCGTCGTCCTCGAACAGGACATTCATGGGAATGGCGCGGGATGCGGCGCGGCACGAGGTCGAGCCGCCGATCGGGCATTATAGGCAGCTTCGTCGACGAGGCGCGATCATGGACTATCGACAGCTCGGCAGGAGCGGCCTGCACGTGTCACCGGTGTGCCTCGGCACGATGATGTTCGGCGAGCGCACCGACGCCGCCACGGCGCGCGAAATGGCCGCGCACGCGCTCGACGCCGGCATCAATTTCATCGACACCGCCGACGTGTACGCAGGCGGCGAGTCGGAGCGCATCGTCGGCGCATGCGTTCGCGACGCGCGCTCGCGCTGGGTGCTCGCGACCAAGGTGGCCAACGTCATGCCCGGCGAGGGCAACGCGTTCCCGTACACCGGCGGCTTGTCGCGGCGCTGGATGCTGGCCGCGTGCGACGCGAGCCTCGCGCGGCTCGGCACCGAATGGATCGACATCTATTACCTGCACAAGGACGACATGCGCACGCCGCTCGCCGAGACGATCGCGGCGATCGGCGAGCTCATGCGCGCGGGCAAGATCCGCTATTTCGGCGTGTCGAATTTCCGCGGCTGGCGCATCGCCGAGGTCATGCGCTGGTGCGGCGAGCTCGGCGTGCCCCGGCCGGTGGTGTGCCAGCCCTACTACAACCTGCTGAACCGCGGGCCGGAGGTGGAGATCCTGCCCGCGTGCGACCACTACGGCCTCGGCGTGGCGCCCTATTCCCCGATCGCGCGCGGCGTTCTGACCGGCAAGTACGCCGGCGATTCCATTCCGTCCGACTCGCGCGCCGCGCGCAAGGACAAGCGCATGATGGAAACCGAGTTTCGCGAGGAGTCGTTCGCGATCGCGGCGAAGCTCAAGGCGCACGCCGAGAAGACGGGACGAACGCTCACGCGATTCGCGCTCGCATGGCTGTGGGCGAATCGCATCGTCACGTCGGTGATCGCCGGACCGCGCACGCTGTCGCAATGGCGCGACTACGTCGCGGCGATCGGCACGCCGTGGTCCGAAGAGGACGAGAAGCTGGTCGACGAGCTGGTCACGCCGGGGCATCCGTCGACACCCGGGTACAACGATCCGGCGTACCCGTTCCACGGAAGGATCGTTCGCTGAAAGACGGGCGCGGTAGGCGCCCGTCGAAGTCTCGGCGCGCGCGCGGAGCGCGCGCTGCTCGAGCATTTCGTAGGTTTTGCTTTCTTACGGCCCCAGCGCCTTGATCACCTCGTCGGTGATGTCGATGCTCTTCCCGACCCACAGCGCGTCCTGCAGGATGAGGTCGTAGCCCTCGTCGTGCGCAAGGCGCGTGAGCACCTGGTCCAGGCGCTCCTTGAGCTTGTCGAGCTCCTCGAACTGCCGCGCGCGCAAGTCCTCGGTGAACTGCTGGCGCTGGCGCTGCACTTCGCGCGTGCGCGTCTCCAGCTCGCGCTCGCGCTCGGCACGCTGCTCTTCGGAGAGTCCCGCCTTGTCCTTCTCGTACTGCGCGCTCTGCGTGCGCAGCTCCTGCTCGCGCGCAGCGATCTCGTTGTCGCGCGCCTTGAACTCCTGCTCGATGCGCGCCAGCGCCGTTTTCGCGGGCGCCGAATCGCGCAGGATGCGCTCGACGTGGATCACGCCGATCTTGTAGGTGTCGGCGTGCGCGGCGGGCGCGGCCGCGAGCGCCACCGCGCAGAGCAACCGAATGATCGCCGCACGCATCATCGCGGGGCGTCGGCGGGCGCCGGGGCGGGCAGCGCGGCCGTCTCGTTCGCCACGCCGTGCGGCACGTGACCCGACGGCACGTGCTGCGCCGCGGACTCGACGTGCCGCGTCTGGTCGTCGAAATAGAAGTCCGGCGCGAACTCGCGCAGGAACGGGCCCTTCTCCAGGCCCCCGAGGAACATCGCCTCGTCGACGTGGATGTTCCAGTCCATGAGCGTGCGGATCGCGCGCTCGTGTGCCGGCGCGCTGCGCGCGGTGACGAGCGCGGTGCGAAGGCGCATGGGCACCTTGTCGCGGTCGTCCGCCTGCTGCAGGCGGTGCAGCGCCTCGAGGAGCGGCTTGAACGGCCCGGGCGGAAGGGGCCGCGACGCGTACTGCGCCTCGTGCGACTGGAAAGCGTCCATGCCGTGCTCGCGAAACACGCGCTCCGCGTCGTCGCCGAAGAGCACCGCGTCGCCGTCGAACGCGATGCGGACCTCGCCGGGATGCGAATCGTCGAACGCGGTGCGCGTGTACACGACCGCGGCCGGGAAGCCTTCGGCGAGCGCGTCGCGGACGTCCTGCGGATTCGCGGAGAGGAAGAGATTCGCATTGAGCGGCCGCAGGTACGCCCACGGCTCGCGCCCGCGGGTGAACACCGCGCGCTCGATCGCGAGCTGGTTGCCGGCGACGGATTTCATCACGCGCAGCCCGGACACCGGGTCGTTGCGCGACAGGATCACCACCTCCACGCGCTTGACGCCGTCGGCGTTGAACCCGAGCAGCTTCTTCACCAGGCGGAAGGCGATCCCGGGCTTGGCGAGCTGCGCGAGGCGCGACAACTGGAGGTCGATGTACGGCCGGTCGTCGCGCGGGTCGAACAGCGCGTTCTCCTCCTCGAAGTCGAAGAGCGCGCGCGAGCTGATCGCGACGACGAGCTGGTTGGTCAATGTCTGCATGGCGCCCCGGTCGCGATGTTAACGCGCTCGGCGCGAAAGCGTGCCCGGTGACGGCGAGCACGCGCGGGGCGCACGCGCGCCCGCCCGCGGACGCCGAATCGAAACCTCAGGCCGCGCGCTTGAGATCGCGCGCCACGTCCTGGAACACGGCGTGGATCTCGCCGATGCCCCAGGCGAGATCCTCGCGCGGGATGTTGAGCGGCGGCGCGATACGGATCACCGTGCCGTGCGTGTCCTTGGACAGGATCCCGCGCGCCAGCATGCGATCGACGACCGGCCGAGCGCCGATCACGCGCGGATCGACCTCGATGCCGACGAACAGGCCTCGACCGCGAACGTCGGTGACGAACGGATGGGTGCGCAGGTCCGACAGCTCGTCGAGCAGCCACGCCCCGAGCTCCGCGGACCGCTCGATCAGGCCCTCCTCGAACAGCACGTCGAGCGCGGTCATCGCGACCGCCGCGGCAAGCGGATTGCCGCCGAAGGTGCTGCCGTGGTCGCCGGGATTGAACACCTGCATCACGTCGTTCGTGGCGCAGAAAGCGGACACCGGCAGCAGTCCGCCGCCGAGCGCCTTGCCGAGGATCACGCCGTCGGGCTCGATGCCGTCGTGCTCGCACGCCAGGAACCTGCCGGTGCGGCCGAGCCCGGTCTGGATCTCGTCGCAGATCAACAGCACGCGCCGCTCGCGGCAGATCTCCGCGCATTCGCGCAGGTAAGACGGCGGCGGCACCACGATGCCGCCTTCGCCTTGGATCGGCTCGACCAGGAACGCAGCGGTGCGCGGCGTGATCGCCAAGGCGAGCGCGGTCGCGTCGCCGAAAGGAACGGTGGTGAGTCCCGGCGGAAACGGCCCGAACCCGTCGCGGTATTGCGGCTCGGTCGACAACCCGCACACGGCGATGGTTCGGCCGTGGAAATTCCCGCGGCACGCGATGATCTCGGCCTGGCCGTCGGGCACGCCCTTCACCTTGTGCGCCCACTTGCGCGCGGCCTTGAGGGCCGTCTCGACCGCTTCGGCGCCGCCATTGGCGGGCAGCACGCGGTCCATGCCGGTGAGCCTGGCGAGGCGCTCGAGCAGGAACGGCAGCTCGTCGTTGTAGTACGCGCGCGACGTGACGCCGAGCGACTGCGCCTGCGAGACGAGCGTGGCGATGATGCGCGGATTCGCGTGACCGAAGCTCACCGCCGAGTAGGCGCTCATGAGGTCGAGATAACGGCGGCCGTCGACGTCGATCAGCCAGCTGCCCTCCCCGCGCGTGAGCACCACCGGCAAGGGATCGTAGTTGCGGGCGCCGAACTGCTTCTCGCGGCCCATCAGGTCGGCGGCGAGATCGGAAACGGGTGATGCGGCTGCGGTGACGCCCTGGCGGGCGCGGATCGGGGCGTTCATCGGTTGCTCCTCGTGAAAGCGAGCCGGCCGCGACGACCCGGTGAGGGCTTATGCGATAGCGAGCGCGGTCGGCAGGGCGTGTCGCACGGGCTTTTGGCCGCGACACGCGACGTCGATGTGTTGTTTGCAGTGACTTCGCCAAGTCATACGTTGGCAAGGATACCGCTGATTCGACCTTTCGGCTAGGGGAAAAGTCCCGTCGGTCGGCGGACGGGAGGCTTGTGAGGTACGACAAACGTGCAGTTTTGCGCCAGTCTGCCGGAAACGCGTCGAAAGTGCCTTTTTCCCCCTTGCGGCGCGAGGCGGCCGGCCGCAGTCCGCCGCCGGTCGAGCCGGCGTCGGTGACGCGCCGCCGAGCGACCGGCCTCAGACGACCACCCCGGCAAACCGCAGGATCGCAGGAATCTGGTTCGCGTAATCCTGGAATGCGTGATCGCCGCCGCCACGCACGTATTGCCATGCGCCCGCGTAGAACCCGACCGCC
>DASXAF010000139.1:0-39120 GCA_036406955.1 Casimicrobiaceae bacterium
AACTATACGAACGCATGCGCCGAGCGAACCCGGAGCGCTGGAGCGGCCGCACACGCAACTGGCTGCCCATCGGGTCCGTCGTGCTTAACCCTGAACGCGCTCCACTGGCGCGACAACTATCTTGACGCGCACCGCCGGAATAAAACGTTACCTATCTGTCCGGAACAGACATCGTGAATGTTGGTGGCCAAGGGCGGAATCGAACCACCGACACAAGGATTTTCAGTCCTCTGCTCTACCAACTGAGCTACTTGGCCTGGGGTCACGGCAGACGGGATGAAGCGAGCGCCACCCCGATCGAGGGCGCGATTATAGCAGGCGGCCTCGCGTCGGTGCCGACGCAGCGGCGCCCGGCCGATCAGACCCGGGCCTTCGGCGCGTACGCCCTCAGCAGCTCGGCGCACCACGGATGGCGCACGCGCACGACCATGAGCTGGATCGGCGCGGGCAGCCGGAGTTGCTCGCCCGACGTCTGCGCGAGCTCGTAGGCGTTGTACGAGATGCCGCGGCACTCGTTCAGCATGCGCTCGATGAGCTCTGCTCGCTCGAATTCGTCGGAGTAGGGCAGCGGCGGCAGCGCCATGGGCTCGTCCAGACGGGGAGCCTTCACGACCTTGGTCAGATGCGACGCCTTGTGCTTCGCGGGGTGCCTCGCCGCCGCGTGTGCGTGCGCTGCCGCGAGCGCGACGCACAGCACGAAGCCCATCGTGACGATCAGCAGGAGCCTCGGCCGCTCGTGCGAGCGGCATGCCGTCGTTCTCATGTCCAGCCCTCCCTACCCTTCGCCGTGGAAAGCGAGACGCATGCCATCGCGCTTTCCACTCGCCGGCGCTCGCGTTGCAGGCGCGAACGTTGCGATGCGTGCATCGTTCCCGTGCGAGTGCCCTCGATCGTGCACGGGCGCAGGACGCTGATTCTGCGCCCGATCGCTCGCGCGCGATACATTCTGGCGCGCGCGCGATGTTACCGAACGTAACGGCCGTCGCCGTGCCGCACGCTGCCGCCGCGTGCGCGACACGGCGCCCGCCGCACTGCCGCTGCGCGGCGCAATCAGCCGAAGAACGCGAGCAGGTGCGCGAGCGTCTGCGCAGGCGCTTCCTCGGCGATGTAGTGCCCGGTGGGCATGACGCTGCCGCGCACGTCGGTCGCGACACTGCACCAGTCGGCGATCGGATCGAACAGGCGGTTCACCACCCCCTTGGCGCCCCAGAGCACGAGCAGGGGACAGCCGATGCGGCGGTCTAGGTCGAGCCGATCGTGCGCGAGGTCGATCGACGCGGCGGCGCGATAGTCCTCGCAGCTCGCATGGATCGTCGCGGGATCGCGGAAGCAGCGTTCGTATTCGGCCCAGGCGCGCGCGTCGAAGAACCCGGTCTCGCCCGCACTCCAGCGCTTCATCTTGATGGCAAGGTAATAGGAAGGATCGGCGCCGATCAGCCGCTCGGGCAGGTCGTACGCCTGCGCGAGGAAGAACCAGTGATAGTAGGCGATCGCGAACGCCTGGTCGGTACGCTCGAACATGATGCGGGTCGGCGATATGTCGAGCATGGCCACCTGGTCGACCGCGTGCGGATGATCGAGGCACAAGCGATGCGCCACGCGTCCGCCGCGGTCGTGCCCCGCCAGGCGAAAGCGCGGGTAGCCGAGCGCGCGCATGACCGTGACCATGTCCGCTGCCATCGCACGCTTGGAATACGTCTCGTGCGGCGGCGCGCCGGGCGGCTTCGACGAATCGCCGTAGCCGCGCAAATCCGCGCACACGACGGTGAATCGCTCGGCCAGGGCCGGCGCCACCTTGTGCCACATGGCATGCGTCTGCGGGTAGCCGTGCAGCAGGAGCAGCGGCGGCCCCTCGCCGCCGATGACACAGTGGATGCGCACGCCGTCGGCGTCGACGTCGCGCACGTCGAAGCCCGGAAAGAGCGGAATGTCGGCAAGCGCGACGTCGCGCGGTGCGTCGTCGTGCGCGCTGCCGCTCATCAGTGGATTTCCGGGTCCGCGGTCGGCGCCGTGCCCTCGAGGAAATCGAAATCGCAGCCTTCGTTGGCTTGCGTGATGTGCTGCTGGTACAGCGCGCCGAAGCCGCGCTCGAAATGAGCCTTCGGGCGCACCCATGCCGCGCGACGGCGCGCGAGCTCGGCATCGCCGACCTCGAGCTCGAGCGTTCGCGCCGCCACGTCGAGGGCGACGATGTCGCCGTCGCGCACCAGCGCAAGCGGCCCGCCGACGTAGGACTCCGGCGCGACATGCAGCACGCACGCCCCATAGCTCGTGCCGCTCATGCGGGCATCGGAGATGCGCACCATGTCGCGCACGCCTTGCTCGAGCAGCTTCCTGGGGATGGGAAGCTGTCCCCATTCCGGCATGCCCGGCGCGCCGAGCGGCCCCGCGTTCTTCAGGACGATGACGGAGTCCTTGGTGACCGGCAGCGCCGGATCGTCCATGCGAGCCGCCATGTCGTTGTAGCTCTCGAACGCGATGGCGGGTCCGCGGTGCTTCAACAGGTGCGGCTCGGCCGCCGCGGGCTTGATGACCGCGCCATCCGGTGCGAGATTGCCGCGCAGCACCGCGAGGCTGCCCGACGCGACGAGCGCACGCTCGCGCGGCAGGATCACGTCCGGGTTGTAGATCTCCGCACCGGCGATGTCCTCGCCGAGCGTGCGGCCGCTCACCGCACGCTCGCCGGTGGACAGCAGGTCGCGGATCGATTGGAGCAGGCCGCGCAGCCCACCGGCGTAGTAGAAGTCCTCCATCAGGTACTTCCCGGCAGGGCGGATGTTGGCGACGAGCGGCGTGCGCCGCGACAGCTCGTCGAAGCGGTCCAGCGTCAGCGGAATCCCGGCGCGCCGCGCGAGCGCGATGAGGTGCACCAGCGCATTGGTCGAGCCGCCGAGCGCGAGCACGGCCGTGATGGCGTTGTCGAAGCTCGCGGCGGTCAGGATGTCGCGCGGCTTCAGGTCGTCCCACACCATTTCGACGATGCGCCGGCCGGTCGCGGTCGCCATGCGCGCATGGCGCGAATCGGCCGCGGGGATCGAGGCCGCCCCGGACAGCGTGAGCCCCAGCCCTTCCGCGGCCGACGTCATGGTCGACGCCGTGCCCATGGTCATGCAATGGCCGTACGAGCGCGCGATGCCGTATTCGATCTCCTCCCACGCCTGTTCCGACAGGTTGCCCGCGCGCTTTTCCGCCCAGTACTTCCATACGTCCGAACCGGAGCCCAGGAACTGGCCGCGCCAGTCACCTCGCAGCATCGGGCCGCCCGGCATGAAGATCGCCGGGATGTTCATGCTGATCGCGCCCATGATGAGCGCGGGCGTGGTCTTGTCGCATCCGCCCATCAGCACCGCGCCGTCGGCGGGATACGAGCGCAGGTTCTCCTCGGTCTCCATCGCGAGCAGGTTGCGATAGAGCATCGTGGTCGGCTTCTGGAACGGCTCGGCCAGCGACATCGCGGGAATCTCGATCGGAAAGCCCCCGGCCTGCCAGATGCCGCGCTTCACCTCATCCGCACGCTGACGGAAGTGCGCGTGGCACGCGTTGATGTCGCTCCACGTGTTGATGATCGCGATGACGGGCTTGCCGAGATAATCGGCGCGCGAATAGCCCATCTGTGCGGTGCGCGAGCGGTGGCCGATGCCGCGCATGTCCGCCTTGCCGTACCAGCGATATGAACGCAGATCCTCGGGACGTTTGCGGGCCATGCGACGCGCCTCTCCTGGTGAATGTGCGGCGTTGAGCGCGCCGCGACCGGCCGCACGATTATAGCGAGCGCGCGCTCGCGCCGTAGGCGAGCAGCCGACGCGATTGTAGGACGCCCGCGGCTTGTTCCCGAGAACGGGGTCAGTGTAGGTTGCCGTACACTGACCCCGTGTCCGCCCGCGCCGCCCGGGCGCCGCGATGTCCGCAAGGTTAGGGAGGCGACCATGCTGCGACCTCGTCCGATGATTCCCGCGGTCTCGCTGCGCGCTGCGCGCGTCTCGCTGCTCGCCGTTGCGCTCGTCATGCTGGGATGCGCGACGGGTGCCGCCGACGCGCCGCGGCCCGAACGCGCGTCCGCCGCCGATGCTCCGGCCGCGACAACCGCCCAAGCGCGCGAGCGCGGCGTCGCGGCCGTCGAGCCCGGAAGGGCCGAAGAGACCTCGATCGATGCCGAACGCCTCTTCGGCGCGATCGTGAAGGTCACCATGCGCGCGGTGCCGGACGCGCGCAGCGCCGCGACGCTCGGCATGGAGCGCGAAGGCAGCGGCGTGGTCATCGGCAGGGACGGGCTGGTGCTCACCATCGGCTACCTGATCGTCGAGGCCGACGACGTGAAGATCACCGACGCGCATGGACGCACGCTGCCGGCGCAGGTCGTGGCTTACGACCACAACAGCGGATTCGGGCTGCTGCGCGCCATCGTGCCGCTCGATGCGCAACCCGTCGCGCTCGGCGACTCGGGGCGCGTAGCGGAACAGGAGCCGGTGCTGATCGCGAGCGCCGCCGCCGACGGCGCGTCGTTCGCCCTCGTCGTGTCCAAGCGCCCGTTCACCGGCAACTGGGAATATCAGCTCGACTCGGCGATCTACACCAGCCCGCCGACGATGAACTGGAGCGGTGCGGCGCTCATCGATCGTGACGGCAAGCTGGTCGGCATCGGCTCGCTCATCGTGCGCGAGGCGACCGACGGCGATCCGAAGATGCCCGGCAACATGTTCGTGCCGATCGACCTGCTGAAGCCGATCCTCGCCGACCTGCTGCGCGAAGGTCATCGCGCGGGTCCTGCGCGGCCGTGGCTCGGCGTCGCCGCCGACGAGCTCGAGGGACACGTGCTCATCACGCGCGTATCGCCCGACGGACCCGCGGATCAGGCGGGCCTGCAGCCGGGTGACATCATCCTCTCGGTGGGCGACGACGCCGTGTCGTCGCAAGCGGAGTTCTATCGGAAGCTGTGGAACCGCGCGAAAGCCGGCGACGAGATCACGCTGAAGGTGCAGCAGGGGCGCGAGGTGAACACCGTGAAGGTGCGCTCGATCGACCGCCAGCAGTACTTCCGGCCGAAGACGATCATCTAGGGGCCTGTTCATAGCGTGAACGGGCTCTAGCGCGATGACATAGAATGCGCGGTCGCTGCGCGGCCGCTGGGCCGGCGCGGCTAGCCCCGAGGCCGCGCTCGCGATGCTGCTGTCCGCCCTCACGATCTTCAGCAGCGCGTTCCTGCTATTCCTCGTCCAGCCGATCGTCGCCAAGCAGATCCTGCCGTGGTTCGGCGGCTCCGCCGCCGTATGGACGACGTGCCTGGTGTTCTTCCAGACGCTTCTCACCGCAGGCTACGCGTACGCGGACCTTGCGGTGCGCAGGCTCGCGCCTCGCCGTCAGGTGCAGCTCCATGTCGCGCTGCTTGCGCTCAGCCTGCTGACGATGCCGATCGTCCCGAACGCGGCGTGGAAGCCGGGCGGCAGCGAGAACCCGGTGTGGCTGATCCTCGGCTTGCTCGCCGCGACGATCGGGCTTCCTTACTTCCTGCTGTCGACGACGAGCCCGCTGTTGCAGGCATGGTTTTCCCGCAGCTTTCCCGGCCGCAGCCCCTATCGCCTGTTCGCCCTGTCGAATCTCGCGTCGATGCTCGCCCTGCTCGGCTACCCGTTCCTGCTCGAGCCATGGATCGCGACGCGCGTGCAGGCGTGGAGCTGGTCGATCGGCTATGCCCTGTTCGTGGTGTTGTGCGCAGTCACCGCATGGCGCCATGGGCGTGCGGACGTTCCCGTGGCGACCGGGACAGGCAGCGCCGCGACCGAAGCTTCGTCGCCGCCGGGCGCGGCGCGACAACTCCTCTGGTGCGCGCTCGCCGCGACCGGCTCGGTGCTGCTGCTCGCCGTCTCCAGCCACATCGTGCAGAACATCGCGGCCGTCCCGCTGCTGTGGATCGCGCCGCTGACGCTTTACCTGCTGAGCTTCGTCATCTGCTTCGACAGCCCCGGCTGGTATCGGCGGGACATCTTCGTCGCGGCCGCCGCGGCCGCGCTCTCGATCATGGCGTGGACGCTCGCCGATCCGCGCCTCACGCACGAGCTCGGCTTGCAGATCGGCGTCTTTCTCGCGGGACTGTTCCTCGCGTGCATGTTCTGCCATGGCGAGCTCGCGCGGCAAAAGCCGGCACCGCGCCATCTCACGCGCTTCTACCTGATGGTCTCGCTGGGCGGTGCCGTCGGTGCGGCGCTCGTCGGCATCGTGGCGCCGATCGTGCTGCCGGCCCAGTTCGAGCTCGCGCTCGGCCTGTGCGCCTGCGCCGTGCTGCTCGTGTGGCAGGCGCGCGACGCGCCCGTGATCCTCGGCATCCTGGGAACCGCGGCTGCGATCGCGACCGCCGGATCGGGCATGTGGTACGTGCACAATTTCTACCAGGACACGATCCGCACCGCGCGCAACTTCTACGGCGTGCTGCGCGTGCAGGAAACCGGCAACGGCAGCGAGAGCTGGCACCGCTCGTTGATCCACGGCACGATCCTGCACGGGGACCAATACCTGTCGCGCGAATATCGTCGCACGCCCACGACCTACTACACGGCCGCGTCGGGCATCGGCCGCGTGCTCGAGTCGCTCAATCCGCGGCTTGCACCGCTGAAGGTCGGCGTGATCGGCCTCGGCGCCGGCACGATCGCCACCTACGGCGCGAAGGGCGACGTCTACCGCTTCTACGACATCAACCCGGCGGTGGTTCGCCTCGCGCACGACGATTTCACCTTCATTGCGGACAGCGAAGCGACGATCGAGATCGCTCTCGGCGATGCACGGCTGTCGCTCGAGCGCGAGCCGCCGCAGGGTTTCGACGTGCTTGCGGTCGACGCTTTCTCGAGCGATGCAATTCCGGTGCATCTCATCACGATCGAGGCGCTCGACGTCTACCGCCGGCACATGAAGCCGGACGGCATCATCGCGTTCCACGTCACCAATCGCTATCTCGACCTGGTGCCGATCGTCGAGGCGCTCGGAAAGGCGCGGGGCATGCGTGTCGTCTTCGTCGCCGACGACAGCGACGAGGCGCTCGCGAGCCGCAGCGACTGGGTGCTGCTCGCCTCCGGCGGCGACGTGCTCGATCGCCCGCGCATTGCGGATGCCGAAACGCCGATCGAATCCCGGCCCGATTGGCGGCTGTGGACCGACGACTTCAACAATCTCTTCCAGGTGCTGAAGAGCCGGGAATAGCCCCGCTCCGTCGTTCCTGCGAAAGCAGGAATCCCGTGTCGTACGACGCTGGGTCCATGCTTTCGCAGGGACGACGAGGGGCGCGCTAGAATGCCTGCATGACGCACGACGCCCACCGGGATCCCGCGCCCTATCAAGCGTTGCGCCGCCCGCGCCACGCGCGCTTCATCGAGGCGATCGACCAGCGTGCGCTCCCGCATGCGCATGTGACGGTGAAGATCGCCGACGCCGATGCCGCGGCGCTCGCGATTCGCAGGATGTGGGTGCGCGGCGCGCCGTTGATCGGCGCCGTCGGCGCCTACGGTTTCGCGATGGCGCTCGAGCGCGATGCGTCCGATGCCGCGCTCGCCAAGGCGTACCGCGCGCTCGACGCGACGCGGCCGACGGCGATCAATCTGCGCTGGGCGCTCGACCGCGTGCGCCGCGTCGTCGCGCCGCTCCCCGTCGGCGAGCGTGCGAACGCCGCGTGGGACGAAGCCGACCGCATTCGCGTGGAAGACGTGGCGATCAATCGCGCCATCGGCAGCACGGGCCTCGAGCTCCTGCGTGACGTCGCGCGGCGGCGCAGCGGCCCGATCAACGTGATGACGCATTGCAATGCGGGCGCGCTCGCGACGTGCGGCTGGGGCACGGCCACCGCGCCGCTGTTCCTGGCGCACATGGAAGGGCTGCCGCTGCACGTGTGGGTGAGCGAGACGCGGCCGCGCCTGCAGGGCGCGAACCTCACGGCCTGGGAGCTCGTGCAACGCGGGATCCCGCACACGCTGTTCGTCGACTCGGCGAGCGGCCTCCTGATGCGCCGGGGCGACGTCGACCTCGTCATCGTCGGCGCCGACCGCGTCGCACGCAACGGCGACGTGTGCAACAAGATCGGCACGTACGACAAGGCGCTTGCCGCGCGCGACAACGACGTGCCGTTCTACGTCGCGCTGCCATCGCCGACCATCGACTGGTCGCTCGCATCGGGCGACGCCATTCCGATCGAGGCGCGTGCAGCCGAGGAAGTGCTGAGCGCCACCGGGCGCGACGACTACGGGCAGGCGTCCACGGTCGTGATCGCGCCGGCCGGCACGCGCGCGGTGAACTATGCGTTCGACGTCACGCCGGCACGGCTCGTGAGCGGCCTCGTCACCGAGCGCGGCGTGGCGCGCTCCGGCGCGCTGCTCGAGGCGCTCTTTCCCGAGCAGGCGGCAGCCGCACTCGCGGCGTGAGCCCGAAGGGCCGCCCCGAGGGCGAACACCGGAGCCCGGAGGGCGAAGGTAATCCATTGAGCCCGAAGGGCCGTCCCGAGGGCGAACACCGGAGCTCGCAGGGCAAAGGTGGTCCATTGAGCGCGCCCTCCGCCCGTGACGACGCGTTGCGCGTCGCGATCGTGTCGACCGCGCGCGCGATGAACACGCTCGGCGTCAACCGCGGAAGGTCGGGCAACGTGAGCGCGCGTTGCGGGCACGTCTTCGTCGTCACGCCGAGCGCGCTGCCGTACGATCGCATGACCCCGCAGGATCTCGTCGCCATGACGCTCGACGGCGCGATCGCGGAGGGCGCGCGCGCGCCGTCGACCGAATGGCCGTTTCATCGCGACATCTATCGCGCACGTCCCGACGTGGCCGCGATCGTGCACACGCACGCGCCGTTCGCGACCACCCTCGCGTGCCTCGATCGCGGGATTCCGGCGTTTCACTACATGGTCGCCGCCGCGGGAGGACGCGACATTCGCTGCGCCCGCTATGCGACCTTCGGCACCGACGAGCTCGCCTGCAACGTGGTCGAGGCCCTCGCCGATCGCAAGGCCTGCCTGCTCGCGCATCACGGCATGATCGCCGTGGGCGCGAGCCTCGAGGCCGCGCTTGCGCTGGCCGTCGAGGTCGAGGCGCTCGCCGAGATGTACTGGCGCGCGCTCCAGGTCGGCGAGCCGCGGCTTCTCTCCAACGACGAGATGGACCGCGTGCTGGCCAAGTACGCCACGTACGGTCGCTGACCGACCCGCCTCCCTGAGCGCGCTCTCACGACGCCACGGCAGCGCTGCCGTTCGTCGACAGGGGATCAAGACGTCTCCGCGGCCCGCCGATAACCGGTGGTCGGGCATCGTCCCGACCGGTTATGACAATGGCATAAGAGCAAGAGCCCACCCGGCATCCGCAAGATGGCCGCGCCAACCGATCGCACGAGCACGCTGCGGCGCTACGTCGCGCCGCTGTGGCTGCTCGTGCTTTGCGTCGCCGGAGCCGTACGTGCGCACGACACCCCCGGCGACATCGAGGCGCGCGACCCGCAGGCCGAGGTCGCGACGCGCTACCAGGGAACGATCAGGGCGTTGACGATCGAGGATCGGGTCGAGGCCCGGGTGTTCCACTTCCCTCGCCTCGAGCTCGACTCGGGCGGATCGGTTGCATTGCTGCCCGGGCCGCTGGTCGACCTGCTCGACGCCGGCGACCGCGTCGTCGTCACCGCTCGCCACGAGGGCAAGGCGCTCGTGATCGACAGCATCGACGAGCGCCTTGCGCCGCGCGCCGCGGAGAAGCGGCTCGCGCAGCGTGCGAGCGGAAGGCTGGAAGTGCTGCACGCGGACGATTTCACGCACGGCGTCGGACGCTTCAGCTATCGGGTTCGAGCCGACGACCAGTCCGTCGTCGCGCTCGCGATCGACACGCTGCCGCCGGTGCTGGAGGGCGGCGTGCGCGTCGACGTCGACGGCACCGTCACGACGTCGGGCCTTGCGCCGGAACACATCGCCATCGTCGCCATGTCACCCGAAAGGCCGGCCGCGAAGTCCCTCACGCCGCACACGGTGCTGGTGGTCATGGCCAATTTCAGCAACACCGTGGCGCCGGGCTTCACGGCCGCACAGGCGCAGCAGGTGATGACGTCCAATGCGACGAGCGTCGCGAAGTTCTACAACGAGGCTTCGTTCGGCCAGCACCAGCTCGCCGTCACCGTCACGAGCGCCTGGATCACGCTCTCGTACGCGGCACCGACGTGCGTCGACGCCGACCTGAACGGCTTCACGACGGCCGCGAACACGGCAGCCAAGGGCGCGGGCTACGAGCCGGCGAACTACGAATTCGTCGTGTACCTGTTCGCGCCGCTTTCGTGCGGCTGGTCGGGGCTCGCGTACATCGGCACGCCCAAGCTCGCGTACATCAACGGTCCCGGCAGCTTCGCGACACAGGTCGTCGGCCACGAAATGGGTCACAACTTCGGGCTGCTGCACGCGGGCAGCCTGCGCTGCACCGGAACATCGATCGGCGGCTCGTGCTCCGTGGCCGAATACGGCGACGTCTTCGACACGATGGGCAACCAGCACGCCGGCCACTTCAACGCCGCGCAAAAGCGAAAGCTCAACTGGATCGACGCGACCACCACGCCGACGCACGCGGGCGGCACGGCGACGTACACGCTGTCGCCCATCGAAACGGGCGGCGGCGCAACGTACGGCGTGAAGGTGCCCACACCGCTCGGCAAGCGAACGTACTGGCTCGAATATCGCCAGCCGATCGGGTTCGACAACTGGGGCGCGTGGGTCGGCTACGGTGCGCAGATCCGGGTGGCGACCCCGTTCGAGACGATGTGCTCGTACTGCGATGCATGGAGCGACGACACCGAGCTCGTCGATGTTACGCCGGGGACATCGGCGTACACCGACGCGGCGCTGACGGTCGGCAGCTCGTTCACCGACCCGAACTATCCGGTCACGTTCAACGTGCTGGCCGCGACACCGACATCGCTCACCGTGCAGGTGATCACGCCCGTGTCGGCCGGGTCGTCGACGACGTCGCTCGTGAGCTCGCAGAATCCGGCACCCGCAGGCACGACCGTGACGTTCACCGCAACCGTGTCGGGAACCGCACCGACCGGCACGGTCGCCTTCAAGGATGGCGCCAGCGCGATCGCGGGCTGCAACGCCACGCCATTGAGCGGCAGCGGCAACAATCGCACCGCCGCTTGCTCGACCTCGTCGCTCGCGACGGGCTCGCACGCGATCACCGCGGCCTACGGCGGCGATGCGGGCAACGGCGCTTCGTCGAGCAGCGTGCTGACCCAATCGATCGTCACGCCCGGCTGGCTCGGCTATCTCAACGGCGGCAACGTCGCGAGCGGCAGCGCAAGCGCGGTTGCAGCGGGCTCGAGCAATGTCGCGTCGGGACAGGGCGCATTCGTCGGCGCCGGAACGGCGAACTCGGCGGACGGCGTCTCGTCGCTCGTCATCGGCGGATTCGACAACCATGCGAGCGCCATCGACTCGCTCGTGGGCGCGGGTGCGGGCAACCGCGCCACGGGCGCGCGATCGGTCGTGGTGGGCGGCGGCTACAACCTGGCGAGCGGTCAATGGTCGTTCGTCGGTGGCGGCGGTCGCGAAACGGGATCCGGCAACGCCGGTGCCGCCACGCAGGACAACGTCGCGACGGGCAAGTGGTCGACGGTCCTCGGCGGCAACGGCAATCGCGCCGCCAATGCGTCGGCACAGACGGGCTCGGTCGTGGCGGGCGGCGAGCGCAACAAGGCCATCGACACCGACGCATCGGTCGGCGGCGGCATGCTCAATACGGCGAGCGGCAACGCGTCGACCGTCGTCGGCGGTCAATCGAACACCGCGAGCGCAGGCGATGCGGCCATCGGCGGCGGCCTTTCCAACGCCGCGTCGGCCACGACGGCGAGCGTGCCCGGCGGTGCGTCGAATGCGGCGCTCGCCAATTACGCGTTCGCGTCCGGACGGCGCGCACGCGCCACCGCGACGGGCGCCTTTGCTTTCGCCGACAGCAGCAACTTCGACTTCACCGCGGTGAGCAACGAGTTCGCGGTGCGCGCATCGGGCGGCGTGCGGATCGTGACGGGCATCGATGGCACGGGCGTGCCCGTCGCAGGGGTCGCCGTTCCAGCGGGTTCCGGCTCGTGGACCAGCTTATCCGATCGCGCGGCGAAGAAGGATCTCGCGGCCGTCGACGGTGACGCCGTTCTCTCTCGCGTCGATGCGCTGCCGATCTACACGTGGCGCTACGTGAGCGAGCTGTCCGGCGCCCTGCATCTGGGGCCCACGGCACAGGATTTCGGTGCAGCGTTCGGCCTCGGCGATTCGGATCGCCGGATCGCGGCGGTCGACGCGAGCGGCGTCGCGCTCGCGAGCCTTCGCGCATTGCACGAAAAGGTCGCACGCAACGAGGCGCTGCTGGCATCGCGCGCACGCCGGATCGCGGCGCTGCGCGAGCGCGTCGCACGGCTGGAAGCGAGCGCGCACGAAGCACCGATCGCGGTGCTGCACAAGGGAGAAACGACATGGCCGTGAAAATGCTGATGGGTCTCGCCATCGCACCCGCCTGTCTGGCAGTGTGCTCCACCGCGCACGCCCAGACCGCTGCGCAGCGCTTCGCGAGCGTCGTGGTCGCGAAAGACGGAAGCGGAACCGGCTCCGGATCGTGGATCGGCTATGTCGCGGGTGGAAATTCCGCGAGCGGCAGCAACAGCGCGGTGGCCGCGGGATCGGGCAACGTCGCGAGCGCGCTGGGCGCCTTCGTCGGCGCAGGAACCGCGAACAGCGCGGACGGCGTGTCGTCGCTCGTCATCGGCGGCTTCGACAATCACGCGAGTGCGATCGACTCGCTGATCGGCGCGGGTGCGGGCAATCGCACGAAGGGACCGCGCGCGGTCGTCGTCGGTGGCGGCTACAACCTCGCGAGCGGACCGTGGTCGTTCATCGGCGGTGGCGGGCGCGAGACCGGTAGCGGATCGGCGGGCGCGAGCGCGCAGGACCACGTTGCCGCGGGCAAATGGTCGACGATCGGCGGCGGAATGGGCAACCGCGCCGGCGCGAACGCCTCGCAAACCGGCTCGACCGTCGCGGGCGGCGAGCAGAACCAGGCGATCAACACCGATGCAACCGTCGTCGGCGGCAAGCAGAACATTGCGAGCGCGACCTTTGCAACGGTAGCGGGCGGTCAGGGCAACACCGCGAGCGGCAACGGTGCGAGCGTCGGCGGAGGTCTCGGCAACACGGCGTCGGGCGTTGCCGCCACCGTGCCGGGCGGCTCCTCGAACGTCGCAAGCGGCAGCTACAGCGTCGCGGTGGGGCAGCGCGCGAAAGCGGTGAATGCGGGCGCGTTCGCGTTCGCCGACGGCAGCGCGTTCGACTTCAGCACGTCGGCCAGCAACGAGTTCGCCGTGCGCGCGACGGGTGGCGTGCGATTCGTGAGCGGCCTCGACGCAGGCGGCACACCGGCGAGCGGGGTGACGCTCGCGCCGGGCAGCGGAAGCTGGAGCTCGCTGTCCGATCGCAACGCCAAGAAGGATTTTCGCGACGTCGACGGCGATGCGATCCTCGTGAAGCTCGCGTCGATGCCCATCTACACATGGCGGTACAAGGCGGAAGCATCGGGTGCGCTGCACATGGGACCCACTGCGCAGGATTTCCGCGCCGCCTTCGGGCTTGGTGACTCGGACAAGCGCATCGCGACGATCGACGCCGAAGGCGTGGCGCTCGCAGCGTCGCAGGCGCTTCACCGGCAACTGAAGCGCCAGGAGAACGCGCTCGCCGAGCAGGAACACGATCTCTCCGAGCTCGAACGTCGGCTCGCGCAGCTCGAGTCCTTCGAGCAGGCCCGCCATCGTGCACGTTCGCACGATCGCGCGCGGCAACGCAGCGTACGCACCACCCTCGTGCGCGCACAGCGCTAAGCGCTTTGTAATTCCTACAGTGTCGGGCGCGCCCGACAGTGGGCGCGCACCTGCGGGTCGAGCTGACGGCGACGTTGTTTGACTTCACCCGTTACCTTTGATGCATCATAGCGGCTCGCGTCGCTGCGAGCGCATCCGGTGACTCGTGTGGCATACAGGCACAGCGATCGTCACCGGTCCGGGAAGTGCAATCCCCGCTTGCCAACGTGCATTGCGGCCGTTGCCGCAACCAACACAGGAGAGGGTCATGTTCGTGAAGAGGCTCATATCGATCGGTGCAGCAGCCACGGCAAGCGTCATCGTCACGCATGCAGCCGCCGGAGTTCCGCTGCTCGGCAATGCTACGGAGCAGGCGAGCGCAGCCGCGACCGCCGGCACTCCCGCATCGGCCGAGGCGAATCGCGCGCTGATGATCCGGGCCCTGGCCGTGAAGTACGCCAGCAAGCTCGCGGCGGCAGGTGTTTCGCTGACCGCCTTCCAGTCGGCGCTCCTGAACCTGCCCGACGATGCGCTCCTTGCGGCATCGCACGCCGACTCGATCGAGAGCGTCACGGCGATCGTCGAAGCGAACGCGTCGCGCCCGCGCGTCACCACGCCGGTCGACGACGGGCTCTTCGTCGAAAAGGACGGGTCGGGAAGCGGCGCGAATTCGTGGATCGGCTTCACGGCGGGGAACAACGTCGCGAGCGGTAACGGCAGCGCCGTCGCCGCGGGCACGTTCAACCAGGCCACCAACACCAATTCCTCGGTGTTCGCCGGCCAGAGCAACGCTTCCACCGGGGTCTCGTCGCTGGTCATCGGCGGCTTCGACAATCATGCGACCGCCATCGATTCGGTGGTCGTCGGCGGCGCCGGCAGTCGTTCGACCGGCGCGCGTTCAGTCGTCATCGGCGGCGGCTTCAACCTCGCAAGCGGGCAGTGGGCGTTCATCGGAGGCGGAGGGCGCGTCACCGCAAGCGCGGCGACCGCCGGCAACTTCGGTGAAGACAACGTGGCGGCCGGCAGCTTCACCGCCATCCCGGGCGGCCAGTCCAACAAGGCGATCGGCGACTTCTCCGCCGTCGTCGGCGGCGTCAACAACTTCGCCGGCGGCCTGCATTCGGCGGTGCTGGGCGGGTTCTTCAGCACGGCGAGCGGCACGGACAGCCTCGCGGCCGGCTGCAGTGCCAACGCGACGAACCATGGCGCCATCGTCATTTCCGCCACGACGACCGGCCCGAGCGGCAAGTGCGGCGATGCGAGCGAGACCGTTTTCGACTCCGCAGCGAACAACGAATTCGCGGTGCGCGCCACCGGGGGCGTACGGATGGTGAGCGCGGTCAACGGGACCGGCACGCCGACGGCAGGCGTCGCGCTGGCCGCCGGTGGAGGCAGTTGGGCCAGCATCTCGGACGTCGCGGCCAAGCACGACATCGCGGCCATCGACCCGCGCTCGGTGCTGGAAAGGGTGATGTCCATGCCGGTGTACACGTGGCGCTACAAGACCGAAGTCTCGGGCGCGCTGCACATGGGCCCGACCGCCCAGGACTTCCGTGCGGCATTCGGATTGGGTGACAGCGACAGGACCATCACCACCATCGACGAAGGCGGTGTCGCGCTCGCGGCGATCAAGGGCCTGAAGCAGGAGCTCGACCAGAAGAACGACGAGATCGCGACGCTCAGGGCCGAGCTCGCGGCCATCAAGGCCGTGCTCGGCATCAAGTAGCGTTGCCGCGCCTCCAAGGCAAATCGGCCCGCATTGCGGGCCGATTCTTTTTTGGGCGTTTCGTCGCGTCAACGCGCCGACTGCCCCGCCAGCGCGAGATACTCCTCGTAGTTGCGGATGTAATCCTCCTCCCGGAACACGTCCGAGGCGAGCACGAGGCACACCGAGCCCGGGTCGAAGTTCACCTCCGCGGCCCAGATCATGGGCGGCACGTGCAGGCCCTTCCACGGACGGTTCAGGTGGATGCGGGCCTGGAATTCGCCGTCGTCGACCGCGACGTCGAAGCTCCCCGACAGGCAGATCATGAACTGGTGCAGCGTGCGGTGCGCGTGCGCGCCGCGGCTTTCCTCGGTCGGCACGTCGTAGAGGAAGAACACGCGCTTGATGTCGAAGGCGATGTGCCTGCCGCCTTCGATGAACGTCAGGTTGCCGCGGGGATCGGCGACCTTGGGCAGCGCGACGACCTTGCAGTCGTTGATGGTCGGGCGACTCATTGGGTAACCTCCCCCGAGGCTGGCCCGCCAGGCGGGCGCCTTCCCCCTCCTCGAAGGAGCGGGCGAGCGCCTTCGGGCGGCCGCTCGGCGCTCATGCGGGATCACCTCGCTGGAACAGCATGCGATTCAGCAGGAACATGATCGGCAGGGACACGGCGATCACGATGATCGGCGCCCATTCGCGCGGCACGCGCAAGAGCTCCACCAGGCAGGCGAGCAGCGCGATGCCGAGGGCCAGGTTGAGCAGATACACAAGCGGGTACGCCGATGCCGTGCGCAACGACGGCCTGCCACGGAACACCCAGACGGCATTGAGCACGTATCCCAGCGCGATGCCGACGGCATAGGTCAGCACGTACGCCCAGAGGTAGGGCATGAACGGCAGCAGCGCGAGATACAGCAGGTACGTCACCACGGTGTTGACCGCGCCCGCGATCACGAAGCGAGGAAACGTCATCCCCAGATCTCATCGATGACGGTCTCCGGCCGCTTGTTCGTGTCGTCGAAGATGCGCCACAGATATTCGCCGATGACGCCCAGCATCAGGATGATGAGCCCGAGCAGGAACGTGATGAGCGCCACGACGGTCGCGAACCCTTCCACCGGCACGCGCCCGAGCAGCGCGTTGACCACTACCACCGCACCGTAGATGAAGCTCGCGAGCGACACCAGAACGCCGATTCCCGAGATGAGGCGGATTGGGGTGATCGAGAAGCCCACCATCACGTCGAGGAAGGCATTGAACTTCTTTCGGAACGTCCAGCCCGACTTGCCGTGCGGCCGCGCGGGCCGGTGGTAGTGGATGACGTCGGGCGCGTAGCCGAGCCAGTATGCGAGCAGCGGCGTGAACACGCTCTTCGAGCTGTTGAGCATCGGCGCGAGGAACGACTTGTCCATCAGCGCCATGTCGAAGCCGCCGACCGGGTAGTCGCGGATGACGAGCGCGCGCACGAGGCGGTAATAGACGTGCGAATACAGCTTGGACACCAGCGGATCGTTGCGGGTGATGCGCTCGCAGATCACGAACTTCGAGCCGTTGCGCCAGCGCGACACCATCTCGGGCACCAGTCCCGGCGGGTCCTGGAGATCGGCCGCGAGGATCATGAACGCATCGCCGGTGACGAACCTGAACCCCGTCTTCGAGCAATGCACCGCGCCGAAATTGCGCGCGAGCTTCGCGACCTTCGTCGACGGCCGCCGCTGCCGGTATTGCAGCAGCAGCTCGAGGCTGCGGTCCCGGGAGCCGTCGTCGACGAAGATCAGCTCGAGCTCGACGCCCTGCTCCCGCAACTGGAGCTCCACGCGATCGAGCTCGTCGAACAGCCCGGGCAGGCTGTCCTCGTTGTGGTAGACCGGGACGACGATCGATAGCTTGTTCTTGTCCATCGCTCAAAGCGGCAGCTCGTAGGTCTCGTGCACCGCGCCGCCTCCGCCGAACTCGACCTTGAAGCGGTACAGCCCTTCGTTCAGCACGCGGCCGTCGTCCGCGTTGCTCGTGCCGAAGTCGACGTAGCGGGCGCCGCCCGCAGCGGCCGCCGCGATGGCGTCCTCCAGCACGGCGTCGAGCGCGCTTGCCTCATGGCCGGCTTCGGTGGAACCGATGTACTGCGCGCGCCAGGTCGTGGCCGTATTGAAAAGGACGATGCCGGCCTCGAGCCGGCCGTCCACCGTGCCCCCGTACAGTCGCACGTTCTCCGGAAACAGCTCGGCAAGCCGGACGAGCTCCTCGCGGGAATGCACCGGTCGCGCGCCGAAGCGCCGCGCGACATTGTCCGCGATTATCTCCCACAGCGCAGGCAGCAGCGCGATATCGGTTACCACCTCGACGCTGCGGCGTGCCTTGCGCAGCGCCCTGCGCCTGCGCTCGCTCGGCGTGCGGCGATGCGCGAGGTCGATCACGCATGCGAGATTGCATGCGACGCGGCGGGCATCGAGGCGGAACAGCGCATACAGGTCGTCGTCGCCCGGCACCGGCTTGAACTGGCGCGGCATCGCCTTGTACACGAGGCGCCCGAAGCCGGCCGCGCGGTAGTGAGCTCGCAATTGCGCGATCGCCTCGATCGCGCGCTCGCCCGTCACGCTGCCGTCGTGCACGAGGCCGCCGTAGGTGGCGCCGGGATGGCTGCCGACCGCGTCGGCATCATCCGGCATCGCGGCGGCCGGCATGACCGCGACCAGGCGGCCGGCCTGGTACAGCAACACCGAGCGGTCGGCGAAGCGCGCGCCGTGGTAGCCGAGGAAACGGCGGCTGTGCAGGAACGTCGCGTTGGGCACCGTGCCGCACCACGCGTCCCAGAGCGCCTCGTGGTCCGCCGCGCGATACTGCACCACCTCGAAGGTCACGACACCAGCTCCGCCGCGCCGAAGCCCTGCCTGCCGAAGTCGTCGCCGTTGTAGAAGCAGTAGGTACGGCCGTCGACCTCGATCAGCGACATGTACATCAGCGCGTGTGCGTCGAACGCGCCCGGTGTCGGCACGAGGCCCACCGCGTCGTCTTCGCGACGCCAGGTGAGGCCGTCGTCCGATTCGGCGTACCCGAGACCGTACGCGGCGCGCGAGCGGCTTCGAATGGAATAGAACATCCGGTAGTCGTCCTCGGCGCGCCTGATCACCCACGGGCGCCCGAATCCATGCTCGTCGGCTTCGCTCACGTCCATCGACGGCGTACCGGTCGCGCCCCATTGCACGCCGTCGGCGGACTCGAGGTAGCGCAGCGTGTAAACCGGCAGCTCCCTGCCTTCCACCGTCGTCCAGCGGCTGCCTGCGATGTACCACATCCGAAACAGCCCGCCGTCACGCATCACGAAGGCGCCGCAACGGAAATACCGCTCGTCGTCGGAGCGATCGAGCACGGGGACGCGCGCGTGGCGACGAAACGTGCCGCCTCCGTCGTCGCTCAGCGCGAGTCCCGTGAAGATGCGGTATCGCACCTGCGTGCAGAGCTCGAAGCCGGCGTAGTAGAGATGAACGCGCCGGCCGCCGGCCGGAACCGCGCACAGCGCCGCGACGCCGTTGTCGTCGAACGTCCCGCGCTCGCCGACGTCGAGCAGCGGCTCGCGTGCGGCGTCGACGACGCGCGTGGGATCGCGGGCCGACACGTCGACGTATGCCGGCCGGCCGCGGCCGGCGTCGTCGAGACACGTGACGAACACGCGAACGACGTCGTCGTTCAGTCGCATGGGCGTCGGCAGCATGGCGTGGGTGCGTGCCCATGCCAGGTCGCCGGACGGCGCCCACACCAGGCCGAGCTTGCGCCACTGCATCCTAGGACCCGGGGTCGGGAATCTTGAAAAAGCGGCGCGCACCGACCCTGGCCGGCGGCGGCTCTTCCGCCTTGTAGAGCGCGTTGGCCGCGGTGTTGCGCGTGAGCAGCACGCCGGGCCCGATCCAGTTGTCCTCGCCGACGGTGACGTTGTTTCCCAGCGTGGCATTGACGCCCATGAACGTATTGCGGCCGATCGTGCAGAAGCCCGAGATGACGACCTGCGAGGCGATGAAGCAATTGTCGTCGATGACGCTGTGGTGCCCGACGTGGTTCCCGCTCCACAGCACGACGTTGTTGCCGAGCCTCACGAACGGCTGCAGCGTGTTGTCCTCGAACACGAAGCAATGCTCGCCGAGGCTGACGTTGCGCCAGACGAAGGCGCGGCTGCTGACGTAGCTCGCAGGCCGGTAGCCCTTGGCCCTGGCGGCTTCGTACAGGCGCGTGCGCAGGCGGTTGAGCTGCGTATAGACGAGCGCCGCATAGAAGTCGACGCTGCCAGGGGCAAACCGCTGCTCGAGGCTCTCGAACGGCACGATCGGCAGCCCGAACAGCGACTCGCGCTTGAGATACGCGGCCTCGACGCTGAATCCCACGACCTCGTAATCCGAGTCGTGGGTGAAGCACTCGTACGCGACCTCGGCGAACGCGCTGTCGCCGACGATCACGAGGCGCCTGCCCTTCGCCACGCGGGCTCCTCAGGGCCGCACGATCAGGATGTCCTCGCGCCGGTTGGCCATGGGCAGCGCGGCATCCTGCGGCACGACGTACGCGTCGAAGCCGGCCGAGCGTGCGCGCTGCGTCAGCGACATCACGACGGCATCGTCGATCTGATCCGGCTCGATGCGGTTGAACTCCACGTGCGGCGCTTCGTCGGTGTGCATGAATGCACGGTGGAACGCCGCGCCCGTGTCGCTCGCGAAAAAGCGCTTGCGCTTCGACACGTTCGGGATGTCGCCGATCAGGAATTGCCCTCCCGGCGCGAGCAACGCGAGCGTCGAATCGAGGAAGCGGTACAGCGGCACGTCGACGAACACGTAGTGCAGCACGCTGTAGCAGAGGATCGCGTCGAAGCGTCCCTGATGCGCCGCCAGGAAATCGGCGCAGTCGGGATAGCGTGCAGCAAGCCGATGAACGCCCTCGCGCTCGGGCAGGTGGCTGAGCATCTCGGGGCTGTCGATGAGGTGCAGCTCGGCATCGTGCGCCACGCAGTGATCGATCAGCATCGAAGGAAGGTCGCTGCAGCCCGGGCCGATGTCGAGCACCTTGCCGTCGCGAAGGTCGAGATTCGTCAGCTTGCGGCGAATGTCCGCGAAGATGGCCTGCTCGTGGCCGGCGCGATACGAGTCCGGGAAGCCGATGCGCTCGAACTTCGTGAGCGTGGAATCCTGCGCGAGGCGCCGGAAATCCTCGAACGTGAGATTGGCGAATCGGCCGGGATCGGCCATCACCGTGGATCCACGGAGAAGAACGCGCGCACCGCTTCGATCACCTGGTCCTGCTCGGCGTCGGAGAGCCCTGGAAAACAAGGCAGCGACAGGCATTCACGGCACGCGGCCTCGGTGAGCGGGAGCTCGACCGCGGCCGCCTGCTTCGCGTAAGCCGCCTGAGAATGGTCCGCGACGGGATAGTGGATGTCCGAGCCGATGCCGGCCTCGAGAAGCGCCGATCGCAGCTGGTCGCGACGCCGCGTGCGAACCACGTAGAGATGCACGACGTCGTCTGCGGCGCGAGAGCCGGCGACGCGCAGCGGCAGCTGCGAAAACGCGGTGTCGTACCGTGCGGCGAGCCGGCGTCGCTCGGCGTTTTGCGCATCGAGCGTCGGCAGCTTCGCACGAAGCACCGCGGCCTGGATCTCGTCGAGGCGGCTGTTGCGCCCCCCCGCGACGTCCACGGCGTATTTCCGCGACCATCCGTACTGGCGCAACTGACGCGAGCGCCGTTCCAGTCCTTCGTGATTCGTCGTGATCGCGCCGCCGTCGCCGGCCGCACCGAGATTCTTGGTCGGGTAGAAGCTGAAGCAGGCGATGTCGCCGAAGCTGCCCGCGCGACGGCCCCGCAACGCGGCGCCATGCGCCTGCGCGCAATCCTCGACCAGCGCCACGCCTGCCGCGCGGCAAAGCGACGCGATCGCTTCGACGTCGGCGAGACGCCCGTACAGATGCGTGACGATCACCGCCTTCGGACGATGCGCCAGCGCGCGCTCCACGGCCGCGGGCGCCAGGGTCATGCGCTCGTCGTCGATGTCCGCGTACAGCGGCGTGCCGGCCACCGCGTGGATCGCGGTGCTCGCGTAGAAACCGGCGTTGGCCGCCGTCACGACGCGATCGCCCGAGGCGACGCCCAGCGCCCGCAGGGCGATCTCCAGCGCGTCGGTGCCGTTCGCGACGGCGACGCAATGCGCGACACCGATGTATCGCGCGAACTCCGCCTCGAAGCCCTGGACCTCCGCGCCGAGAATGTAGTGATGGCTGCGCAGCACGCGATCGATCGGCTCGCGCAGATCGACGCCGGCCTCCGCCCGCGCCGACGAGAACAATGGGATCGCGGGGCTGCGCATCGTCGCGCGGGTCAACGTTGAGGCGCACCCGCCTGGAACTCGCGGTCCAGGTCGCGCCGCAGGCTGGCGATGCGCCGGTCGTCCCGCGGGTACTCGCCCGAGGACGCGAACGCCCGCTGGAGGTATTGCCTCACGTTGCGATGCTCGTTCGTGCCCCACTCGAGACAGCGCCGTACCATGGCCTCGCGGTCCCAGGCACGCACCACATCGCCTGAACGCTGCAGGCGTGGTGGCAGCGCCACGACGTCGAGCCAGGCCTCGGGTTGCAGCTCGGACGGCGGGCAGTAGACCAGGCGCGCGCCCTCGACGCGGCACGTGATGTACCCGAGCTGCTCGAGCCGCGATCGCACGCGCGCGATGTCGTAGCCGAAGATCTCGAACGTCATGCCGTTGGATTCGTACACGACGACCGGCGCACGATCGCTCGCGAGCACGTCGCCGAGACTCTCGATCGCCGCGAGCTCGGATCCCTCGACGTCCATCTTCACGAATTCGACCGCGGACCAGCCGGCCTCGCCCAGGAGCGTGTCGGCGCGCCGGGCCGCGACCGCTCCGGCGCTCGGTGGAAGAGCCGGCGATGCCCCGCGCGCTTCACGACCTGCCTCGTCGCGCGGCGTCGCGCGCAGCGTCTGCGGCCGCACCATGCCCCACAAGCCGTTCTCGTTGAAGTCGATCTCGCCGTCCGTGTCCGCAACTGCGCACCAGCGCACGGCGAGATCGTCGAGGCGATTGCGTTGCGCAGCGCGGCGCACCGCCTCGACGTGCAAGGGCGATGCGTCGACGGCGAGCACGCGGCGGCCGAGCGCGGCCGCAGGGACGGAGAGCGTGCCGACATGACAGCCGAGATCGAGAACCCGGTCGCCCGCTTGCGTGAACCGCTGCAACAGGTCCACCAGATAACCGTTCAGCGGGTTGCCCGCGGCGTACGCGTTGACGACCGGATCCGTCGACGGTTGCGGCAGCGCCAGGTCGACCGAGCGTCCGCCGGGCAAGCGCATGGCGCGGTACTCGAATCGTGGAGAGTTGTCCATGAAGATACCCGGTCGTTCGTGCGCGAGTATGGCATACACCGTGCCGGCCGATTCCGGCCGCGCCGGCCGCCTGCCATTTCTGATATGTTCGCGGGCTTGCTTCGCGAATTCTCCATGGATCGCCTGCCCGAGACCGCCATGCTGTCGCCCGCTCACCGCACGGCGCCGCAGGCAGAGCCGGCCGCGCGCCGCTGGATAGCGGCCGCGCTCACCGCGCTGCTGGTCCTCAACCTGGCCTTTCTCGTCTTCTATACGTTCGTCACGTATCGCCTGCAGTTCCATTCCGATACCGCCGGCAAGAACCTCTTCGCACAGGAGATGCTCGACGCTGGCTCGTTCCTGCCCCGCGACTACGCGTACGGGAACGGCGATCTCATCGTCTTCGGCGGACACCTCGTCATTGCGCCGCTGCTGCCGTTCTTTCCGAACGGCTTCGCATTGCATGCCGTTTCCAGCATCGTTTTCAGTGCGGCGCTGCTCGCGTGCGCGTGGTGGTTCACCGGGCTGATCGGTCTTTCGCGTGTTTCGCGCCTTCTCGCCCTGTGCCTGCTGGCTTCCGGGATCTCGCGCTTCATGGCCGAGAACCTGTATGGCCAGATCGCGTACGGCTCGCTCGTTCTCATGATGCTGTTGCAGGGGTGCCTCGCGATGGCGCTGTACGAAGCGTGGCGGCGCCGCCAGACGACCCGCGTCGTGGCGGCATGCGCGGGGCTGTTCGTTGCGGCGCTCCTGTCGTTCCTGTCCAATCCGGTCCGCTCGATCGTGACGTTCGTCGTGCCGCTCGCGACGGCGATCGTCGCCCTCGCGTTCTGGTCGATGCGCGGTGCAACGATGCCGCGCGATCCGCTGCGGGCACGCCGCGACCTGATCCTCGGCGCAGTGGCCTATGGTGCCGGAGCGCTACTGGGAACGATCGGCTACGTCCACGTGCTGCGGCAGTCGATCGTGTTCTCGGCGAACGCGAAGCGCCATTTCCTGGCGCTCGACACGCTCGGCGATCGCCTGATCCTGGCGATCAAGTCGCTGATGTTCCTGTTCGGCGTCGAAGCGCAGGCGGGAGCGTCGGTGATGTCGCCGGCCGGCGTGGAAGCGTTCCTGCGTCTGGTGTTGCTTTGCTCGGTCGTCGCGGCAGGCTTTGCGCTCGCCGCACGACCGCTCGCCGAGCGTCGAGGCGCGGCGCGCCAGCACGCGCTTTCGACGGCCTTCATCGTATCGCTGCTGCTCGTCGCCTTCCTCTACGTCTTCACGGACCTCTCCGAGAACATTTCGACGTCGCGCTATTTCATTCCCGCGTTCGCGCTCGGCCTGGTCGCGCTTCCTTGCTGGCTGGAGGGACGCGTGATGCAGCGACGCTACGACGTGTGGCTCGTCGCCGCCGTCGTGGCGACCGTCGGCGTGTCGATGGCGTCCTATCGACCGTATGTCCTGCCGCTGCGCGATTACTACCGCGCCCACGCGTGGGATGGGCACCTGCCGCAATCGGCGCACGACCGGCTCGTTCGCTTTCTCGAGGACAACGGACTGACGTACGGCTATGCGAGCTACTGGGATGCGTCGGTCAACACGGTTCTTTCGGCCGGCGCCGTGACGATTCGCGCGGTCATCTTCCAGGGCGGCCTCCCGCGGCCGATGATCCATCTCGCCGCGGCACGCTGGTACACGGCGGATGCGCATCGCGGCCCGACGTTCCTGCTGGTCAGGAAGGACGAAGCGAAGGACGTCGACCTCCCGCGCTTGCGCGAGGCGCTCGGCCCCGAGGCGCGCACGCTGACCTTCGAGGATTTCACGATCCACGTGTTCCCGCACAATTTCCAGGACGGCCTCTTCGCATGGGACATCCTGGTGCCGCAACCCACGCGCGAAGCCTTCACGCGCCATACGCCACGAAACGCGGGTCGCTACGTGGAAGATCCGCCCGGAGACGGTTGGATCGAGGCTCGCGAAGGCGAAGCGGGGGCGTTGGCCTACGGACCGTACATCGCGCTTCCGAAGGGTCGCTACGTGGCCCGCTTCGAAGTCGCCGGCTGTGGCACGGCCGTCGAGCCTTCGGGCACGGTCGACGTGACGGCATTCGTGGACGGTGGCCCCACGGTGCTCGCGCAGTCGGTGCTGCGACCCGAGTCCGCATGGCAAAACGTCGACGTCCCGTTCGAGCTCGCCAAGGGCATGGTCGGCATGGAATTTCGGGTCATTTCGAACGGACGGGGTTGCGTCCGGGCACGCGGAATCACGCTCCAGCACGCCGCCGTGTCGAGCGTTGCGCGCCGGTGACGTCGACGCGCCCGATCAGCTCACCCGGTCGACCTGCACCGGAACCGCGGCGCCGAGTGCCGCCCGTCCCGTCGTGTGCACGCGAAACTCGGCGCCGAACAGCGCATCGCGCAGCTCGAAATCGAATGCGAAGGCGCAATAACCGTCCTCACCCGGCGTCGCAAGATCGGCTGCACTGAAATCGCGGCGCGCGATGTCGCGCTTCTGGTGGAAGGATGCGATGTCGACGTGACCGAGCCTCGCCCGCGTCCATCGGGCGAGCGCACCCGGCGATTCCAGCGCACGGATGCGGAACACGGCGCGGTAGCGACCGGGAAAGAGCGGTATGTAGGGACCGTACAGCAGGTATCCGTCGCGACCGCGCGCGCCACGCGCTTCGCTGCTCAGCTCGCCCGGCGCGAACGTGCCGACCTGGGTCTTGAATCGAGTGGCCCGCATGGGCAGCGCCTCGCGCGCGATGTCCTGGAGACGAGCATCGAGCGCGGGCCAATCCGGCGCGCGCGTCCCGCGCCGGGCCGTCAGCCACCACACGAACGCATTCTCCGGGTCGCCTCGGGCATCGTCGATCCGACGGCGGTTCGCGGCGTCGTCGTTCGACGGATCCAGCGGCAACAACTTGTGCGCACGCACGTCGTAGCATTGCCAAAGCCCGTGGATCGATTCCACGTCGAATCCGGCGAGCTCGACGACGTCCTTGATCTCGTCGACGCGGAATTCCAGCACGTGCTCGGGCTGCGTCCATCCCGTGCGCTCGGTCATGGCGCGATTGGGACTGTCCATCACCAGCCACGCGCCGGCCCGAAGCACGCGCCGCGCCTCTCGCAGGAACGGACCGATCTCGTGGACCCGCACATGCTCGATGTTCTGGCCGGAGAACAGCAGGTCGACGCTGTCGCTCGCCACCTCGTGCATGTCGGAGACGGAGTTGCTGATCCACTGCGCATTCTCCGGTAGATCGGCGGGCTTCGCGCTGTAGCGCTCGACCCCGATGTGACGCCTTATGCCGGGATAGTTCTCGGCGATCCAGGCGAAATACCACCCGCCCGCACAACCCGCGCTGAGGAACGTCTCGGCGCCGGGCGGCATGCGGCGGAGGCCCTCGCCCCGCAAGTCGTGAAGCAGCTCGTTGAAGGCAGGAGCGGCGGCCATCGGAATCGGCGGTTCAGTGCCGCGTCGGCGTCTCGGGCGGGTCGAGCGCGACCACGTCGATGCTCTCGATGGTCATTTCCGTGCCCGGCGTCACCAGCATGCGAAGCTCGAAATCCGTGATCGCGCGCGGCACGTCGAAGTCGAGCCGTGCGAGAACGCCGTTGCGGCGCACTTCGTCGGCGCCTGCGACGAGCTCCACCGCGCCGAGACGGCGACGCCCGGCCTCGCCGGTGGCTTCGAGGACGCCGCGCACCGTGCCCGGTGCGCCCGTCGTCTCACCGTACACGCGGACGCGATAGGCGCCCGCTTCCATGGGCATGTAGGGCCCGTGCATGAGAACGCCGGCCATGCCGCGATTGCGAATCGCGCCGTCGGATTTGACGCCGCACACGGTGCGGAGCCGCCGGTCGCCTGCCGTGAGCGCGACCGAGCGAAGCCGTGCGGTGCCCTCCTCTCGGAGCTCGGCGTACGGCCCGGACGATACGACGCGCGGCAGAAGCGGTGCGATCGTCTCCGCGATCGCGAGTGCGGCGTCGCCATGGACGCGCGCGCCTTCCGATTGCAGGGCACGTGCCTCGGTGTCCGCCGCCAACGCGCCGGCATCGGTGTCGAGCGTCGCGTCGGCAAGCGCGCGCACGCGGGTCAGCAGGCTTGCGCGGCGGTGGACGATCTCCGGGTCGTTGAATCGCGCGAGATGCTCCGCCAGCGCATCGGCGAGATACGCCGGATCGCAATGCTCGCGTACCCACGCCTGCGCGCGGGCGCCCAGGCTTTCCCGCTCCGCTGCATCGCTCGCCAGGCGGGCCAGCGTGTCGGCGAGAACCGCGTCATCGAGCGGCAGATCGAGTTGAACGCACGCATCGGCGGGAAGCTCCGCAAGGCTGCCGTGCCGCGTAACGACGAGCGGATCGCCGTGCGCCATGGCGTACAACGCGGCACCCGATGCCTCGCCCCTCGAGCCGGTCCGCAGTTGCACGACGACGTCGGACGCGCGCATGTACTGCAGGAACGCGTCGTCGGTCGCGTATCCGGTGATCGACACGCCGGCATCGGGCGAAAGCTGCGCCACGCGTCGCCGAAGGGCTTCGCCGTAAGGGCCTCCCGCCTCGCCGACGTATGCGAGGCGTGCGCCTGCGGCGGGCTTTCGATGCAGCCAGGCATCGAGCAATTCCTGCGAGCATTTGCGCTCGTGCACGTGCCCGAACGAGCAGAACAGCAGCGCGTCGGCCGGTACGCCGAGCGCGGCTTTCGCGGCTGCTCGTTCCGCCGCTGTCACCGAGTGCGCGATGCGATGGTGTGGCACCACGGCGCAGCGCCCGCCGTCGAGCTGACGGGCGCCGGCGAGGATGTCGCGCGCGTGATGCGACGTGACGACGACGCCGGTGGCCTGGTCGACGACCCAGCGTGCCATCGGATACCGGTCGATCGCCGCTTCTCGACCCTGCACGCGGTACGAAGCTACCGCTTCGTCGCCGTGGCAATACGCGAGCATCTGGCCGAACAGGCCTGCGCGTGCAGGGGGCCCGAACTCGCAGTAGGCGAACAGGCCGCTGAGGTACGCGTCGTGCAGGAGCACCGCTCCCGGGCATGCGCGCAACAACGCGATCATGTGGGCGTGGAACTCCGAGTTGCCGAATTGATACAGCACCCCACCGTCGTAATCGGTCCAGCGGGCCGGCAAGGATTGCCACGGATGGACGCCGTAGCCGAGCGCGGCGTAGCGCTCGCCGTCCGCCTTCTCGGTGACGAAGAGGTCGATCTCGAAGCGCTTCGCGAGACAGGGCAGCAGCTCCGCGACGAAATCCGCGATGCCCGAGCGCTCGGGCGGCAGCGGGCTCACCAGTGCGAGCCGCGGGCGGGCGCGCGAGACGGCAACGCGCACGCGATCCCGCTTGCGCTCGAAGGCGTCCCGCCACGCCTCCTCGCTGCGCCGGGCCGTCTCGCGCCAGGAAAAACGGCGTGCCTGCGCAAGCGCGTGCTCGCGCAGCTGCGCGCGAAACGCCGCATCGCGAAGCGCGTGCGCAAGCGCCGCCGTCATCGGCGCGTCCGAGCCGACGGAGAACAGCGCGTCGTCGCGCCCGACGATCTCCGGCAGGCTGGATGCGCGCGCGGCGATGACCGGCGCTCCGCACGACATCGCTTCGAGCACCGGAAGCCCGAAACCCTCGTAGAGCGACGGAAACACGAACAGCTCGCACGCGCGGTAGAGCTCGACGAGCGCGTCGTCGTCGACGTACCCGGTGAGCACGAGCGTGCCGGGCCGCAGGCCTGCGTCGCGCGCGAGCGCTGCGAGACGCATTCGGTCGGACTCGCGCACGCTACACACGATCGCCAGCTGGAACGCGTCGCGCTGCGCGCGCGGCAGTGCCCCGTACGCGCGGATGAGCCCCTCGACGTTCTTGCGGTGATCGATGCCGCCCGTGTACATGACATACGGCTTTTCCACGCCGAGCGACGCGAGCAGGCCGGGGCGCTCGTGTCCCGGCGCCCCTGGCGAAAAGCGCTCGTCCACCGCGCCGAGCACGTTGGTCACCCGCTCGGGCGCAAGGCCGAGACGCTCGATCACGTCGCGCCGCGTCGCCTCCGAGATCGCCAGCAGCACGTCGCAGCGGCGCAACCGCTCGATGCAGCCCATGTACCAGGCCCGCGTCGGCGGATCGCCGAGGTACGTGTCGGCGAGCACCAACGGGATCAGGTCGTACGCGGTTGCGCTCAGCACGATGCTCGACGGCATGCCCGCCAGGGACGGCACGACCGCCTTGCCGTGGAAGCCTTCGAACACGCTGTTGACGTGGATCAGGTCCGGCTTGGCCGCAAGCCATGCGTAGCGTGCCAGCCATTCCCCGGTGACGCGCGTCGTGTCGATCACCCGCGGCTCGAACGCTTCGGCAGGCAACGGCGCGGCGTACGAAACGATCCGGTCCGCCCCGATGTGCGGCTCGTATTGCGCGGCGATGTCGCGCAGGCTCTCGGGATAGACGCCGTTGCATGCGATCACATAGTCGTGCGCACGTTCCTCGACGAGCGCACGGGTCAGGCTGGCCGAATAACGGCCGATGCCGCGCGTGCGCGACCCTTCGGTCTGGCATGCCTGCAAGTCGAGGACGACGCGCATCAGCGCCTCGCTGCCCGAAGCCGCTCGAGCTCCTGCGTGAGCTTGCGCACCTCGACCTCGTGCTCGGACTGCTGAGCGTCGAGGCGGTCCTCGAGCTGCGTGAGATATTCGATGCGGCGCATGAGCTCGCGCTGCGCCGCGTTGGCAACCGACGGCCTGGGCACGGACCACGCGCGCGCATCGGCGGGCGAGGTGAACGATTCCACGCCCTGGGCTCGCGCAAGCGCTCGCAAGCGCCGATCGAGCGGGCCCACGAGACGCAGCCATCGCGCCACGCGTTGCTTGCGTTGCGGGTCGGCATTGACGTAGGCGACCAGCGAGGCAACGACTCCGGCGCGCCGCGTTTGCTTCGGGCGTTTCTCCGGCTGCGCCGGTGCGTCGCCGCGCAATCGTCGCGCGAGTACGGCCATGTCACGCAGGGGCCGGGTGATGCGCCATGATCGGCTGTTGCGCATCACTTCATACGCCGCGGTCGTGGACGCAAGCTCGCGTTGCGTCATCCCGAGCTGCTGTGAGACCTCGGCCAGCCTCGCGTTTCTCGCACCGAGCTCGCGTGCCACGCCCTCGAACTGGTCCTGCCGCGCCCGTTGCTCTGCCAGTTGCTGGCGGACGCGCTCGAGCTCCTGCTCGATCGCACCGAGTCCTTTGACGAAGGCAGCCGCGGTCGCTGCGCCGCCACCGTCAGCGCCGAAGAGCGCGTCCTCCAGACGCTGCAGCCGCGCGCGCACCTCGCTGCCCTGCTGTGCGACGAGGTCCGCATGGCGTTCCATCGCCTCCATCCACAGCAGCGAGCCACCCGGTTGCGGAGCGGGCGAGCGCGCGTCCTCGTCCAGCATGCGAAGCATCGCAGCGTACGACCATTGCTCGGGCGGCAGCGACCAGGCGGCGAGCGCCCACGGCCTGAACTCTTCCGGGATCCGATAAGGACTGATGAAAGGCTCGCGCAGCGGCTCGATGCGTGCGGGCACGCCGCTCGCAACCTCGCGCACGAAGATCCAGAACGCGAGGAAGGGATTGGTCGGCCACACGCAGTCCTCGGGCTGGAAGCCTACCGCGCCGAAGTCGAGCAGCCGGGCGTGCCCGGAGGCGGAGACCAGCGTGTTCCAGGTGCGCACGTCGGCGTGATAGAGACCCGCGCGCTCGAGCTCGCACAGCTCGGCGAGCACGTCGCGAATCACGCGCCGCGCGTCATAAGGCTCGCCCGCGGCCATCATCTGCGACAAGAGCGTGCCCGGTATGCGGTCGCGAACCAGCCAGGCTTCGCGGCGGTTCGATCCGTAAGCGAGCAATCGCGGGAAGTCACCGGCGACCGGCGGCTCGCGAAGGAACCGCGCCTCGGCATCCAGGTCCCGGGAATTGACGTCGGCGAGCGGCTGGCGCAGCAGGAACTGCTTGGCGATCTGCGCTTCGTTTTCGAAATAGCGCCGCGTCCCGCAGTGCACCTCGCCGACGCCCTCATGCGATTTCATCGTCCAGCGCGTGAACTCCGCTGCGCGATCGCCGAAGCACCACACGCGATTGCTGGCGTAGTACAGGGGCCGCTCGACGGTGGACAGATGCGTAGCGAAGCGTCCGAGCTCGTGGACGAGCGCGAAGCCATCGAGCAGCGACGACTCGTCCGCCGGCTGAGCGACGGCCCACGACATGGGCTCCCTCTGGAGCGCAAGCTCGAACAGCGCGCCCATCACCTTCGTGCCGAGTGCAGCGATCCACGACCGGACCGTTTCGAAGCCGTGGTTCAGGACGAGGTGATGGAAGACGCTGAGGCCCAGCACGAGGTCCCACGATTCTTCGTCGCGCCGCAGGAAGTCCTCGATCATGGCCTGCTCGAACGTCGCGTCGAGCGCGTGCTCGCGCGCGAGCGCGTTGCAGATCGCGACATTCGTCGCGTTCATGTCGACGCCATGGACCTTCGCACCCAACGCGGCGAGCGACAGGCCGAAATAGCCTTGCGCGCAGCCGAGGTCGAGGACGCGCAGCGCACGCCCCGCATGCGCCGACAGCGCGCGATACGCGTTCATGACGTGCTCGAGCCGATCGCTCGACGCGCGGGCCGCCGACGTGGAAAGCTCGGGGTGACCGTAGATCGGTTGATAGACCTCCACCACGGCATCCAGCAGCTCGGCCACGGAAACCTGCGTGCTCACGCCATCGCTCCGGATGCGACCGGCAACGCATCGAAGGTCGCCTGGAGGTCGACCAATCCCGAGATCGGCACGGTGTGCCGGACCGTGATCAGGATGGCGTCGTAACGTCGATCGAGCGGCACGAGCTCCCCGTTCCCCACGTCATCGGACACGCCGAGCGAAAGCAGATACGCACCCGCGTTGAGACGCAGCCGCACGGAAAATTGGGCGATGACCACTCCGCCGCCGTCCTCGACGGACGCCGTCGCGCCTCGCGCCGCGATCGAGGAGTTCGTTCCGTACACGAACAGCCCCTCGAGCGTCTTGATCAGCAGCCCGTACACCGGGCTGTCCACGCGGCGCTCGAAGCGCACCTTGAACGATATGCGGACCGTGTCCTGGGACGTCACCTCGCTCGGGTAGTCCTCTCCAGCGGCCGCGACATGATAGTCGACGATGCGCGCACCGCCATCGCCCCAGCGATGCTCGTCCTTGCGATAGCCCGGACGCGTCTCGAACGCGTCGACCTCCGTGTCGTGGAACGGAGAACGTGCGGGCGCGGCGTCGCTTGCGCGCTCGGGCTCGCCCGCGCGCGCCTGCCGGCCGAACAGCTCGTCGAGGTACTGATTCGTCACCTGCCGCGCCGGTCCGTCGAGCACGAGGCGTCCGCCGCGAACGAGCCACGCGCGCTCGCAGTGCTTGACCACGTCGGCGACCGCATGCGTGACGTAGAGCAGCGTCGTGCCGGCGTCCCGGAATTCGCGGATGCGCTCGAAGCACTTGGCCTGGAACGACAGGTCGCCGACCGACAGCGCTTCGTCGACGATGAGGATGTCCGGACGTGTGGCCGTTGCGACCGCGAAGGCGAGGCGCATCGCCATGCCGCTCGAATACGTGCGCACCGGCTCATCGAAATAGGAACCGACGTCGGCGAATTCGCGGATCCACGGCAGCGCTTCGCCGATCGCGGTACTGTTGTAGCCGAGCAGCCCGCAGGCGTGCCGTGCGTTCTGCTGTCCTGTGAACTCGGGGTTGAAGCCCATGCCGAGCTCGAGAATCGCACTGACGCGCCCGGCGACGCTGAGCGAGCCCTCCGTGGGCTGCAGCGTGCCGGCGATCAGCTTCAGCAGCGTCGTCTTGCCGGCACCGTTGCGGCCCACGACGCCGATCGATTCCCCGGCGTGAACGCTCGCGGTGACGTTGCGAAGCACCCAGTGATCCGCGTAGCGTGTCGGACGCCCCGTGAGCCAGCCGCCGATCCGCCACCAGGTGCTGCTGTAGCTGCGATACGACTTGCCGACCTCGGCAAGCTGCACGACCGCGTGGCGGCTCATAGTGCGTCGACCAGCTCGACGCTGGCCCGCCTGAACATGAACAGCGCCAGGGCGAGCAGCAATGCCGCCATGACCGCCACCGTGGCGAGCGAGACCGGGATCGGCGTCTGCAGGAGCATGGCGCCCTGATAGGCCTGCACGACGGGCGTCATCGGGTTGACCTGCAGCAGCGGGCGCACGAAGGCCGGCAGCATGGACGGTGGATAGAGGATCGGCGTGAACCAGAAGCCGAGCTGCAGCAGCACCGGAACGACCTGACCGACGTCGCGCACGAAGACGTTCAGCACGCCGAGTAGAAGCCCGACGCCGAGCCCCAGCGCGAGCGGAACGACCATGAGCAGCGGTATCCACGCGACGGCAGGAAGCGGTGGCCGGCCGAGTGCCGTGAAGATCAGCACGATCGCGCCGAACATCAGAAGGTTGTTCAACAACGCGGTCCCGGAAACGATCAGCGGCAGGCAAATGCGCGGGAAGTACAGCTTCTTCAGCACGCTGCCATTCTCGATGAACACCGTGAGGCAGCGCGTCACGACCTCCGCGAACAGCGACCACGCCAGCATTCCGGCGCTGACGTAGAGCGCGTAGGCGGTCGCATCGCTGCCCATGCCAGGCAGGCGCGCACGAACGACCTCCGACAGCACGAGGGCGAAGATCGCGGCGTTGACGAAGGGATGGATCACCATCCAGAGCGCGCCGAGCTTGCTGCGCGCGAAGCGTGCCCGGTAATCGTTGCGGATGGACGACGCGATGAATTGCCGATAGCGCCACGCCGCCGCCACCATGCCGCCGAGATCGAGCGTGCGTATGACCCCGGGCATCGTCGTCGTGCGAGCGAAACGGACGGCCTGGCCGACGGCTCAACGCGCGGCGGAAAGCCGGCGCATGTCCGCATCGACCATCATCGCGACGAGGTCCCGCAGCGACGTCTTCGGCGCCCAGCCCAGCTTCTTTCGGGCCTTGGCGGCATTGCCGAGCAGCACGTCGACCTCGGCCGGCCTGAGGAACCGCGGGTCGGTGCGCACGTGGTCCTCGTAGCGCAGGCCGAGGTGCTCGAAGGCGATCGCGCAGAAGTCGCGCACGCTCGTCGTCACGCCCGAGGCCACGACATAGTCGTCCGGCTCGTCCTGCTGGAGCATCAGCCACATCGCTTCGACGTAGTCGCCCGCATAGCCCCAGTCGCGCTTCGCGTCCAGGTTGCCGAGACTGAGCTCCTTCTGCATGCCGAGCTTGATGCGCGCCGCGCCGTCGGTGATCTTGCGCGTGACGAATTCGATGCCGCGCAGCGGCGACTCGTGGTTGAAGAGGATCCCGCTCGACGCGTGCAGGCCGTAGCTCTCGCGGTAATTGATCGTGATCCAGTGACCGTAGAGCTTCGCGACGCCGTAGGGGCTTCGGGGATAGAACGCCGTGCCCTCGTCCTGCTGCTGGCTCTGTATCTTGCCGAACATCTCGCTGGTCGAGGCCTGGTAGAACCGCGCACGCGAGTCCGCCTGCCGGATCGCCTCGAGCGCATTCGAGACCCCGATGGCGTTCACGTCGGCGGTGTGCGCAGGCTCGTCCCACGACGCCGCCACGAAGCTCTGCGCCGCGAGGTTGTAGAGCTCGTCGGGCTTGTAGCGATCGATGACGCGCAGGATCGACGCGAGGTCGGTCACGTCGCCGTACGTGAACTCGATCGAATCGACGACCCCGAGCTCGCGAAGGCGCCACAGCGTATCGCTGCCGCGACGCGGCGTGAAACCCACCACCCGATAGCCCTTGCCGAGAAGCAACCTGGACAGGTATGCACCGTCCTGGCCGGTGATGCCGGTAATGACTGCACACTTAGCCATTGCGCACGCGCTTTCGCCAGTAAGAGATCGTGTTCTTCAGCGTTTCGTCCAACGGGATGCGGGATGCCCAGTGTGCCTCGCTGCGAATGCGGCTGACGTCCGCGACGACGCGCGGCTGCTCCGTCGGACGCTGCCGTGCCGACTCGGCCTCGATGGACGCGCGCACGCCCGCAATGGCCAGCGCGCGCTCGAGCAGCTCGCGCAGGCGCACTTCCCTTCCCGATGCGACGTTGTACGCCTCGCCCCGGACGCCATGCTGCAGCAGCGCGAAGTACGCGTTCAGCACGTCGCGCACGTCCGTGAAATCGCGCGTGACGTCGAGATTACCGGTACGCAGGACCGGCGCAGAGCCGCCTTCGGCGATGCGCGCGATCTGCGCACAGAACGACGCCACCGCGAAGCGCTCGTCCTGGCCGGGACCGATATGGTTGAACGGCCGCGCAATGACGACATCGACGCCTTCCGTCTGCGACCACTGGAAGCACAGCGCCTCGGCCGCCACCTTGCTGACGGCGTACGGGTTGCGCGGGCGCAACGGAGTCCGCTCGCCGACCGGCAACATGTCCTCTCGCAGGGCGCCATAGCAGTCACCCGAGCTCACGTAGAGCAACCGTCCGCCGAACTTCAGCGCGCGCAGCGCGCGCAGGAGATTGCGCGTGCCGTTGAAATTGACGTCGAAGCATGTATCGGGGTCGCGAAACGAGTCGGCGACGCTGGTGCAGGCGGCCAGGTGCAGCACCGCCTGCGGCGCGGCCGCCCGAACGGCACCTTCGAGTTGCGGCGCGCGAATGTCCAGGCCGTCCGGCAGCGTCGCCAACTGCCACCCGGATGGAATCTCGCCGAGCGCTTCGGCCTGGAGGAGCGTCCTGCCGACGAAACCGGAATGCCCGGTCACGAGCAATGTGGGCACGTTCCGACCGCTCCCCTCGATGCGGCGCTCAGCTTTTTGATCGTCTGTAGCCGGCTGATAAGATTTCGATTTTAGCAGAGGGCCCGATCCCGGGGCACGTGTCACAGCACACGGAACCAGCGCCGCTGGTCGTCGGACTGAGCGGCAATGCGATCGATCGATCGCTGCACGGCGGAGGCCTCGACGGGATCGGCGTCTACACGCTCGCGCTCGAGGCCGCGCTCCGTGCATCGGGCGTGCAAGTGCGCCGGATCGGCGCTCGCTCGGGCGCGCGAATGCGCAGGCCGCGGCGCGCCGATCAGTCGCTCGCCGTGCCGCTCGCGCCGGCCATCGCATGGTCGGCCGTGACCGGCATGCACATGCCGTTCACGGGCAACGTCGAGCGCACCATCGACGTGTACCACGCGACGGACTATCGCGTGCCGCGATTTGCGCGTACGCCCGTGATCGCCACGCTCTACGACGCCATTCCGCTGGCTCACCCCGAATGGGGCAACCCCCGCCTGCGCCGGCTCAAGAACTGGCTGCTGCGCACGGCGGCCTCGAATGCCGATCGCGTCATTGCCATCTCGAACGCGGCGGCGGCGGAGGTCGCTGCGCACTACGGCATCGTCCGCGAGCGCATGCGCGTCGTGTATCCGGGCGTGGACTCGGCGTGGTTCGCCCCCGGCGGGCCCGAAGATGGGGCTCGGCTCGACTCGCTGGGCCTCGAGCGAGGCTACCTGCTGTTCGTCGGCACGCTGCAGCCGCGCAAGAACGTCGGCATGCTGCTGCGTGCATATGACGCGTTGCCGGAACATGTGCGCGCATCGCGCCGGCTGGTGATCGTGGGCAAGTACGGCTGGGCTGCCGAGTCGCTGCGAAGCGAGCTCGCGCACCGGGCCGGCGACCGGCGCGTCGTCTGGCTCGAGCACGTGCCGACCGACGTGTTGCAGGCCCTCTATCGCGCCGCGCATGTGTTCGTGTTTCCGTCGCTGGCCGAAGGATTCGGCCTTCCCGTCGTGGAGGCGCTTGCCAGCGGGCTCCCGGTCGTCACGCTCGACTTGCCCGTCATGCGGGAAGTCGGTGGCGCGCACGTCGTAACGGCGGCACGCAGCGACGCGGAAGCCGTCGCGGACGCCATCGAACGCGCGCTCGCGGTACCGCGCACACCGGAGGCCGACGCATCCCGCCGGGGATGGGCTCGGCGCTTCGACTGGCAGACGTGTGCCCGGAAGACCATCGAGGTCTACCGGGAATGCGCCGCTCGGAAGTGAGCCTCTGACGCGGCGCTTGTACCGCCTCTTCGCCGGCCCTGCGGTGAAAACGGGCAAATCGCCGCATGCAGGTTCACGTAGCGCCGGGCCGGCGCGTCGAGTAGTGTATTGTCGGGCGACGGGAGATGCGCCGTCGCGCTCACCGTCTTTTTCGCGCGTCAAGCCGTAGCGAACGCCGAATCGATTGCCCCATGACGTTGCTTCGCGATCCCCGCTCCGTTGCCGCGACCGCCGTATGCGCGGCCGTCTTCTTCCTGGCTTCCGCCGACCGCGTATTCACGTTTCACGTGCTGTCGGTCAACGTCCGCTTCGCCAATTTCGCGCTGCTCGCGGGCCTCCTGATATGGATCTGGCGGCTCGTGCACGGTAGCCGCAGCGAGGCCGTGCACCTTGCGATCGCGTGGACCCCATTCCTGATCGTGTACGCGGTGACGGCCGTCGCATTGCGCGAGTCGTTTCCGTCCGCCGTGAAGATCGGCTGGTTCGGGTTCAGCTTTCTCGCTGCGTACGCGTGGACCACCCTGTTCGACCACCGCGACGTCGCGCGCGCGTACTTCGTGTGTTATCTCGCGATCGCGGCCATCGTGCTGGTGGACTTCGTCAACGCGTTCTGGCGCGGACCCGATCACATGATCGGATTCGGACAGGCCAACGACATGGTCACGGGCAAGCTGCTGTTTCGGCCGAACGCCTTCTATTACGAGCCGTCGTTCGCAGCCAGCAGTCTCGCGCTGGCGTGGGCGCTTTCCATGACGCGCATGCGCGACGCGGGTCCGAGAATCGCGGGCGCGCTCGCAGGCGCCGGCGCCGTCGCGCTGCTGGTCATGACCTCCCGCACGGGCTGGCTGTTGGCGCTGCTCGCCGCGATCGCGCTCGTGGTGTTCCATGCGACGTCGGGGCGGCCGATCACGCGCCGGGCGGTCAGGAGGGCGGCGGTGCCGGCCATGGTCGGCGCGGCGCTCCTGCTCGTCGTTCTCGCCGTGTCGGCTCGCAACGATGCATTCGAGGAGCTGCTGGACAAGCTGAGCGTGGTGCAGGCTTACGAGCGAGTGTGCCCACGGCTGGCACAGGAGTACGGGGTCGACCTTGGATGCCTGACGGGCGATGCTCGGCGTCAATTCGTCGGACCGGGCCAGCCGGTGGATCCCGACGAAACGACCGAAGGTCTGCGACTTTCGGCGGTGCGAAATGCCGTTGCCACGGTGAGCGAGCACGCCTGGACGGGCATGGGCGTCCCTCGCGGAACCGATCGCCTCATCGCACCGCCTGCCGTTCCCAATCTCTGGCTCGAGATCGCGGTCGAGGGTGGCGTTGTCGCCCTGCTCGCGTTCGGATTCGGCATCGGTTACACGCTGTATCGCTTGCACGCTTTCGACCTTCGGCATCGCGACGTGCTGATCGTGCTCGTGCTTTGGCTTTGCGTCGGCTGGCAGTTCATCGCGACGTTTCCACGGCTCGACCTGTGGATCGCTTTCTGGGTCGTGCTCGCCTGGATGCGAGGGGAAGCGAAGGATGAACTCGTCGTGCGCGGTGAACGACAGTCGGTGGGACTGAAGGGATTCGCGGCGCTCGAGACGGCTACGCGGTAGTCCGCGGGTCGGCCGGAGTGTCGCGCGCGTCTCGCGAGATCAGCACGAGCGCGGTACGCTGTCTTCAGCGATCGCGCGAAGCGGCAGCGAACCACGCCACGTCGGCTCTGACATCCGGCACCGGATCGGCGGCGAGGCTGCGAAGCGCCGCGCGGATGTTCGCCCGGCGCAGCATGGCGGCGTCGGCGAGCCGCAGCGTACGCGCGGCATGCGCGCGGACGCAAGGGTTCGAATCGCGGCACGCGGCCGCGGCGAGGCGCGCCTGCGCAGCAGCCGCACGCCGTGACCCGATGCGCCAGCCACGGGGACATGCCGATCCGTTCCGCAGGGCGAGATAGTCGACTACGCACTCGAACTGCAGCTCGGAGGGCTCCATCGGAACCAGACTTCGACCGCGGACCTGCCACGTGCGGTATCCGGCCGCACACAACTCCTCGAGCAGGGTGCCGGGCGAATGGCCGAACAGGTTGAGAGTGTGACCGTTGGACTCGAGTGACCTGGGCCGGTTTTTCGGACCGTTAGTTTCTGGGATTATGGCTCCTAATACCGTGAGGAGCCGATGCGAAAGAGTCGATTCAGCGACGAGCAGATGGTCGCGATCCTGCGCGAGGCCGAGCAGACGTCGGTCGCCG
>DASXAF010000140.1:0-7356 GCA_036406955.1 Casimicrobiaceae bacterium
ACAATCTTCGAAAATTGGCTGTCGAGGTCATCGCGGCGAATGACGAGGGTTTGAAAATCAATGACATTGCCGACTTGCTTGGTGTATCGATCGATGTAGCAAAGGTCGTGGTATACCCCTTAATCGGCACAAAGCTACGAACGGAGGGTGTCAAGAAGGGCACTCGTTACTTTGCAACCTAAACTGCGCATTCAACCGGACGCCTGGGTACGGACATCGTTTTCTTCAAGGCGACCGCCGCCGGCGCTCCGCCAACGTGAATCGATATGTCTAAGGTGATCCAGCTTCGGAATGTACCGGATGACGTTCACGCAAACTGAAGGCGCGTGCCGCGCTCGCCGGCACGTCGCTGTCCGACTATCCTTTGCGGGAATACGGGACATCGCTGAACGCCCAACCATCGAGCAACTGCGGGCGCGCTCGGTGCGCCCCCGCGCTTTCACCGGCCCCGGCCATACGCGCGGAGCGGGACGGCCGTTGATCGCCGTTGACGCATCGAGCTGATGTGACGGCGACTCGGGCCATCAGGAACTAGCCGTTTCCACGACGCGCCCCGCGCACGGCTTCGCCGACGCTCTCGAGCACCTGCTCCGCCGTATCCGCCGCGAACGGATCGAACGCCATCGCCGGCATCACCCGCAGCCACGTGTACTGACGCTTCGCGAGTTGCCGTGTCGCTGCGATGCCACGCGCGCGCAAGGCGGACGCGTCGATCGTGCCCGCGATGAACTCCCACGCCTGCCGATAGCCGACCGTTCGCATCGACGGCAGGTCGGGATGCAGCGTGTAGCGCTGCATGAGCCCGCGCAGCTCGTCCACGAGCCCCGCGGCGAGCATGTCGTCGAATCGGCGGGCGATCGCCGCGTGCAGTGCGGCACGCCCGGGCACGAGTGCGATCGAACGCGAGGGACCGAGCGTGCCGGCGGCGCGGCGCCCCTGCAACGCCGACAGCGGCTTGCCGGTGAGACGATGCACTTCGAGCGCGCGCTGGATGCGCTGCGAGTCGGTGGGCGCGAGCCGCGCCGCGCTCGCGGGATCGACACGTTCGAGCTCCGCATGCAACGCGGGCCAGCCGACGCGCGCGGCTCGCGCGTCGATTTCCGAGCGCACGGCCGGGTCCGCGGACGGCAACGCGGACAGGCCGTCGAGCAGCGCCTTGAAGTACAGCATCGTGCCGCCCACCAGCAGGGGCAGCCGCCCGCGCGCCCGAATGTCCGCGATGGCCACGTGCGCATCGGCCACGAACGTCGCCGCCGAGTAGCGGTCGGTGGGGTCGCGGATGTCGATCAGGTGATGCGGTACGCGTGCGCGCGTCGCGAGGTCGGGCTTCGCCGTGCCGACATCCATGCCCCGAAAGACCTGTGCCGAGTCGACGCTGACGATCTCGCCGCCGAAGCGCTCCGCGAGCACGAGAGCGACCGCGCTCTTGCCCGACGCGGTCGGGCCCATCAGCAGCACGACCGGCGGCGCGTCGGTCAACGTCCCCGCATGAAGAGATTGTCGAGGTCCGACAGCGAGAGCTGATACCACGTGGGCCGGCCGTGGTTGCATTGTCCCGCGCGCTCGGTCGCTTCCATGTCGCGCAGCAGCGCATTCATCTCGACGATGCCGAGCGCTCGATTCGCGCGCACGGCGCCGTGGCATGCCATGCCGGCGAAGAGCTCGTCGCGCCGCGCCTCGAGCGCGCGCGAGCCGCCGAACTCGCGCAGATCGTGCAGCACCGCGCGTGCGAGCGCGGCCGGGTCGGCGTCCTTGAGCGGCGCCGGCACGCCGCGCACGCACAGCGTCGAAGGACCGAGCGGCGCGAGCGCGAAGCCCAGCGCGTCGAGCGCATCGCGCTCTTCGTCGGCGGTCGCGAGCTCGAGCGGCTCGGCGGCGAAGCTCACCGGCACGAGCAACGGCTGCACCGGCACGCGGTCGTTCATGGCGCTCTTCAACCGCTCGTACACGATGCGCTCGTGCGCGGCGTGCATGTCGACCAGGATGAGGCCATGCCGGTTCTGCGCGAGGATGTACACGCCATGGAGCTGCGCGAGCGCGAAGCCGAGCGGGTGCGCGTCGTCTTCCGGCAGCGCCGCCGGCGCCGCACGCTCGCCGAAGAGGCGCGCATAGAACGGCGACGGCTCGGTCGCGAGCCCGAGCGCGGATTGCCCGGCGCCGCCGTTGCCGGCGAACGCGTAGACCTTCGTGCCGAGCGCCGCATCGTGCACCGGAGGACGCGGCGGCAGGCGCGCCGCGGCGACGCCCAGTCGCTCCGCGGCGGATACCGCGGGCTGCTCGGCGGCGGTGGCTGCAAGCGCACGCTCGACCGCATGACGCACGAACTGGTGCACCGCGCTCGAATCGCGAAAGCGCACCTCGATCTTCTGCGGATGCACGTTGACGTCGACGCGCCGCGGATCGACCGTCAGCCAGAGCGCGTACGACGGCTGGCGATCGTGATGCAGCACGTCGCGGTACGCTTCGCGCAGCGCGTGCGCGAGCACGCGGTCGCGCACGTAGCGGCCGTTGACGAACACGTACTGCCCGCCGTTGCCGCTCGCGGCATACGCCGGCCGCACCGCGAAGCCCTCGAGGGCGAGATCGCCCGCATGCGCGTCGACGCGCGCCGCCTGGCTCACGAAGGCGTCGCCGAGCAGCGCCTCCACGCGCGCCTGGCGCCCGCCCGCGATCAGGCGATAGTGCACGCGCGCGTTGTGCTGCAGCGTGAAACCGACGTGCGGGTGCGCGAGCGCGATGCGCCTGAACGCCTCGTCGCAATGCGCCCACTCGGTTGCCTCGGTACGCAGGAATTTGCGCCGTGCCGGCGTGTTGAAGTACAGCTCCTCGATCGTGACGCTCGTGCCGGCAGCCAGCGCGGCGGGCGACACGGGCGCGATCGTGCCGCCTTCCACCTCGATGCGCCAGGCGTGCGGGCGGCCCGCCGCCCGCGACGCGAGCGAAAGCCGCGCCACGGCCGCGATCGATGCGAGCGCCTCGCCGCGGAACCCCAGCGTGGCGATCGCCTCGAGATCCATCACCGATGCGATCTTCGAGGTCGCGTGGCGCGCGACCGCGAGCGGCAAGTCCTCGCGCTCGATGCCCTGGCCGTCGTCGGCCACCCGCATGCGCTTGATGCCGCCCCCCGCGAGATCGACGTCGACGTGCGACGCGCCGGCGTCGAGCGCGTTCTCGAGCAGCTCCTTCAGCGCAGCGGCCGGACGCTCGACCACCTCGCCGGCGGCGATCTGGTTGATGAGAAGGTCAGGCAGGGCCCGGATGACGCCCATCAGTGCAACAGCCCTTCTGACCAGCGCGCGTAAATGCCGTCGGCGACCGCGTTCAGCTCGCGCAGGCGCGCGCCCGCGTCGCGAAGGATGTCGTCGCGCGATTGCAGCGGTCCGCTGCTCGACTCCGGCAGCTCGGCGGCGCCGGTGCGGCACCACGTCTCGACCAGGTCGCGCGTCATCTCGACGTGGCACTGGAAGCCGATGTGCCGATCGTCGATCACGTACGCCTGGTTGGGGTTGTAGTCGTTGCGCAGGATGCGCACCGCGTTCGCGGGCAGGTCGAAGGCATCGTAGTGCCACTGGAACGGCGTGAAGCGCGTCCGGCCGCCGAACCATTCGCCCGCCCGTGGTGCGTCCGTCGCCTCGACGTCGATCCAGCCGATCTCGGGGGCGGGCGTGCGCGTGACACGCGCGCCGAGCGACTGCGCGAGGAGCTGGCCGCCGAGGCAGTGGCCGATCACCGGAACGCCCCGCGCGACCGCCTTGCGGATCAGCGCGTTGAGCGGAGCGATCCAGGGCAGCTCGTCGTTCACGCTCATCGGCCCGCCCATCATGCCGATGCCTGCGAATGCGTCCGGCTGCTCGGGCACCGCCTCTCCGGCGTCGACCGCGACGAGCTGCCAGCGCAAGCGCCGCGCGTCGAGCCATTCGGCGAAATGCGCGGGTCCCTCGGTGGGCGAAAAGCGAAAGACGGCAATGGGACGCATGACGGCGCGCTGGGGCACGCGGGCCGCTACAATCGGGCGATTCTATCAGCGCGCGCCGCCCCGCCTCGGCGCGACGATCGCATGATGCCCGCAACCCGCCTGCTTCGTCCGATCGGCGTTGCGTCGATGTTCATCGCGCTGCTCGCGGCCCCGGCGCGCCCGGACGACGTCGTCGCGCCGAACTCGCATCTGATCACGAGCGGCGTGCCGCCGATCCCGGCAAACCTGATGCGCGCGCTCGCGCCGTATACGGAGTTCCGGCCGCGTGCGGTGGCGTCGTGGCATCCGGTGCGACGCGAGCTCCTCGTCGCGACGCGCGCTGCGAATACCGTGCAGCTCCATGCAGTCGACGCGCCGCTCGGGGCGCTTCGCCAGCTCACCGACTATGCCGAGCCGGTGCGTCGCGGGCTGTTCTGGCCGCGACGTCCCGACGCGCTCGTCTTTGCGCGCGACACCGGCGGCAACGAGCAGACGCGACTCTATCGACTCGATCACGGTGCTTCGCAGCCGGTCGCGCTCACCGATGCGAGCGTGCGCAGCGCGCTCGGCGCTCTCGACCACGCGCGCCGCCGCATGCTGGTCTCGTCGGTTCCGCTCGACAAGACGGGCCGGCAGGAATCGCCGCAAGCGACGCTCACGCTGCTCGATCCGCTGCAGCCGGAGCGAGCGCGCACGCTCGCGACGCTCGCCGGCACCGGCTGGGGCGATTTCTCGTTCTCGTTCGACGATCGCAGGCTCGCGCTGGTCGAATTCAAGTCGATCGAGGACAGCCGGGTGCACGTGATGGACGTCGCGACCGGCAAGCTCGAGCAGGTGCTGCCCCGACCCAGCTCCGACAAGCACATGACGAGCGCGAGCGTCGCGTTTGCCGCGGACGGGAAGCACCTGTTCCTTGCGACCGATGCGGGCGGTGAATTCCGCCGCGCGGCGCTGCTGTCGCTGCGCGACGGACAATTGCGGTACTTCGGCCCCGAAGGCGCCGACATCGAGGAGCTCGCGCTGTCGCCGGACGGTCGCACCGTCGCCCTCGTCGTCAACCGCGGCGGCGTGGGCGAGCTCGCGGTCTACGACGCGATGACGCTCGAGCCGCGTCCGACGCCGAAGCTGCCGCCGGGAACGGTTTCAGGCATCACCTGGCACGACAACTCGCGCGACATCGCCTTCAACCTCAACTCGGCGCAAAGCCCGAGCGACGTCTGGTCCATCGACGTGCCGTCCGCGCGGCTCACGCGGTGGACCGAGACGCGCGTCCAAGGGCTCGACGCCGGCACGTTCGTATCGCCCGCGCCGATCGCGTGGCAGAGCTTCGACGGCCGCATCATCCATGGCTTCATCACCCGTCCGCCGGCGCGGCACACGGGCAGGCGGCCCGTGCTGATCGCGATCCACGGCGGTCCCGAAGCGCAGGCGCGCCCCGGCTTCATCGGGCGGCTCAACTACCTCGTCGACGAGCTCGGCATCGCGCTGGTCGAGCCGAACGTGCGCGGCTCGAGCGGCTACGGACGAACGTTCGTGTCGCTCGACGACGGCATGAAACGCGAGGATTCGGTTCGCGACATCGGCACGCTGCTCGAGTGGATCGCGGCGCAGCCGGACCTCGACGCATCGCGCGTCGCGGTCTACGGCGGCAGCTACGGCGGCTACATGAGCCTCGCGGTTTCGGAGCATTTTGCCGATCGCATCGCGGGCAGCGTCGACGTCGTGGGCGTCGCGAACTTCGTCTCATTCCTCGAGCACACCGAGAGCTACCGGCGCGACCTGCGGCGCGTCGAGTACGGCGACGAGCGCAAACCCGCGATGCGCGAGTTCCTCACGCGCATCTCGCCGGTGACCAACGCCGACAAGATCCGCAAGCCGCTGCTGGTGGCCCACGGCCGCAACGATCCGCGTGTGCCGTATACCGAGGCCGAGCAGATCGTCACCACGGTCCGGGCGCATGACGTCCCGGTGTGGTACATCCTCGCGGACAACGAGGGACACGGCTTCGCGCGCAAGGACAACGCGGATTACTTCTTCGCGGCGATGACGTTGTTCTTGAAGGAGGTGCTGGGGGTGTAGGGCCCTGACCCCAGCCCTCTCCCGCAAGCGGGAGAGGGAGAGTTTCGGCGAGCGCGTTCGCCGAAGGGGATCCCTCGCCCTGCGAAGCGGGGAGAGGGACTAGGGTGAGGGGCGGCCGTCTCCCCCTGGCTCGAAAATCGCACGGCACTCCGCCACGGCAGGTGCCACGTGCGAGCGCACTTCGCAATTCATTCGGGCGCACAATACCTTGGTGGCGGGTGCGGCGAGGCACGTGCCCCGGCCCGGGCGCATCCGTCCACGTGCGCCATGCAAGCTTTACAAGCGTGTCATCCCTGCGCCGATGCGCCAGCGCGCGCAACGGCAGGCAGGGAGCGCTTGGCCTGCGCCTGCCTGGCGCTTCTTCTGCTCGCGATTCTTGCGTTCGCACCACCGGCACGCGCCGAGCCGCGCACGGTGTGCACGATCACGGTCAACTCGCCCGACGAGAAGGAAGCGATGCGCCGGCACTTCCCGGCCGATCGATATCGTTTCGTCGAGCTGGTCGAGCGCGGGCGTGCGGACTGGCTCGAGTCGGCCTGCCGCAAGCAGATCCGCTGCGATGCGCTCGTGGTGTCCGGCCACTTCAACGGCCACGATTTCTTTTCCGACCAGCTCGACGCACAGGAATACCTCCCCGTGGCGGAGATGGAGCGGGTGGCCTGCAGCGATGCCTGCCCGAACCTCTTCTCGCACCTGAAGGAGGTATACCTCTTCGGCTGCACCAGCCTGAGCCCCGACCTCGCGTACGACCGCGCCGCGGAAATCGAGCGACGGCTCGTGCGCGCGGGCCAATCGCGCGCGGACGCGGAGCGCACGGCGCGCATGCTTTCCGGCCGCTACGAGGAGAGCAACCGCGACTTCATGCGGCGCGTGTTCCGCAGCGTGCCGGCGATCTACGGCTTCTCGAACGTGGCGCCGCTCGGCCCGACCTCGGGATACCTCCTCGACCGCTACTTCAAGGGCGGCGCCGGAAACATGTTCACCGGCCGGCCGAACGGCCGGCTGCTTTCGACCTTTTCGGCGCATTCCATGGCGATGGTGAGCGGCCTCACCGCGGCCGACCCGAAGACGCGCTATCGCGCCGAAGCGTGCCGCTTCGTGGACGATCGGCTCACGGCGGCGCAGAAGCTGCGCTTCATCCACGAGATCCTCGACCGCGACGCGCCCGAGGCGCGCATGTTCTTCGAGCGCATCGAGGCATTCTTCGCCTCGCTGCGTGCCAGCGACCGCGCCGCCCCGGACTTCGTCGCGGCGCAGGACGAGATCGCGCGCGACACCGCGGCGCGCACGCGCTATCTCGACTACGCGCGCGGTGTGGACGT
>DASXAF010000141.1:0-13497 GCA_036406955.1 Casimicrobiaceae bacterium
CTTCACCTTGTCGAGCCCATAGTGGTCGTGGTCGAGGATGCGCCGCGCGTCGTCGATCGCGATCGGCTCCTCGGCGGGCACCGCCCACGGCAGCTCGACGAGCCACGACAGATAAGTGCGCACCATCGAGTACTCGGGCGACGCCTCGGACATCTGCGAAACGCGCTTCAGCTCCTTGCGCGCGTGCTTGTCGACCTCCTCGGGCATCTGCGCCTTGTCGATCAGCGCCGTGAGCTCCTCGATCTCGGCGGCATTGCCTTCCGTCTCGCCGAGCTCCTTCTGGATCGTCTTGAGCTGCTCGCGCAGCAGCACTTCGCGCTGGCGCTCCTCGAGCCGGCCCTGCGTCTGCTCGCCGATCTCCTTGGACAGGCGCAGCACCTCGATGCGGCTCTGCATCAGCCGCAGCACGGTGTCGAGGCGGGTGCGAAGGTCGACCGTCTCGAGGATGTCCTGCTTCTCGCTCGTCTTGATGTCGAGCAGGCCCGCGATGAAGTCGGCGAGCGCGCCGGGCGAGCGGATCTGCTCCATCGCGATCGCGAGCTCCGGCGGGACGCGCGGCGCAAGCTCGAGGATCTCGCGCGCGCGCTCCTTGAGCTGCAGCATGCGCGCCTCGATCTCGGTGCCCGTCGCTTCGGCGTCGGGCAAGGGCTCCATGCGCGCGACACGAAACGGCATGTCGTCGTAGAACCCCGCCACGCGGAAGCGCTCCTCGCCGTGAACCACGAGCTGATGCGTGCCGTCGGGCCCGGTGACGTAGCGCAGCACGGTGGCGATCGTGCCCACCGTGTAGAGATCGCCCGCTCCCGGCTCCTCGGTCTCGGGGTTGCGCTGCAGGAGCACGCCGATGCGCCGCTCGGTGCGCACCGCCTCCTGTGCGGCCGCAACCGACGATGCACGCGCGACGGCGAGCGGCGCGACGAGGCCGGGGAACAGCACCATGTTGCGAACCGGCACGATGATGAGCGCGTCGGCGGGCATCTGGTCCATCGGTCCGCCCCTGGCGGGCTCCCGCTGCGCGTCGGCGCGCATTTCCATGCCTTCGTTGCGATTGGGATCCATGGCGTTATCCGATTCGGCGCAGTGAAAGCACGAGACAGCCGTCGACGAGGTCGCGCCCGACGAGGTCGAAGCGCCCGGGCGGCAGCGCGACGCGCCGCTCGAAGCGGCCGTACGGAATCTCGAGACGATGGATCGTGTCGCCGGGCGCGGCGCTCTGACGCCGCATGCCGATCACGCGCAGGCTCGCACCGTCGGTGCTGACCTCGAGCGCGGCGGCCGGCACGCCGGGAAGCGCGACCCGTATCACGAGCACGCGGTCGCGCTCCACGATGTCGACCGGCGGCTCCCAGCACGGCTCGCGCTGCCCGAGCGGCAGCGTGAAGAAGCGCCGATGCACGCGGTCGGCTTCGCGCAGCAGCTCGAGGGCCTCGGCGAAAAAGCCGGAACCCGGATCACGCAGCGGCATGGTGAAGGTCTTGAATGGGCGGTGGACGGGCGTTCAAGGCATATGCGGCCGGCATCGCCGATCACAAGGCCGCTCGCCCGTGGACCACCGTGCGGGCGCGAGGCGCGCGTTCGGCGACGCGAATGGCATTCCGCCTTGAAGTTGGCATCGCCGGTGCTAGGATCAAGCAAGGGCCGCAACGAAGGCTCGTACACGAGGCTCGCCGCGGCTCGATTCGCGCGGCGAGCCGTTCAGGGAGAGCGCAGCCTTCGGCAAGCACGAGGGTTGACATGCACGCGTGCGCCTTCGAGGCATCCGGCTCCTGATCGGCGCAGCGCTCGCCGCGGTCGCCGGCGCCTCCGCCGCCAGCGTCGGCATCAACAAGAGCTTCACGCCGAACTCGGTCTCGGTCGGGCAGCGCTCGACGCTGACGATCGTCCTGCTCAATTCCAACGCATCGAGCGCGACGGGCACGGGCGTGACCGACGCGCTGCCCGCGAACGTCGTGGTCGCGAATCCGGCCAACGCGTCGACGACGTGCGCGGGCGTCGTGACGGCCGCGCCGGGCAGCGGCAGCGTCGGCCTCGGCAACGGCACCATTCCCGCGGCGTCGGGCGGCTCGCCGGGGCAGTGCCAGCTCACCGTTGACGTGGTGTCGGGCACGGCCGGCACGTACATCGACACGATCCCCGCGTCCGCCGTGTCGTCGTCGCAGGGGACCAACACGCAGCCTGCGCAGGCGTCCCTGGTGGTTGCGGCACTGGCGAACATCACCGGCACCAAGGTGTTCTCGCCCGGCAACCTGCACGGCGCCGGCAGCGCGTCGACGGTGACGATCACGCTCAACAATCCGAACGGCATCGCGCTCACCAACGTCGCCTTCACCGACACGTTTCCCGCGAGCCTTGCGCTCGCCACGCCGCCGAACGTGACCAATACGTGCGGCGGCACGGTGACGGCCGCGGGCGGCGGCACGTCGGTGAAGCTCGCGGCCGGAACCGTCGCCGCCAGCGGCAACTGCGCGATCACGTTCCAGGTCGTGACGCCGGACCCGACGACGACCGTCAACGCGACGCGCACCAACACCATCGCCGCCAATGCGGTGACCACTGCGCAAGGCGTGCGAAACAGCGCGATCCAGGGCGGCGTCACCGTGCAAAGCGGCGCGAACCTCACCAAGGCGTTCGCGCCGACCACGATCACTGCCGGCGGCAAGAGCGTGCTCACGATCACCGTCACCAATTTCAACGCGACGGCGCTGGGCGGCATCACGCTGACCGACACGTTTCCTGTCTCGGCGACGGGCAACATGGTGGTCGCCAATCCCGCGAACGCGAGCACGACCTGCGGCGGTACCCTCACCGCGAATCCCGGCGACGCCGGCATCACGCTGAGCGGCGGCGCGCTCGCCGCGGCGCCGAGCGGCGCCGGCGGGACGAGTTGCACGATCAAGGTGAGCGTCACCGCGACGAACAGCGGGGTCGCCGCGACGACGCTGACGAACAGCCTGCCCGCGGGCAGTTTCGCCGGCATCAACCATCCGGCCGCGTCGGGCGCGCTGACGGTCAACCCGTCCTCGGCCATCACCGGCACCAAGACGTACAGCCCCGCGCCGGTCGCGACCGGCACGACGCGCGCGACGGTCACCCTCACCAACACGACCTCGTCGGCGGCGACGATCACGTCGTTCACCGACGACCTCGCCACGCTCGGCCCGGGCTTCACGGTCGCGGCGTCGCCCGCGCCGGGCGGTACCTGCGGCGCGACCATCACCGCGCCGCCGGGCGGCACGAGCGTGACCGCGACGGGCGGCACGATACCGCACAACGGCACTTGCACGATCGCGTTCTCGATCGCGATCGCCGGCAGCGCGAGCGTCGGCACGCACACCAACACGATCGCGGCCAACGCCGTGCAGACGACGCAAGGCGGCAACACGTTTGCGATCACGGGCGCCATGAACGTCGCCGCCGCGTTCACCGGAACGAAGGCGTTCTCGCCGACGAGCGTCCGGGCGGGATCCAGGGCGACGACCACGATTACGCTGACGCGCAACGCGAATGCGGGCGCGCTCTCGGGCATCGCGTTCACCGACACGCTGCCCGCGAGTCACACGGTCGCCTCGCCGCCGAATGCATCGACCACGTGCGGCGGCACGCTCACGGCGAACGCAGGCGCGGGCAGCTTCGCGCTGTCGGGCGGCAGCCTTGCCTCGGGCGCGGGTGCGACGTCGTGCACCGTGAGCGTCGACATCGCGACGCCGGCAACCGCGGGCAGTGCGACGAACACCATCGCGGCAGGCGCGATCACGACCGCGCAGGGCGCGACCAACGCCGCGTTCTCCGCGGCGCTCGCGCGTGCGCTCACGTCGGTCACGGTCAACAAGTCGTTCAATCCGACCACCGTTGCGGTGGGCGGCACGTCGCAGCTCGTGATCGAGGTGCGCAACAACAACGCGAACGCGATCGCCCTCGGCAGCCTCGGCCTCACCGACAACTTTCCCATCGGGATGACCATCGGCTCGCCCGCCGATCTCGCTTTCAGCGGGTCGGGTTGCTCGACCGCGGCGAACGGCCTGCAGGCAACCGCGACCCAGCTCGTGCTCTCGGGCGCGACGGTCAACGCAAACTCCATCTGCACGCTCACCGCGAACGTGCAGGCGACCGCCGCCGGGAACCTCATCGACACGCTGCCGCCCGGCGTTGTGATCGACGCGCAGGGTGTCACCAATCCCGCCGGCGCGGCGGCAACGCTGGCGTCGAGCGGAACGGCGAGCCTTTCGACCGCCAACAGCGACGGCGTGTCGAGCGTCGTGCCGGGCGGCACCACGACCTACACGGTCGTCGTGTCCAACGGCGGGCCCGACGGCGTCGCCGGCCTGCTGGTGAACGACGCGCCGGCCCCCGGCGTCACGTTCACGTCGTGGACCTGCACGGCGAGCAGCGGATCGCAGTGCACCGCGAGCGGCAGCGGTGCCGTGGCCGACTCGACCACGCTGCTGAACGGCGGCACGCTGACCTACACGATCGAAGCGGCGTTCGCGCTCGGCATTTCGGGCACGACGACGAACACCGCGTCGCTGGGCGTCCCGGGGTCGGTGGTCGACACGGGCGCGTCGACGAGCGCCAGCGACACGGACGTGGTCACGCCGATCACGTCGCTTGCGGCGACCCTCACCGACGGCAGCCCGACCTACGTTCCGGGTCTCGGCGGCACCTACGTCATCGTCGTGTCCAACGGAGGACCCTCCGATGCGACGAACGTCACCGTCGCCGACGCGCTGCCCGCGGGCGCGACGCTGGCCGGCAGCGTGACGTGCGCCGCGGGGGGCGGCGCGTCGTGCGGCAGCGTGACCGGCAGCGCGGGCGACGCGAGCTTCGGCGCGACGGGCGCCGTCGTGAAAGCAGGTGGCGCAAGCCGGCTGACGTTCACGGTCGCGGTCGCATTCGCCGCCGACATGGCGGCGCCGTCGATCACCGACACGGTGACGGCGAGCGACGCGGCAAGCGGCGGATCGGCGAGCGCATCCGACACCGACACGCGCGCCGCCCAGGTGGCGCTGAGCGCCGGCAAATCGGACGGCGCTTCGACGTACACGCCCGGCCAGACGGGCGTCTATACCGTCGTCGCGAGCAACGCCGGCCCGTCCTCGGCGGTCGACGTCCTCCTCGCAGACGCTTTGCCGAGCGGGGTCACGCTGAGCGCGTCGGCGACATGCTCGGCGAGCCCGGGATCGTCGTGCGGAACGGTCTCCGGCGCGCCAGGCGCCCCCGGCGCGAACGCGAGCGGCGCGTCGATCGCGCCGGGCGGCACGCTCGCATTGACGATACCCGTGCAGTTCGCGAGCGCGATGACGGCCGCCTCGATCACCAACACCGCGACCGCGACCGACGCCGCGAGCGGCGCATCCGCGATGGCAAGCGACGTCGATACGCTGGAGAGCGAAGTCGCGCTCGCGATCACCAACAGCGACGGCAGCGCGACATACACGCCCGGCGGCAGCGCGGTGTACACGATCGTGCTGACCAATGCCGGACCCTCGGACGCGTCGAGCGTGAACGTCGCCGACACGCTGCCCCCCGGCGTGACGCTCGCCGGCGCGGTGGGATGCGCGGCGACCGGCAACGCGAGCTGCGGCAGCGTCGCCGGCACGGCCGGCCAGACGAGCTTCACCGCCACGGGCGCGAGCGCGGGTGCGGCGCCGGGTGACGCGCTGACGTTTACGCTGCCGGTGAGCTTCGCGCCGTCGCTTGCGCTCGATCCGCTCGTGAATAGCGTGGATGCCATCGACACGGCGACCGGCGAGACGGCGTCGGCAAGCGACGCCGACACGCGCTCGCTCGACGTGAGCCTCGCCGTGGTCAAGTCCGACGGCAGCGCGACCTACACGCCGGGCGGCAGCGCCGTCTACACGGTCATGGTTACCAACGGTGGGGTGTCGGACGCGCAGAACGTGACGGTGAGCGACGCGCTGCCCGCGGGCGCGACGCTCTCGGCCGACGTCACCTGCGCGGTGAACGGCGACGCGAGTTGCGGCACCGTGAGCGGCACGACGGGAGAGGCGAGCTTCGGCGCGACCGTTGCGCACATTGCCGCGGGCGCCGGCAATTCCGTGGTGTACTCGGTGCCGGTGCGCTTCGATGCCGCGCTGGCGATCGATCCGCTGGTCAACACCGCGAACGCGACCGATGTCGTATCGGGGGCGTCGGGCTCCGCCAGCGACAGCGATGCCCGCCTTGCCGCGGTGACGCTCGCGGTCGCCACGACCGACGGGCAGCCGACGTACGTCCCGGGCGGGACCGCGACGTACGCGATCACGGTCACCAACAACGGCACGTCCGATGCGCTCGACGTCGCGATCGACGACACGCTCCCGGCGGGTGTCGTGCTGACCGCTGCCGTCACCTGCAATGCCAACGGCAACGCGTCCTGCGGCACGCTTGCCGGCAGCGCGGGCGATGCGCATTTCGGCGCGACGGGCGCGTCGGTCGCGGCGGGCGCCGGGAATTCCGTCGTGCTGACCGCGCCCGTGCGCTTCGCGCCGGGCCTCACCGACGACCCGCTCATCGACGCGGCGACCGCAACGGACATCGTCTCCGGCGCTTCGGGAAGCGGCTCGGATGCCGACGCGCTGGCGGCGCAATCGAGCCTGGCCATTTCCAAGACGGACGACAGCGCGACGTATCTGCCGGGTGGCATCGCGTCGTACGTCATCGTGGTGACCAACGCCGGGCCGTCCGATGCCTCGAGCGTGAGCGTCGTCGACGACCTGCCTCCCGGCGTGACGCTGCGCATGAACGCGACGTGCACGCCGACCGGCAATGCGGCCTGCGGCGCGGTGACCGGCACGAGCGGCGACGCGGCCGCAGCGCTTACGGGCGCGACGATTGCCGCGGGGGCCGGCAATCAGCTCACGCTCGTCGTCCCGGTGCAATTCGCCGCGCAATTGTCGGCCGATCCGCTCGTCAACAGCGCCAGTGCCAGCGCGAGCGGCGGCGCCGCGGTCAGCGCGTCGGACAGCGACGCGCGCGTGATCGGCGGCGGCGGGCAGTCCGCCCTCGTCGTGAGCCTGACCGACAACGCGTCGACGTACACGCCCGGCGGCACGGCCGTCTATGTGATCCGGATCGGCAATACCGGGTCCGCCGCTGCGACCGGCGTAAGCCTCGTGGACCTCCTGCCTGCGGGCGTCACGCTGAGCGCGCCGCCCTCGTGCAACGCCGAAGGCAGCGCGACCTGCGGCACGCTTGCCGGCGCGTTGGGCGGCGGCACGGTCACGCTCGTGGGCGCCAGCATCACGCCGGGCGCCGGCAACGCGCTGATCATCGCGGTGCCGGTACGGTTCTCCGCGACGCTCGACGCCGATCCGCTGGTGAACACGGTGACTGCGACGAGCGACGCTGGCGCCGTGGCGGTCGCCTCCGACGGCAACGTCCGCGCGACGGAGCCCGCGGCGCGCGCGATCCCGGTGGATCACCCGCTCGCGCTGCTGCTTCTCGTCGCTTGCATCGCGCAAATCGCAAGGCGGCGCGCGCGCGCATAAAAAAAGGCCGCGCGAGCCGCGCGGCCTTTTGCAGCAAGTGACCTCTTTTCAGGCAGCCTGAATGTTGCTCGCCTGCTTGCCCTTCGGGCCGGTCGTCACTTCGAACGACACCTTCTGGCCCTCCTTGAGCGTCTTGAAGCCTTGCATCTTGATCGCGGAGAAATGCGCGAACAGATCTTCACCGCCTCCGTCTGGCGTGATGAAGCCGAACCCCTTCGCGTCATTGAACCACTTCACAGTTCCAGTTGCCATGTTTTGTTGATTCCTCAAGTACCAAAGTAAACGGGACGTTGCCCGGACGATGTTTCGATCTCAAGGAAAGTACGACAGGGTAGAGCGGCAGGAGAAGAAGACAGCTTGGCGGTCGTACCCGAGCGGTGCTTTACGGCTTGGAACAAAACACGGCGGCGACTATATACGTTCTGACGCCAAAAAGCGACGGCCCGCCGGGCTTTGCCTTCAACGTGTTGCATCCGTGCAACGCGGCGGCGGAGCCTGCGGTGACCTCACTTTTGTAACGTCTAACGCAAAATATAGAACATTACATTACGATAGCTCGCTCCGGACAATCGCCGCCCCGGCCGCGAGCGCCTGAAGCTTGGCGCGCGCCACCTCGCGCGCCAAGGGGACCATCCCGCAGTTGGTGCAGGGCTGGATCCGTTCGGCCGGCACGTGGCGCGCCGCGCTTCGAATGACCGCCGCGACGTCCTCCGGCGACTCGACGCGGTCGCTCGCGACGTCGATGGCGCCCACGAGCACGTCCTTGCCGCGGAGCAGGCCGATCAGCTCGATCGGAACGTGCGAGTTCGCGCATTCGAGCGAGACCTGGTCGATGGACGAGCGGGCGAGCAGCGGAAACGTCTGCTCGTACTGCCGCCACTCGGTGCCGAGCGTCTTCTTCCAGTCCACGTTGGCCTTGATGCCGTAGCCGTAGCAGATGTGCACGGCGGTCCTGCAGGCCACGCCCTCGCGCGCGCGCTCGAGCGTCGCGATGCCCCAGTCGCGCACTTCGTCGAAGTAGACGTTGAAGGCCGGCTCGTCGAACTGGATCACGTCGACGCCGGCCGCGGCGATGGCGCGCGCCTCGTCGTTGAGGATCTCGGCAAAGCGCCAGGCGAGCTTCTCGCGGCTGCCGTAGTGAGCGTCGTAGAGCGTATCGACCATGGTCATCGGGCCGGGCAGCGTGTACTTGACCTGCCGCTTCGTCTGCGCGCGAACGAAGCGCGCGTCGTCGACGTAGATCGGATGGCGCCGCGCGACGTCGCCGACCACCACCGGCACGGCCGCGTCGTAGCGATTGCGGATGCGCACCGTGCGCTTGTGCTCGAAGTCCACGCCGTCGAGGCCTTCGATGAACGTCGTGACGAAGTGCCGGCGCGTCTGCTCGCCGTCGGTGACGATGTCGATGCCGGCGTGCTCCTGGTCGAAGAGCGCGAGGCGCACGGCGTCCTGCTTGCCCGACTGCAGCGCATCGCCGGCGAGCTTCCACGGCGCCCAGAGCTGGTTCGGCTCGGCGAGCCAGTCGGGCTTGGGCAGGCTGCCGGCGATGGTGGTGGGAAGAAGTGTCATGGCTGAAGTGAACCCCTCTCCCACCGGGAGAGGGGTGGGCTGACGGCGAAGAATGCGCTGGATTCTACGCGGGCCACCGCCCTTGACCCTTCCGCCGGCGGCGGTTATGGTCAGCGCCCGCCTCGCCCGCCCGCCTCGATGCCCAAGGTCCTGTTCGCCGACTACGATTTCCCCGACATCGAGCTCGAACGGACGCTCTTTCGCGACGCGGGGATCACGCTGGTGGTGGCGCAATGCAGGACGGAAGACCAGGTGGTCGCCGCCGCGGACGGCTGCGCTGCCATCCTGCTCCAGTACGCGCCCATCGGCGCCAGGGTCGTCGATGCGCTGCCGCAGCTCGGCCTCGTGAGCCGCATCGGTGCCGGCTACGACACCGTCGACGCCGAAGTCTGCCGGCAGCGCGGCGTGTGGGTCGCCAACTCGCCGGACTACGGCGTGGGCGAGGTCGCGACGCACGCGCTCGCGCTGGCGCTCGCATCGCTTCGCAACGTCGTCGCCTACGACCGCGACGTGCGCGCCGGGCGCTGGCACTACCTATCCTCGGGGCCGCTGCAGCGGCCCGGCGACCTCACGATGGGCATCGTGGGCCTCGGCCGCATCGGCAAGCGGATGGCCCACCTGTCGCGAAACGTCTTCAGGCGGGTGATCGCGTACGATCCCTACCTCATCGACGGCGATTTCCCGTCGTACGTCGAGCGCGTGCGCTCGCTTGCCGAACTTGCGCTCGCGTCGGATGTCGTTTCCCTGCACACGCCGCTCACCGACGAGACGCGCGGCATGATCGACGCGCGCTTCTTCGCCGCGGCACGCGCCGGCATGACGGTGGTGAACACGGCGCGCGGCGCGGTGATCGCGCTCCCGGATTTGCTGAAGGCGCTGGATGCTGGAATACTGCGGGGCGTCGCGCTCGACGTGCTGCCGGTCGAGCCGGTGCCCGCCGATTCGCCGCTCGCCCGAGATCCCCGCGTGATACTGACCCCGCACGCCGCGTTCTTTTCGGTGGAGGCGGAGCAGGAGCTGCGGCGCAAGGCGGCGCAGAACATCGTCACCTGGTTGCGCACCGGGCGGCCGGACTATCCGGTGGTGCAAGGGACGCGCCCGCCACGAACCGTTCCATCAGGCCCAGCATAGGGCGGAGGAGGAAGAGTCCATGGCCGCGGTGACCATCGCCGGCGTCCACAAGCGGTTCGGCTCGACGCACGTCATTCGCGGCGTCGACGTCGCCATCGCGGACGGCGAGTTCTGCGTGCTCGTCGGCCCCTCGGGCTGCGGCAAGTCGACCCTGCTGCGCATGATCGCGGGCCTCGAGGAGATCAGCGACGGCGAGATCGTGATCGGCGGGCGCGTGGTCAACCGCGTGCCACCGAAGGAACGGGACATCGCGATGGTGTTCCAGAACTACGCGCTGTACCCGCACATGACCGTGCGCGACAACATGTCGTTCGCGCTGATGCTCGCGCGCCAGCCGAAGCCCGAGATCGAGACGCGTGTCGGGCGCGCGGCCGACATCCTGGGCCTGAAGCCGTACCTCGACCGCTACCCGCGCCAGCTCTCCGGCGGTCAACGGCAGCGCGTCGCGATGGGCCGCGCCATCGTGCGCGATCCGCAGGTGTTCCTGTTCGACGAGCCGCTGTCGAACCTCGACGCGAAGCTGCGCGTGCAGATGCGCACGGAGATCAAGGAGCTGCACCAGCGCCTCAAGACGACGTCCATCTACGTCACGCACGACCAGATCGAGGCGATGACCATGGCCGACCGCATCGTGGTCATGCGCGACGGCGTTGTCGAGCAGATCGGCGATCCGCTCGACCTGTACGATCATCCGGCGAACACGTTCGTGGCGGGCTTCATCGGCTCGCCCGCGATGAACATGGTGCCCGGCACCGCGCGCGTGAACGGCGGCGCGCCGGTGATCGAGTTCGGCGACGGCGTGCGCCTGCCGCTGCCGCGCGGCGCGCATGCGGACGACGGCCAGGCGGTGCTGTACGGCATGCGCCCCGAGCATTGCGCGCTCGCGCAGAGCGACGGGCTCCCGGCCGAGGTCGTCGTGGTCGAGCCAACCGGCGCGGACACGCAGCTCTTCTGCAAGTTCAGGGGCCAGGAGCTGACGTCGCTGGTGCGCGACCGCGTGAGCTGCGGGCCGGGCGACCGCATCACGCTGATGCCGGATCCCGCACGGTCGCATCTGTTCGACGCCGCGAGCGGGCAACGTCTCGCCGGCCAGGCCCCACGCCACTGACATTTTCGAGCCGCGCACGCCGTTCATCGTGCGCACGACACAACGAGGAGGAGTTCGATGAGCGAGTTCAAACGCCGCAGATTTCTGAAGACGTCCGCTGCCGTGGCCGCCGGCGCGGCCGCGGGTCCGCTGATCTGGTCGAAGAGCGCGAGCGCGCAATGGAAGAGCGCGCCGGAGAAGGGCGCGAAGCTGCGCGTGCTGCGCTGGAGCCAGTTCGTTTCCGGCGACTGGGACCAGTACATGAAGAACGTCAAGGCGTTCCAGGACAAGTACGACATCGAGGTGCGCGTCGACAAGGAAGGCTGGGAGGACGTGCGTCCGAAGGCCGCGGTGGCCGCCAACACCGGCGCCGGCCCGGACATCATCCTGTCGACCAACGACGACGCGAACCTGTATCCCGAGAAGCTCGTCGACGTCACCGACGTGTGCGCGTATCTCGGCAACAAGCTCGGCGGCTTCTACCCGGTGTGCGATCCGTACCTTCGGCCGGACGGCAAGAAGTGGATCGGCGTGCCGCTCGGGGTCGCGGGCGTGTGCATCGTCTATCGGCAGAGCGCGGTCAAGGCCGCGGGCTTCGACACGTTCCCCAAGGACACCGACGGCTTCCTCAAGCTGTGCAAGGCGATGAAGGAAAAGGGCACGCCGCCCGGGATGGCGCTCGGCAACGCGACCGGGGATGCCAACACGTGGTGTCAATGGCTGATGTGGGCGTTCGGCGGCAAGCTCGTCGACGAGCACAACAAGGTCGTGATCGACAGCCCCGAGACGCTGAAGGCGCTCGAGTACGCCAAGGAGCTGTACGGCACGTTCGTGCCAGGCACGCTGTCCTGGCTCGATCCGAACAACAACAAGGCGTTCCTCGACGGCCAGCTCTTCCTCACCAACAACGGCATCTCGATCTACTACGCGGCGAAGAACTCGCAGGATCCGAAGGTGAAGGAGCTCGCGGCGGACATCTACCACGCCAACATGCCCGTCGGGCCGGTCGGCCGGCCGACGGAGTTCCAGCTGTTCTTCAACCAGATGATCTTCAAGTACAGCAAGTACCCGAAGGCCGCCAAGGAGTTCATCCGCTTCATGATGGAGCCGGAGCAGATGGATCCGTGGGTGCAGGCGTCGATCGGCTACGTCACGCCGGCGCTGCGCCACTACGAGAAGAACCCGATCTGGACGGTCGATCCGAAGCACACGCCGTACCGCGACTCGATGAAGAACATGCTGCCGTCCGGCTACGCGGGCAAGATGGGTTATGCATCGGCCGGCGCGCTGGCGGACTTCATCGTCGTGAACATGGTCGCGGAAGCGGCGTCCGGGTCGAAGTCGCCGAAGGAAGCGGCCGAGCGCGCGCAGAAGCGGGCGGAGCGGTACTACAAGGTTTGATGCGATAGCGCGCACGCCGCGGCCCTCACCCGCCCTCTCGGGCACCCTCTCCCCCTGGGGAGAGGGCAGGGTGAAGGGGCCTCGGCTCACTCAGATGTCCACACCCTCCGTTGCACAGCCGTCGCAAGCGGTGACGCGTCCGGCGCCCGGCTTTTTCGCGCGCCTGCAGGACAACCGCAACGCGCTCGGCGTGCTGTTCATGCTGCCGGCGGCCGCCGTGCTGCTGCTGTTCCTCACCTATCCGCTCGGGCTCGGCACCTGGCTCGGGTTCACCGACGCGAAGGTCGGGCGGCCGGGCGAGTGGATCGGCCTGGAGAACTTCGATTTCCTCTGGCACGACGACGTCACGCGCCTCGCGCTCTTCAACACGATCTTCTACACGGTAATCGCGAGCGTCATCAAGTTCGGCCTCGGGCTGTGGCTCGCGCTTCTGCTCAACCAGCACCTGCCGTTCAAGTCGATCTTCCGCGCGATCGTGCTGCTGCCGTTCATCGTGCCCACCGCGCTGTCGGCGATCGCCTTCTGGTGGATCTACGACTCGCAATTCTCGATCCTGAGCTGGGCGCTCGAGCGCATGGGGCTCATCCACCAGTACATCGACTTCCTCGGCGATCCCTGGAACGCGCGCTTCTCGACGATCGCGGCGAACATCTGGCGGGGCGTGCCGTTCGTGGCCATCACGCTGCTCGCGGGCCTGCAGACGATCTCGCCGTCCTACTACGAGGCGGCCAGCCTCGACGGGGCGACGCCGTGGCAGCAGTTCCGCCACGTCACGCTGCCGTTGCTCACGCCGATCATCGCGGTCGTCATGACGTTCTCGGT
>DASXAF010000142.1:0-14855 GCA_036406955.1 Casimicrobiaceae bacterium
CCTGTTCGGCACGCTCGGCCATTTTCTGTTCATCCTCGCGTTTCGCCACGCGGCGGCCTCGGCGCTGACACCGTTCACCTACATGCAGCTGGTATGGGCTACGCTTGTCGGCTGGGTCGTGTACGCTGAGTTTCCCGGCAGCTCCACGCTGGCGGGCATGGCGGTGATCGGGCTCTCCGGGCTGCTCATCACGCTGCACGAGCGGCGCCGCGCGCGGCTCCAGCCGAGCGATCCGTTGACCGTCGAATGAGCGAGTGAGCAACCAACCGGAGCTTCCATGATGGACAAACCCCGCATCGGCTTCGTGGGCATCGGCCTGATGGGCCACGGCATCGCGAAGAACCTCGTCGCCAAGGGCTACCCGCTGACGCTTCGTGTGCATCGCAACCGCAAGCCGGCCGAGGACCTCCTCGCGGCGGGCGCGCGCGAAACGCGCTCGTACGCCGAGCTCGCGCGCGACGCCGACATCGTGTTCCTGTGCGTGACGGGGGCGCCGCAGGTGGAGGAGGTCGTGTTCGGCGCCGACGGTCTGGCCAACGGCGCGCACGCCGGGCTCACCATCGTCGACACGTCGACGAGCGAGCCGGCGACGACGGCGCGCATGCGCGAGCTGCTCGCGCACAAGGGCGTCAGGTTCGTCGACGCGCCCCTCGCCCGCACGCCGGTGGAAGCCGAGGCGGGGCGGCTCAACATCATGGTCGGCGCCGACGACGCGACGTTCGCGGCGCTCGAGCCGGTGCTCCGCGCCTTCTGCGAGAACGTCATCCATGCCGGCCCGCCGGGTCACGGCCACATCCTCAAGCTCATCAACAATTTCATCGCGCAGGCGATCTGCACGGCGACCGCGGAGGCGTGCGCTGCGGCGGCGAAGTCGGGACTGTCCCTGCGCAAGCTGCACGAGGTGATCTCGGCGGGCGCGGTGAACTCGGGCCTGTTCCAGGCGATCGTCGGCAGGATCCTCGAGGGCGGCGACCTGTCGGGACTCAAGTTCACGCTGTCCAACGCGGCGAAGGACCTGCGCTACTACACGCATTTCACGGAGTCGATGATGCTGCCGTCGCTCGTGGGCGAGGCGGTGCACCAGAGCCTCGTGACGGCGAACGCGCTGGGCTTCGGCGACAAGTACGTGCCGTCGCTGGTCGAGGCGCAGGAGAAGCTCGCCGGCGTGAACATCGTTCGACGTTGATGCGCGACTTCGACGCCTACGTCGAATTCGCCTGCGCCGCGGCGCAGGCGGCGGGCGCGGCGATCCTGCCGCACTTTCGCACGCGCATCACGGTCGACGACAAGGGCGGCGCGCGTGGCTACGATCCCGTGACCGAAGCGGACCGTGCGGCGGAATCCGCCATCCGGCGCGCGATCGCGGAGCGCTACCCCGGTCACGGCATACGCGGCGAGGAGCACGGCTTCCAGCCGGGGCGGGAGCCGTGGACCTGGGTGATCGATCCCATCGACGGCACGCGCAGCTTCATCCTCGGCCAATTGCACTGGGCCACGCTCATCGCGCTGAACGACGGCACGCGTCCCGTCGTCGGCGTGTCGCATCAACCGTTCGTGGGCGAGACCTTCGTCGGCGTCGCCGGCGGCGAAGCGCAGTGGCGACGCGGCGAATCGCGGCATGCGTTGCGCACGCGGACATGCGAGCGCGTCGAGGACGCGATGATCGCGACCACCGATCCGCGCCTCTTCGTTTCGCCACGACAGCGCGCGGCGTACGCGCTCGCGACCGAGGGCGCGCGCCTCGTGCGCTACGGCGGCGATTGCTACTGCTACACGCAGCTCTCGATGGGCCTGGTCGACGTCGTCATCGAGACGGGCCTGCAGGCCTACGACATCCAGTCGCTGATTCCGCTGATCGAGGCGGCCGGCGGCGTGGTGACCAGCTGGACCGGCGAGCCCTGCCACGACGGCGGCGACGTGCTCGCGTGCGGCGATGCGCGCCTGCACGAAAGGCTCGTCGAGCGGATGCGCGCACTGTGAAGATCCTCGTGCTCGGCGGCACGCGCTTCCTCGGCCGCCATTTCGTCGACGCGGCGCTGGCGAACGGCCATGCGATCAGCGTGTTCACGCGCGGCCGCACGCCGGTGCCGTGGGGCGCGCGTGTCGACGCGCGCGTCGGCGACCGCGATCCGTTCCACGACGCCGGGCTCGTCGCGCTCACCAGCGGCGAATGGGACGCGGTGCTCGACACGTCGGGCTACGTGCCGCGCGTGGTCGCCGCGAGCGCGGATCTGCTGAAGGGTCGCGTCGGCCGCTATCTGTTCGTGTCATCGCTGTCCGTGTACGCGAAGAGCGACCGGCCGGGCCTCGACGAGCACGCCGAGGTCGCGCGGCTCGAGGATCCTGGGACCGAGGACGTGCTGACCTACTACGGTGCGCTCAAGGCAGCATGCGAAACGGAGGTGCGTGCGCGCTTCGGACTGCACACGACCATCGTGCGCCCCGGGCTGATCGTCGGGCCGCACGACAGCACCGACCGTTTCGGCTATTGGGTCGCGCGCTTCCGCCAGCCCGCGCTGCTCGGCAACCGCGGCAGCGAAGCGATCGTGCCGTCCCCGCCGGAGCGTCCCATCCAGCTCATCGACGCCCGCGATCTCGCGGCGTGGATGCTCGCGCTGCTCGAAGGCGACCGCGAAGGGACGTTCAACGCGTGCAGCGGCAACGGCTACTGGAGCATGCGCGACCTGGTCGATGCGCTGCGCAGCGGCGGCTCGCCGGTGGGACCGACGCCGGTGTGGATCGACGATGCGACGCTGCTCGCGCGCGGCATCGCGCCGTGGGTCGGGCTGCCGCTGTGGATACCGGCCAACGATCCCGACAGCGGCGGCTTCCTGTCGTTCGATTGCGGCCGCGCGGCGCGTGCCGGCCTCGCGCCGCGGCCGCTCACCTCCACCATCGCCGATACCGCCGCGTGGCTTGCGGCGCGCGCCAACGCCGGCGCGTGGAAGAACGTGCTGTCTGCCGAGCGGGAGCGGGAGATCGTCGAAGCGTTCCGGCAGTCGACGGGTGCGTGAGGACCCGCCGGGCCGAGACACGCCGGCGTGCCAGGGCTCACCGGCGTAGCATGAAGGACCATCCCGATTCGAGAGCGCACGACGTGGCCACTGCCAAGGCATCGGACCTCTGGGACAACCCGCTCGGTACCGACGGGTTCGAGTTCATCGAGTACGCCGCGCCGGATCCGGCCGCGCTCGGTCGCCTGTTCGAGAGCATGTGCTTCACCGCCGTCGCGCGCCATCGCTCCAAGAACGTCCTGCTCTACCGGCAGGGCGGGATCAACTTCATCGTCAACGCCGAGCCTCACAGCTTCGCGCAGTCGTTCGCGCGCGTGCACGGACCGAGCATTTGCGCGATTGCGTTTCGCGTGAAGGACGCCGCGCATGCGTACGCCCGGTGCGTGGAGAACGGCGCCTGGGGCGTCGAGGCGCATCCGGGCCCGATGGAGCTCAACATTCCCGCGATCAAGGGCATCGGCGACTCGCTCATCTACCTGGTCGATCGCTATCCCGGCAACGGCACCGGCGTGTCGATCTACGACGTCGACTTCGTGCCGCTGCCGGGCGTGGACCAGCATCCGCGCGGCGCGGGCCTGACCTACGTCGACCACCTCACCCACAACGTGCACCGGGGGCGCATGGGCGAATGGGCCAATTTCTACGAGCGCCTGTTCAACTTCCGAGAGATCCGCTACTTCGACATCGAAGGCAAGGTGACGGGGCTGCGCAGCAAGGCGATGACCAGCCCCGACGGCAAGATCCGCATCCCGATCAACGAGAGCGCCGACGACAAGAGCCAGATCCAGGAATACCTCGTCGACTATCGCGGCGAAGGGATCCAGCACGTCGCGCTCGGCACGGCGAACATCTACGACACGGTCGAGTCGCTGCGGCGCGACGAGGTCGCGTTCCAGGACACGCCGGACACGTACTACGAGGCGTTGCCGACGCGCCTGCCGGGTCACAAGGAGGATACCGACCGCCTGCGCCGCAACCGCATCCTGATCGACGGGGCACCCGCCAAGGACGAGATGCTCCTGCAGATCTTCACCCGCACCCTGATCGGGCCCATCTTCTTCGAGATCATCCAGCGCAAGGGGAACGAGGGCTTCGGCGAAGGCAATTTCCGGGCGCTGTTCGAGTCGATCGAGCTGGATCAGATGCGGCGCGGTGTTGTTTGAGAGGACCCACCCTAGTCCCTCTCCCGCGGGGCGGGAGAGGGATTCCCTCGATGCCGCGGCTTGGTCCCCTCTCCCCCTCGGGGAGAGGTCAGGGTGAGGGGTATTGCACGCGATACGGAAATTTTTTCCACCACCTTGCGAACGCATTGAACGCCCGCACATCCAATGGGCGTTGTGTCGGACGTTGCACTGCAAAAAATGGTGCAATGACGGGCGCGATCCGCTACAATTCAAAGCTTGCCAGGAGTTGATGGTTAGTGCTTACTCCTCTTAGTTTCTCCCTCTTGCGCCAGCTTTCCGACGGGGCCTTCCACTCCGGGGAGGACCTGGCTGCTTCCGTGGGTCTCACGCGTGCGCGCGTGTCGCAGCTCCTCAAGCAGGCCGAAACGGCGGGACTGGCCCTCGAACGCGTGCGCGGGCGGGGCTACCGCCTGCTCGCCACGCCCGACTTCCTGGAAGCCGAATCGCTGCGCGAGGCGCTGCGCGACATCGACGTCGACGTGCTGCCCGGCGACGCCAAGGCACCGCTGCTGCCGGCCGCCAACGACGACGATCTCGCGCTGCCGGCCGCGCAGATTCCGCTGATTCCCACGCGGCCGTCCTTGTCGGTCGAAGTGCTCGATCAGGTCGATTCGACGTCCTCGGAGCTCCTGCGCCGCGCGAGCCGCCGCGACATTCATGGCGCGCTGCTCGCCGCCGAATGGCAAACCGCCGGCCGCGGCCGCCGCGGCCGCATCTGGACGGCCGTCGCGGGTGGCAGCCTCACGTTCTCCCTCGGCTGGCGCTACGAGCACGGCGCGGGCTATCTCGCCGGCCTGTCGCTCGCCGTCGGCGTCGCGGTGATCCGCGCGCTGGAAGCGGAAGGTCTCGACGGCGTCGAGCTCAAGTGGCCCAACGACCTCATCTACCGGCACCTGAAGGTCGGCGGCATCCTCGTCGAGCTCAATGGCGACTCGCTGGGCCCGTCGACGGTGGTCGTCGGCGTCGGCCTGAACGTGCGCCTGCCCGCGAGCATGAAGCGCGACATCGCGCAGCCGATCAGCGACCTCACCGCGGTCGCGGGCCGGGGCGCGCCACCGATCGACCGCAATCGCCTGCTCGCGCGCCTCGTCGCCGAGCTCGCGGAGACGCTCGCGACCTACGGCGAGCACGGCTTCGCGCCGTTCGCCGCCGAATGGCAGCGCCGCCACGCCTACCAGGGCAAGCAGGTGCGCCTGCTGCTGCCCGACGGCGCCAGCGTGAAGGGCACCGTCGCGGGTGTCGACAGCACGGGCGCGCTCGTCCTCGCCGACGGTCCGCGTCGCGCGCGCTTCCTGGCTGGCGAGATCTCGATGCGACGGGCCTGACGCGGGGTCGCATGTCTGCCGTCGTCCCTGCGCAAGCAGGGACCCAGTGTCGTAGAGACACTGGATTCCCGCTTTCGCGGGAATGACAGGTCCTGAGCCGTGATCCTCGTCATCGACATCGGCAACAGCCGCATGAAATGGGCGTTGCACGATCCGCGCGGGTGGCTCGTGCAGGGCGCGCTGCCCAACCAGGAAATCGGAACGCTCGCGCTGCGCGACTGGCAGAACCTGCCGCGTCCCGTGCGCGCGATCGGCGTCAACGTCGCCGGCGAGGCGGCGCGCGTGCGCGTGGAAGGCCAGCTCACGCGCTGGCGGTTGCCGATGGAATGGCTCTACGCGACGAAATCGGCGTGCGGTGTCACCAATCGCTACGACAAGCCGGCGCAGCTCGGGCCCGACCGGTGGGCTTCGCTCATCGCCGCCCGTCGGCGTGCCCTCGACGACCCCGGCGAGACGACGGCGTGCATCGTCGTCAATGCCGGAACCGCCGTGACCATCGACGCGCTGGACGTCGACGGCGTCTTCCAGGGCGGCCTCATCCTTCCCGGCATCCGGCTCATGATCGACGCGCTCTCCGAGAAGACGGCGGCGCTCAAGGTGCCGCTCGGCACCTATGCACACTTCCCCACCTCGACGTCCGACGCCATCTATGCGGGCGCGATCCACGCCATCTGCGGCGCCATCGAGCTGCTGCGCCTGAAGGTGCGCTACGAGGAGGCGCCCGTGCCCGTCTTCCTCTCCGGCGGCGCCGCGCACGAGGTGGCGCCGTACGTGTCCGGCCCGCTGGAGGTCGTGGATAATCTCGTGCTCGAAGGCGTCCTGCTGCTCGCGGCAGAAGCATAGAACGCCTGCGCCGCGACGCGGCGCCATGCCAGGGAGATCGCCCCGCACGATGCGCACCGTCGTCCTGCTGTTGCTGCTCGCCAACCTCACGCTGTTCGCGTACACCAAGCTCGACAGCTTCGGCTCGGGCGAGGCCGTGCGGCTGAACGAGCAGGTACGGCCCGACAAGGTGTCGATCCTCACGCCGCAGCAGGTCGCGGCGCTCGGTCCGTCGAAGGTGGCGTCGCTCGCCGACGTGTGCGTCGAATGGGGACCGTTCAACGAAGCCGACAAGTCGCGCGCGCTCGCCGACCTCGACAGCCTGCAGCTCGGCCGTCTGCTCACGCAGCGTCGCGTGGACGTGGATGGCACGTACTGGGTCTACCTCGCACCCTTCGCGACCCGCGCGGCGGCCGATCGCCGCGCGGCGGAGCTGAAGCAGCAGGGCATCGGCGACGTCTCGGTCGTGGATGCCGGGGGCGGGCGCTACGCCGTCTCGCTGGGCGTGTTCCGCACGGAGCAGGCGGCGCGCACGCGCGCCGACGCGCTGAGCGGCCAGGGTGTCGCGAATGCGCGCGTCGAGCCGCGCAGCCAGTCGCTCGGGCAGACGATGCTCGTCGTGCGCGACCCGCAGGCTCCGGTCGTCGCACGGATGAAGGAGCTGCAGACGCAGTACGCGGGCAGCGACCTTCGGATCGGCACGTGTCCGACGACCTGATTCGCGTCGCTTCGACGCCGGCCGAGATCCGGCAGGCGCGGGCGCTGTTCGAGGAGTACGCGGCGACGCTCGGCGTGTCGCTGTGCTTCCAGGCATTCGACGAGGAGCTCGCCGCGCTTCCCGGCGCGTATGCGCCGCCGCACGGCGGGTTGTGGCTCGCCGGGCCGCTCGACGCACCCTGCGGTTGCGTGGCGGTGCGCCCGTTACCGCATGCGGATCGGCACGGGATCGACGTGGCCGAGCTCAAGCGACTCTACGTCCAGCGCCATGCGCGCAGCGGCGGCCTGGGACGCCGCCTCACCGAGACGGCGATCGCGCACGCGCGCAGCGCCGGCTATCGCGCGATCAAGCTCGACACGCTCGCGCAAATGGACGCCGCGCGCAGGCTCTACGCCGAGCTCGGCTTTCGTCCCTGCGCTGCGTACTACGACAATCCGCTGGACGGCACGCTGTACATGGAGTTGACGCTGTAGCGGATTCCCGGGTGGCGCAGGCGGCTCGAGCGGAAGCGGCAGCCCGGGAGCGGGCGACGCTCTACACGCGCGCAATGATCGCGTAGGCCTCCACGCCTTCGACCTCGCAGGGCGCTGCGCCGATCTCCACGCTGTCGAACCCGCTGTCGGCGACGAGCCCCGCGATCTCCTCCGGCGGATACCACGTGAACGCCGCCGACTCCGTTTCCTCGGCGAGGCGCGCCGCGCCGCGCCGATGCACATAGCGGTTGTGCGTGCGCGCGATGCGCTCCTCCGCGTGCGTGGTCGTCTCCGAGCGGAGCGCGATGCGCGTGCCGTCCGACAGCCGCGCGGTGCGCACCTCCACGAGCGCTGCGCCGAGCCGCTGAGCGCGCGTCGACGGCACCGACAGATCGAGCAGCAGGACACCCGGCGGCACGAGATGCGCGCGCAGGCGCGCGAGCGCATTGCGCGCGGCGACCGGGTCGACGAGACGCTGGAACGCTCCGCCGGCGACGAACGCGGCCGTATAGCGAAACGGCAGGTTGACCGCATGCATCTCCTGGTGCACCAGCGTGGCGTGAAGATGAGCGGCCGAGACGCGCGCGGCACACGCGTCGAGCAGCGCCTGCGACGCGTCGAGGCCGTGCATCGCATAGCCGGCGCGCAGCAGCGGCAGCAGCAGACGGCCGGAGCCGCACATGACCTCGAGCACGTTGCCGCGGTCGCGCGGCAGATGCTGTACGTACCAGCGCAGCTCGGCGTCCCGGACGGGCGGACGCTCCGCGTCGTAGAACAGCGCGCCCAGGGCACCCCGCGTCGCCACGAGCGCTACGTCTGTTCCCAGGGCAGGCCCTCGCGCCGCCAGCCGCCGACCGTGCCGCGATGATGGTCCTCGTCGAGGGGTCCCTCGAAGCCTTCGAGGACGTTGTAGACCTCCTCGAAGCCGGCCTTCTCGAGCTCGAGACCGGCCGCGATCGAGCGCTGCCCGCTGCGGCAGATGAGCACGACCGGGCGGTTCATGCTCGCGACCTTCTTCACCTGGCCGACGAAATGCGGATTGACGTCCCAGTCCGGGCCGTCGTTCCACGAGACGTGATTCGCGCCCTTCGGATGGCCGACGAACAGGTATTCGATCTCGCTGCGGCAGTCGACCAGCACGGCCTGCGGGTGCTTCTGGAGGAATTCGTATGCGTCGCGCGGCTTGAGATGCTTCATATCGATATTCCCGCCTCTCTCCCTCACCCAACCCTCTCCCGCAAACGGGAAAGGAGCCTCGCAGTGGTGCCCCGACCACGGCGGGTGAAGGGTCTCGTCAAAATGCTCGATGCTAGAATTTGCGACTCCGCCGCGCCGATTGCAAGACCGCCGATGCAACCCGACCGCACCGCCGAGATCACCGCCCTTCTGCGTCGGCGCATCCTCGTGCTCGACGGTGCGATGGGCACGATGATCCAGCAGTGTCGCCTCGACGAACGCGACTTCCGCGGCGCATTCCACGATCATCCGCACGAGCTCCGCGGCGACAACGATCTATTGTCCGTGACCAAGCCCGACGTCGTGCGAGCGATCCACGACGGGTATCTCGAGGCCGGCGCGGACATCATCGAGACCAACACGTTCAGCGCGACGCGCGTGGCGCAGGCCGATTACAGGATGGAAGCCCAGGCGCGCGCCATGAACGAAGCCGCCGCGCGCATCGCGCGCGAATGTGCCGACCGCTGGAGCGCGCGAACGCCCGGCAAGCCGCGCTTCGTCGCGGGTGCGCTGGGGCCGACGAACCGCACCGCATCGATCTCGCCCGACGTCAACGATCCGGGGGCGCGCAACATCACCTTCGATGCGCTGGTCGAGGCGTATCGCGAAGCGGCCGAAGGATTGATCGACGGCGGTGCCGACATCCTGCTCGTCGAGACGATATTCGACACGCTGAACGCCAAGGCCGCGCTGTTCGCGATCGAATCGACCTTCGACGATCGCGGCGCGCGCCTGCCGATCGTCGTGTCGGGCACGATCACCGACGCATCGGGCCGCACGCTCTCGGGCCAGACGCCGGAAGCGTTCTGGAACTCGGTGCGTCACGTGCACCCGCTCGCGGTGGGGCTCAACTGCGCGCTCGGCGCCGCGCTGATGCGACCGTACATCGAGGAGCTCGCGCGCGTGGTCGACACGTTCGTGTCGTGCTATCCGAACGCGGGGTTGCCGAACCCCATGTCCGAGACCGGCTACGACGAGCGCCCCGACCAGACATCGCGTCTGCTGGGCGAGTTTGCCGCCAGCGGCTTCGTGAACATCGTCGGCGGCTGCTGCGGCACCACGCCCGAGCACATTCGCGCCGTCGCCGCCGCGGTGCGCGACCTGCCGCCGCGCCGCGTGGAGCCCGTCGCCGCCGACGCGCGCGCGTCCGCGGCGATGGCGGAATGACGCGTCTGGCGGCGCGCCCGCTTCGCCTCGCCGGCCTCGAGCCGCTCAACATCGGCGACGAGACGCTGTTCGTCAACGTCGGCGAGCGCACCAACGTCACGGGATCCAAGGCGTTCGCACGCCTGATCCTCGCCGGCGACTTCGCCGGTGCCGTCGAGGTCGCGCGCCAGCAGGTCCAGAACGGCGCGCAGATCGTCGACGTCAACATGGACGAGGCGATGCTCGACTCGCGCGCCGCGATGGTGCGCTTCCTCAACCTCGTCGCCAGCGAGCCGGACATCGCGCGCGTCCCCGTGATGATCGACTCGTCGAAGTGGGACGTGATCGAGGCCGGGTTGCGCTGCGTGCAGGGCAGGCCGATCGTCAACTCCGTTTCGCTCAAGGAGGGCGAGCAGGAGTTTCTTCGCCAGGCGCGCCTGGTGAAGCGCTACGGCGCGGCGGCGGTGGTCATGTGCTTCGACGAGCAGGGGCAGGCGGACTCGTACGAGCGACGCATCGCCATCGCAAGGCGCGCGTACGACCTGCTGACCGGCCGCATCGGGTTCGCGCCGGAGGACATCGTGATCGACCCGAACGTGTTCGCCATCGCCACGGGGATCGAGGAGCACGCGAACTACGCGGTCGACTTCATTCGCACCACGGAATGGATCCGCGACAACCTGCCGCACGCCAAGGTGTCGGGCGGCATCTCCAACGTGTCGTTCAGCTTCCGCGGCAACGACCCGATCCGCGAGGCGATTCACACCGTGTTCCTGTACCACGCGATTCGCGCGGGCCTCACGATGGGCATCGTCAACGCGGGGCAGCTCGGCGTATACGACCAGCTCGACGCGCAGCTGCGCGAGCGCGTCGAGGATGCGGTGCTCAATCGCCGCCCCGACGCAACCGAGCGGCTGGTGACGTTCGCCGAGTCGTACAAGGCGCAGGGACGCAAGGTCGAGGAAGACCTCGCCTGGCGCGACGCGCCGGTCGAGCAGCGCCTCTCGCACGCGCTGGTGAAGGGCATCACGAATTTCATCGTGCCGGACACCGAGGAGGCGCGGCTCGCGGTTGCCGCGCGCGGCGGGCGCCCGATCGAGGTGATCGAAGGCCCGCTCATGGACGGCATGAACGTCGTCGGCGATCTCTTCGGCGCGGGGAAGATGTTCCTGCCGCAGGTGGTCAAGAGCGCGCGCGTGATGAAGCAGGCGGTCGCGCATCTGGTGCCTTTCATCGAAGCCGACAAGGCGGCGTCGGGCAGCGGGGCGCGCAGCAAGGGCCGCATCGTCGTCGCCACCGTGAAGGGCGACGTCCACGACATCGGCAAGAACATCGTCGGCGTCGTGCTCCAGTGCAACAACTTCGAGGTGATCGACCTCGGGGTCATGGTGCCGGCGCAGAAGATCCTGGCGACCGCGCGGGAGCTTAGCGCGGACGCAGTCGGATTGTCCGGCCTCATCACGCCGTCGCTCGAGGAAATGGCCCACGTCGCCTCGGAGATGCAGCGCGAAGGCTTCTCGCTGCCGCTCCTGATCGGCGGCGCGACCACGTCGCGCGTGCACACGGCCGTGAAGATCGCGCCCAACTATCGCAACGGGCCGACCGTCTACGTGCCCGACGCGTCGCGTGCGGTCGGCGTCACGACGAGCCTACTGTCCGAGGAGCAGCGCGCCGGGTACGTGAAGGAGGTCGCCGCCGACTACGAGCGGATTCGCGCGCAGCACGCGGGCAAGAGCGGGCCGAAGCTCGTCTCGCTGGCTGCGGCGCGCGCCAACGGCTTTCATGTGGACTGGAGCGCTTACGCGCCGCCGGCTCCGTCCTTCCTCGGCCCGCGTCCGTTTCGCAATGCCGATCTCGCCGAGATCGCGCGCTTCATCGATTGGGGTCCGTTCTTCCAGGCGTGGGAGCTGGCAGGTGCCTTTCCGGCCATCCTCGACGACCCTGTGGTCGGCGAGGTGGCGCGCAATCTTCACGCGGAAGGCCAGGCGATGCTCGCACGCATCGTGGAAGGACGCTGGCTCACCGCGAACGGCGTCGCCGGCATCTGGCCGGCGAATGCGCGCGGCGACGACATCGTGCTGTGGTCGGACGAGACGCGCGCGACGCCGGCGCTCGTCTGGCACAACCTGCGCCAGCAGAACGAGCGTCCGCCGGGCAAGCCGAACTACTGCCTGTCGGATTTCGTGGCGCCGGAAGGCATGCGCGACTACGTCGGCGCGTTCGCCGTGACGGCGGGCATCGGCGTCGAGCAGAAGGTCGCCGAGTTCAAGGCGAAGAACGACGACTACTCCGCGCTGATGGTGCAGGCGCTCGGCGATCGCCTGGCCGAAGCGTTCGCGGAATGGCTGCATCGGGCCGTGCGGCACGAGCTCTGGGGCTATGCGCCCGACGAAGCGCTCGACAACGCGGCGCTCATCCGCGAGGAGTACCGCGGCATCCGGCCGGCGCCCGGCTATCCCGCCTGCCCGGATCATGCGGTGAAAGCGCCGTTGTTCGAGTTGGTGCAGGCCGACCGGCTCGGCATGTCGGTCACGGACAGCTATGCGATGTGGCCCGCCGCGTCGGTGTCGGGCTTCTATCTCGCGCATCCCGAGTCGCGCTATTTCGCGGTCGGGCGCATCGGGCAGGATCAGCTCGAGGATTTCGCCCGGCGGGCCGGGATCGGGGTCGATGACGCGCGGCGCAGGCTGGCGCCGAACCTCGGCTGATCGCTACGGGTCCAGCCGAAATCGACTGGGCAGCAGCGCGTCGAGCGTGTAGCGAACGGTTCCGCCATCGCCGTCGCAGCGGATTTCTGGTGCACCGAATTGCGCCATCACCTGCCGGCAGGCGCCGCACGGCGTCGACGGTTGCGGCGTCGGCGTGTAGAGCGCGACGGCAACGACGTGGCGCGCACCCGCGGCAACGGCCTGGAAGATCGCGTTCCGCTCGGCGCAGATCGTCAGCCCGAACGACGCGTTCTCGACGTTGCAGCCGGTGAAGACGCGTCCGTCGACCGTTCGTACGGCGGCGCCGACCGCGAATCGGCTGTAGGGGCAATACGCGCGCGTGCTGGCGTCGCGGGCCGCGGCGGCGAGGGCCTGCCAGTCGGCTTCGGTCAGCATCGCCCGTGCGGCGCTGCGGAACCAACCGCGTGCGGCGCGGATCGAAATGTCGATCGCGCGGGATTGCCATGCTTGCCTACCATCTCAATTCGCAGACCGGCATCGTCGAGCTGCGGCCCCGCGGGCCGCTCGAGGCGCACGACTTCACGTCGCTGTCGCTGACGTTGAACGACTACATCGAGGACCACGGGAAGCTTCGCGGCCTGCTGCTCGAGCTCGACCATCTGCCGGGGTTCGACGACTGGGACGCCATCGCGGCGCAGCTGCGCTTCGTGCGCCAGCACCTGCCGAAGGTCGACCGCATCGCGCTCCTCACCGACAATCCGTGGCTCGAGCCGCTGCCCGACGTGCTGCGGCTGCTGACACCGCTCGAAGTGAAGCGCTTCCCGCTCGAGCGGCGCGGCGACGCGTACGCGTGGATCGTGTCGCAACGCGCCCACTGAGTCGGCGTCACTCCATCTGGCCGAGGTAGTCGAACTTGCCGAGCTCCACGCCGCTGTGGCGGAGGAGCCCGTAGGCGATCGCGCTGTGGAAGTAGAGGTTCGGCAGCACGGTCTGCTGCACATAGGACAGGCCGGTGAACGTGTGCGGCTGTCCGCGCACCGGGCGCACGATGGTGCGCTCCTCCGCGCCGTCGAAGGCCTTGCGGTCGAGCGACTCGATGTACGCGATGGTACGGTCGACGCGGTCGATGAGCTGCGCGAACGTCGTCTCGTTGTCCTCGTACTTGGGCGGCTCCTGGCCGGCGAGGCGCGCCGCGCCGCCCTTGGCCATGTCGGTCGCGACCTGGATCTGGAACGTGAAGGGCAGCATGTCGGGATACAGACGCGCGCCGAGCAGCACGCTGTCCTCGAGCTTGCGGGCCGACGAATACGCGGCCCCTTTCTCGACGATGCCGCGCAGGTTGCGCAGGGCCCTCACGAACACGGGAACGGTCAGCTGGTACATGGACAGCGGCATGGGGATCTCCTCGGATGGCAGGGCGATTCTAGCGCGGCAGCAAGCTTCGCTCGAACGTCTGTCCCACGAGGTCGTGCCCGAAGCTGTGATGCGGCTCCTCTTTCACGAGCCTGAATCCGCGTGACTCGTAGATGCGGCGTGCGGCGTCCAGCCCGCCGTTGGTCCAGAGCATGATGCGACGATAGCCGGCGCTGCGCGCGAACGCGATGCACTCGTCGACCAGGCGTTGGCCGACGCCGAGCCCGCGCGCTGCGGGCTCGACCAGCAGCAGCCGCAGCTGCGCCACGCGTGGCGAACGCCCGACCACCATCACGCATCCCACGCGCTCGCCGTTGCGCTCGGCGATCCAGCAGCGCTCGCGCCGCGGATCGAAATCGCGCAGGAATTTCGCGCCGATCTCGGCGACAAGCGCCTCGAAGGTCGGGTCCCAGGCGTACTCCCGGGCGTAGAGCGCGCCATGGCGCTCGACGATCCATCCGATGTCGCCGGCGCGGTGCGGCCGCAGCACGACCGTTTCGGGCTGCGCGGTCGCGGTCGGCTGCAAAAGCCTCTCGATCAGCGCCATGCCGTCGACGACCACCGCAGCGTCGCGATCCGACAGCGATGCGAGCATCTGCGCGATCTGGTCGTGCGATTCGCGGTCGAGCGGCGCGAACGCCTTGCGCCCTGCCGCGGTGAGCGCGAGGTGCGCGGCGCGCGCGTCGTCTTCGGCCGGCGTGCGGCGGATCCATCCCGAGCGCTCGAACGACTGCAGGATGCGGCTCAGGTAGCCGGTGTCCAGGTCGAGGTCGCGCGCGAGCTCGGCGGCGGTCGGCGCCTTGCGATGCGCGAGCTCGTAGAGCACGCGCACGTCGGTGAGCGACAGCGCGCTCC
>DASXAF010000143.1:0-3256 GCA_036406955.1 Casimicrobiaceae bacterium
CAGATAGTCCTGGGCGCGCTGGTTGCCCATGCGCAGGTGCACCGACGTGCGCTCGTCGGGCGACACGTTCTTGAGGTTCAGCGCGATGCGCACGCGATACGCGGCCGACGAGCGGAAATAGTCGTAGAGCTTCATGGTCAGAACGCCGAGATGCCGGTTTGCGCGCGACCGAGGATCAGCGCGTGGATGTCGTGCGTGCCCTCGTACGTGTTCACGGTCTCGAGGTTCAGCACGTGGCGGATCACGTTGAACTCGTCGACGATGCCGTTGCCGCCGTGCATGTCGCGGGCCATGCGCGCGATCTCCAGCGCCTTGCCGCAGCTGTTGCGCTTGAGGATCGAGGTGATCTCCGGCGCGGCCCTGCCTTCGTCCTTCAGCCGGCCCAGCCGCAGGCACGACTGCAATCCGAGCGTGATCTCAGTCTGCATGTCGGCGAGCTTCTTCTGCACGAGCTGGTTGGCCGCGAGCGGCTTGCCGAACTGCTTGCGATCGAGCACGTACTGCCGCGCGGCGTGCCAGCAATATTCCGCCGCGCCGAGCGCGCCCCACGCGATGCCGTAGCGCGCGCTGTTGAGGCAGGCCATCGGCCCTTTGAGCCCTTGCACGTTGGGCAGCACGTTCTCGGAAGGCACCTCGACCTCGTCCATGACGATCTCGCCCGTCACCGAAGCCCGCAGCGAGAACTTGCCTTCGATCTTCGGCGCGGACAGGCCCTTCATGCCTTTCTCCAGGATGAAGCCGCGAATCACTCCCCCGTCGTCCTTCGCCCAGACCACGAACACGTCGGCGATGGGCGAATTGGAGATCCACGTCTTCGCGCCCGACAGGCGATAGCCGTTGCCGGCGCTGCGTGCGCGCGTCTCCATCGAGCCGGGGTCGGAGCCGTGGTTGGGCTCGGTCAATCCGAAGCAGCCGATCCACTCGCCGGTCGCGAGCTTCGGCAGGTAGCGGTGCCGCTGCGCATCGCTGCCGAAGCTGTGGATCGGGAACATCACCAGCGAGCTCTGCACGCTCATCATCGAGCGATAACCCGAGTCGACGCGCTCGATCTCGCGCGCGATGAGCCCATAGCACACGTAGCTCAGGCCCGCGCCGCCGTATTCCTGGGGAATCGTCGAGCCGAGCAGCCCGAGGCGGCCCATCTCCGGAAAGATCGTCGGATCGACGGTCTCGTTGCGAAACGCGTCGCGCACGCGGGGCAGCAGGCGCTCCTGGGCGTACGCGTGCGCCGCGTCGCGCACCATGCGCTCTTCTTCGGTCAACTGCTCGTCGAGGAGCAGCGGGTCGTCCCATTTGAACGATGGCTTGGTCGCGACGGGACGATCGGGGGCGTTCATGGGGACTCCGGCGGGCGCGCGGCGGCGCGCCAATTATCGCCCGGGGCCGCCGCTGCGGGGGTCGAGGGCTTACGCGGCGTCCGGCACCACCGCCGTCGCCTCGATCTCCACGCGCGCGCCGTCCTCGATCAGCGCGGACACCTGCACGGCGCTCATCGCCGGGTAGTGACGGCCCATGATCGCGCGATAGCGCTCGCCGAGCCTCGCAAGGCTCGCCACGTATTCGCGCTTGTCGACGACGTACCAGGTGAGGCGCACCACGTGCTCCGGCCCTGCGCCGGCTTCTCGCAGCACGGCAACCACGTTCTGCAGCGCCTGCGCGGCCTGCTCGACGAAGCCGTGCGCGACGAGCTTCTGCTGCGCATCCCAGCCGATCTGGCCGGCGACGAATACCGTGCGCCCGCGCGCTTCGACGCCGTTCGCATAACCCTTGGGGAGCGCCCATCCCGGCGGCTGCAGCGTTTTCATCGGGCGGCCTCGCAAGCCATGTTGCGGAGCTGAAAGCGCTGCAGCTTGCCGGTCTCGGTGCGCGGCAGGCGGTCGAGATACTCGATCGCGCGTGGATACTTGTAGGGCGCGATGGTCTGCTTGACGAAGTCCTGCAGCGTGCGCGTGGTCTCGGCATCCGGCACGTTGCCGGGCTTGAGCACCACGTACGCCTTGACCACCGACCCGCGGTCGGCGTCGGGCGCCGCGACGACGCCACATTCGGCCACCGCGGGATGGAGCAGCAGCGCGCCCTCGACCTCCGGACCGGCGACCTTGTAGCCCGCCGTGACGATGATGTCGTCGGTGCGCGCGTGGTAGACGAAGTAACCGTCCTCGTCGCGGTGATACGCGTCGCCCGGAAAGTTCCAGCCGTTCTGCACGTACTGCGTCTGGCGGTCGTCCGCGAGATAGCGACAGCCCGTCGGCCCCTTCACGGCCAGGCGTCCCTCGGTTCCCGCGGGAAGCTGACGTCCCTCGTCGTCCATCACGCACGCCGTATAGCCGGGGACCGGCGTGCCGGTCGCACCGGGGCGTGCGCTCGCCTCGTCGTGCGAGATGAAGATGTGGAACATCTCGGTCGCGCCGATGCCGTCGATGATCTCGATGCCGGTCGCATCCTTCCAGGCCGCGCGCGTCGCCGCCGGCAGCGCTTCGCCGGCGGAGACGCACTTGCGCAGGCGCCGCAGATCGTGCTGCGACGCGAGGCCGCTCATCGCACGATACGACGTCGGCGCGGTGAAGAGCACGGTGGCGCCGTGCTCCGCGACGGCCGGCAGCAGCGCATCCGGCGAGACCTTTTCGAGCAGCAGCGTCGCGGCGCCGATGCGCATCGGGAACACGAGCAGGCCGCCCAATCCGAACGTGAACGCCAGCGGCGGAGTGCCGGTGAAGACGTCGTCGGGATGCGCGCGCAGCACGTGCTTCGGCCAGCAATCGCACGACACGACGATGTCGCGATGGAAGTGCATCGTGCCCTTGGGCCGCCCCGTGGTTCCCGACGTGAACGCGATCAGCGCGGTGTCCTCGGCCGATGTGGGCACATCTTCGAACGAGGCCGGCTTGCGTCGCGCGAGCGCGTCGAGCCCGTCCGGCGCATCGGTGTCGAACCACGCGATGGTGCGCAGCGTCGCGCAGCCGGCGCGCGCGGCTTCGAGCTCGGCCGCGAGGCGTCGGTCGCACAGCGCGTGGGAGATCTCGGCCTTGTTCGCGATGGCCGTGATCTCGCGCGCCCGCAGGAGCGGCATCGTCGCGACGACGATGGCGCCCGCCTTCATCACCGCCAGCCAGCACGCCGCCATCGACGGCGAGTTGGGCCCGCGCAGCAGCACGCGATTGCCGGGCACCACGCCGAGCTCTTCGACCAGCACATGCGCGATGCGATTGGCATGCGCGTTCAGATCGGCGTACGTCCAGCCCACGCCACCCGGCGC
>DASXAF010000144.1:0-66839 GCA_036406955.1 Casimicrobiaceae bacterium
GACCGGGAAGAGCACCGGCGTGAAAAGCCCGCGCGCCGCAGTCATCGCGGGTAGCCGGGCCGCATACACCTTCAGCGCATCGGGCGATCCAAGCAGTCCCGCGCCGTCGCCCGACGGGCTCAACGTCGTATGGACGAAGCCGCCTGCGACCAACAGGCGCGGATCGACCTCCACGTCGACCACGCGCACCAGTCCTGCGGCCTCGGCCAGAATCTGCCGACGCAACAGGAAAGCCACTACCTTGCCCCAGGGTATCACCGGATTCGGCGGCGGCAGCTTCACATATGGCTTGGGCGGCGGTGCGTTCAGCGCGCAGGAATACGTGTCGTCGGACGAGACGTACGGCGAGCGCGGCGACGCGTACGAGACCGCGTCGAGATACGTGGAGGGCAGGTGCTTGCGGATCCGCGTTCCCGCGCGTCGCGGATTGGCCGGAGGCGGAGCAGGGTCGATCGGGTACGTCTTCGCGAGCGATTCGAAGAGCGCCCGCGCTCCGATGATCTCCGGCATGCCGATGACCGTTCCGCCAGAACCGCCGGACACCGGCAGCGAGTCGAGCCCCGCGACCACGTGCACGTCGAACACGAACCTGGCATCGGCGAAGGCGGGTTCGCCCGGGCTCAACGGCTCCAGGGGACTGCCGCGCGGGATCAGAAGCACGCGCAGGTGCAGCGCGGCGCCGTCCCAGCGCTGCGCGTAGGTGAGCATCGACAGACGCGTGGTCATGCCGGCCCTCCTACACGACGTCGGGCAGCGGACAGACGCCGCCATCGAAGTTGCTGTCCCACTCGATCTTCTCCTCGAAGTCGATGTCGACCACCCAGCACACCGTCACGTCGAGCGCGAACGTCAATTGCGCGACGCCCCAGAGCGTGGTGTCGGCACCGCGGTTGCAGTCGATGCTCAAGAGCGCCATGGCGCCTTCGGCGCTGACGTCGATCTCGAGCAACTCGAGGTCCACGTTGCCCTTGATGATCACGGCCGCGACGAGTCCGAAGACGTCCTTGTTGCGGACCAGGGTCGCGGTCTGCGCATAGTAGGCAAGCGCGTCGAACGGGCCGAGCTCGAAGTCCACTCCGATCCCCACGCCGATCTTCACCGCATAGACCTCGCCGAAGTCGCTGACCTCCTTGATCGTGACCGCGGCAATGCCGATCGCCACGGGCTTGACCGGTTCCGAGGCCCCCGCGAATATCGGGATCTTCACCACGAGCTCGAACTCGTACTCGACATCGGACGAATCCGGGGTCTGAGCGAGCGTGAACTTGAAGTCGGCGTCGGCGATGAACGTCTCGAGCAGCTCCTTCACTCCGGGATCGGTGACGAGCCCGATCCACTTCGCGAAGTCGAACTCGCCATTGACCTTCAGCGATTCCTTGTGCGATGCCTTGTTGGTCAGCGCGACCGACAGCGGCGGCATCACGCCAAAGTGCTCCAGGAACGTGACTGCGTGCTGGACCGGCTTCAGGCAAGGCCCGAAAGCCAGCCGCGCATCGGGATACGCGCTCGTCTGCTTCGATGACGCAGCGAGACGCGACACGACACGCGTGACTTCGCCCAGCGACGCACTGCCGCTGACGAAGCTGACGTTCGTCATCTCGATCGACCATGTCGTGTCCGCGCTGGTATCGATTGCGATCGACACCAGCGAGCCGTGGCCGTTTTCGTCGCCATAGACCACGCGGGTGCGCACGGCCTGCGAGTCGTGCAGCACGCGCTCGGGAGACGGTAGCGTGAACGACGCTGCGGCGCGCTCGAGGCGCAGATGCGTTCCCGGAAGAATGCGCAGCGCATAACTCGAATCCGGGAAGGACAGCGCGAAGTCGGCGCGAGGGAAGAAGCCGACGGCGGTGCCCATCAGGAACGGATCGGCGAACAGTGGCGCTCGCGTGCTGGTGATCGCAGTGCTGGCCGCTTCGATCTTCGGGCGCGGGAAGAGCGTGCGCTGCGTTCCGGTCACGTGGATGATGCCGTAGTCGGCGGCCGGGTTGTCGGGCAGCAGCACATCTGCGGGGTCGGCGAAGCGCCAGGGCGCCGTCGATTGGGTCCCGGGCGGGCCGGCTCTCACGAGCGGGACGCCCAGGTCTCGATCGACGGGCTGTGGCACATCGCCAGCACTGGCCTCGCGCAGGAACGACCATTGTCCGCCGGCCGGCAGTATCGGGCTTCCCCACGCGGCCATCGCGAACTCGGGACCCGACGTGCCCTGCGTGGCCGCGATGCCGACACGAAGCACGCGCATCCGCTGCCCGCTCGCGCCGATGTCGATCTCGCAGTCGACCGCGCCCCCCAACGGACCTGCCGCGGCGAGCAGCTCGGCGTACTGCGCGCGCGCGAGCTGTCCGTTGCCGGGCGGATCGCTCAACTGCACGTAGCCGAGCTGGTCGCGCGCGTCGATGCCGCGCTCGCCTGCGCCACGCGTTACGTTTTCCATCGTGAGCCGGCAGTCGAAGCGCACCGCCATGAGCTCGCTGGAGTCGCTGGTCGTGATGCGTTGGCCGGTATCGCGAATATTGACGACGTCGCGCGCGCCGGGCACGACGCCCGGATGCGTGACGAGGTCGGGTTTCGGATAGCGGTACGCGCCATCGCTGAGCGCCTGCCATCCGCTGTCGTGCCGTACGACCGACGCACCGTTCTGGCGCTCGATCGTGATCGTTCGCACGACGCGCACCGCGTACGGATAGAGCAGGCTGTAGACCTGAACGACCTCGAGCGACGTGCGCCCGACCAGCACGTCGAAGCGCACCTTCGAGATCGCCGCCGCAGTGTCGTCGGGATTCCGCCAGTCACTGAAGGTGCTCGCGCCGAAACCCGAGACGTCGATGCGCGTCAGCGGCACGCGAGGTGACGGCGCCGACGGGCCGAAGTTCGCGTTGAACGTCTCGTCGATCGGCGTGAGGACCGTCTGCGTCACCGGCGACCCGTTGAGCCGCGCATTGTGGAGCTGCATCGCGAAGCCGGCGAAGGTCGGCGACGCTTCCCGATCACCGGGATCGAGCCACGAGCCGGGCGCGCGCAGACTGAGCTGGTCTCCGCCAACGAGTTGCGCCGATGTGAACGACGGAGCGACCCCGAGCAGCATCGGACTCAGCAAGTTCGGCGTCGTCGAGCGAGCCAGTCGCGCGTACGCGACGATCCCGAACGGCAGGGTGAAGCGCACGTCGACCTCGGCCGGGCCGTTCGCGCGGTTGTACCGCTCGACCAGCGCGTCGATCGCAGGTCGCGGCGCGATTGGCACGAGCTCGACGCTATCGGCCACGAACGACGTGGCATTGCCGCAGTCGTCGAACGACAGCGGGCTTGGAAAAACCGAATCGTCGGGCGACAGCACCGGCTCCCACTGCACGACCGGCAACGTCATCACGTACAGGTCACTGCCTTGCGTCTGCAGGAAGAGGTCGGCAATCGACGTCGTCGTTTCGTGCTGGGGCGTGCCGCCGAAAGCGACGCCGAATTGCGAGACGTTCGTCGAGACGTCGACGAGCGCGATGCCGCCAGTCGAGGCATCGGGCGGCGCGGGGAGCGAAGCCCGCGCTGCGCGGCCATGATCGGACGCAAGCACGACGTCGCTCTCGACGGCGGCCGGCAATGCGCGCGACGGGGCCGCGATCGCCGACGCGGTCGAGGGCAACGCAACGTCGATCACCGGCACCGCATCGACGAGCCAGCTCACGAACATCGTGAGCGCGCCGGGCGGCCCGCTGCCGGGGCTCGCGTCCGGGTCTAACGGCCCGCTGGTCACGTACGGATCGGGAAGGATCGGCACGCCGAAGTGCAGCCTGAACTGCACCGCGAGCGAACCGAGCGGGCACGCGCCGGCGACATATGCGGCGAAGAGGACGAATTCGTCGGGCAGGTTGGTCTCGAGAACGAGGTTCTTGATCGCGAACGCGAGTGCGCCCTCGAAGCCCCTGAACATTCCGAACGACACATAGAGATACGGGCCGAGCGGGTTCTGCCCGAACACCACGAGCGCCGACGGCGAGGAAAGCGGCAGACGCGCTCCGTTCACCGTGAGGGGTCGATCGAGGTTGGCGGTGCACGACGTGACGATTCCCAACGTTTCGTTGCCTGTCGCATCGACGACGAACGCGAAGCCGAAGCGATGCGGAAAGCGTATCGCGAGCGCACCATGCGCGCGAGGCGCGGCGTGATTCCACAGCGCGATGTCGAGCGCCACGTCGGCGGTGAAGGCGCTGACGTCGACGAGCGCGATCGTTCCCGGCTCGACCACCAGCTCGCCCGCGTTGCACGTGGTGGGGGTCGCATGCCCGAGCCACGTCATCACGAGCCCCGGACCGAACGCGAACGCGACGCCGCCCGCCCCCGCAGCGCTTCCCAGCGTGTTGGACGGGGCGATCGTAATCGGCAGCGACCACGACGCCGAGACCATGGGCGCACTGCCCGACAGGGTGACGAGCGTCGATCGGCAATCGGAGATCGCGAAGCGATCGCGATCGGGTTGCATGATGACCGCGATCCGGCCCAACAGCTGATCGAACGTCGCCGTGGTTGCGTCGGGCTGCAGCGACGCCGTCGTTCCGAAGACCTGCAGCGCGGCCTCATCGAGCGCAGTCAGCGTCGCACCCGCGGGCGTGAACGCGAAGGTCGCATGGAGCGGGACGCGTACGTGCGCCTGGCGCGCGTCTTCACCCGGACCGGCTCCGGTCGGCGCGGGCGGTACGTCGTGCTCGAGTTCGAGCGTCACGGTAGCGTCGGGCGGGACGACGATCGGTGAGCGGCTTACGTCGAGCACCGAGCCGAACGACACGTTGCCGCTCTTGATGCGCAATCCGACAAACGCCGATGTCGGCGCGCCTGCGGCCAGCGTACCCGCGGGAATCCACACACTGCCCGGCTCCAGCGCGATCGCGTCGGTGAGGACGACGCCGGGCGGGATCAGGATGTACAGGAAGGCTTCGGCGGCGCCGCTGCGCTGGATGGCGACGAACGACAACACGTCGAACTCGTCGACCCAGATCGATTGACCGACCGAATCGACGAAGGGACCGTGCGTTCCGACGCGAGCGCGTCCGCTCGCATTCGTGGCACCGGTGTACGGCACCCCGCCAGATGCGGCCGGAGCTCCGCGGCGTACGAGCAGACGATCCGGCGATCCGATCGCCGAGTCGAGGCGCTCCATTGCGCCGGGCGGCGTATGCGGTCCGACTGCGAGACCAACGCGCGGATCAATGGCTTGGAGCGACATCGCGATTCGCCTTTCGCGCGCGGGGCGCACGCAAGCGTGCGCGCCTGACGGACGCGCGCACCGATCGCCACTGCCGGGCCGGCAACCGGCACCTCAGACCGCATTACCGAGACGCGATCGGAAATATTCCCATCGACGCGAAAAAGTTGAGCGCGCCCTTCACCAAGTGCTTGGTCGGTGCGCTGCAGCGAACGAGGTCATGACCTGAGCCTGCGGACGAGAAATCCGCAGAAGGGACCGCCGTTCTCAAGCCAGATTTGGGCCAGCGCCGCGTGAAGTGTCGGGCAACGTCCGCTGTGTGGTGGTATCGCGAGCACGACTCATTTCATTTCCTCGACGTCGGGAAGCACCCAGACCTTGTCGAAGAATTCCTTCTTCGGCCCATAGACGCGGAACAGCAGCTCGAAGCCGCGCTGCGGATCGGTCGGCACCCAGTTCGACTCCTTTCCCGCCGGCGCCTTCGGACCGAAGTAGATGTCGACCGAGCCGTCTGCGTTCTGTCGCACTTCGGCCGCGTTCGAAGCGCGGCTCGCACGCGGCATGTTCTTGATCAGTGCATGCGTCTCGCGGTCATAGGCGGTGACCGACCAATAGAGCTCGACCGGCACCTTCGGCGGCACGTGCAGGCGATAGATCTTGCTGCCCGCGAACGCCTGGCCATCCTTGTCCTTGCTCTCGATGAGGTAGGTCTGGGCAGTGCCCAGGCGCTTGATGCCGATGTAACCGATGGAGTAGGTAAGCGCGCGGACGTCGACGGGATAGCTGTCGGTCTCGGCGTATCCCGAGGACCCCGCCTGGACCAGAGCCGGGAACGCCGGAATGGCCCAGCGCGCGGTCGCGAAGAACGGCGGGAAGCCGGCGTCGTAGTTGCGATCGAGCACATCCCTCGCCTCCGCCGCCGCGCTGTTCAGGATGGCGGTCATTGCGGCATCGGGAGCGAACGTCTTGCCCTTCTCGATACTGATTGATTTCAGCTGATCGATCATCGCTTTGTCACGCGTCTGCCACGGTTCGCTCTGAACGATGCGGTCCAGCGACTGGAAGAACCGAAGGTCGTACGGAATGGTCGAGTCGAAGAGAACGTCGTTCGCGTCGGTGAACTTCGTCTCCGGAGGATTCGCCGCGACCGAGAGCGGATAGACCTCGAGCCGCTTCGCGTAGGTCGCAGCCTTGGCGACGTCGGCGTCGCCGTGGCTCGCCAGGTTCGAGCGGAACAGCGCATAGCCCGCGAACGTATCGGATGGCACCACGATGTATCCGTCGGGCGCTTTCTCCTTGTAGCCCGGCGGCAGGATCAGGTACTTGCCGCCGGCGCCCTTGTCGGCACCGTAGGGCCCGGCGTCCTCCAGCGGCATCTGCCAGACGGTGTCGATGTTGGCGGCGAACGAACCGCCATCGGCCGGCGGAACGTCGATCACGATCGGGCCCGCGTCCTTGGTGTCGAAGAAGATCATGAGGTACAGCGCGTCCGGATTGGGCGTGAGGGTCTGGTTCCTCCAGTCGACGGGCTTCGACCAATAGACGATCTCATTCTGCTTCGCGTGCGTCTTGCGCAGCATCTCCTGGAGCATGAGGTCGTAATTCACCGCCGGCATACCCCAGATGACCGCCTCGACCGCGCGGCTGTGGATGAGCCGGTTGTTGACGTCGTCGGAGGAAGCGCTACGGGTCGTTGGCGCCGCGCGCGGCTCCTCCATTCGGTTGGTCCTGCGACTCATGGCACGACCGGGGGATGGTATTGCAGCGTATAGGCCAACGCCCAAAGCAGGAAGAGAACCACCGGCAGGTGAACGAGCAACTGGAGGAACGTGAATCCCACGATGTCGCGCGCGCGCAGCCCCAGCACCCCGAGCAGCGGCAGCATCCAGAACGGGTTGATGAGATTGGGCAGCGCCTCGGCGGCGTTGTAAACCTGCACCGCCCAGCCGAGATGCACCTGCAGGTCGTTGGCGGCCTGCATGACGTAAGGCGCTTCCAGCAGCCATTTGCCGCCGCCCGAGGGAATGAAGAATCCCAGGATTGCGGAGTACACACCGATGACCAGCGGATACAGATGCTGGGTCGAGATGTTCACGAACGCATGCGCAATCTGGTCCGATACGGTCAGGCCCGCGGCGTTCTTCGCCTGCGTCAGGATGGCCGCAATCGCGCCGTAAAAGGGAAACTGGATGAGCACGCCCGCGGTCGCCGGCACCGACTTCGCAACCGACACGAGGAACCGCTTGGGCCGCCAATGGAGCAGCAAGCCCAGCATGATGAAGATGAAGTTGTACGTATTGAGATTCGAGATCGCGATCATCCAGCTCTGGCGCGAGAACTCGTAGACGACCCATCCGGCTGCAAGCAGCGCCAGGATCACGGTGAGCACCGGCGAGTGCTCCAGCCACTCGCCCGGTTGCTTGGGCCCCGGCACGGCGATCTGGTCTTCGCGTGCAAGGTCTATTCCCATGGATTCCGCGGTCACCGCGGTATCCGGACCGGGTGCGGACCAGATCGCAATGGCGACCGAAATGACCAGCAGGACGACCGTGACGACGATCGACTGCCACAGGAAGATCGTTTCGGAAAAGGGAATCACGCCGGTGATCGGCAGCAGCGACTTGGGCAAGCTCGCAGGATTTGCCTGCAGCTGGGCGGCCGAGGAGGACAGTCCCATCGCCCAGGTGGCGCCGAGCCCGAGGTACGCAGCAGCGGCCGCCGCGCGGTAGTCCATCTTCAGCTCGGGCCGTTCACCGAGAGCCCGCACCAGCAGGCCACCGAAGATCAGGCTGAGACCCCAATTGAGCAGCGAAGCCAGGATGCTGACCGTCGCCACGAGCCCGACCGCAGCGCGCCCGCTGGCGGGCAAGTGCGCGAGGCGGTGGATGAGTCGCGCCGCCGGTGCAGAGGTGGCGACGACGTAGCCGCCGATGGCGACGAAGGCCATCTGCATCGTGAAGGTGATCAGGCTCCAGAAGCCGTTGCCGAACGACTGGCTGACCGCGGCCGTCGAGGCGCCATTGGCCAACGCCGCGAGCGCCACCACCACCACGGCGATAGCGACGAAGATGAACGCATCCGGGAACCAGCGTTCCGCCCACGCGGTGAAGGCGATGGCAATGCGTACCAGCACGCCATCCCGCGGCGCGGCGGGGCCGGCCGCCGTATGTGCACTGGTTTGTGTGTGCGCCATCGCAATCTCCTCGGGGAAGAGACTCGATCGATTGGGCACTGCCTGTGGCACAGGCAGTCGATCAAGGGACATCGGCGTCGCGCAATCTTAACGGCCGCAGCCGATGACAGCAATTCACCGATCTGGACAGTGCCGGCCAATTTGCAGACCGATGGTGTCCGGCCTATAGTCTCCGACACCCTGCGCTGGCCGAGGGGAGCGGATGGCAAGGGATCGACGTCGACTTGCGGCGATCGTCTCAGCCGATGTGGCGGGCTACTCCCGCCTCATGGAGGAGGACGAGAGCGTCACGCTCGCCACGTTGAAAGCGCATCGGCGCGACCTGATCGATCCGAAGATTGCAGAGTATGAAGGCCGGATCGTCAAGACGACCGGCGACGGCCTGCTGCTCGAGTTTCCAAGCGTCGTCGAGGCCGTGCGCTGCGCGGTCGACGTGCAGCGCGGCATGGCCGAACGCAACGCAAACGTGGCCGCCGATCGGCGGATCGAGTTTCGCGTCGGAATCAACGTCGGCGACATCATCATCGACGGCGATGACATCTACGGCGACGGCGTCAACGTCGCCGCCCGACTGCAGGCGCTCGCCGAGCCTGGCCGGATCTTCGTAAGCAAGGTCGTGCGCGACCAGGTGCTGGACAAGCTGGGCTTCGCCTTCGAGGAGCTTGGCGCGCAACAGGTCAAGAACATCGCACGGCCCGTCGAGGTCTACCGGATTCTCGACGATGCGACGGCAGCGACAGTCAAGGCGCAGCGAGCCGTCGAACGCGGATCTTTCGGCTTCACGCGGGTCGCACGCTGGGGCTGGTCTGCGGGCGCCGCCGTGGTGGTTGCCGTCGCTGCCGTTGCCATCTGGCATGGGTTGATCCACCCGAAGAACCCCGCGGCCACTGCCGGTCCTCCACCGCTGTCGGTGGCGGTCATGCCTTTCACGCCGGCGTCGAACAGCGCCGACGACGAGCAGCTGGCCGAGCGGCTCACGCAAGGCGTTACGGCGGGAATCGAGCGCGCACGGCGCGCGCCGGTGGTGTCGCATGGTCTCGTCGTGGCGAAGTACCACGGCAAGCCGACCGATCCCCGGGCAGTCGGACGCGATCTCAACGTTCGCTACGTCATCGAGGGCGAGGTAAGCCGACAGAAGGACGCCGATGCCGTCATGGCGCGCCTGATCGAGACGGCGACGGGTACGACGGTCTGGAGTGGCCGGCTGGCTGCGCCAACGTCCTCCGGGGACGCGGACAAGAGCGAGCTGGTTGCCCAAGTGTCGAACCGTTTGCGGGGCTCGCTTTACGACGCCGAGGAGAAACGTGTCGCGCGCCTGCCGATGCCGGGCGCGAGCGCAATGGAGACCGTGCTCCATGCCGATCGATTACGGGACCAGGATCCAAGCCCCAAGGGGGTCCTCGCCGCGCACAAGCTCTACCAGGAAGCCCTTCGGCAGGACCCCAATTCTCTTGAAGCTGTCCTGGGCCTTTATTGGACTGGCGCAGATGAGATCGAAATGGAGGCGGACCCTCCCGAGCAAACGGTGCGGGAGCTGAACGACCTGTCCAAACGTGCCATCGCGCTCGGTCGCGACGATCCTCGCTCATGGCAGATGCGCTCGTACGCGCTGTTGCTGCAAGGGCAATGGCAGAGCGCATTGGAGGCCAATGCCGAAGCGCTTCGCATCGACCCGTATCACAACCGCAGCGTCGGCTACCAGGGATGGCTGCTGCTTCTGACGGGCCGGCCTGCAGAGGCATTGCCAGTTCTGGATCGTGCCATCGCACTGGATCCTCGCAGCCCGGACGTGCCCACGAATCTCCAGTACCAATGCAGCGCTCACCTCAACCTTGGCGAATACGACGAGGCGATCGCGGCCTGTGAAAAAGCGCTGGTCCTCGAGGAGGATTGGCCGAAGTACCTTTTCCTGTTGGCGGCACTCGCCCAGAAAGGCGATATGGCGAAGGCCGAGGTTGCGAAGGCGCAGCTGCTCAAGTTAGAACCTAACATGTCGATCGCTCGCTTCAAGGCGCCAAGAGAGTTTGCGAACCCGCTCTATCAGCAGCAGCGCGAAGCGAACCTGTATGCCGGTTTGCGGAAGATGGGGATTCCCGAGCAGTGATGCGTCTGTTGCGCCGGCTGTGATGTTCATCGTCGTCCACGACGCATGGCGGCCGCATCCGCTGGGATCCATCCAACCGAGGCGAAGAATCGCACCGCAGCTGCGCCGCAGCGGCAGCAATTGGTGCGCAACACCCGCCTCGTTGCGCAGGGTTCGTCGCGAAGCCGACGCTCGAAGCGGCGCGATGTTCACTGAGCCGCTTGCAGCGGCGGCTGCCGCCACGTTCCCTTCAGCGCGGCATCCTTCGGCCAGTAGAGACGCATGACCGCCATGAATGGGCCGTTCGGTGCCGGCAGCCAATTCGACTCCTTCTCCGGGCCCGGGGAATCGTGTTGCAGGTATAGCGTGATTGCGCCGTCCCGATCGAGCGCGAGCTGCGCGAGCATCGGCGAGTTGATCAGGTAGCGGTTGATCGCATTCGCAACCAGGAGGCTCGACGGTAGCTCGTACATCGTCAGGGACCAGAACGCATTGGCCGGAGGTAGCTGGCCCTTCGGAAACGTCACCCGGTAACGGTGTTTGGAGCCGTCCAGCGGTTGTCCGGCAGCGTCGACCGCGTAGACCGGGTACATGGCCTCGTCCTTCGAATTGCCGTAGATGCCAAGCTTGGCCGCTGCCATCCGATACAAATAATTGTTCGCGAGATGCGCGCGGGTTCCGAACAGATCACCGCTCGTGACCTTGCCGGTGTCGAGCCTGGCCTTCTTGAAATCATCGTAGGTTCGCAGCGCATCCCTCATGCCCTCCTGGACCGCCATGTGCACGTCGGGAGACAGCTTCGCCGCATCGAATGTCCTGCCGGCTCCGATTCCGAGCTTCGCGAACTGTGCCATGAGCTTCGTTTCGGACGGGTTCGTCGGACAGAACTGCAGCAGGAAGTTGAGAACATCGAAGAATCGCGGCGAGTCGACCTCTTCCTCGGGCGTAAGCGGCTTCACGAAGTCGACTGGTGGAGCGGCGACAGGCGCGCGCTTGCCCAGGAACTGCGACAACGGCCGAACCTTGTATCCCTCCTGCACGTTACGCACGTTGTCCAGGTCGCCTGGATTGAATAGTTGCGTGCGGTAGATCGCGAGCACGAGGTCGGTTTCCGCAGGGATGACCTGCTTGATGCCGGAGGCTTGGGACCTTTCCAGCGCGGTCCTGCGATCATGAAGCTTCCGCCGTCGTTGCCCGTGGTGCGGCTGCCGATGTAAGCAAAATTGTGCGTGTAGAGGTCGATCAGCTGCACCGAGAAATAGCGATTCTTCGCGATCGCCGGAACCGTGAGCACGATCGGCTCGGTACGCAGATCGAGGCTCACGAACGAATACGGAGTGTCGGAGTTCGGCGTCTGAACCGCCTTGTCCTCCGGCGTGAAGACACGGGCGGCATTGCTGAGCTCGTTCCAGCTGGCCTTGAACTCCTTCCCGGAAGGATCGACCGCGTAGGCGTGGATGATTCGATAGCCATCCACCATCGGGTACCCGTAGATGTAAGCCTCCTTCGCGATGGCCCGCGCCTCGTCGGGGGTAACGCTGGTCTGGCAGATCGCGGCCGGCACATGCACCGCGAGGACAGATATCGCCAAGACCCACGTTCGAATCGCGTCCTCCAGCATGAGGTTCTCCCCTGGATCCTTCCTTCCGGGAGTTTGCATCGGACGATCGGGGATCGAAATTGTCCCGAAGAGCAATTCCTGGCAGTTGTGCCGCGGCTGTCCGAATCCGGCCGGTCAGCGGCCGTCGCAAGCGGACCCCTCGCGGACGATCAAGACGACAAGCTGCGCACCACGCCGGCCAGCCGATCGCGTTGCGCGGTCAACGACGCGTCACCCTCAGCGAGCTCGATGAGCATTGGCAGAGCCTCCTGCGACAGCGTCACGGCTTCGCCGACCGCCCCTTGCGCCGCGAGTGCCTCGACGAGCAGGCCCATGGCCAGCGCCGTCAGCGTGCGAGCCGCGCCGGCCGCGCGCAGCGCCGAACGCAGCTCCACCTCCGCCGTGTCGGCTTGCCCCCGATCGAGCATGACCTCGGCAAGGTTGCACTGGTTGACCGCGACGTTCACGTTGTCGCCATTGCGTCGGTGTACGTCGATCGCGCGTCGCATGTAGTCGGCTGCGGCATCGAGGTCGCCCCCGACGTAGTGCAGCAATGCCATGTCGCCGAGCTGCATCCCATGCGCGAACCGTACGGCCGGCTCACGCTCGGTGAGCGCCAATGCTTCCCGTGCCGCAGCCATGGCACCTTCGTGGTCGCCGTACTTCGACAGCGTGGTGGCCGCGACCGAGTCGGCCTCGAATTGCACGAAGGGATCACCCGTGGCGCGCGCCGTCGCGAGCAGCTCGCGAATCCGGGCCAGGATTCGCTCGTTGCGGCCAGGCGCCCAGCCGAGGCCCATGACGACCTCGATCGCCGCGCTTTGCAGGACGACTTCATCGGCGGTAACGGGCGCCGGGTGAGCGAGCGCGCGCAGCGCCAGGTCGCGAACGCCCGCCGTGTCGCCATTCTGCTGCGCCCAGGACCTCAACCGGCGCATCAGCGGGCTGAGCCCGGTCAAGCCGGCATCGAGGCCCCAGCGCAAGGCGGCGTGCACACCGCGCACGGTGTCCACGTCTTCGTCCGTGCGCGGCGGAGCGCCGCGGGGCGGGCATCCGTCGAGGGCCCAGCGGACGAGCGAGCGGTGCGCCGCCCGGTCGAGATCCGGCCGAGCACCAAGCTCACGACGCGCCGCGTCGCGGATCGTGACGAGCAGCCGGTAGCGATCACCATCGAGGTCCACGAGGCTGCGCCGGGCCAGCTCCGGCAGCGCCGTGGCGCGCGCATCGGGTATTGCGCAGAGCAGCTCCCTCGCATCGGCTGCTCCGAATCGCCCGGGAAACACCGACAGCGCGACGAGCGCCGTGCGCTCGGCGTGGTCGAGCAAACGCAGGCTCCAGGCGACGAGATCGTGCAGCGTGCGCTGGTGTCGATGACCGCTGCGCCGCTGTAACCGCAGCTCGCCGGCACCGAGCGCCTCGGCCAGCTCCACGATCGGCATGCTGGACGTGCGCGCAGCGGCCAGCTCGATGGCAAGCGGCAGTCCGTCGAGCTGGCGACAGATGCGCGACACCGCGGGCGCGTCGGCATCGGAAAACGACACGCCGACCGCGGCGGCCCGCTCCGCGAAGAGCCGCTCGGGGTTCTCGATGGCGCGCAACCGAAGCACGCGCTCGCCATTCACCTCGAGCGACTCCCGGCTGGTCGCGAGAATGCGCAGGGCATCGCACCGTTCGACGAGATCGGCGACCAGCTCCGCGACGGCGTCGATCAGGTGCTCGCATCCATCGAGCACGATCAGCACGTCGCCTCGTCGCTCGAGCTCGCGGGCGAGCGCGTCGATCGCGGAGCCGGCTTCGATGCCCAGCGCGGAGCCGACTGCATCGGTCAATTGCGCGGGATCGTCGACTGCCGACAGCTCGGCAAGCCACGCGCCACCGGCGTACCGTTCGGCGTCGGCGTACGCCAGCTCGCTGGCGAGTCGACTCTTGCCGAGGCCGCCCGGGCCGGTGATCGTCACGATCCCGGGCGACTCGAAGAGCCGGCGCAGCGTGGCGAGCTCGCGCTCCCGACCGAGGAACGACGTGCGGGCAGCGGCCACGTTGGTCCTTCGCACCGGCTCGGCATGCGGCGGGGTATTGTCGCCGAGCACTCGCCAGAGCACCACGGGCTCGGGGATGTCCTTCAGGCGAAATGCGCCGAGTCGTTCGCCACGCGGAGCGGGCAGGTCGTGCTGCACGCTCTCCGAAACGATCAGCTGGCCTGCGCGAGCCGTCGCTGCGATGCGCGCGGCATGATGGACTGCGAGCGAGACGTAGTCGTCGCCGAGCGGGGTTGCGTGTCCGGTGTGCGCTCCTGCACGGATGCGAAGCACGAGCGCGTTGGGCTCCTTCGCGGCCTCGCCCGCCTCGGCCTCGAGCCGGCGCTGGATCTCGGTCACTGCGTCGAGTGCGGAAGGCGCGGTCGCAAATGCGAGAAACGCGCCGTCGCCGTCGGTGCTGACGACCGCTCCCCCGAACGCGTCGGTCGTGGCCGCGATCAGCGCGTGCATCCGCCGCGCTGCCGCGACGTACACGTCACCGAACCTCGCGAACGCCTGCGTGCTGCCGACGACGTCCGTGAAGACGAACGTCACACGGCCGGTTGGAAGCGCCCTGCCCACACCACGCGATGTCTTTTCATGCCGGACACGGTCGCACGTTCTCCGCCAATGTACGACGGCGGCGGCACGCGACTGTTCCCGTCGATCTTACCCGAGCTTGCGCGGCATGCGGCTCACCGCGCTCACGTGCGGCGACATCGAACGCGTGGGCCAGGCCTCAAAGCGAGGCCGCGGTGCGACAGATGCGCATCCCCCCACGCGCATTGAACAAGAAAATAATCGCAACTTCCCGATACTTTCGCCAATTTTGGGAACCCGGCTCGCGCCGCGAAGTGCGTAAATAGCCGTGCGCGATCGTCCCGCTCGTCCGACGCGACGGAGTCACGATCGAGCGTTCCCACCGAAGATCGAGGAGGATCAGCAATGAACAATCGAACCTGCCAGCCGAAGCGCGCAGCGTTCGCGCGGATTGCGCTCGGTGCGCTGGCAGCCGGCGGCTGGCTCATGGCAGCCGGCGGCGTCGCAGCGCAGTCGACGCCCGTGCAGATGTGCGACGCAACGCCGACGCCGCCGTATTGCAACGCGGTCCGCGGCGATCGCTCCGAGGGTTGGATTCCCCAGACGCGCTCGGAAGTCATGGCGCGCAACGGCATGGTGTCGACGGTGCAGCCGCTGGCGGCGCAGGCAGGGCTTTCGATCCTGCAAAAAGGCGGCAATGCGATCGACGCGGCAGTCGCCGCGGCCGCCGCGCTCAACGTGACGTACCCGGCCAATGTCGGCCTCGCCGGCGATCTCTTCGCGATCATCTACATCGCCAAGGAGAACAAGATCTACCAGCTGAATGCGAGCGGAATCGCGCCGACCGGCGCGACGCTCGAGCACATGAATGCGCTCGGCTATCACTGGAACCCGGCCAATTTCGGTCCCGGCTCCGGCATGCCGGGCGGCGGCATCACCACCGTGACGATCCCCGGCTCGCTGTGGGGCTGGCAGGAAGTGCTCGATCGCTTCGGCACGATGACGTTCAAGGACGTGCTCGAGCCCGCCATCGACTACGCCGAGAACGGCTTTCCCATCACGGAGGAGATCGCGGACGGCTGGAATCTCAAGAACGCGCTTGGACCCGTCCCGTCGTCGGCGGCGAACTGCTGCACCCAGCGCGATCCCGATACGGTCGCGACGTATTTCATCAACGGTCAGCGTCCGCAGGTCGGCACCATCTTCCGCAATCCCGACCTCGCGCACACGTTCCGCCTGATACAGAAGCAGGGACGCGACGTGTTCTACAAGGGCGAGATCGCGCAGGCGATCGTCGAGAAGTCGAACGCCGTCGGCGGGACGATCACGCTCGCGGACCTCGCGAACTACAAGGGCGAATGGGTGACGCCTGCGTCGACGACCTACCACGGCGATTACGGCATCTACACGACGTACGCGCCGTCGCAGGCATGGGGGATCGTCGAGGAGATGAACGTGCTCGAGCAGTGCGTGCCCATCTGGTATCCGGGGCAGACGCTCGCGAGCCTCGGGCCCGCGAGCCCGCTGTTCTGGCACGCGCTGATCGAGACGAAGAAGGTCGTGTACAAGGACGTGTACGGCTACAACGCCGATCCCGACGTGGTGAACGTGCCGGTCGCGACGCTCACCTCCAAGGCGCACGCAGCGTCGCTATGCGCGAACGTGGACCCGAGTCACGCGTCGACGCCGACGCCGCTCGCCGCCAAGGACCTCGACCGCGGCGACACGATCTATCTCACGACCGCCGACCGCTGGGGCAACATGGGGTCGTGGATCAACAGCAACTTCTCGGGCTGGGGATCGGGCCTGACCGTTCCGGGCTACGGATTCATCCTGCACAACCGCGGGGGCCTGTTCACGCTCAATCCGGAAAGCCCGAACGTCATCGCCCCGCACAAGCGGCCGTACAACACGCTTTCGGCGGTGTTCGTGACCAGGCACGGCGTGCCGCTGCTGACCACCGGGCAGCACGGCGGCGACCAGCAGGGGATGGGCAACATGCAGGTGCTCGTGAACATCCTCGATCTCAACGCCAACATGCAGGCCGCCGGCGACATGGCGCGGTTCACGCACAGCCAGGTGACGAACAAGCTGCAGCTCGAATCGAACCTGTTCGACCTCGTTGGCGCGCCACTGGCTGCAATGGGCCACGACGTGAGCCCGGCCGACGGTGGCATCGCCGGCGGCTACGAGGGCATCATGTTCACGCCGGATCCGAACGCGCCGCAGGCGAGCGGAGGGCCCGGGCGTGCCTGCCAGACGCCGGCCGCCGCGCACAATCCCAATTGTCCCGCGCAGCCGATCAAGGGGTTCTATCGCGCGGGCTCGAACTTCCGCGAGGACGGGCACGCGGTCGGCTTCTGATCGAAGTCGCTCGATCGACGCACGAAGCGTCGAGCCGCCCACGAACGCCCGCAGACGCCAAGCGCTCCGGGCGTTTTTGGTTGATGGAAGCGCAGGACGGACACGCAAAGGATTGGCAGCAGCATCGCCAAATCCCTTGCTCGATCAGGGCGTGCGCAATTCGAGATGCGCGCACGGTACGACACTGGGTCCCCGCTTTCGCGGGGACGACGGGAGAGCGTGACGCTTACTTCCCCGCCGGCTCGAGCTGGCCGCGTGCGACGCCTGCCGGATGGTCCACCGAGTGCACGTTCGCGTAGACGTTGCCCGCACGGACTTGCTCGAAGATCTCCGCGAGCGTCGTGCCGCAGGCGGTGTTCACGATGTTCGCGTTCGTGATGGTGGTGTTGCTCACCCACTTGCCGTCGACATCCCAGCCGTTGGGATGAAACCCCGCGAGAAAGATGATGATCGGGCCATTGACGCCCGCCGGACCGCAATGGAAGTGCGCCTGCGTCACGCGAACGCCTTCGTCCACGCGCAGCGTGAACTCGGCCGACTGCTGATCCTTGCTCAACTGCACCTCGACGCGGCCGGTGGTGTCCGTCACGACCGGCCCGACGGGAGGCGCTTCCTGGTCACCGCTCAGACGCGCCTTGAACGTGTCGTGGGCCACAGCAGTGGTCGTGATGCCGGATGCGGCGAACGCGATAGCGGCGACGAGGGCAGTTCTCTTCATGGCAAGTCCTCCACAATGAGCGATAAATGGTCGGCATCTCGAAGGCGGTCAGGTGCCCGGGAGCCTGGCTTTCGGCGGCGGTGGAAGCCGGCGTAGCCGCATGCGCGAGCCTCGACTCGCCACGCGGCATCGCTCGCGGGTTAACAGCCCGCCCGGTTGCTCCATTCCAGAAACCTGACGATCGCCAGCGGCATGCGCCGGTCATCGACCCGGCTCGGCGCACCGCGGACGACACTCTCGAAGAGGCTTGCGTAGTCGCGCGTGAGCCACCCGACACCGCGACCTCGACGCGATCAACTCCGGCCTTTGTAGGCTACCGGCGCAAACACCGTGGCGAATATTCGACAACACTATTCGTGAATCCGTATTGCGGTCGCCAATGACTTGTGCCACGCTGGCCGCCGATAATCCGCCGCCAACGAAGCGGCGCACCGTGGTTGCCAACGAAGTGAACGACCGCAACGGCTGATTGTTCGAGCGGCGGTTGCCGGCACACGCAGGGGGGTCCCATGAAGCGCACAGTGTTCGCGGCGTGGCTTATTGCTTTCGCCGGCGTAGCCGTCGCAGCACCCTTCCAGAACGGCAGCTTCGAAACCGGCGGTCCGACGTCACCGAATTGCTTCCAGTTCGGCATCACGGCCGGAAGCACGGTGATCCCCGGCTGGGTCGTAAGCGTCGGTGACGTCGACTGGGACGGCGACTGTCCCGTCGGCACCAACACGCAGGCCTCGGACGGCCACTACAGCCTCGATCTGCTCGGAAGCGTCAGCCCGGCCAAGATCGGCGGCGTGCAGCAAACGTTCGATACCGTCCCGGGTGCCACCTACCGCGTGACGTTCAGCCTCGCGGGAAATCCCGGACCGGTGTCCGGCAACCCGCCGATCAAACCGCTGGCGGTCACGGTAGCCGGCACCACGCACAACTACCTGTTCGACACGACGGGCCACACGTCGACGGACATGGGCTGGCTCACCGAGACGTTCACCTTCGTCGCGACAGGGACGTCCGAAACGATCAATTTCGTGAGCGACATGACCGCGTTCGCCGGCGGCTTCGCGGGTGCGGCGCTCGACAACGTCCAGATCACGCAGGTCACCGGGCCGGTTCTGCTCGGTGCGATCCAGCAAGACTCGTCACACGTCCTCTTCGTAGGACGCGTCGATACGGCCATTCCGCTGCTGCCGCCGTTCACATCGGACATCGGCGCGGGCACGTCGTGCAGCGCGACGAGCCTGTTCGCGACCGGCGTCCCATTCAGCGTCGATACGCAGGGATACTTCGTCGCCGGCCCCGTTGCCGGCATCGCGCCGGGAACGTTCGTCAACATCACGTTGGTTGCGCCGCCGTTGGGCACGACGAACTGCCTGGTCAGCTCCGCCGCAAACGACATCTGGCCGAGGGCGCTGCCGATCCTCGGGGACAGCGTCTCCGTCAACGACTACATCGATGCACCGGGCAAGGCGCGGTGGTACAGGTTCACGGTCACGCCGGGCCAGCGCATTCAGGTCACGCTCTCCGGCTTGCCCGCCGACTACGATCTCGCCGTCTTCAAGGACATCGGCCAGGCTTTCCTGAGCCAGTTCAACGGAACGCCGGACCTGATCAAGCTGAGCGCGGAATACGCGCCGTCCGTCTTCAGTCCGAGCGTGTTCTCGCCGTCGGTGTTCTCGCCGTCCGTGTTCAGCCCCGACGCCTACACGCCTTCGGTATTCAGCCCGAGCGTGTTCTCGCCGTCGGTGTTCTCGCCGTCGGTGTTCAGCCCGAGCGTGTTCTCGCCGTCGGTGTTCAGCCCGAGCGTCTTTTCGCCGTCGGTGTTCAGCCCGAGCGTGTTCTCGCCGTCGGTGTTCTCTCCGTCGGTATTCAGCCCCGACGAGATCCTGAAGGCATTCTCCAGCGCGCAGACGCGCAGCCTTCTCGGCGTTTCGGCGACGGCCGGGACGGGCGACGAGAACGTCGTGGTCGACACGTGGAACGAAACCGGCGACTTCTACGTTCGCGTCGTCGGACGCAGCGGCGCGTATTCGACGGCTGCTCCGTTCGCCATCGGGGTCGCCAAGGGCCCGACGACGTGCACCGGTGTTACGCCTTTGGCACCGCTCACGCGCGCGGCAGCGGATGGAGCGAACGTCCAGACGATCGTCGTCACGGATTCGGCCAAGGTCGCGCTCGACGCGCCGCTGGCAGGCGGCACGACGCTGCGGACCAAGCTCAATGCGTTCATCGCGCGGCCGGACATCGGCGGCGTCCTGATCGATGTCAACCAGGATGCGCGCGTCGCGTCGCTCAAAGCGCAAGCGGTGAGCAATTCGACGTGCCCGTACGCCAAGAACCTCGTGGCGCGCGAAATAAAGTCGATCATCGATTCGTATCGCACGAACAACCCGTTGCGGTACGTCGTGATCGCCGGCAACGACGATGTCATTCCGTTCTTCCGCTATCCCGATCAAAGCCTGCTCGGGCCGGAATCCGGCTATTTCCCGCCGGTCCTGAGCACCTCGGCCTCCGAGGCGAGCCTGCGTCGCGATTTCGTCCTGGGACAGGACGCGTACGGCTCCAACCAGGAGATCTCGGTGTCGACGACGAGCTTCCCGGTTCCGGGACTCGCCGTCGGGCGCCTCGTCGAAAGCCCCGCCGAGATCGCCGGACTGCTCGACGCCTACACCGCGGCGAACGGCGTCGTCGTGCCGCACAAGGCGCTCGTCACCGGATACGACTTCCTGGCAGACGCCGCGGACGCGGTACGAACCGAGCTCAACGCGGGAACCGGCGCCACGTCGGATACGCTCATTGCACCGAACAACATCTCACCCGACGATCCTGCGGCGTGGACTGCCGCCGACCTGCGCCAGAAGCTCTTGTTCGGCCCTCGCTACGATGCCATCTTCCTCGCCGGGCACTTCAGCGCCAACAGCGCGCTCGCAGCCGATTTCGAAACGAGCGTGCTCACGACGGATCTCGCCGCGTCGCCGGCTGACCTGACGAACACCATCGTGTTCAGCGCAGGATGTCACTCGGCCTACAACATCGTCGACACCGACGCGATCAACGGCGTGACGCTGAAGCTCGATTGGGCGCAGGCATTCGCGCAAAAGCGCGCGACGCTCGTCGCGGGCACGGGGTACCAGTACGGCGATACCGATTTCCTCGAATACAGCGAGCGCATCTACGACAATTTCGCCCGCCAGCTGCGCGCGGGATCGCCGGGTGATCGCATCGCCGTCGGCGAGGCGCTCGTCAGGGCCAAGAAGGACTATCTCGCCCGGACCCCCGACATTCGAGGCCTGCACACGAAGGCGCTGCTCGAGGCGACGGTGTTCGGCCTGCCCATGCTGAGCGTCAACATGCCGGGGACACGGTTTCCGAACCCGACCACTGCCGGCGCGATCGCGCCGGTGGCAGTCGCGACCGGCCCGGCCGCGACGTTGGGATTGAAAACGTTCGATCTCGGGACGGGGCCCATCACGACGACGCCCCACCTGACGACGCTCAAGAACCTGGCGGGCGGAACGCTGACTGCGACATGGTTGAGCGGTCCCGGCAATGCCGTCGTGACCAATCCTGCCGAGCCCGCCTTGCCGCTCGTCAACATCAACGTGACGCCCACCGACGCGAGCGTCGTGCTGCGCGGCGTCGGGTTCCGCGGCGGCAACTACAGCGATTCCACGGTCGTGCCGCTGACCGGTTCACCGACGACCGAGCTGCGCGGGGTTCACGTTCCGTTCGTGTCGCAGGTGTTCTATCCCATGCGCCTGGCGACCACCAACTATTACGACGCATTGTCGGGCGGCATCGGAATGAATCTGCTGGTCACGCCCGCTCAACACCGAGCGCTCGATATCGGGCAGGGCACCAGCACGCTTCGGAAGTTCACGTCGCTCGACTTCCGCCTGTATTACAGCGGCTCGACGCAGGATGTCGCGCGCTCCGACGCTCCGACGATCGTGCACGTCAATGCAGTGCCCGACGCCGGCGGCACGGGCGCCATAGTCACCGCTCAAGTCGTCGGCAATCCGGCCGCGGGCATTCAGGAGGTGTGGGCGTCCTACACGACACCTGGCAGCGGCAGCTGGGTCCCGGTCGACCTGACGCAGTGCGCGGGCGCGTCGCCGCCGGCGCTGTGCGGCACGAGCCCGGATTCGAGCTTGTGGATCGCCGACGTGCCGTCGCTGCCCGCCGGCTCCAAATACGTCGTGCAAGCCGTGAACGGCGTAGGCCTGGTTTCGCTCGACGACAACCTGGGCGCCTATTACACGTTCGGCGCCGCCGCGGCTGCCACGACCACGATGAGCTTCAGCGCTGCCGCGCCGAGCAGTGCGCGGTTCGGCGACACCGTGTCGATCACGGCGTTGCTCACCGGCGCGGGCTCGCCACTGCCCAACGAAGTCGTCGTGGTTTCGGTCGGCGGGGGCGCTCGCACCGGGACGACAGGTGCCGACGGCACCGTGACGGTTCAGCTGCCGATCGTCGCGACGCCGGGAGCGTACTCGCTGACGGCATCGTTCGGCGGCGATGCATCGTTCCTTCCCTCCGCCGTGTCGACGCCGTTCGACGTGGAGCGCGCCGTCACGACATTGACGGCCTCGCCTTCGGGCGACGGTGCCACGCTGACGGCGGCGCTCGGCGGCAACCCACAGCCGCAGCCGCTGATGCAGGAATCGGTGCAGTTCTCGGTGACGGGCCCGCAAGGAGCGCAGACGGTGTACTCGATCACGGACTTCACGGGATTCGCGACGATTCCACCGCCCGGCCTGCCTCCAGGCTCGTACTCCGCGAGCCAGGCGTTCTTTGCCGGCAACGCGACCTACGAGCCGGCGACGCTCGCCATCGCCCAGGGCTTCGGCGTCTATCAGTTCAGCGGCTTCCGTCCGCCGATCGACAATCCGCCGACGCTGAACGTCGTGAAGGCGGGGCAGAGCATCCCGGTGAAGTTCAGCCTGGGCGGCAATCGCGGCCTCGCCATTTTCGACCCGGGCTACCCGGCATCCAAGCCGGTGGACTGCGCCGGCTTCACGTCGACGGATGCGGTCGAGGAGACGGTCACTGCGGGCGGAAGCTCCCTGCAGTACGACGCGGGCAGCGATCAGTACACGTACGTGTGGAAGACCAACTCCGCGTGGTCGAAGACGTGTCGGATGCTGATCCTGAACTTCAAGGACGGGAGCCAGCGCATCGCGGACTTCCAGTTCAAGAAATGACGGCGCGCGCGTCGACTGGCGCGCGCGCACAGATCTCGAGCGCGTAGTCGATCGCCGCGCCGAAGTCGCGGGCACGGCCGCGTGCCCGGCAGTCGCTCTGCTCGTCCGGCGCGATGCGCGCGATCGATGGCGCGAGCGTCCTGTCCAACTCCTCGTCGAGCGACGGCGCGCGCGGCGCGCCGATCGCCTCGCGTGCCCGGTCTGCGGCGCCGATCAGCTCGAGCGCCGCACACGGATCGCCGTCCAGCGCCGCCATCACGGCGATGTCTTCGAGCAGGAAGGCCAGCGCCCAGCGGTCGTCGTAGCTGCGGTAGGCGCGGAGGCTCTCGGCGTAATGCCGGCGCGCCGTTCCATAATCGCCCAGCCCCCGGATGGCATTGCCCAGGTTGTTGTGGACGATCGCCACCATCCATGCGTCGCCCACTTCGCGCGACAGCTGCATCGACTTGTCGAACCACTGACGCGCTTCCGCGTGGCTGTTTTGCAGGAACGCGATCATCCCGAGGTTGTTCGTCGATCGCCCGACGCCCCATCGATCGCCGATCTCGGAGCGCAACGCGAGCGCGCGTTCGTGATACGCGCGCGCCGCGGGGTAGTCGCCACGATATTCGGCGACGACCCCGAGGTTCGACAACAGGCTTCCCATGCTCGCCTTGTCGCCTTGTCGCTCGCGCAGCCGCAGGCTGGCGTGGTAGCTCGCGAGCGCGCGATCGTAGTCGCCGCGCTGCGCGGCCACGGTACCGGTGAGGTGCAGGACGCTCGCGACGCCGCCGTCATCGCCCAGGAGCTCGAATCGCTGCCGGGCGCGGTCCAGGAGCGCGAACGATTCATCGTAGTGGCCGTGCTTGCGCGCCACTTCCGCCAGCGCCGCTTCGCTCGCTGCGCGCGAGCCCGAGTCGTCGAGCGCCTCCGCCAGCGAGAGCGCCTGCTTCTCGACCTCTTCGGCGCGCTGCCAGTTGCCGACGTGCTCGTGGACCTTGCCGAGCTTCAGGAGCACGTCGATGCGCCCGCGCTCATCGAGGAGCGGCGACAACCGCTCGAAATAGTCGATGGCCGCCGGGTTCGCATACGACGCCTGCGCCGCCTCGCCCGCGCGACGCAGGAACTCGCACTTCTTCGCGCGATTGTTGCTGTGCCAGTAATGATGCGCGAGCAAGTCGAGCCGCTGGTCGATCTCGTCGGGCTCGCTTTCCTCGACGTAGCGGCCCGCGCGTTCATGCAACGCCGCCCGAAACGCGAACGGCATGCTCTCGTACGTGACCTCCTGGGTCACGACGTGCTTGAACAGGTACGCGCCCTCGCGTCCCTGGTCGACGTTGACCAGGCCGTTGGCTTCGAGCGTGTGCAGGTGCGCGTTCACCGCCGCAATCGATCCGAGGTCCGGATAGATGCCCGGCAGCATGGCCGCATGGAACGTCCGCCCGACGACGCTCGCGACCTTCAGCGTCTGGCGCGGTGCCTCGGCCAGCGTGTCGATGCGGCTCAGCAGCAGGCTGTGCAGGCTCGTCGGCAGTTCGAGGCGCCTGAGCGCCGATTCGTCGTGCAGCGCGACACCCTTGCTGCGAATGAAGCGCAGCAATTCCTCGATGTAGAACGGATTGCCCTGCGCGCGCGCCGCGATGAGATCGGTCAGCGTCGCGGCAGGCGGCGTGTCGGTGCCCAGCAGCTGGTCGATCTTCGACCGGATCAGCTGCGACGACTGCGCGTTGTCGAGCTCGGCCAGCGCAATCTCGGAAAAGTGCGGCAGCGTCTCGATGCCGGTGCCGCCGCCCACGTCGACGGCGGGACGGTACGCCGTCAGCAGCAGCACTCGTTGACCGGCGATCGACCGCGCCAGCACGACGAGCAGGTCGCGCGAAAGGCTGTCGAGCCAGTGGCAATCCTCGAGCACGATCACGATCGGCGCACGCGACGACATGGCGCGCAACGACTCGACGAGCAGCGACTCGAGCGACGTCTTGCGCGACTTGGCGTCGAGCGACGCCGTGAGATCGGTTTCCGGCATCGGCAAGTCGAGCACGGCCGACAGCAGCGGCGCGCGGGGAACGAGCTCCGGGTCGATGGCCATGAGCTGCGCGTCGAGGCTGCGTATCCGCTCGTCGGCGGATTGCTCGTCGTCGAGCCCGAAAAGTTGCGACCACACGTTGCGCCACACGAAGTAGCGCGCATTCGTTCCATACGAATAGCACTCGCCCTGCGCCGTGGCGACGCGCTGGTGCCGGACGGTACGCAGCAGCTCGGCGATCAGCCGCGACTTTCCCATTCCCGCTTCGGCCGAGATGCCCACGACTCGCCCTTGGCCGTCCAACGCGCTTCGGAGCGCATCGTTCAATGCGCTCAGCTCGCGGTCGCGGCCTATGATCGGAAGCTCGGCGCTCGTGCGCGTCGAGGCGCGCCGCTTCGAGCCGCGCAGCGCGAACGTTGCGACCGGCGCAGCGATCCCTTTCACCTTGATGGGCTCGAGCTCGTCCCATGCGAACGCATCGTCTGCGGCCTGGCGCAAGGCCGCAGAGACGTAGATGCACGCCGGCGGGGCCTTGTCCATCAGGCGAGCGGCGAGGTTGACGGCGTCGCCGAGGCACGAGAACACCTGACGGCGGTCGTGTCCGTACGTGCCGCTCAGCAGACGGCCGGCGCTGATGCCGATCTGAATCGACGTCGCAGCCGTGCTCGTACCGAGCTCGCGCAACTCGAGCGCAGCGGCCGCGGCGCGCGCCGCGTCGTTCTCGTGCGCGTGTGGCGCGCCCAGCACCGCGTACAGGTAGCCGCCCTTGTCGCCGAGCGTGACCTGGAGGACGTTGCCGCCGTAGGAGGTCAGGATGTTCTGTGCCCGGCGCACGATCGTGTCGAGCTTGTCGATCGCGTCGTCGTCGGCGTCGTAATCGGTGCCGCCGAAATGAACGAACATCGGGTACGCCTGGCGCAGCTCGGCGAGGAATTCGGCGTGCCCGGTGCTCAGTCGCTCGAATACTGCCGGCAGCAGCCAGCGCTTGAGCACATCCGACGACAGCGCGGCGTGCCCGTCCCGTCGCTCGGGCTCGGGTACGGTGCCGCCCAGCCGCGTGACGACGCCGAATCGCCGCCCGCTCTTCGCGTCGATGCGCAATGCATGGACGTCGACACGGTCACCGAGCGACGTGAGCGCCGAATCATCGAGGACGACCTCGTTTCGCTGCGCCAGCTGCTCGGCCGTGGAAAGCAGATCGACCAGGCGACCGGCCAGGACGTCGAACAATTGAATGTCGGGATCGCCGACGACGAAGCGCCGCGCCGACCCCGCCGCCACGGCAGTCTTCAGCGCGATGCGCACGCGCAGGCCGCCGGGCGTGACGACCTCGCCGATGTCGCCCATCGTGCGCTGCATCGTCAGCGCGCATGCCGTCGCACGGGCGCCATCGTCGCCGTCGAGCCAGCACGTGATCGCGTCGCCGTTGAAGCAGATGACGTGTCCGCCGAGGCGCTCGACGTCGGTGACGAGGCCGCGAAACAGCCGACTCAGGTTCGACGTGAGCTCTTCGGCGCCGCGCTGCGGCCCGAGCTCCTGCGCGAGCGTTTCGGTGAGCGGCGTGAATCCCGAGATGTCGGCGAACAGCGCGGCGCCGTTGACGCGATCGGGAAGCGACGTTCCTGCCGCGAGCGCGAGCCTGCGATCGCCGGGAACGTAAGCTTCCAGCGCGCGCGACGCGTCGGTGCCGATCGTTTCGATCACTTCGACGGGCCTGCAGGAGGGCTGGCTATTCTAGGCCCAAAGCCCGTCGAGCGGTCGACCGCCCGCCGGGGACTTCGACGCGGGCGCCGCTGCCGGTTCGCCGACGGCACCACCCGCTCCGCCATCGCGCGCAAGCAGTTGACCCGCGCATGCCGCGCGCGCTAGGCTTCGCGGCCACGGCGCACGATAAAGCCTTATCGCGCCGTTCAAGTGGTTTTCTCAACGCAGGCCTCAGGGGGACTCATGAACGTCGCTCGTGCCGCACGATGGATCTCGTGCATCGCATTGGCAGCAATGGGCGCTCTGCCGCTCGCCGCTACCGCGGCGAAGGCATCGGCGCAACCCGGCTTTTCGCCGCAATTCACGATAGGTCCGAAGGCGCAGCGGGCGAACGCGGTCGGACCCGGCTATGGGTTGTTCACGTGCCAGCTCGGCCTCGTGGACTTCACCTGCTACGACCCGTACCAGATGCGCCATGCGTACGGCATCGACAAGCTGATCGACGCCGGCTTCAACGGCGCAGGACGCACGATCGTGATCGTGGACGCGTTCCAGAGTCCCACGCTGGTATCCGATCTCGACGAATTCAGCACGTTCTACGAGCTTCCGAGCGCGAACCTCACCCAGGTCGCTCCCGACGGCATGGTCCCGTTCGATCCCAACGACCCGAACATGGTCGGATGGTCGGGCGAGATCACGCTCGACGTCGAGTGGGCGCATGCCATCGCGCCCAACGCGAAGATCGTCCTCGTGCTCGCCAGGACCAACGAGGATTCCGACATCCTGAGCGCGATCAAGTATGCGGTCGATCACAACCTCGGCGACGTCATCTCGATGAGCTTCGGCGCGAACGAGAGCTGCCTCGATTCCGACACGCTGAACGCCTATCACGACGTGTTCGCCAAGGCGACGCTCAAGCGCATCACGCTGTTCGCGTCCTCGGGCGACCAGGGCGCCGCGCAGCTCACGTGCGACGGCGAGTCGTGGACGCGCGCCGTCTCCCAGCCAGCGAGCGATCCGCTGGTGTCCGGCGTCGGGGGTACGGAACTCCATGCGGCCGGTTATTGCTTCGCCGATCTGGGATGCGATCCCGCGACCAATCCCGCGCCGGGAACGTATCAGGGCGAGATCGCCTGGAACGAGTTCGACAGCGAGTCGACCGGCGGCGGCATCAGCGTCGTGTTCGACGCGCCGTTCTATCAGCGCGCCGCCGTCAAGGCGTCGGGCCGTGCGGTGCCCGACGTCGCGTACAACGCGGCCATCGAGCACGGCGTGCTGACGTTCTGGGACGGGTCCTGGTGGCTGTTCGGCGGCACGAGCGCGGGTGCGCCGCAGTGGTCGGGCATCACGGCCATCTCCGACCAGATCGCAGGAAAGCGGCTGGGCTTCCTCAACAAGGCGTTTTACCTGATCAAGGCCATCCCGCCGGCGTACGCATTGTTCTTCCACGACATCACGAGCGGCAACAACTCCGTGATCGAGACCGACGCGGACGGCAACGACGTCGTCGTGCCGGGCTTCGTCGCAACGCGCGGCTGGGACGCGACCACGGGCATCGGCTCGCCGAAGGTGAGCAACATCGTCGCGCAGCTCATCCAGAACGTGTCGTCGGACGACGGCGTCTCGGCAGTCGCGACGTCGAAGCCGCACGGCAACGGCAGGCACTCGCGTCGCGGATCGATGGCGCCGCACTGACGGTTCGCCGCGCAGGACTCCCCCTCACCCGCCCTCCGGGCACCCTCTCGCCGCTTGCGGGGAGAGGCAGGGTGAGGGGTTTTCTTTTTCAGGCACCATCCCGCGATGGCGCTGCGACTGTCCGACTTCGATTATGCCCTGCCGCAGGAGCTCATCGCGCAGACGCCGGCCGCGCGCAGGCGCGACAGCCGGCTGCTGCAGGTCACGCCGACGGAGTTGCGCGACCTGGCATTCGCGCATCTGATCGGCTGCGTCGCGCCGGGCGATCTGCTGGTGTTCAACGACACGCGCGTGCTGCGGGCGCGGGTGCACGGGCGTCGCGATACCGGCGGCCGCGTGGAGCTGCTGGTCGAGCGCATCACCGGGCGCGACGAAGCCTGGGTGCAGCTTCGCGCCAGCCATGCGCCCAGACCCGGCGGCACGATCGAGCTGCCGGGTGACGTACGCGCCACGGTGCTCGCGCGCGACGAGCGCTTCTTCCACCTGCGCTTCGAAGGCGCTGCGGACATCGGCGATTGGCTCGAGCAGTACGGCGAAGTGCCGCTGCCGCCGTACATCGCGCATCGGGGCGATGCGGTCGACGCCGAGCGTTACCAGACCGTCTATGCACGGCACCCCGGCGCGGTGGCCGCACCGACCGCGGGCCTGCACTTCGACGCCGAGCTGCTCGCGGAGCTCCGCGCACGCGGCGTGGAGCAGCGATTCGTCACGCTGCACGTAGGCTCGGGCACCTTCCAGCCGGTTCAAAGCGAGGACCTGTCGGCGCATCGCATGCACGCCGAGCGTTACCGCATTCCCTTCGAAACTGCGGCGGCGATCGATGCGTGCCACGCGTCCGGCGGTCGGGTGACGGCCGTCGGGACGACGAGCCTGCGCGCGCTGGAGGCCGCCGCGGACGCGGAAGGACGCGTCCTGCCCGGGGACGCCGAAACGGCGCTTTTCATCGTGCCCGGCTACCGCTTCCGGGTCGTCGATCGCCTCCTCACCAACTTCCACCTGCCGCGTTCCACGCTCCTCATGCTCGTTTCGGCGTTCGTGGGCGTCGGGCGCATTCGGCAGGCGTACGCACACGCGGTTGCCGAGCGCTATCGCTTCTTCAGCTATGGCGACGCGATGCTGCTCGAACGGGCGCCGGACGCCGATTGACGCCAAACGAAGACGTCTTTGCTGTCGTGTTTCGGCGACAGTTCGCTCGCAAGCAACGTTTGCGCAACAAACCGTGCCGTCCAGCGGCCCGTTGCCGCACGCTCGCTATCCAAAACGGTACAAACACGATACTCTCCGCGCAACTGAATTCTTGTGAAAATCCCGGGCGCTCACTCGCCTTCGAGGATTTTCGCGTTTCCATGCAACGACTGTTGCGCCGCCCGGCCCGGGCGGCCCTGCTCCTCCTCGGCGCCTTCGCGCTGGCGCTGATCGCGCAGGCGGCGTCCGCGGCCCGCATCGGCGTGCTGTCCAACAAGAACTTCGCGGAAACGGCGAACGACTTCCAGGCCAAGATCCCCGGCCACACCTTCACCGGCATCGACGTCGGCGCCGGCCCTCCGCCGCTCTCCACGCTCACGACGCAGTACGACGCGCTGCTGCTCTTCGAGGACGGCACCTTCGCGCAGGCGCCCGCGGTCGGCACGGTGGTGGCGCAGTTCGCCAAGACCGGCAGGCCGGTCGTGCTCGGCACGTTCTACGACCAGGACCGCTCGGATGCGCCGCCGGGCAATGGGCCGCACGGCTGGGGCGACCTCGAGACGATCGACCCGAACACGACCGACGGCGTCGGCACGGCGTATGCGCCTCGCTCGCTCGGCAGCGTCGTGCCGCACGTGCTCACGGCGGGCGTGACGACACTGACGTCCGCCAAGTTCGCGGGCGGCAACCAGGCGAAGCCCGGCACGGTCGTCGTCGCGACGTGGGCCCAGAACAACGTCAAGGGCAATCCCGATCCCGTCGTGGCGTACCGCGTCACCGGCCTCGCTTGCGTGATCCATGTCGCGATCGCGCCCGATTACCCCGAGGTCGGCGTCCAGGGCGTCGATTTCGGCGGCGACTTCTACCAGCTCTGGAGCAACGCCTTCGACTTCGCCGCAGAGCGTTGCGCGACCGGCGCGCCGCCCGTTTCCGGCGCAGTGCCCATCCCCGCCCTGTCCGCGCCCGTGCTCGCGCTCATGGCAGGTCTGCTCCTCGGTTTCGCGCTCCTCGATCTGTCGCGCCGCCCGCGCCGGGCGCGTTAAGCTCGCCTGCATGCAGTTCCAGGTCCTCGCGACGGCGGGCGCCGCCCGCCGCGGACGGCTGACGCTCGCGCACGGCGTCGTCGAGACGCCCGTCTTCATGCCGGTCGGCACCTACGGCACGGTCAAGGCCATGTCGCCGGCCGAGCTCGACGCGCTCGGCGCGCAGATCGTGCTCGGCAACACCTTTCACCTGTGGTTGCGCCCGGGCCTCGAGGTGATCGCCGCGCATGGAGGCCTGCACGGCTTCATGGGCTGGCAGCGTCCCATCCTGACGGATTCCGGCGGCTTCCAGGTCTTCAGCCTGGGGAACCTGCGCAAGGTGCAGGAAGAAGGCGTCGCGTTCGCCTCGCCCGTCAACGGCGATCGGATGTTCCTCACCCCGGAGACGTCGATGGCCATCCAGCGCACGCTCGATTCCGATGTCGTCATGGTGTTCGACGAGTGCACGGCGTATCCGGCGACGCACGACGAGGTCGCGCGGTCGATGGCGCTCAGCCTGCGCTGGGCGCGCCGTTCGCGCGAGGCGCACGGCGACAATCCCAACGCGCTCTTCGGCATCGTGCAGGGGGGCATGCACGACGAGTTGCGCGACGAGTCACTTGCGGGCCTCGTCGACATCGGCTTCGACGGCTACGCGATCGGCGGCCTGTCCGTCGGCGAGCCGAAGGAGGACATGCTGCGGGTGCTGGCGCGTACCGCACCGCGGCTGCCGGCCGATCGTTCGCGCTATCTCATGGGTGTCGGGACGCCCGAGGACCTCGTCGCCGGCGTCGCGGCGGGCGTGGACATGTTCGATTGCGTGCTGCCGACGCGCAACGCGCGCAACGGCTGGCTTTTCACGCGCTACGGCGACATCAAGATCCGCAACGCGCGCTATCGCGCGGACACGCAGCCGCTCGACCCGACGTGCACGTGCTACACGTGCAGGCATTTTTCGCGCGCCTACCTGCATCACCTCCAGCGCGTCAACGAGATTCTCGGCGCGCGGCTCGCCACCACGCACAACCTGCACTACTACCAGGAGCTGATGGCCGGCCTCCGGGCCGCCGTCGAGGCGGATGCCCTGCCCGCGCGGGTCGCCGAATTCCGGTCGGAGCGCGCTCGCATGCTAGAATGAGCGGTTGATTTTCGACGCTCGCGGCGAGCCGGGCGGCGCCTTGCACCGCGCGAAGGCGCTTCGGCCGCGGCGAGCATCGCGTTCGCGCGCCCGATCGCAGCGTCGGGCCGCCCATTGACATGGCGCCCGCGAGAATGCAAGCGGGCGCCGGCGCATTTCTCGGAGGAAAACCCGTGCTCATCTCCCCTGCGTACGCCCAGGCAGCGGCCGCTCCCTCCCAGGGCGACTCGCTGCTGACGTTCCTGCCGATGATCGCGATCTTCGTGGTGTTCTATTTCCTGCTGATCCGGCCGCAGCAGAAGAAGCAGAAGGAAGCGCGCGCGATGCTGGAGAGCCTCAACAAGGGCGACGAAGTGGTCACCGCGGGGGGCGTGGTCGGGCGCATCGCCAAGCTCACCGACCAGTACGCCACCCTCGAGGTCGCGCCCAACACCGAGGTGATCGTGCAGCGAGGCGCGATCTCGCAGTTGCTGCCCAAAGGCACCATCAAGGCCATCTGATGCAAGGGACGAGGATCGAGGAGCGAGGGGTCGTTTACGCCTTGCGCGCCGCCACCCTCAGCGCATCGCCAACCCCCGACGCTCCCTGCCCCCTCGCTCCCAGCCCCTGATCCCCATGAACCGCTACCCCACCTGGAAATACGTCGTCATCGCGATCGCGCTGATCGTCGGTTTCCTCTACATGGTGCCGAATTTCTTCCCCGAGGTACCGGCCGTCCAGGTGTCCTCGTCGAAGTCCACGGTGAAGATCGACAACCCGCTGCTCGACAACGTCGAGCAGACGCTCAAGGCGGCAAGCATCCCCTATCGCGGCGCGACGCTCGATGCCTCGGGCATCAAGGTCCGTTTCGCCGATCCGGACACGCAGCTCAAGGCGAAGGACGTGCTGCAGGGCAAGCTCGGCGACAACTACATCGTCGCCCTGAACGAGATGCGCACCTCGCCGCAGTGGCTCGCCTCGATCGGTGCGCTGCCGATGTACCTCGGCCTCGACCTGCGCGGCGGCGTGTACTTCCTCGAGCAGGTCGACATGACCGGCGCGCTCAACAAGGCGGCGGACCGGTACCTGACCGACGTGCGCTCGCTGATGCGCGAGAAGAAGATCATCTATTCGGGTGTGGCGCGCGAGGGCACCAGCGTCGTGCTGCGCTTCAAGGACGAGAGCGAGCGCACCAAGGCGCGCGTCGCCGTCGAATCCTCCTTCCCCGACCTGGCGGTCCGCGAGCAGGAGGCGAGCGGCGGCGACCTCCGACTGGTGGCGGGCCTCAAGCCCGAGGCGCAGAAGCGCATCCAGGAAGGCGCGGTGCAGCAGAACATCACGATTCTCCGCAATCGCGTGAACGAGCTCGGTGTCGCCGAGCCGATCATCCAGCAGCAGGGCCCCGACCGCGTGGTCGTGCAGTTGCCCGGCGTGCAGGACACGGCGCGCGCCAAGGACATCATCGGCCGCCAGGCCACGCTCGAGATCCGCATGGTGAACGACGACCCGGCCGCGCAGGCTGCGGCCGCGGCGGGCCAACCCGTCGTCGGCAGCGACCTGCTGCAGGACCGCGACGGCACGCCGATCCTGGTGCGCCGCCAGGTCGTGCTCACCGGCGATCGCATCAACGACGCGCAGTCGGGCTTCGACTCGCGTACCAACGAGCCCGCGGTGCACGTGAACCTCGACGGCAGCGGCGCGCGCATCTTCAAGGAGGTCACGCGCGACAACGTCGGCAAGCGCATGGCCATCGTCCTGATCGAGAAGGGCAAGGCGGAAGTGATCACCGCACCCGTGATCCGCGAGGAGATCGGTGGCGGGCGCGTGCAGATCAGCGGCCGCATGTCGACGCGCGAAGCGAACGACATCGCGCTGCTCATGCGCGCGGGCGCGCTCGCGGCCCCGATGGAGATCGTCGAGGAGCGCACCGTCGGCCCGTCGCTCGGCAAGGAGAACATCGAGAAGGGCTTCGACTCGGTGATGTACGGGTTGTGCGCCCTGGCGATCTTCATCTGCGCGTACTACCTGCTGATGGGCGTCATCTCGACGCTCGCGCTGATGATCAACCTGATGCTGCTCGTCGCGGTGCTGTCGATGCTGCAGGCGACGTTGACCTTGCCCGGCATGGCCGCCATCGCGCTGACGCTCGGCATGGCCATCGACGCGAACGTGCTGATCAACGAGCGCATCCGCGAGGAGTTGCGCTGGGGCGCGACGCCGCATGCGGCGATCCAGGCCGGCTACGAGCGGGCCTGGGGCACCATTCTCGACTCCAACGTGACCACGCTCATCGCCGGCCTCGCGCTGCTCGCCTTCGGCAGCGGCCCCGTGCGCGGCTTCGCGGTCGTGCACTGCCTCGGCATCCTCACGTCGATGTTCTCGGCGGTGTTCGTATCGCGCGGCATCGTGGCGCTGATCTACGGCGGCCGCAAGAAGCTCGAGCGCATCTCGATCGGGCAGGTGTGGAAGCCCAAGGTGGCGAGCGGGACGCCGGCGAAGACACATGCGCATACGTGAACCCGCTCGTCATCCCTGCGAAAGTGACGGCGCATCCGTCATCCCCGCGAAAGCGGGGACCCAGCGGCGTTTTCACGAAAGACACTAGGTCCCTGCTTCCGCAGGGACGACGATAAGAGACACCATGGAATTCTTCCGCTTCCAGCGCGACATCCCGTTCATGCGGCATGCGCTGGTGTTCAACGTGATCTCGGCGATCACGTTCCTTGCCGCGGTGGTCTTCCTCGCGGTGCGCGGCCTCAACCTCGGCATCGATTTCCGCGGCGGCACGGTGATCGAGGTGACGTACGGCCACGCGGTCGACTTCGGACGCGTGCGCGACGCCATCGACAAGCTGAACCTGGGCGAATTCGCGGTGCAGAGCTTCGGCAGCTCGAACAGCGCGCTGATCCGGCTGCCGCTCAAGGAAGGCCTGTCGAGCGCGCAGCTTTCCGAGCGCGTCATGGGCGCGCTCAAGGCGGACGATCCCACGGCCAACCAGCAGCGCGTCGAGTTCGTCGGTCCGCAGGTCGGCAAGGAGCTCTACGACAACGGCGCGCTCGCGCTCTTCCTCGTATCGATCGGCATCGTCGCGTACCTCGCGATGCGGTTCGAATGGCGATTCGCCGTGGCGGCCATCGTCGCCAACCTCCACGACGTGGTGATCATCCTGGGCTTTTTCGCGTTCTTCCAGTGGGAGTTCTCGCTGCCGGTGCTGGCTGCAGTGCTCGCGGTGCTCGGCTACTCGGTCAACGAGTCGGTGGTCATCGCCGACCGGATCCGCGAGAACTTCCGCAAGCTGCGCAACGCGACGGTCACGCACGTCATCGACAACGCGATCACGAGCACCATGTCGCGGACCATCATCACGCACGGCTCCACGTTGACGATGGTCCTGTCGATCTACTTCTTCGGCGGCGAGACGCTGCACCACTTCGCCCTCGCGCTCGCGATCGGCATCTGCTTCGGCATCTATTCGTCGGCGCTCGTCATGGCGTCGCTGGTGATGTGGCTCGGCGTGTCGCGCGCGGACCTCGTGAAGGAGAAGAAGCGCAGCGGCATGGCAGGCGAGAAGATCCTCCCCTGAACGATCGCGCTTGAACGAACCCAAAGCTCGCTTGGCTCGCTGTCCCGAAGGGGGCACGGCCGGCGGCTTCGGCATCGTCGTCCCCGCGAGCGCGGGGATCCAGCGACGTTCACGCCCGCTCGGCCCGTGCTTTCGCAGGGGCGACGCACGGCCGGGCGCTGCTGACCGGACAGCGCCGCAGCGCCGATGACGGCCGACTTCCTGCCGGCCTGGCCGCTCGCATTCAACAGCTTCGTGCTCTTCGGGCTGCTGCTGCTCGCCGGCGCGCTGGGCGGCCGCCTTGCCGCCACCACGCGCGTCCTCCCCGCGATCACCGGCTACATCGCCACCGGGTTCGTGCTGGGACCCGGCGGCGTCGGCCTGCTCGACGCGCACACGCTCGCGCAGGCGCGGATCTTCGCCGACGTGTCGCTCGGCGTCATCGTGTTCGAGCTCGGACGCCGGCTCGATCTGCAATGGGCACGCCACGATCGCTGGCTGCTTCCGACCGGCCTCGCGGAAAGCCTGCTGTCGTTCGGCGCCATGTTCGGGCTGCTGCTGTTCCTGCGCGTGGCACCGCTCGAAGCGGCGGTGGTCGCGACGTTCGGCATCGCGACCGCACCGGCCGTCGTCCTTCTCGTGACCCGCGAGCTTCGTGCCGACGGCCCGGTGACGCGGCGCGCGCTCTGGTACGTAGCGCTCAACAACATCATCGCGATCCTCGGGATCGCCCTGCTTCTGCCGGTGATCGAAGCGCAGGGCGCGGGTGGGCCGCTCGCCGCGATCGGACGATCGCTGTGGGGCGTGGCCGGATCGTTCCTGCTGGGCTACGCGGCGTTCCGGCTCATGACCTTGTGCGCGAGCGTGGTCGGCAAGGGCACCGCGCCCCAGTTCATTCTCGCCGTCGCCATGATCATCCTGACCGTAGGCGTGGCGCAGGTGCTGAAGCTCTCCGTCCTGCTCGCGCTGCTCGTGCTGGGCATCTGCGCGCACAACCTGGATCGCCATCACCGCCTGATCGATGTACGCTTCGGCGATGCCGCGGAGCTCTTCTTCGTCGTGCTGTTCGTGCTGACCGGCGCGACGCTTCGATTCGAGCAGTTCGGCCATGTCTTCTGGGTCGGGCTGCTGTTCGTGGTAGCGCGGTTCGTCGGCAAGGCAGTGCCTCTTTTCGCGCTCGGCCGTTCGGCGCGGATCACCGCGTCCCAGGCGGGGAGCCTGGCGTTGACCCTGACCCCGATCGCGGGCCTCTCCATCGGCATGACGCAGCCGATCTTCGAAGTGGCGCCGGAATTCGGCGCGCGCCTCGCGGCGATCCTCGCATCCGGCATCGCGATCCTGCACGTCCTCGGCCCGATCGCGACCCGCTATGCTCTTCTTCGCGTGCGTGAAGGCGAGCCCGGCGCGCGGAATTGATGTTGCAATTCAGGAACTCCACGGCATTGACCTTCGGCGTCGAGCTCGAGCTCATGCTGATCAACACGCGCGACTGGAACCTCGCGCCCGATGCCGACGATCTGCTGCGCCGCACCGCCAACGAGGACCATGGCGGCGAGCTCAAGCCCGAGCTCACGCAAAGCATGGTGGAGATCAACTCCGGCGTGCACACGCGCTATCCCGATCTGCTCGCCGAGCTTCGCGCCACGCGCGAGGTGCTCGCGCGCCACGCGCGCCAGATGAACGTCGCCATCGCCGGCGGCGGCACGCACCCGTTCCAGAAGTGGAGCGAGCGGCGCATCTATCCGACCGAGCGCTTCCTGTCGGTGTCCGAGAAATACGGCTTCCTCGCCAAGCAGTTCACGGTGTTCGGCCAGCACATCCACATCGGCTGCGCGAGCGCGGACGACGCCGTGTACCTCAACCACGCGCTCATCCGCTACCTGCCGCACCTGATCGCGCTGGCCGCTTCGAGCCCGTTCTACCAGGGCGTGGACACGATGTTCGACTCGTCGCGCCTGTCCGTGGTGAACGCCTTTCCGCTGTCGGGCACGATGCCGTTCGTGTCCGACTGGAATGCCTTCAACGCGTACTTCGATCGCATGCACGCGCTCGGCATCGTCAAGAGCATGAAGGACTTCTACTGGGACGTGCGGCCCAAGCCCGAGTACGGCACCGTCGAGATCCGCGTGTGCGACACGCCGCTCACCGTCGACCGCGCCGCACAGCTTGCCGCGTTCGCCCAGGCGCTCGCGCGCTGGCTATGGCAGGAGCGTCCCGCGCTTTCCCCGGACATCTACCTCACACACAGCTACAACCGCTTCCAGGCATGCCGCCACGGCCTGGGCGGCACGCTGGTCGACGCCGTGACGGGCGGCAGCGTCACGCTCGCCGACGATCTGCGCGCAACGCTCGGCGCACTGAAGCCGCATGCCGACGCGCTCGGCAGCAGCGCGGCCCTCGAAGCCCTGCACGCGATGGTCAATGGCGAAGGCAACGACGCCGCATGGCTGCGCGCGCGCCACGCGCAATCGGGCACGCTGCCCGACGTCGTGAGGCAGCAGGCGGCGCTGTTCATGGGCTGACCGTGCCGGGGCCGGCGCGCGCACGATGCTGACGGCCCTCATCTATTCGCTGTTCGCGCTCGACCAGACGGTCGCGCAGTTCGCGTCGCAGTACGGCGCCTGGCTCTACGTGCTGCTGTTCTTCGTCATCTTCGCCGAGACCGGCCTCGTCGTCTTCCCCGTCCTGCCCGGCGATTCGATCCTGTTCATCGCCGGCACCGTCGTCGCCCTCGCAGGGCTCAACGTGCACGTGCTCGTCGTGGTGCTCAGCGCGGCCGCCATCCTCGGCGATTCGGTGAACTACGCGGTGGGTCATTTCATCGGCCCGAAGGTGTTCGAGCGGCCCGACTCGCGGTGGCTGCGCAAGGAGCATCTGCGGCGCACGCAGGCCTTCTACGAGCGCTACGGCGGCGTGACCATCATCATCGGTCGATTCGTTCCGGTGATCCGCACCTTCGCGCCGTTCCTCGCCGGCGTCGCGGGCATGTCGTACCGGCGCTTCCTGTCGTACAACGTCGTCGGCGGCGTGCTGTGGATCACGTCGCTCGTGTACGCCGGCTATCTGTTCGGGAACATCCCGTGGGTCAAGCAGAACCTCACGTGGATCGTGCTGGCGTTCGTCGTGGTGTCGCTCACGCCTGCGACGCTGACGTACCTGCGCGAGCGGCGGGCGCGGCGGGCGCGCGAGCAGCAGCCGTAGCGCGCATTTCGAGAGCGGCCGTACACCACCTCGTTGCGCCTTGCAGCCTCCCTGAACCAGGCCGCGCTGAGATTGGGCGTGCGCTTCAGCGTCTTGAAATCCACGTAGACGAGTCGGCTGGAAACTATACGCGCCTTGCGAGCGCTTCGGCGCGTCCGAGATAGGCTTGCGGCGTGAGCGCGAGCAGGCGCGCCTTGGCGTCCTCCGGCAACGCCAGCCCGGCGATGAACATGCGCAGCGAATCGCGCGTGATGCCGCGACCGCGCGTGAGCGCCTTGAGCTGCTCGTAGGGCTCCGGCAGGCCGTAGCGGCGCATCACCGTCTGGATCGCTTCGGCGAGCACTTCCCAGTTCGCCTCGAGGTCCTCGTCCATGCGCGCGGCGTCCACCGCCAGCTTGGCGAGCCCCTGGCGCAGCGACGTCCAGCCGAGAAAGGCGTGACCCAGCGCGACGCCGAGGTTGCGCAGGACGGTCGAGTCCGTGAGGTCGCGCTGGAAGCGCGAGAGCGGGAGCTTGTCGGAGAGGTGACGCAGCAGCGCGTTGGCGAGGCCCAGGTTGCCTTCGGCATTCTCGAAGTCGATCGGGTTCACCTTGTGCGGCATGGTCGACGAGCCCACTTCGCCTTCGCACATGCGCTGGCGGAAGTATCCGAGCGAGACGTAGCCCCACACGTCCCGGCACAGGTCGATCAGCACGTTGTTCGCGTGCGCGACGGCGTCGCAGTACTCGGCGATGTAGTCGTGCGGCTCGATCTGCGTGGTGTAGGGATTGAGCTCGAGGCCGAGCGATGTCACCGTGCGCGCCGCGAGCTGCTCCCAGTCGACCTTGGGATACGCGACGACGTGCGCGTTGTAGTTCCCCACCGCGCCGTTCATCTTGCCCTTCACCGGCACGCGCGAGAACGACGCGATCGCGCGCTCGAGCCGCGCCACGACGTTCGCCATTTCCTTGCCGAGCGTGGTCGGCGTGGCGGGCTGGCCGTGCGTGCGCGCGAGCATCGGCTGCGCGGCATGCGCATGCGCGAGCGCACGCAGGGATTCGGCGATCTGGTGCAGCGCGGGCAGGAACGCGTCGCGGCGCGACTCGGCGAGCGCGATGCCGTGCGCGAGATTGTTGATGTCCTCGGAGGTGCAGGCGAAATGGACGAACTCGAGCACCGGCACGATCTCGCCATTCCGCGCGAGCCGCTCCTTCAGCCAGTACTCGACCGCCTTGACGTCGTGGTTGGTGGTGCGCTCGATTTCCTTCACGCGCGCCGCGTCGCTCGGCGAGAACGATGCGGCGACCGCGCTCAGCTCGGCGCGTGCGTGCGGGGAAAAGGCGGGGACCTCGGCGACGCCCGGCTCGTCGGCGAGCGCGATAAGCCAGGCGACCTCGATGCGGATGCGCTGGCGGATCAGCGCGAACTCGCTGAAGTACTCCGACAGCGCCGAGACCTTGGACCGGTAGCGTCCATCGAGCGGCGACAGCGCGGTCAACGTCGGATGTTCGTCAGTCATGCGAACGACTGCCACCGATCGGTACGCGCCAGTTTAGCATGCGCTCCACCGCACGCTTCGGAAGCGTTGCCGCTGCTATAATTGCGCCCCGCTCGCCGCATCGCCGCAGTCACTCGTGCTGAGACTCGTCGCATCTCCGACCAGCCCCTATGCTCGCAAGGTGCGCATCGCGCTGGCCGAGAAGAAGATCGACTGCGAGATGATCGTGACGTCCCCGTGGCAGGCCGGCAATCCGGTGCACGCGTGGAATCCGCTCGGCAAGCTGCCGGTGCTGATCCTCGACGACGGCACGCACCTGTTCGATTCGCGCGTGATCGTCGAGTACATCGACTCGGTGAGCCCGGTGTCGCGCCTGATTCCCGAGCCGGCGCGCCAGCGCATCGTCGTTCGGCGCTGGGAAGCGCTCGCAGACGGCGTTTGCGACGCAACGGCGCTGATCGTCGTCGAGCGGCGCCGCCCCGCACAGCTTCAAAGCGAAGACTGGATGGCGCACCAGGATCGCAAGATCCGCGCGGGCGTCGAGGAGCTCGCGCGCGACCTCGGCGACAAGCCGTGGTGCAACGGCGAAGCGTATTCGCTCGCCGACATCGCGACCGGCTGCGCGCTCGGCTATCTCGACCTTCGCTATGCCGAGCTCGACTGGCGCTCGGCGTACGACAATCTCGCGCGCCACGCGGAGAAGCTCGGCAAGCGCGCGTCGTTTGCGGAGACACGTCCACCTGCGTGACGTCGTCTCCGCGTAAGCGCGGATCCAGTGGTTTTGAACGACGCTGGGCCCCTGCTTTCGCAGGGGCGACGGGCGCGTCGTCCCCGCGCACGCGGGGACCCAGTGGCTTTGCACGACGCGGGGGCCCTGCTTTCGCAGGGGCGACGATTACAACGACTGCTTCAACTGCTCCAGGATCGCCGGGTTCTCGAGCGTCGAGATATCCTGCTTGATCTCCTCGCCCTTGGCGATCGAGCGCAGCAGTCGCCGCATGATCTTGCCGGAGCGCGTCTTGGGCAGGTTGTCGCCGAAGCGGATGTCCTTCGGCTTGGCGATCGGCCCGATCTCCTTGCCGACCCAGTCGCGCAATTGCTTCGCGATGTTGTCGGCTTCGGCGCCTTCCGGACGCGGGCGCTTCAGCACGACGAACGCGCACACCGCCTCGCCCGTGAGGTCGTCGGGCCGGCCGACGACCGCGGCTTCGGCCACCATCTCGTTCGCGACCAGCGCCGACTCGACTTCCATCGTGCCGAGGCGATGGCCCGACACGTTGAGCACGTCGTCGATGCGGCCCATGATGGTGAAGTAGCCCGTGTCCTTGTCGCGCACGGCGCCGTCACCGGCGAGGTACAGCTTGCCGCCGAGCTCCGCAGGGTAGTAGCTGTTCCTGAAGCGCTCCGGGTCGCCCCAGATCGTGCGGATCATCGCGGGCCATGGCCGCTTGATCACCAGGATCCCGCCCGTGCCGTTCGCCACCTCGTGCCCCGTCTCGTCGACGATTGCCGCCATGATGCCCGGCAGCGGCAGCGTGCACGAGCCCGGCACGAGGCCGGTCACGCCGGGCAGCGGCGTGATCATGTGGCCGCCCGTCTCCGTTTGCCACCACGTGTCGACGACCGGGCAGCGCTCGCTGCCGACGTTGTGGTAGTACCACATCCATGCTTCGGGATTGATCGGCTCGCCGACGCTGCCGAGCAGGCGCAGCGATGACAGGTCGTAGCTCTTCGGCGCGCATTGCGGATTCGCTTCCGAGGCCTTGATCAGCGAGCGGATCGCGGTCGGTGCCGTGTAGAACGTCGTGACCTTGTGCTTCTGGATCATCTCCCAGAAGCGCCCCGAGTTCGGATACGTGGGCACGCCCTCGAACACGATCTCGGTGGCGCCGCACGCAAGCGGGCCGTACACGATGTAGCTGTGACCGGTCACCCACCCGATGTCCGCGGTGCACCAGAAGACGTCGTCCGGCTTGTGGTCGAACACCCACTTCATGGTGAGCATGCACCAGAGCAGATAGCCGCCCGTCGAATGCTGCACGCCCTTCGGCTTGCCGGTCGACCCGGACGTGTACAGGATGAACAGCGGATGCTCCGCGCTGACCCATTCCGGCTCGCAGGTGTCGGCCTGCGGCGCGACGAGCTCGTGCAGCCAGCGATCGCGTCCCGACTGCATGTTCACCGCATTGCCGGTGCGCCGGTAGACGACGATGCTCTTCACCGCGTCGCAGCCACCCATCGCGATCGCCTCGTCGACGATCGCCTTGATCGGCAGCGCCTTGCCGCCGCGCATCTGCTCGTCGGCGGTGATGACGGCGACGGCGCCGACGTCCACGATGCGCTCCTGCAGCGATTTCGCCGAGAAGCCCCCGAACACCACCGAGTGCGTGACGCCGATGCGCGCGCAAGCCTGCATCGCGACGACGCCTTCGACCGACATCGGGATGTAGATGATCACGCGGTCGCCCTTGCGCAGGCCGAGCGACTTCAGGCCGTTGGCGAGCTTGCACACGCGCTGGTAGAGCTCCTGGTAGGAGACGCGCGTGACCTTTCCGTCGTCGGCCTCGAAGACGATGGCGATGCGGTCCGCGTTGCCGTTCTTGAGATTGCGATCGAGGCAGTTGTACGAGGCGTTGAGCTCGCCGTCGTAGAACCACCTGTAGAACGGACCTTTCGATTCGTCGAGCACGCGCGTGAACGGCTTGTGCCACAGCAAGTGCTCGCGCGCCAGGTCGCCCCAGAATCCTTCGAAATCGCGGGCGGCCCGCTCGTTCATGGCCGCGACGTCGGCCGCCTTGACGTTGGCCTGCCGCTTCCACTCCGCGGACGGCTCGAACACGCGCTTTTCGTGCAGGATGGATTCGATGGTCGACGACATGGCTCCTCCAGGGACCGGGGTCTCGCGCCCGCCACCCTTCGAAGTCTACCGAACGGCGCAGCGGCGGCGCAAACCGGCGTGCACGAAGGCTCGCAAGAGCGTCCTGACGGGGGCCTGCGCCGGCGGGCCGCCGGCTCGCCTGCACGCGGTAAACTGAACCTTATGACCACGATTCGGCAGGCGGATTTCATCCGCAGCGTCACCGACGCGCTGCAGTACATCTCCTACTATCACCCGCGCGACTACATCGAGGCGCTTGCCGCCGCTTACGAGGCCGAGCAGTCGCCCGCGGCGCGCGACGCGATCGCGCAGATCCTCACCAACTCGCGGCTTTGCGCCGAGGGCCATCGCCCCATCTGCCAGGACACCGGCATCGTGGTCGCGTTCGTGAAGGTCGGCATGAACGCGCGCTTCGACGACGCGACGATGTCGTTGACCGACATGGTCGACGAAGGTGTTCGTCGCGCCTATCTCGACGCCGACAATCCGCTGCGCGCCTCGATCCTGCGCGATCCGGCGGGCAGGCGGACCAGCACCGGCGACAACACGCCGGCGGTGGTGCACTTCGAGGTGGTGCCGGGCGACGCGGTCGACGTGAGGATCGCGGCCAAGGGCGGGGGCTCCGAGAACAAGTCGACGTTCGCGATGCTCAACCCTTCGGATTCCATCGTCGACTGGGTGCTCGAGACGGTGCCCACGCTCGGCGCGGGCTGGTGCCCGCCGGGCATGCTCGGCATCGGCATCGGCGGCAGCGCGGAAAAGGCGATGCTGCTCGCCAAGGAAGCGTTGATGGCGCCGATCGACATCCAGCAGCTCAAGGCGCGCGGCGCGTCGAACCGCATCGAGGAGCTGCGACTCACGCTCTACGACAACGTCAACGCGCTCGGAATCGGCGCGCAGGGCCTCGGCGGGCTGTCGACCGTGCTCGACGTGAAGATCCTCGACTATCCCACGCACGCGGCAAGCCTGCCGGTTGCGATGATTCCCAATTGCGCCGCGACGCGTCACGCCCATTTCGTGCTCGACGGCTCGGGGCCTGCCGCGCTCGAGCCGCCGAGCCTGGACGAATGGCCCGACGTGCACTGGGCGCCTTCCGCGCAGGCACGCCGGGTCGACGTCGACCGGCTCACCGCGGAGGAAGTCGCGAGCTGGAAGCCCGGCGAGCGGCTGCTGCTCGACGGCAGCATCCTCACCGGTCGCGACGCCGCGCACAAGCGCATCGCGGACATGCTCGCGCGCGGCGAGCCGCTGCCGGTCGATTTCCGCAATCGCATGATCTACTACGTCGGCCCTGTCGATGCCGTGCGCAACGAGCCGGTGGGTCCGGCAGGTCCGACCACCGCGACGCGCATGGACAGGTTCACCGACATGATGCTGTCGCGCACGGGATTGCTCGCGATGATCGGCAAGGCCGAGCGCGGTCCCGCGGCGATCGAGGCGATCCGCCGTCATCGCGCGGCCTATCTGATCGCCGTGGGCGGCGCGGCGTATCTCGTGTCGAAGGCGATTCGCAGCGCCCGCGTGGTGGCGTTCGCCGATCTGGGGATGGAAGCGATCTACGAGTTCGTCGTACGCGACATGCCGGTGACGGTCGCCGTCGATGCGGCCGGCGAATCCGTCCACCAGCACGGCCCGCGCGAATGGCAACGACGCATCGGGCGCATCCCGGTCGCCGTCGCGTAACCGCAGCGTCAGGCCGGAAGATCCTCGCGCCGGTCCACGTCGCGCAGCACGCCCCGATCGTCCACTTCGAACGTCTGTATCGCCGCGGCGTGGCGCGCGACGATGCTGCGCGCGCCTTCGTCGCCCGTCAGCGCGACGAGCTCCGTGTACCAGGGTGCGGCGAAGCCCACCGGATGACCGCGGCGTCCATCGTGGACGGGGGCGACGATCGACGCACCGGCGCGCAGCCGCGCCGCAACGCCTTCGATCGTCGCCGGCGCGATCCAGGGCATGTCCGCCAGCGCGATGATCCATCCGGCGGCATCGGCCGTCGCAGCGATACCGGCCGCGAGCGAGACGCCCATCCCTTCATGGGCGCGGTCGCACTCGATCACCTCGCAGCCCGTCTTGCGAAGCTGCTCGCGCAGCGCGACGTCGCGTGGGCGCACGACGGCAAGCACGCGCGGCACGGCCGCGAGCAGATGCAAGCACGCAGCCGCGCCAATCGACGTGTGCGCGGCTACGCCGTGCGAAGCTGCGGGCAGCGGCGCGAGCAGCTTCGCGCCGCCAAAGCGCGTGCCGGCGCCGGCCGCGAGCAGGATGCCCGCGACGGGCCCCATGTCCGGCGCCGCCGAGGTCATTCCTTCAGCAGGCGGAACTTGCCGTCCTTGACCGTCACCAGCACGCGCGCGCGCTCGTCCATGCCGTTGTGATCCCCGGGCGACATGTTGAACACGCCCTGGCAGCCGACCACCTCGCGCTCGTGCTCCAACGCATCGCGCAGCGCCACGCGAAACGCCTCGGTGCCGGGCTTCGCGGTCCGCAGCGCCACGGGGATCGCGCGCTCGAGCAGGATGCCCGCGTCCCAGGTGTTCGCGCCGAACGTGGCCGGCTTGCGGCCGAAGCGCTTTTCGTACGCCGCGATGTAGGCCTGCGCGACCTTCTTCGTGGGATTCGAGTCGGGAATCTCGTCGATCACTAGCATGGGACCCGCGGCGAGGATCGTTCCCTCGACCTTCTCCTTGCCGAGCGTGATGAAATCCTCGGTCGCCACCGCATGGGTCTGGTAGATGGGTCCCTTGTAGCCCTGCTCGCGCAGCGTCGCCTGCGGCAGGACGGCGGGGCCACCCACCGCGGCGATCAGCATCGCATCGGGCCTGGCCGCGATCAGCTTCAGCGTCTGGCCCGTGACGCTCGCGTCGGTGCGTCCGTAGCGCTCCGTCGCAACGACTCTCACGCCCTGCTTCTCGCCGAGCGCCGAGAAGACCTTCAACCAGTTGTCGCCGTAGGGGTCGGAAAAGCCGATGAAGCCGACGCTCTTCACGCCGTGCCGCGTCATGTGCGCCAGCAGCGCCGAGGCGATGAGGTCGTCGTTCTGCGTCGTCTTGTAGACCCAGCGCTTCTTCGCGTCGAGCGGCTCGACGATCGAGGACGTGCCGATCGTCGCCATCATCGGCACCTTCGCGTCGGCGATGACGTCCAGTATCGCGAACGCGTTGGGTGTCGTCGACGGGCCGATCAGCGCGTCGATGTGATCCTCCTGGATGAGCTTCTTGACGTTCTGCACGGCGCGCGTCGCGTCACCGGCGTCCTCCAGCGAGAAGTACTCGACGCTCGCGCCGCCGATCGTGCGCGGCAGGATTTCGCCGGTGTTGCGTTGCGGGACGCCGACGGCCGCGGTCGGCCCGGTCGCCGACACCATCAGGCCGATGCGGATCTGACCGTGCGTCGGCGCGGCCGCCGCGAAGGCCAGGACGAGACAGGCGAACAGGCGCTGCACGGGAACTCTCGCGAAAGAAGGGGAGCCGAATGCTACGGGGTGATGCAGCGCGCGACAAGCGTCCGCCGGCCTTGCGGCGGCGCGCGCGCGGTCGTAGAGTGAAGCAACGGCCCCGGTGCCGCGTCCGCTTCGAGGATGCCCCGGCGAGCCCGTTTGGCCCGGCGGGCATGGGCGGCGAATCGCCGGGTCGCATTGCCCGGCATGTGCCATGTCGCCCGATGCGCGGGAGGCCATGAGCCATGCGACGCCGAATCCTGTATCTCATCCCCGATCTCGCCAGCGCGCGCCGCGTGATGGACGATCTGCTCCTCGCCCGCGTCGAGGAGCGGCACATCCATTTCCTCGCCAAGCGCGGCACGCCGATGGAAGGGCTGCACGAAGCGAGCATGGCGCAGAAGAGCGACCTCGTGCACGGGGCGCAGATGGGCTTGATGCTGGGCGCGCTGCTCGGCTGCGCGCTCGGTGCGATCGTCGCCTACACGTTCGGCACCGCGGACACGATGCGCATCGTCACCGTGCTCGCCGCGACGATCCTCGGCGCGCTGTTCGGTGCGTGGGTATCGAGCATGGTCGGGTCGGCGGTTCCCAACTCCCGCATCAAGCAGTTCCACAAGGCGATCGACGAAGGCAGGATCCTGCTGATGGTGGACGTGCCCGAGACGCGGGTGGACGAGATACGCGAGCGGCTGCACGCGATCCATCCCGAAGCCGAGGACCACGGGCTCGATCCGCACGTGCCCGCGTTTCCTTAGGCGGCCTCGCGGCACGTGCTGGCAGAGGCTAGAGCCGCCTGACGTCGTCCGCGATCCAGATGAGGAACGCGCCGGCGATGCCGGCCCAGATGATGCCCATCAGGTTCGACTCGGTGTAGTAGATCCAGATGACCGCATTGAGGGTGGACAGCAGGACCACCATCAGCTTCAGCGCGCGTTCTCCCATGCGCGGATTCTAATCTCCGGGTTGGCATTTCGAGGACGCGCGCGCCGCTCCGCAGCCGGGCGGCGATGCCGGCGTTGTGCGGATGTCACACCGGCGTCGCGATGCTGCGTCCCCGGCGAGTCAGGCGGGCTTGCGTGACGCGTGCGCCGCACGCGGGTCGTCGGCTCGCTCGAGCGCCGGGCGATCCCAATGCGCGAGGTCGGCCGCCGCCGCGTAGGTGCTCTGCAGGAACGCGAGCAGCGTCTCGTCGGGCGCCGAGCTCTCGCGCACGGCGTCGTACGGCAGCACGAACTCGCGCAGGTCGGCGCTGTAGAACGCGTCGCCGGGCGTCACGGCGGCTTTGGCGAAACCGTCCGGCTCCGGATAGGCATACGCATAGAACAAGGGAAAGCGCGTGGGACCGCCGCCGGGCCAGAAGCCGCAGCTGCTCACCTCGTGCGAATACGCTTCGCGTGCGACCCAGTCCGCCAGATGCGGAACGCCGCCCGGGTGCGGCGGCGCAGTGCGGCCGGAAAACCGCGTGACGGCGAGGTCGAAGCTGCCCCAGAAGAAATGCACGGGGCTGCACTTGCCGATGAAGCGCGCCCGGAACGCCTGCAGAACGCGCGCGCTGTCGACAAGCACGCGCCAGCACCGGCTCGCGGACTCGGCGTCATACGCCGCGTGCGCCTGGTCCTCGGGAAACGCCGTGTCGTCCTCGATTTCGTTGGGCCGGGGAACGATTCGCACCGGCATGCCCATGTCGGCGAGCGTGTCGAGCAGCTCGGCGTAGAACGACGCCACGGATTGCGGCCGCAGCGCCAGTGCGCGTGTGGCGCCGGCCGCCGTCGTAACGACGAGCCGGTGGTCGATGAAATCGAAGTCGATCGACAACGCTCCGGCCGGGTGCGGTATCGGGGAAGTCGTGAGCCCCCGCGCGGTGGGGTAGAGGGTGACGTGCCACGAGTGGTTGATCCACGGCGTGTAAGAAAGCCTGACCTTGCCGACGATCTGCATCCAGCGGTGCAGCGTGGCAAAGGTGTCCTCCCACGCGTCCAGCGGAAGCGCGGGCCACGGATGGCGCGAGTCGGTCGAATCGGGCATCAACGCCGGCGCGCTTTTTCCACGGCGAGCCGATCGGCCTTGCGCGGCTCGGGCGGCTCGTCGAGCGGCAACGGCCATGCGTCGCGCATGCGTCGGCGGCGCGGTGCGCGCGGAACGCGGTCGCATTCGAGCGGCGTCGCGTCGAACCGGTCGCGCGCATGCATGGCCACGGCGACATGATCCGCGATCACCCGCCGCTCGCGCAACAGCCAGGGAACGCCGACGAGCGCCGACGCCGCCGTCCACACGAGCGAGCCGTCGCGTCGCGCTTCCGACAGCCGCCGCAACGTTTCGCGCCACGCGCTCCGCCACGGACGCCGCAACCACGCCGACCAGATCGCATTGCGCGGCACGAGGCGACGGCGCGCGGTGACGTTGCGCACGCGGGAGGGGTAGTGATGCACGACCGCATCGGGCACGTACGCCATGCGCCAGCCGCGCGCGGTGAAGTCGATGGCGAGGAGCTCCTCTTCGCCGCCCAGGAAATAACGCGGGTGGTATCCGCCGGCCTCCAGGAACGCCGACCGGCGCATGATGCACGCGCCCGCGAGGAACCCGAACACTTCGGTGCCGCGCACGCCGAGCGTGTTCGGAAAGGGGCTCGCCGCCATGCGCGAACTGGTCGTGTCCTCGCGTCCCCCTTCGCCGACGAGCACGCGTCCGGTGATCACCGCAAGCCTCGGATGCGCGTCGAGCTCGGCGACCGCATGGCTCAATGCGTCGACCGCCCACCACGTGTCGTCGTCGCAAAACGCCACGTAGCGCGTGTTGCATGCATCGACACCCGCATTGCGGCCCGCCGCCCCGAGGTTGGACGAAAGCCGCACGACCCGCACGCCGGGAAACGCGGCGGCGACTGCCCGCGCAGTGTCGTCGGCCGACGCATTGTCGACGACGATCACAGGCACGCCGGGAACGGTCTCAGACAGGCGCTGCAGCGTCCGCAGCACTTCCACCTTGCGGTTGTATGTCAGGACGACGACGCTGACGGAGCCGGGCGGCGTCATGCCCGGTCCGCGCGCACGACGCGCCAGTAGCTTTCGCGCGCGAACGTGTCGGCATGCCCGCGCCGCGTGGCGAGCGCGCGAATCTGCGAGCGATAGCATGCGACCGCGTCGCGCTTGCGCGCATGCGCTTCGGGCTCGACCGGCACTTCCTCGCGCGACAGGCGAAACCCGCGGCCTTGCAGGACCTCGATGCGCTTCGCGACGAGATCGGGAATCCGGCGATACAGGGCATCCTCGTAGGCGCGAAACGGCAGCGCGAAGCGCGTGGTCAATGCCAGCGCCGCGTCGCTCGCACGCACGTGATCGGCGTGGAAAAGGCCGAGCGGCAGGTAAACCGCGCCGAATTCGCTGCGCTCGATCAATGCCGCGAGCGCCTCGACCAGCTCGGTTTCGCTCGTGCCGGTTCCGTACTGGTCGTCGCAGAAGTCCAGCCAGACGGGGTGCGCGCCGAGCGCCGCGAGCGCCTCGCGATCCTCCTCGCGCCGCGCGCCGATCACGTCCTCACCCGGGCGGAAGCCCGCGTCGGCATCCCAGCTCGCGAACGGCGCGCCAGCCGGCGGCCGGCCGGCGAACACCGTTGCGACGGTCGAGCGCACCGACGAGGTCATCACCTCGCCACAAGCGAACACCGCGTCGTCGAGATGGGGGGATATGAACAGCGGAGCGTCGGGACGCGACGCGCGGACGTCGATCATTCGTGTCGTGGGCACCGCAGCCGGCGTGACGCTATGAGCGCCGCGTCGGCGGCGAGGTTCCCGGTGCACATCGCACGTCGCCGGACGGCGATACCAGCGCCGCGACGCGCGCGAGCTACGGTGCGTCGAGCACGCCGCGAATGAAGGTGTTCTTGCCGGCGGTGTAACCGGCGCGATCCGCCTGATGCACGCTCGCCAGATTGCACTTGAGCGCCTCGTAGTCGCGTGCAAGGCCCGGCACGCTGACCAGGCGCTCGCGAAACTTGAGATAGTCGCGCCATTTTTCGCCGTCGTGCTCGACGACGTGCAACAGGTGCGTGCGTGGCGATCCTTTGGCGAACACCTCGTTGGCGGCCAGCCCCTGCCATGGCACGTGCTCGTAGCCGAGCGCGGCGAGCCGGCCGATGCAAAGCGGATAGTTGCAGAGCTGCTCGAGGCCGACGGCGATGTCGAGTATGGGCTTCGCCATCAGGCCGGCAATCGACGTGCTCCCGACGTGCTGCACGTCGAGCGCGAGCGAGCCGAGCGCGGCGCGTATGCGCGGCGCCTCGAGCGCAAAGAGCTCCGCCCAGCGCGGCGTGTACGCGCGCAGTCGAACCATTCCCGCCTCGAGACCGAGGATATCGTCAGCCGAGCTCGCGCAGAGCGGATTGGCACCACGACCTTTGCTCGGGATCGATCCTCTCATACGCTTCGAGTGCGTGCTGTCGCGCCGATTGCGCGGCGGGATCGTCCCCGGCGGCTTGGTGTGCCAGCGACGATACCGCATGGGCGAAGAATTGCTCGAGCGGTGGCGCGTGATTATTCGCGCATACCGCCACGCAACTGCTGGCATGGCGTATGGCGTCCTGTGCCCGGCCGGCCGCGAGCAGCGCCCGCGCGAGCCGGTAGTGCGCGCGCTCCTCCTCGAGCCAGCCGCCCGCGAGCTTCCAGAAGCGCAGGCCGCCTTCCGCCGCCATGACCATGCCGTAGGTCTCGTCCTCGTCGCGGTCGGGCTTTTCCTCGAGGGCTGCGGCAAGGTTGTTGCCGCCCACCGCGAGCGCGCGAGCGACCGATCGGTCGGCTTCCGCCGCCCGGCCGCCGATTTCCAGCGCCTGAACGTAAGCGCCGAGCGCTCGCCGAAACGCCTGTCGGCCTGCGAGCGCGGAGGCGGCCGACGCGAGCACCGCGGCGCGATCCTCGCGGCTGAGCGGCTCGATCGCGCTCTCGTCGCCGCCCGCCCAGCGCAGCAGCGCCACGCCGCGCGTCAAGGCGTGCGAGGCGTCCGCGGCATCGCCCGTGCCGACGGAAGGCAGCGAGCGCAGCAGCGCCACACCGTCGTCCCAGCGGCCGAGATGCTCGCCGAACACGTGCGCGATGATGCGCGCGAGCTCGGCGACGTCCTCGGCCGTGCTCGCGCGCGGCACGGCGGCCGCGAGGCGCGTGGCGACGCCCTCGGGATCGTCGGCGTGATCGTTCCAGGCGGCTTCGATGAAGGACTCGAGCGTCATGACTGCTCCATGCGGTGATCCGGCGCGCGCTCGTCCTGCTTGGACACCGCGCGCAGCGCGTTGATCCCATGGATCGGGCCGATCGCGGCGCTCCTGCGGCCGGGAATGCGTCGCGACGCCGTCGATCCGGCAGGCGCGCGCTTGCTCAGAACTTCTCCTGCCCGTAGACGCGCTTCTCGTCCGGGAAATCGCGGTACAGCGCGAAATAGACGTCCTGCACCTTGGCGTTGACCGCGTGGTGAAGGCTCTCGAGCGGATCGGCGCGCGTGGACACCTCGTCGAACGCCGCCTGCATCTGCGTCAGGTCCTCGAAGTCGATCGTGACGTGGAACTCGCGCAGCTGCGGCGGCTTGAACCCGAGCTTGGCGCGGGTGATGCGATAGCCGACGATGTGGTGTCGTTCGCGCAGGTGGTCGAGGTAGGCGCGCAACCCGGCGACGAACTCGGCGTCGCGCACGCCAGGCTTGAGATTGCACCAGATGTGATAGACGTCCACGACGATCCCCGCTCGTGCGGCGCACACTCTAATCGCCGCGCGAGCGCGGCGTCAAACGCCGCCGGGCGGATCGCTGCGTGAGAAAGCCTCACGCTCGAAGCGATTGTCGCGATAGGCATCGCCGCCGCGCGCGAGCTGCCACGCGCTGGACGCGAGATAGGCCGGGAAAAATGCGATGCCCCAGCGCTCGTACTGCGCCACGTGCACCCGCTCGTGCGCCCGGCAGCGAACGCGCGCCGCGTCATCGACGGCGAGGATCACGTGCCCGAGCGTGATGGCGCTGAACGGCAAGGGGATCCACGCCATGGCGCCGCCGGCGATCTCGAGCGTGCCGTCGACGCGATGGACCGTGGCGCCGAGGACGACCGCGATCGCGCCGAGCGCGAGGCCGAGCAGCGTCGCGGGCAGCGCCCACGCTCGCCTTACCAGGCGGATCACGTCATTGACTGAAGAAGTCGCGCACCTTGGAGCGGCGCGCCGCTCATTGGCCGAAGAAGTCGCGCACCTTGTCGAAGAACGTCTTCGCGCGCGGGCTGTGCGCGCCCGGGTCCTGGTCGTTGATCGCCTCGAACTCGCGCAGCAATTCCTTCTGCCGCGCGGTGAGCTTCACCGGAGTCTCCACCACGACGTGGCAATACAGGTCGCCCGTGACCGATCCGCGCACGGGCCGGATGCCTTTGTTCTTCAGGCGGAACACCTGTCCCGTCTGCGTCTCCGCGGGAATGCGGATGGCTGCGTGGCCGTCGAGCGTCGGGATGTCGAGCTCGCCGCCGAGCGCCGCGATGCCGAAGCCGATCGGCATCTCGCAGTGCAGGTCCGCGCCTTCGCGCTGGAACACCGGATGCGGCTTGAGATTGACGACCACGTACAGATCGCCGTGCGGGCCGCCGTTGAGGCCCGCCTCGCCCTCGCCGGACAGGCGGATGCGATCGTCCTGGTCGACACCCGCGGGAATCTTCACCGACAGCGTCTTGTGCTTCTTCACGCGGCCCGCGCCGCTGCATGTCGCGCACGGCTCGGGAATGATCTTGCCCGTGCCGTGGCATTGCGGGCACGTCTGCTGGATCGAGAAGAAGCCCTGCGAGACGCGCACCTCGCCGCGGCCGTGGCACGTCGGGCATTGCTTGGACTGCGTTCCCGGCTTGGCGCCCGTGCCGTGACACGTCCCGCATTCCTCCATCGCGGGAATGCGGATCTTCACTTCGGTGCCGCGCGCCGCTTCCTCGAGCGTCAGCTCGAGGTTGTAGCGCAGGTCGGCGCCGCGGTAGACGCCGTTGCCGCGACCGCCGCGACCCTGCCCGAAGATCTCGCCGAAGATGTCGCCGAACGCGTCGGCAAACCCGCCGAAGCCTTCGGGACCGCCGAAGCCGCGCGCACCCGCGCCCGCGAAGCCGGCCGAAGGATCGACGCCCGCGTGGCCGAACTGGTCGTACGCGGCGCGCTTGCGCGGATCGCAGAGGATCTCGTAGGCCTCCTTGGCCTCCTTGAATTTCTCCTCGGCGTGCTTGTCCTCGGAGTTTCGGTCGGGGTGGTACTTCATCGCAAGCTTGCGATAGGACTTCTTGATGTCGTCCTCGCTCGCGTCGCGCGTGACTCCCAACACCGTGTAGTAGTCGCGTTTCGCCATGGTTTCCAAAACTTGGCAGCTCCCTCTGCCGGACGAACCTTACCGTAGTTTCAACCGCTCGTATCGCTCACCGGACGCGCGGACAAAAAGAAGCGTCGCCCACGCGCAAACCGGGCGACGCTTCCTCCATCATTCCCGCGGAAGCCTGCCCTCGAGTGATGAATCGGGGGCGGGAATCCAGTGTCGTAGCGTTCGGCGTCACGACGCTGGGTCCCCGCTTGCGCGGGGACGACAACCGTCGATTACTTTCGGTCCTTGACCTCCGTGTACTCGGCGTCGACGACCTTCTCCTCGTTGGAGCCGCCTTCGCCGCCGCCGCCCTGGGCGCCGCCGGACGGCTGGCCGCCGCCCTGCGCCTGCGATTGCGCGTACATCGCCTCGCCGAGCTTCTGCGAGGCCTTCGCCAGCGCTTCGCCCTGCGTCTCGAGCTGCTGCTTGGTCGCGTCCTTGTTCTTCAGCACGGCCTCGGCGTCGTTGAGCGCCGCCTCGATGCGGCCGCGCTCCTCGCCACCCACCTTCTCGCCGTAGTCGGCCAGCGACTTCCTCACGCTGTGCACGAGCGCGTCGAGCTGGTTGCGCGCCTGGACCGCTTCCATCAGCTTGCGGTCCTCCTCGGCATGCGCCTCGGCGTCCTTCACCATGCGCTGGATTTCGTCCTCCGAAAGCCCGGAGTTCGCCTTGATGGTGATCTTGTTCTCCTTGCCCGTGGCCTTGTCCTTCGCGGACACGTGCAGGATGCCGTTGGCGTCGATGTCGAACGTGACCTCGATCTGCGGCATGCCGCGCGGCGCCGGCGGGATGCCCTCCAGGTTGAACTGGCCGAGGCTCTTGTTGCCGGTGGCGCGGTCGCGCTCGCCCTGAAGCACGTGGATCGTCACCGCCGGCTGGTTGTCGTCGGCCGTGGAGAACGTCTGCGTAGCCTTGGTCGGGATGGTCGTGTTCTTCTGGATGAGCTTGGTCATCACGCCGCCGAGCGTCTCGATGCCGAGCGACAGCGGGGTGACGTCGAGCAGCAGCACGTCCTTGCGCTCGCCCGCGAGCACCGACGCCTGGATCGCGGCACCGACCGCGACCGCCTCGTCCGGGTTCACGTCCTTGCGCGGGTCCTTGCCGAAGATCTGCTTGACGGTGTCCTGCACCTTGGGCATGCGGGTCTGGCCGCCGACCAGGATCACGTCGCTGATGTCGTTGAGCGACACGCCCGCGTCCTTGATCGCGATCTTGCACGGCTCGACGGTGCGCTGGATCAGGTCTTCCACCAGCGACTCGAGCTTGGCCCGCGTGATCTTGATCGACAGGTGCTTCGGACCGGACTGGTCCGCCGTGATGTACGGCAGGTTGATCTCGGTCTGCTGCGAGCTGGAGAGCTCGATCTTCGCCTTCTCGGCGGCTTCCTTCAGGCGCTGGAGCGCCAGCACGTCGTTCTTGAGGTCGACGCCGGCTTCCTTCCTGAACTCCGTGACGACGTACTCGATGATGCGCTGGTCGAAGTCCTCGCCCCCGAGAAACGTGTCGCCGTTGGTCGACAGCACCTCGAACTGGTGCTCGCCCTCGACGTTGGCGATCTCGATGATCGAGATGTCGAACGTGCCGCCGCCGAGGTCGTACACCGCGATCTTGCGGTCGCCTTCCTTCTTGTCGAGCCCGAACGCCAGCGCGGCCGCGGTCGGCTCGTTGATGATGCGCTTGACCTCGAGGCCCGCGATGCGGCCGGCGTCCTTGGTCGCCTGGCGCTGCGAGTCGTTGAAGTACGCCGGCACGGTGATCACCGCCTCGGTGACTTCCTCGCCGAGGTAGTCCTCGGCGGTCTTCTTCATCTTGCGCAGCACTTCGGCCGAGACCTGCTGCGGCGCGATCTTCTTGCCGCGGATCTCGACCCATGCGTCGCCGTTGTCGGCGCGCACGATCTTGTAGGGCATCAGGTTGATGTCCTTCTGGACTTCCTTCTCCTCGAAGCGCCGCCCGATGAGGCGCTTCACCGCGAAGATCGTGTTCTTCGCGTTGGTGACGGCCTGCCGCTTGGCGGGTGCGCCGACGAGGATCTCCCCGTCGTCCGCGTACGCGACGACCGAGGGCGTGGTGCGCGCGCCTTCCGAGTTCTCGATCACCTTCGCCTGGCCGCCTTCCATGACGGCGACGCAGCTGTTCGTGGTGCCGAGGTCGATGCCGATGATTTTTGCCATTTGTGGGTGCCTCCGTGGTGCCTAGAGTGTTTGTTGCCTGCTCGCCAAGTGGGGTTTTTCGAGGACGGAATCAACAAAGAGCCGGGGGATTCGGACGAGCCTCGCGCTAGCGCTGCGTGCCCGACGATACGGTGACCATCGCGGGGCGCAGGACCCGGTCGTTCAGCACGTAGCCCTTCTGGTAGACCGTGACGATCGTATTGGCGGGCGCGTCGCTCGGCACCATCTGCACGGCCTCGTGACGATGCGGGTCGAACTTGTCGCCGGGCTGCGGACCGATGTCCTGCACGTTGGCGCGCGAGAGGGCCGACTGCAGGTTCTTGAGCGTCAGCTCGGTGCCGGCCCGCAGCGTGTCGACGGTGACGTTGCCGGTGGCAAGCGCCTTTTCGAGCGCGTCCTTGACCGGCAGAAGGTCCGTCGCGAATTTCTCGATGGCGAATTTGGTCGCCCGCGCCACGTCCTGCTGCGCCTGGCGCCGCGTGTTCTCGCTCTCCGCCAGGGCGCGGAGCCACGCATCCTTGAGCTGGGTGGCCTCGTCTTCCGCCTTGCGAAGGAGGGCGTCGATGTCCGGGGCGGGATCGCCCGTGGGCGCCGGGTCGCGGTGCGGGGACTCGGCCTCGACGGGCAACCCGGCGGTCTTGGGATCTTGCGGTGTCATCGGGTCTTCACTCTCGTGCTTGGCAGCGACAGACCGTATCGACGTTGGGGTCATCGGAGGGCTTTTCAACGGCCGCCCGTTCCCCTGCGCTAACCTCCCGCCCCCATCGCGCGTGCCCGCAGTGCCGTGGTCTCCCGCGCGGCCGCATCCGGCGGTTGCCCGAGCCATCCCGACAGCTCGCGAAGCGCCAGCTCGGCGAGCGCGGCGATCCATGCCGGATGCTCGTTGAGGCACGGGACCACCCGCAGATCGCCGCCCCCGGCCGCCACGAAGCGCTTCCGGCCCTCGATGCCGATCTCCTCGAGCGTCTCGAGGCAGTCGGCCACGAAGCCCGGGCAGTAGACGTCCACCCGCCGCAATGCCTTTCGGCCGAGATCGCGGATCACGTCCGTCGTGTACGGCTCCAGCCACCGCGCGCGCCCGAACCGCGACTGGAACGCGAGCGTCCATTGGCCGTGTTCCAGCCCCACCTCGCGCACCAGCAGCCGGGCGGTCGCCTGGCAATGACAGTGATACGGATCGCCGAGCTCGAGAGAGCGCCGCGGCACGCCGTGGAACGAGACGATCAGGTGATCGGGACGACCGTTGCGCTGCCAGTCGTCGTTCAGGTTGCGTGCGAGCGCCTTGATGTAGCCCACGTCGTCGTGGAAGCTCGCGACGAATCGAAGGCCCGGCACCCGGCGCAGCTGGGCCACGTGTCGCGACAGCGCATCGAAAGCCGACGCGGTCGTGCTCGCCGCATACTGCGGATAGAGCGGCAGCACCAGGATCCGCTCGCACGAAGCGGCGCGCAGCCTGTCCATCGCGGCGCCGATCGACGGCGTGCCGTAGCGCATGCCGAGCTCCACGGGACACAGGTCGGCGGGCAGTCCCAGTTTCTTGAGATGCTGGCCCAGGTAGCCGAGCAGCAGCACCTTCTGGCGCTGGCTGTGCACCATCAGCGGCGACCCGTCCTTGTGCCAGATCGCGGCGTAGCGTGCGGCCGACTTCTCCGGTCGGGTCCTCAAGACCACGCCGTGCAGCAGCGGACGCCATGCGACCGGGGGGATCTCGACCACGCGAGGATCGGAGAGGAACTGCGCGAGATATCGCCGAAGCGCCGCGGGCGTGGGCGCATCCGGCGTGCCGAGGTTGACCAGCAGCACGCCGAGGCGTGGCAGGCGATCGTGGCTGAACGGAGGCTCGGCGGCGTAGCGCATGGCTTCAGGCGGTGAGCAGCGCGAGCGCGAGCGCGCCGAAGGCGAGCACGTTTGCCACCACGTAACCGAACGACAGCACGCCGACCGCCTTGCCGAGCGCCCGCCACCGCGCATCGCCATACGCGCGGCGCAGCATGGCGCTCATGTAGAGCAGCAAGGCACCGTACAGCGGCACGCCGATCCAGGGCGTGTGAGGCGCGTCGACGCCCGCGAGCCGGGCCGCGCCGAACACGAGCGCCGTCAGCAGCACGCTGACGCACATGTAGTGCGTCGCGGCGGCGAGGTGCATCGGCCACGGCTTGCGCCGCCGCCGCTCCACGAGGCCGAGCGCCGCGCCGTACGCGAGCGTCTGGACGACGAGCAGGAGCGAGTAGACGGACTGGAAGCGATGCTCCAGCCGCTCCTCGAAGCGCGCGCGCTCCACCGTGCCGGGCGCGCCGGGGGCCGTCCTGAAGATCGGCACGGCGCGATCGATTCCGGTCGACAACAGCGCGCGCGCCGAAAATCCACCGGCGCCGCCGCCGACCACGAAGAAGAACGCGATCAGGTTGAGCAGCAGCGTCAGCGGCCGCATGGCCCGCCGATCGCGGCCCTCGTCGATCTCGCGCGCGAGCTCGCCCGGATGGAACAGCAGCGTGCGCAGCGTGTACGCGAGCTTGCCGCTCTGGCCCGTGAGCACGTCGCGCAAGGTGCGCGGGGCACGCACGCTCGCCTGGCCGCATGCATGGCAATACGGCCCGCACAGCGGCGTTGCGCACACGCCGCAGCGCCCGAGGACCGTTGCGGGCGCGCTCACAGGTCCCTGCGAAGCGGCGCTCAATCTTCGGTCAGCTCGCGCGCCAGCGCGTTGGACAGGAGCTTCGCGGTCACGTCGACGATGGGGATGATGCGCTCGTACGCCATGCGCGTCGGGCCGATCACGCCGAGCGTCCCGATCACCTGGCCGTTGACCTCGTAGCGTGCCGTGACGACGCTGCATTCGTCGAGCGGCACGAGCCCCGACTCGCCGCCGATGTAGATCTGCACGCCGTCGGCCTTCTGCGACATGTCGAGCAGGTGCAGGAGCGAGGTCTTCTGCTCGAAGAGGTCGAACAGCCGCCGCAGCCGCTCCATGTTCGACGCGAGGTCCTCGGCGTTGAGCAGGTTGCGCTCGCCGGTGACGACGAGGTCCTCGCTTTCGGCAAGCGCGCCCTCGCCGGCGTCGACCGCGGCCTTCATCAGCGCGCCGATGTCCTCGCGCAGGGCGCGAAGCTCCTCGGCCAGCCGAGCGCGGATCGACGTGAACGGTTGGCCGGCGAAGTTCTGGTTGAAGAAGTTCGTCGCCTCGATGAGCTGCGCCTGCGTGTACGGCCGCTCCGTGTGCAGGATCCGGTTCTGCACGTCGCCTTCCGCGGTCACCACGATCAGCAGCACGCGCCGATCGGACAGGCGCATGAACTCGAGATGCCGGAACCCCGCCTCGCGCCGCCGCGGCGTCATCACGACGCCGGCGAACTGCGTGAGCTGCGACAACAGCGACGCCGCCGCGCTGACCATTTGCGTCGGCCGGTCGGCCGCGAGCTCGCCTTCCAGGCGGTTCACTTCCGCCTGCTCGAGCGGCTTGACCACGAGCAGGCTGTCGACGAAGAACCGGTAGCCGCGCGGCGTGGGAACGCGGCCCGCCGACGTGTGCGGGCTCGCGATGAAGCCCATCTCCTCGAGATCCGCCATGACGTTGCGGATCGTGGCGGGCGAAAGCTCGAGGCCCGATTGGCGCGACAGCGCGCGCGAGCCGACCGGCTGGCCTTCGGCGATGTACCGCTCGACCAGGGTCTTGAGGAGATGTTGGGCGCGAGGATCGAGCATGTGATGCGAGCGGCTATCTTACCGTGCGAGCGGCCCGCGGGCATCGTCCATCCGTGCAGGCCGGCGCCGCGCAATCGCTGTGGTTTAATCCCGGCCATGCCCGCGCAGGCCCCTGCACGCTTCCCGCGCATCGCGCTCGTCGGGCGTCCGGGCGGCCCGGACGCCTCCGGCGCGCTGAGCCGGCTCGCGCGGATGATCGAGGGGCGCGGGCACACGGTCGTGATCGAGGGCGACACGGCGCAGAGCTCGCCGTTGCCGGGCTACGACGTGCTCGAGGCGGGTCGCTTCGCCGGCCGCGTCGATCTCGCCATCGTGCTGGGCGGCGACGGCACCATGCTCTCCATCGCGCGCCGCCTCGCGCCGGCCGACGTGCCGCTCATCGGCATCAACCTCGGCCGGCTGGGATTTCTCACCGACATCCCGGTGGCGCGCATGGAGCCCGTCGTGGCCGCCATGCTGGACGGCCGCTACGTCGAGGACCCGCGCACGATGATCGCGGCGCACGTCGAGCGCGCGGCCGGCGGACGCGACGAGGCGCTCGGCCTGAACGACGTGGTCGTCAACCGCGGCGCGTCGGGCAGCCTCATCGAGTTCGCGATCGACATCGACGGCCGCTTCGTGTTCGCGATGCGCGCCGACGGGGTCATCGTCGCCACGCCGACGGGCTCGACCGCCTACGCCTTGTCGGCGGGCGGGCCGATCGTCGCACCCGAAGTGCCGGCGTTCGCGCTGGTGCCGGTCGCGCCGCACGCGCTGACGCACCGGCCCATCGCGATTCCCGACACCGCGACGATTGCCATCACCGTCCAGCACGGCAACGATGCCTCCGTCCACTGCGACGGCCAGGCGCACTTCGAGCTCGCCGAGGGCGATCGCGTGGTGCTGCGCCGCGCGCCGCATCGCGCGCGCTTCCTTCACCCGGACGATCACGACTACTTCGCGATGCTGCGCGAGAAGCTGCACTGGAGCGAGACGCCCGAGCGTCTCGCGCGCCGGCAGTCGAGCTGATGCTGCGGTCGCTGTCCATCCGCAACTTCGTGGTGGTCGAGGCGCTCGACCTCGAGCTCGACCGCGGCTTCACCGTGCTCACCGGCGAAACGGGCGCGGGCAAATCCATTCTGCTCGACGCGCTCGGATTGCTGCTCGGCGATCGCTTCGAGCTGCGCCAGCTTCGTCCCGGCGCCGGACGCGCGGAGATCGCGGCCGAGCTCGACGCGGCCGATGCGCCGGGCGTGCAGGCTTGGCTCGACGAGCAGGCGCTCGCGAGCGACGACGGGCTGATCGTGCGGCGCGTGCTCGAAGCCGGCGGACGCAGCCGCGCGTGGATCAACGGCCGGCCAGCGACGCTCGCGCAGCTCGCGGACCTCGGCGAGCGCATCGTCGCGCTGCATGGCCAGCATGCGCATCAGGCGCTCGCCACCGCGGATGCGCAGCGCGCGCTGGTCGACGCCTTCGGGGGTTTCACCGCGCTCACCCGTGAAGTGGGCGAGGCGTGGCGTGCGTGGCGCGCGGCCGTCGAGCGGCGCGACGCCGCGGCCGGCGCGGCGGCCGCCACCCAGGCGGAGCGCGACTTCCTGCACACGCGCGCCGCCGAGCTGAGCGCGCTCGCCGTCACCGCGGACGAATGGCGCGACCTCGAGGCGACGCAGTCGCGGCTTGCGCACGCCGCGGCGCTGATCGAGACGGCGGAAGCGGGACGAAGCGCGCTGGTCGACGACGACGATGCGATCGCGGCGCGGCTTTCCCAGCTCACCCAGCGCCTGCGGCAGTCGGCCGCGCTCGATCGATCGCTCGACGACATCGCGGCGCTGCTCGAGGCGGCTGCGATCCACCTCGACGAAGCGGCGCGCACGCTGCGCGACTATCGCCGGCGTCTCGACGTGGATCCTTCCGAGCTGCGTCGCGTCGAGGAGCGCCTCACCGCCGTTCACGACGTTGCGCGCAAATATCGCGTGCGCGCGGAAGCGCTGCCGTCGTTGCTCGCCGAGACGCAGGCGCGCATCGCCGCACTCGCCGAGGCCGCCGATGTCGAGGCGCTGGCGCGCCGTGCCGAGGAAGCGGAGGCCGCGTATCGCGCGCTCGCCGTGCAGCTTTCCGGCAAGCGCCGCTTCGCGGCGAGCGAGCTCGCGCATCGCGTGACCGACGCGATGCAGGACCTCGCCATGGCGAGCGGGCGCCTCGAGGTCGCCTGCATCGCGCAGGACGCGCCCGCGAGCTTCGGGCTCGAGCAGGTCGAGCTCCAGGTGGCGACGCATCCGAAGCAGCCGCTCGGCCCTCTGGCGCGCGTCGCCTCGGGCGGCGAGCTGTCGCGCATCGCGCTCGCCGTCATGGTGGTCACGAGCGAGGTCGCAGCGGTCCCCACGCTCGTGTTCGACGAAGTCGACACCGGCATCGGCGGTGCGGTTGCGGCGACCGTGGGCCGCCTGCTGCAGGCGCTGGGCGAGCGCCGGCAGGTGCTCTGCGTCACGCACCTGCCGCAGGTCGCCGCGCATGCCGACGCGCACTTCCGCGTCGCGAAGATCGGCAACGGTGCGCAGGTCACGAGCGAGGTGGTGCCGCTCACGCGCGCGGCGCGCGTGGACGAGCTCGCACGCATGCTCTCGGGCGCCGAGGTCACCGCGAAGACACGCGCGCACGCCCGGGAGCTCTACGAGCGCCATCGGCGGGTGGCTTGAGCGGCTGTCGCGGTGGCGGCTGAGGATTCGCGAACGGCGCACGTCGTGCCGCCGCCGGTCATCTTCATCGCAGCGCTTTGCCTCGGGCTCGCGGTGGAATACTTCGACCCGCAGCCCGTCGTCGAGCCGGCGAACGTCGGTTACGTCGCAGGCGGCCTGCTCGTCGTGCTGGGCGCCGCGCTCAGCACATGGATGGTGCTTCACTTTCACCACGGCGGCACGGCGGTCTCGCCTCTCTCACCCTCGCGCGAGCTCGTCGTGACGGGTCCTTACCGGTTCACACGCAACCCGGACTACATCGGACAGGCGCTGGTGTACGCCGGCATCGCGCTCGTCGTGAACTCGATCTGGGTGCTCGCCGGCCTGCTGCCGGCGCTCGCGATCGTGCGCTTCCACGTCATTGCACGGGAAGAGCGCTACCTGCTCGGTCGCTTCGGCCGGCGATACGCGGAGTTCTGCGAGCGCGTGCCCCGCTGGATCTGAATCCGGTCGCTCGGGCGTGATGGGCTCGACCGGAACGCGCGCCGGCGCCACCGTGTCACACCGCATCCGGCTGCGCCGTCTATACGACATAGCCGATCCCATGGTGTGAGCACGATGGACCGCGCCGCCGTCTTTCGCGCGCACCGCGCGCGCCTCTACGGAATCGCGTACCGGATGCTCGGCTCGCGCGCCGATGCCGAGGACATGCTGCAGGAGGCCTATTTGCGCTGGCATCAGGCGGATGCCGAGCGCATCTGCACGCCCGAGGCGTGGCTCGTCACGGCCGTGACGCGTCTTTGCATCGACCGGCTGCGCGCCGCGCGCGTCGAGCGCGAGGCGTACGTCGGTCCCTGGCTGCCGGAGCCGCTGGTCGAGCAACCGTACGTCGCGCCGGACGCGCATGCCGAGCTCGCGTCGGATCTCTCCGTTGCGTTCCTCGCCGTGCTCGAGCGGCTCGCGCCCGAGGAACGCGCCGCGTTGCTGCTGCACGACGTGTTCGAGACCGACTACGCCGACGTCGCACGAATCCTGGGCAAGAGCGAGGCGGCGTGCCGGCAGACCGTGCATCGCGCACGCGAGCGCGTGAAGCAGGATCGGCCGCGCCTCCAGGTGAGCGAGGCCGCGCACGCGCGCCTGCTGCAGCGGTTCCTTGCCGCGCTTCAATCGGGCAACAAGGACGCGCTGCTCGAGCTCCTCGCGACCGACGCGACGTGGACGTCCGACGGCGGCGGCAAGACCAAGGCCGCGCGCAAGGTCCTGCGCGGCGCGGACCGCGTCGCGCGGCTCGCGATCGGCATCTGGCGCCGCTATTACGCGAGGGGCGTGCCCCATGCGGCATCGGTGAACGGCGTGCGCGGCGTGGTGATGTGCATCGACGGCAGGGTCGCCTCCGCGCTGTCGATCGACACCGACGGCGTGCGCATCCGCGGCGTGTACACGGTCCTCAATCCGGACAAGCTGGCCGGCATCCCGCCGCCGGCGTAGGGCTGTCACAGCGCCGCCGGCTCCTTCGTCTTCGTGGTTGTGCGGCGCCCGCGATCGCGAGCGCCACGGTTCAACCGAGGAAAGGACCCATGAAACCGCGTATACCACTCTCCCTCGCGCAGGGCGTGCGGGAAGCCATGCTCGGGCTGCAGCGCTTCGTCGACCAGTCGAGCATCGAGCATTCGCTGCTCCTCCTCGTCGACCTGCGCGCGTCTCAGATCAACGGCTGCGCGTACTGCATCGACATGCACAGCAAGGAAGCTCGCGCGAGCGGCGAAACCGAGCAGCGGCTCTACGCGCTCGACGCATGGCGCGACACGCCGTTCTACACGCCGCGCGAGCGTGCGGCGCTCGCGTGGACCGAAGCCGTGACGCTGGTTGCCGACGACCGCGTGCCCGACGCGGTGTTCGAGGAGGCGCACGCGGCGTTCGACGAAAAGGAGCTGGTCGAGCTCACGCTGGCGATCGTGGCCATCAACGGCTGGAACCGTCTCAACGTCGCGTTTCGCAACGTGCCGGGCGACTATCGCGTCGGCCAGTTCAAGCGCGGAGCTTCGGCATGACGCACGTCGTGTTCTTCGCCGGCGCGGCAGGCGCGATCGGGCGGCGCCTGACGCCTTTGCTCGTGCGCAGCGGGCACGTGGTCGTCGGCGCCACGCGGTCCGAAGGCAAAGCGCCGCTCATCCGTGCCATGGGCGCGACGCCGGTCGTCGTCGACGTGTTCGACGCGGCCGCATTGGCCGCGGCTGTCGAAAGGGCGCGTGCCGACGTCGTCATGCACCAGCTCACCGATCTTCCGGCGGGCCTTCCGGCGCATCGCATGCAGGAAGGCGTCGAGCGCAATGCGCGCATGCGGCGCGACGGGACGCGCAATCTCGTCGCGGCCGCGCTCGCGGCGGGCGCGCGCAGGATCGTCGCGCAAAGCATCGCCTGGGCGTACGCCCCGGGTCGCGCGCCGCACGTCGAGACCGATCCGCTGGACCTCGATGCCGCCCCGCCGCGCGCCATCACGATCGCAGGTGTGGTCGCGCTCGAGGACGCGGTGCTGAACCAACGGCAGGTCGACGGCGTGGTGCTGCGCTACGCGCGCCTGTACGGCCCCGGCACCGGCAGCGACGCCGCCGATCACGCCGAACTGCGCGTGCACGTCGATGCGGCGGCATACGCCGCGCTGCTTGCAATCGACCGCGGAGCAGGTCCCTACAACATCGCCGAGAGCGACGCGCGGGTGAGCTGCGAGAAGGCGCGCCGCGACCTCGGCTGGAACGCCTCGCTGCGCATCGCGCCGGACATCGTGGCGCACAACGAAGAAGGAGCTACGACATGACGCTCAATTCCATTCGACCTCGCATGCCGGGCGCGCTGATGTACCCGGTGCTTTTCGCCGGCGCCGTGATCGCCGCCGCCCTGGGCAGCCACCCTCACGTGCTTCATGCAACCGCCGCTCCCGACGGCGGCTCGGCGGCATCGCGTCCGGCGCCCTCGACCGAGCGGCTTTCGTGCACGCAGCTTCCGAACGTCCCGGGCAAGTCGATGATCGTCACGCGCGTCGACTTTCCGCCCGGTGCACTGTCGCCGCCGCATCGGCACCCGGGCGCGGTGACGGCGTACGTGTTGAAAGGACGCGTCCGCTCGCAGATGGAAGGCGGCGCGCCGCAGACGTATGCCGCAGGGGGCACGTGGTTCGAAGCGCCGCGCGCGCTGCACCAGCTTGCCGAGAATCCGAGCCCCGACGAGCCGGCACAGCTCCTTGCGGTGTTCGTCGCGGACGACAATTGCGGCCCGCTGGTCATTCCCGAGCCGGATGCCGCACGTTGACGAGGCACCGCCGCTTGCGTCAAGCGAAGAGGCCCGCGCGAGCGGGCCTCTTTTCGGGTGGAGCGCCGGCTTCGCTCAGCTATTGCCGGAGCGGCCGTTCTTCGCCACGCGCGACGGGAAGCTTCCCCGCGGGCGATGATGCTTCAGCTTCGCGTTCGCCGCCGCGGCCTTGATGCCGCCATGCGGCGTGCGCGCGGCGATCACCGAGGCAGGCATCGGCTCGCCGGTTTCGAGCCAATGCTTGATGCGCTGCGCGTCGGCGACGCGCGTGTACTTGCCGAGCGAGTCGAGGAGAACGATGACGACGGGCTTGCTCGCGATGTTCGCGAGCATGACGAGGCACTTGCCGGCCTCGCGGATGTAGCCGGTCTTCTGCAGCATGATGTCCCACTTGTCGTTCTTGACCAGCGGGTTCGAGTTGTTGAAGCCGAGCGTCTGATTGGTGCCCTCGATCTGCACGTACTGCGACGGCGTCGTGGTGAACTCGCGAATCAGCGGGTATTCGGCGGCCGCCTTCACCAGGTGCGCGAGATCGCTCGCCGTCGAGACGTTCCCGGGATTGAGGCCCGTCGGGTCGTCGTAGTGCGTGTGCGACAGCCCCAGGAGCTGCGCCTTGGCGTTCATCGCCGACACCGCGGCCTGCGTGCCGCCCGGGTAGTAGCGCGCGAGCGCCGACGCTGCGCGGTTCTCCGACGCCATCAACGCGAGGCGCAGCATCTCGCGTCGCGACAGCGTGGCGCCGATGCGAAGACGCGAGCTCGAGCCCTTGAGGAAGTCGAAGTCGCGCATGTCGACTTCGAGCATCTCGTCGAGCGGCTGCTGCGCGTCGAGCACGACCATCGCGGTCATGAGCTTGGTCACCGACGCGATCGGCGTCACTTCGTCGGCGCCCTTGGCATAGATGGGACTGTCGCCGTCGGCATCGAGGATCAGCACGTTGTGCGAGGCCAGCCTGAGCTTGGCCGGGTCGAGCGCGTGCTCGTCCGCCGCCCACGAGGGAGCGGCGAGTACCAGCGCAAAAACAATGGCTAACAGTGATTTCATCACGCGAAGGCTCAAGCTCGTGCCGCGTTATCGCACACCGCCGCGATCGGCGTCAACCCCATTTAAATCAACGGTCTGTAGACTTCAGGTCGTGCTGCGCAGAGTGGCCGCCGCAGCCGCGGCGGAAGCCGCGTCCGGCTGGGTAACGGGCTCCGGCTCGGCGCGGTTGACAGCCGTCTCGCGCGAGGGTGGCGGCGACGCGCCCTGCTCTTCCTGTTGCAGGCGCCACATCCGGGCGTACATGCCGTTGGCGGCGAGCAGCGCCGTATGGCTGCCCCGCTCGACGATCCGGCCATGGTCGAGGACCAGGATCTCGTCGGCGTCCGCGATGGTGGACAGGCGGTGCGCGATCGTCAGGGTGGTCCGGTCGCGCGCGATCTCCCTGAGCTCGGCCTGGATGAGCTTCTCGGACTTCGAGTCCAG
>DASXAF010000145.1:0-16179 GCA_036406955.1 Casimicrobiaceae bacterium
AAGCCGGCTGGTTCGCTGCCGAGCGCAAGCGCTCACTACCGGCGTTTCCCAAGGCTGTCGGGATCGTGACCTCGCGCCGCGCGGCCGCCTTGCGCGACGTGCTGGCGACGATCGCCCGCCGGGCACCGGCTCTTCGGCTGGTCTTGTATCCGGCGTCCGTGCAGGGGCCGGGCGCCGCCGACGAGGTCGCTGCGGCCATCCGCACGGCCAACCGGCGCGCCGAGGTCGACTTGCTGATCGTCTGCCGGGGCGGCGGCTCCCTGGAAGACCTCTGGGCCTTCAACGAGCCCGCGATCGCGCGGGCCGTGTTCGAGTCGGCGCTGCCGATCGTCTCCGGCATCGGCCATGAAACCGATTTCACGATCTGCGATTTCGTCGCGGACGTGCGTGCGCCCACGCCGACCGCGGCGGCGACGTTGATCACCCCCGACCGCCCCGCCCTGCAACACCGGGTGGCGCAGTTGGCGCGTCGACTGAGCCGCAGCGAGCAGCATGCGCTCGACTCGCGGGCGCAGCGCCTCGACGGCGTGGGCCGGCGCCTGGTGCATCCGTCGGCGCGGCTCGCGCGCCGGGCGGCGGACGCCCGCGAACTCGCCACGCGCCTCGCGCGCGCGATGGGCCGGCACATGGACCGCGAGGCGGCGCGCGCGACCGCCGCGCAGCGTCGCCTGCTGAGGGAATTGCGCCTGCCGCTGCCCGGCGCGCGTGCCGTCGTTGACGCGCTGCAAGCGCTGCCGCGTTGCGGCCGTGCGCGCGTCGAGCGGCTTGCGGCGCGGGTGGAAGCGCTCGCGCAGAACCTCGCGCATCTGAGCCCGCGCGCCGTGCTCGATCGCGGCTACGCCATCGTGACGCGCCGCGACGGGGCCATCGTGCAGGATGCGCGCGAGCTCGCGCCCGGCGCCGCCGTCGCGATGACGTTCGCGCATGGCGCGGCGCAAGCCACCGTGGTTCGCGTCGACGAAGCCTAGGCTTCGTCGGGATCGGGGTCCTCCACCGGCGCGGCGCGCGCGTGCTTCGCCACCACATCGGCGGGCGCCTGCGCCGCGAGGCGCGGCGTGTCGACGTGCACGTCGGCGTTCTGCGCGCGGTGCCGCAGCGCATGGTCCATGAGCACCGCGGCGAGCATCGCTTCGGCAATCGGCGTGGCGCGAATGCCGACGCAGGGATCGTGGCGCCCGTGCGTGTTCACGACCACGGGCGCGCCGGCCAGGTCGATCGAGTGTCGATCGAGCCGGATGGACGACGTCGGCTTGACCGCGATGCCGACCACGATGTCCTGCCCGGTCGAAATGCCGCCGAGAATGCCGCCGGCGTTGTTCGACAGGAAGCCTTCGGGCGCCATTTCGTCGGAGTGCTCGGTGCCGCGCTGGGCCACGGCGCGAAAGCCGGCGCCGATCTCCACGCCCTTCACCGCGTTGATGCCCATCATGGCGTGCGCGATGTCGGCATCGAGCTTGCCGTAGACCGGCTCGCCCCAGCCGACCGGCACGCCGCTCGCGATCACTTCGACGCGCGCGCCCACCGAATCGCCGGACTTGCGCAGGCGATCCATGAACGATTCGAGCTCGGGCACGACCGACGCGTTGGCCACGAAGAACGGATTCTCGTCGACGTACTTCCAGTCCTCGAATGGCACGACGTTGGGCCCGAGCTGCGTGAGGTGCCCGCGGATGCGTACGCCGTAGCGCTCGTCGAGCCACTTGCGTGCGATGGCACCGGCTGCGACGCGCACCGCGGTTTCGCGCGCCGATTGGCGGCCGCCGCCGCGGTAGTCGCGGATGCCGTACTTGTGCCAGTACGTGTAATCGGCGTGCCCCGGCCGGAACGTGTTGGCGATGTTCGCGTAGTCCTTGCTGCGCGCGTCCTGATTGCGGATCAGTAGCGCGATGGGGGTGCCGGTGGTACGGCCCTCGAATACGCCGGAAAGGATCTCGACGGCGTCGGGCTCGCGCCGCTGCGTGACATGCCGCGAGGTGCCGGGTCGGCGCCGGTCGAGGTCGCGCTGGATGTCGGCTTCGGCGAGCGCCATTCCGGGCGGACAGCCGTCGACCACGCAGCCGATCGCGGGACCGTGCGATTCGCCGAAGGAAGTGACGCAGAACAGCGTGCCGAAGGTGTTGCCGGACATGGCAAAGCGCGGGCGTGAGAAGCGCGCGGACTATAGCATCCGGCCCTTCACGACCCGCCCTGGCGCGCATCCGCCGGTCGATCGCGCGAACCGTCGCGTGCCGGCGGGAACGGCGCGAAGTAGCCGATGATCAGCAGCAGCACGCCGACGCCGAGGAAGGCCACGACGCGCGGCAGTCCCGACAGCGTCGCGAGGTCGAGCAGGAACAGCTTGCCCACGACGATGGCCAGCAACGCGGCGCCTGCGCTCCACCAGGCGCGCAGACGGCGATGCGTCGCGAACAGCATCAGCCCGAGCGCGGTGACCGACCACGTCAGCGTGAGCGCAGCCTGCAGCGGGCGCGATGCGAGCAGGTCGCGCAGGCTCCAGCCGATGCCGCCGAGGTGATGCGCCGTGCGCAACACCGCGCCGTTGAGCGCGACGAAGCCGACCACTGCGAGCAACGCGTAGCGATCGCGGCTCTCGAGGCTCATCGTGCAGCGCGTCCACGACCCCAGCGTTACGAGCGCGAGCAGCACGGTGACGTCGAGCGGATTGAGCGCGGGTACGTAGGGCAACGGTTCCGAATCGCCCGGCGAGAGCACGTTCACGATCACGATCCAGGCGAACAGCGCGAACGCCACGACGGCGCCCGCTTGCGAGCGATAGGCGCGCGCATGCGCCACCATCGGCCAGTACGTCGACGCTGCCGGCAGCGCGCTCAGCCACAACAGCACGATGGCCGGCCACGCCGCCGCGCAGGCGATCCAGACGGTGTGCGGGTCGGTGGCGCGACCGGTCCATTCGCTCGCCTCCCATGCGAGCCAGCCGACGAGCACGAGCGCCGACAGCGCGTGCACGGAATCGCGCCGCAGGACACGGAGCGGCGCAGCATCCTCGCGATCGGCGAGGCGCAGCAACGCCCAGTGCACGGCAAAGCTCGACGGCCACACGAGGACACCGGCGTGCAGCAGCGTGGTGCGCTCGCGATCGATCGCCGTCAGCGAGGCCACGACGAGGGCGGGCAGGAGCGGCGCCGCAGCCCACGCGAGCCGCGGCCAGCGCAAGAGCCGCTGCAAGGCAAGCGCGAGCGCCGCGCTTCCCGCGCACCAGGCGAGCGCGAGCGCCGGCAGCTCAGGGCCGCCGTGGCGAAGCTCGATCTCGCGAATGCCGCCGACCAGCCACCAGGCGATCGACCACGCGAGCGCCACGGGCGCCGTGATGCGCTCGCCGGCCGGCAAGGCGGGCTCGCGGTCGGCGAGCCACGCAGTGGCACCCGCTGCGAGCGCGATCATCGTGCTGCCGGTGAAGGCGGCATTGGCGAACGGCGCGATGGCAGCGAGGTGCTCGCGATTGCCGAGGAAAACGACGGCGGCTGCGAATTGCAGCAGCAGCGCGAATGCGCGGGCGAGCGGCTGCGCCTGGCGGCAGCCGATCCAGTACACGAGCGCGGCCTCCAGCGCCCACCACGCGGAGGTCCAGTGCGCGTCCAGCGCGTTGGGGATCGCCACGGTGACGAACACGATCGCCAGCGCGCCGAACGCGCGCGCGAGCAGCGCAAGGCCCGGTTCGGCGCGCTTGCGCATCGCGGCGAACAGCGCAGCGTACACGGCCGCGAGCGCCAGGGCGCTCCACGCCGCGCCGTAGCGCGTGTCGCGCACCAGCGAGAACTGCAGCGCGAATCCCACCAACGGCACGCCGAACACCAGCAATCCGTCGACGGGCGCGCGCAGCACGAGCGGCGCCTGCTTCGCGTACAGGACCGCGATGGCGACGTACAACGCGAAGAAGAGCACGAGGAACGGCTCGACGATCGCGAACCATTCGGGGCGATAGAAGCGATAACCCCATCCGAGCGCGAGGAGGAAGGTGAACGCGAAGCCCACGACGTTCAGCGCGCGCCAGGAATGCCGCCACGCGAGCGCGACGACGGCCGCATTGAGGCACGCGAACCAGGCGAAGAGCGGAATCGGCGAGCCGCTGCCGCCGACGAGCATGGGTGCGAGGAAGCCGCCGGCAATGGCGAGCGCGGCGAGCGGCTGCGAATCGTGGCGCACCGCGAGCCACACCGTCAGTGCGGCAACCGCGACCAGCGACGCCATCGCCACGCCGGGCGCGAGGACGCCATAGAGGCGGAACGCCGCGAACGTGGTGAGGTACAGCACGCCGCAGCCGGCCCCCTGCACCGACAGGCCGAACGCTGGCCGCGCGCGCGCCAGCCGCGCGCCCAGCACGACGAGCGCGACGCCGACCGCCGCCACGGCCGCGAGACGCGCCTCGATCGGCACGGTGAAGTGCTCGGCGAAATAGCGCAGCAGGAACGCCACGCCGAAGAACAGGACGACGACGCCGAGGCGCGCGAGCAGGTTGCCTTCGGTGAGCCAGCGGCGCACCCGCGCCTCGAAGGATGCGGCCGACGCGACGGAACCCGCAGCGGCCCGCGGCGCAAGCTGTGCGTGCGTGACGGAAGGCGCAGCGGCACCGCGCGCGCCATAGCTCGGCATCGGCGGCGGCACGCCGGGCGACCGCATCGCGTCGGCGGAAACCGCGGGCCGCGGCTCATCCATGGGCGGCTTCGCCGCGCTTGGCGGAGCCGCTTCGCTCTCCTTCTCTGCCGCGGTGTCCGTGCGCGGCTCGGCTACTGGCTGCGAAACGGCGGGCGCGGCCGGCTCGGCGACGAGACGCATCATCGCCGCCTCGAGGCCCTGCACGCGCTGCTCGAGCGCCGCGATGCGTGCAGCGTCCGTGCCCGGTGCGGCGTGCCTGGGCTTCATCGCATTCGCGATGAGCCCCAGTGCACCGCCGACCAGCGCGCCGCCGACGATTCCGCTCAAGCCGTGTCCGAGCCAGAGGCCCGCGAGCGAACCAAGCACGAGAAAGGGCCAGAACACGGCGCGGGCCTCAGCGCGCGTCGCCGCGCAACGCCTGCACGCTGCTGAACAATCGCTCCGGTGTCGCGTCGCCCGGCGCAAGGGGCGGCGCCGCCACGAGTGCGACGCGCGAGAACATGCCGCGCCAGCGGCGCATGGCCTTCCCGCCCGAAGCGCGCGAGAAGAAGCTGCCCCAGAGCCCGCGGAGCGCCATCGGCACGACGGGAACCGGCGTGGTGGCGACGATCTGCTGCACCCCGGGCCGGAACGGGTTGAGCTCGCCCGATTCGGTGAGGCGGCCCTCGGGGAAGATGCCGACGATCTCGCCCGCCTCGAGCGCGCGGCGGACCTCCTCGAACGCGCGCTCCTTGAGCCGTGGGTCCTCGCGCGCCGGTGCGATCGGGATCGTGCGCATCGTGCGGAACAGCCACGACAGCAGCGGCACGCGGAAGATCCGATGGTCCATCACGAAGCGGATCGGGCGTCGCACGCAGGCGGCGATGACCACGGCGTCGACGTAGCTCACGTGGTTGCACACCAGCACGCACGGCCCCTCGTCGGGCACGTTCTGAAGACCGTCCACGCGCACGCGATACACCGAATGCACGAGCAGCCACGCGAGGAAGCGCATGAGGAACTCGGGCACCAGCAGGTAGATGTAGAGCGCCACCGCGGCATTGAGCAGCCCCACCACGAGGAAGAGCTGCGGGATCGTGAGGCCGGCGTGCAGCAGCCCGATCGCCACGCCGGCCGACACGACCATGAACAACGCGTTGAGGATGTTGTTCGCCGCGATGATGCGCGAGCGGTGCGACGGCTGCGAGCGCGCCTGGATCAGCGCGTAGAGCGGCACGATGTAGAAGCCACCGAACATGCCGAGCAGCAGCACGTCGGCGAGCACGCGCCAATGCCGCGCCTCGGCGAGAAACGCCACCGCTCCGACCATGCCGGTCGCGCTGCTCGCGCGCGTGGCGAGCCACAGGTCGACCGCGAAAAGCGTCAGCCCGATCGAGCCGAACGGCACGAGGCCGATCTCGACCTTGCGCCCCGAGAGCTTCTCGCACAGCAGCGACCCGACGCCGATGCCCACCGAGAACACCGCGAGCAGCAGCGTGAACACGTGCTCGTCGCCGCCCAGCACTTCGCGCGTGAACACGGGGAGCTGCGCAAGATAGATGGCGCCGTAGAACCAGAACCACGAGATGCCGAGCATCGAGCGCCACACGACGATGTTCTCGTGACCGAGGCGCAGGTTGCGCCACGTCTCGCTCACCGGGTTCCAGTTGATCCGCAATGCGGGATCGACGGCCGGCGTGAGCGGAATCCCGCGGCTCACGAGCCAGCCCGCCACTGCGATCGCGATCGCGAGCGCGCCGGCGTACAGCGGCCCGTGCGGCTCGATCGCGACGACCACGCCGCCCGCGATGGTGCCGAGCAGGATCGCGACGAACGTGCCCATCTCGACCATGCCGTTGCCGCCTACGAGCTCCTCGGTGCGCAGGTGCTGCGGCAGGATCGAGTACTTCACCGGGCCGAACAGCGCCGAATGCACGCCCATCAGCGCAAGGGCGACGAACAGCAGGCCGATGCTTCCTCGCGCGAACCCCGCGATGCCGACGACCATGATGGCGATCTCGAACAGCTTGATGGCCCGGATCAGCCTCGACTTCTCGAGCTTGTCTGCGATCTGGCCCGACGTCGCCGACAGCAGCACGAATGGCAGGATGAACACCGCGCCGATCAGGTTGACGACCATGCCGGGATCGATGCCCGACGCGGACGCCGCGCCGAACGCCACGAAGACGACGAACGCGTTCTTGAACACGTTGTCGTTGGCGGCGCCGAGGAACTGCGTCCAGAAGAACGGCGCGAAGCGCCGCTCGCGCATCAGCTGGAACTGGTTGGGCTTCGCGGTCACGCGGTGGGTTCTCGATCGAGGGCGTCGTCCCGTGGCGCGACGGCGCGCCGCCCGCATTGTGGTGAGCCTCGGCGTCCGGCGCAAACCGGGGCGACGCGTGGCGGCCACTTCGCGGCACCGCGGCGGCGGCCGTCCATGCACGTGTGGGCTTCGGCTACGCGGGGTGCGGCCCGCTAGAATCGCGGAACTACACGGATTCCATCATGCAACCGTATCTCGATTTCATGCGCCACGTGCGCGAGCACGGGCAGCGCAAGGACGACCGCACCGGCACCGGCACCCTGTCGGTGTTCGGCTACCAGATGCGCTTCGACCTCGGTCGCGGCTTTCCGCTCGTCACCACCAAGCGGATCCATACGAAGTCCATCGTTCACGAGCTCCTGTGGTTCATGCGCGGCGAGACCAACGTGCGCTCGCTGCAGGAAGCCGGCGTGACGATCTGGGACGAGTGGGCCGACGCCGACGGCGACCTCGGCCCGGTCTACGGTTACCAGTGGCGCAGCTGGCCAACGTGCGACGGCGGTCACGTCGACCAGCTCTCGAATGTGCTGCGCGAGATCCGGCGCAATCCCGATTCTCGGCGCCTCATCGTGTCGGCCTGGAACGTCGCGGACATTCCCCGCATGAAGCTCGCGCCCTGCCATGCGCTGTTCCAGTTCTACGTGGCCGACGGCCGCCTGTCGTGCCAGCTCTACCAGCGCAGCGCCGACATCTTCCTCGGCGTGCCGTTCAACATCGCCTCCTACGCGCTGCTGACGCACCTCGTGGCCGCGCAATGCGACCTGCGCGTCGGCGACTTCGTCTGGACCGGCGGCGACTGCCACATCTACCTCAACCATCTCGAGCAGGTGGACAAGCAGCTTTCGCGCACGCCGTTGCCGCCGCCGCGGCTGGTGCTGCACCGGCGCCCGCCGACGCTGTTCGACTACCGCTACGAGGACGTCGAGTTCGCCGACTACCAGTCGCACCCCGCGATCAAGGCGCCCGTGGCGGTGTAGCGCCGCCGCGTTGCTTCAGGGTGTCGATGAGCCGGCGGGTCTCGACCGCGCGCGAAGGACACGGACAAAAAGAAACCCGCCGTGATTGGCGGCGGGCCAAGGGGGATTCCGATGGCCGGGGGTGCCCTCCCCGGAAGGGCGCCGGGATGCCGCCGCGCCCGGCGAGCGCTGAAGCGATCAGACGACCGTGCGGGCTGCGAAGACGCGTTCGGCGAGCTCCTCCAGCGCGGCCTTGTCGCGATCGGCCTGCTCGTCGCGAAGATCCGCCTTCGCCTCCGCAACGGCGACCGCGGCAAGGCCTGCCAGCCAGAACTGCGCGAACTCCGGCGCGAACGTGCTCATGACTTCCTCGGTGCAGGTTTCTGCTCGCACGGGATTTAGCAATCGATGTGCCACTTCATGGCGGTGCAGACGAGCGGCACGAACGCGTGTCATGTCGCAGTGCATCGAAGCATTTCGACGGTGCACGGCGACCGACGTTCGGTCACGTGCGTGTCGCAATGGACCGACGCGCTCCATGACATCGACATTAACGCGCTGAGGGCAAAGGGAATCGACTGTCGTTACCGCCCGACAGTGCAGTGCAAAACCGAGCGCGGCTAAGTTTTCGCGGCCTTGAACATTGCCGGCTCGAGGCGATGGCGCTGCAGCAGCTTGTAGAACTCGGTGCGATTGCGCTTGGCGAGCTGCGCGGCCTGCGTCACGTTGCCGCCGGTGATCTTGAGCAGGCGCACCAGGTAGTCGCGCTCGAAGCTCTTGCGCGCCTCCTCGAACGGCACGAGCACCGACGCATCCTCCTTCAGCGCGTTCTGCACGAGCGAGGCGGGGATCACCGCCGTGGGCGTGAGCGCGACGGCCTGCTCGAGCAGGTTCACGAGCTGGCGGACGTTGCCGGGCCACGGTGCGGCGACGAGCAGCGCCATCGCGTCGGGCGCAAGCGTCGCGACCGGTTTGCGGTAGCGCTCGGCGAGCTTGCGCAGGATGTGAGTGGCGAGCAGCGGAATGTCTTCGCGTCGCTCCGACAGCGGCGGCAAATGGAGCGACACGACGTTGAGCCGGTAGTACAGGTCCTCGCGAAACTGCCCGTTCACCCGATGCGCGTCGAGGTCGCGGTGCGTGGCCGAAATCACCCGCACGTCGACCGGAATCGATTGCGTCGCGCCGACGGGCCTCACTTCGCCTTCCTGCAGCACGCGCAGGAGCTTCACCTGCAGCGGCAGCGGCATGTCGCCGATCTCGTCGAGGAACAGCGTGCCGCCGTCGGCCGTCTGGAACAGACCCTTGTGGGCCTGGATCGCGCCCGTGAACGCGCCGCGCGCGTGGCCGAAGAGCTCCGATTCGAGCAGATCGCCGGGGATCGCACCGCAATTCACGGCAACGAACGGCTTTTCGCCGCGCCGGCTCGCGCGATGAATGGCGCGTGCGAGCAGCTCCTTCCCCGTGCCCGACTCGCCGTAGATCAGCACGCTCGCGTCCGAATCGGCAACCAGACGCGCCTGCCGAAGCACGTCCTCCATCTTCGGGCTGCGGGTGATGATGCCGGCGCGCCACTCGCTGCCCGCGCCTCCCGGGCCCGAAGCGTCGTCGCCCGAAACGGCCAGCGCCGCGCCGACCTTCTGCAGCAGCTCCTGGCTGTCGAACGGCTTGGTGAGAAAGCCGAACACGCCGCGCTGAGTGGCGTTCACGGCGTCGGGGATGGTGCCGTGCGCGGTCAGGATGATGACGGGCAGTGCCGGATGTCGGCGATGGATCGCCTCGAAGAGCTGCATGCCGTCGATGCCCGGCATGCGCAGATCGGTGATCACCGTCGCGGGGCGCGCGATCGAGATCGCCGCAAGCGCCGTCTCGCCGCTGTCTGCGGTGCGCACCTTGTAGCCCGCAGACGACAGGCGGAGGCTGATGAGCTTCAGCAGATCCGGATCGTCGTCGACGAGAAGAATGTCGCCTGTAGGCATCGTTCGCTTCTTTCCTAGTGCCCCGCGCTGCCGCCGCCGCCGCCCGCGCCGCCGCCGCCGCCGCTGCGCACGCGATCGCGCAGCAACGTGCGTTCCATGTCCAGGAGCTGGTCGAGCTTGCGCACGGCCTGCTCGCCTTTCGCCTGCTCTTCGCGCACCGTGCGCTGCCGCTCGACGAGCTGCGCCTGCAGCACGAGCGCGAGGTTCTTCATCGGCGTGGCCGGGCCGCCGCTCTTGGTGATGTTGTCGAGCAGCTGAAGCGCGCGCTGGTCGTCCTGGGGGGCGCGCGCCAGCGTATAGAGCACCGCGAGGCGCAGGCGGTTCGCGTCGGTGCGCTGGCGCGAAAACGCGGCGCTCGCCGACGCGAGCTCGCGGCGCACGTCGTCGGCCGACAGCGCGCTGTAGCGCGAAAGGTCGCCGAGCAGTGCGACGACCTGTGCGTCCTCGGGCGGCTCCGCCGTTACCGGAGCCGGCGGTGCAGGTACCGGGGCCGGCGTCGTGGGGGCCGGCGCGGTCACCGGCGCCGGGGGTGGCGGCGCGATCGTCACCGACGGAGGCGCCGGCTCGGGCGAAGGGGCCGGCAATTTTGGCGACGGCGGCTCGACCGGCTCGATCGGTGGCGACTCGATGAGCGGTGTGGGCTCGGGCGCGGGTTCGATCTGGGGCGGCGGCGACTCGGGCAGCGGCTCGGGCGCCGGCGTGGTCGCACACCCCGCCACGAGCAGCGCGAGCCCCGCTGCCCGCCACACGCGCAGCGCCGTCACTTCACGCTCGCAAGTCGAGGTGCCGCGGTGCCCGCTTCATCGCCCGCGACTGCGCCGGACCGCGGGGCAAGCGGCAGCGACAGGCGGAACCACGCACCGCGCTGTCCATCCGCGCGGTCGAGGATTTCGATGCGCCCGCCGTGCGCCGCCGCGTATTCGCGTGCGATCGCAAGGCCCAGACCCGAGCCCTTGATCCGGCCGTCGTCGGGCGCGGGACCCTGGTAGAACGACTCGAAGATGCGATGGCGGTCGCCCGGCGCCACGCCAGGACCCTGGTCGATCACGTCGAGCAGCGCGAACCCGTCGCGCGCGCCGAGGCTCACCTCGATCTGCCCGTTGCGCGGCGAATACTTGATCGCGTTCGATACCAGGTTGTCGACGATGGTGCGCAGCCGCTCGGGGTCGCCGATCACCATCGCCGGCTGCATCTCGCCTTCGAACGCGATCATGCGCGCGAATGCGGCGAGCGTCTGCTCGCGCGCGACGCGGCGCACGATGTCGGCAAGCGCAACGGGCTCCATCGTCGCGGGCTCGAGCGCGCGTGTCTGCTGGTAGGCGAGCAGGTCCTCGATCAGCTTCTGCAGCGACAGCGTGTTGTCGCGCACGATGCGCACGATGTCGTGCTGCTCGGGCGTGAGCCTGCCGCCCACGTTGTCGCGCAGGAGCTCGGCGCCTTCGCGCACGGCGGTGAGTGGCGTCTTGAGCTCGTGCGAAACGTGGCGCAGGAAGCGAGCCTTCTGCTCCTCGAGCTCCGACAGGCGCGTGCGCAGCCACTCGAGGCGCTGGCCGACGTAGCGCAGGTCTTCCGGGCCGGTGAGCTGGATCGCGTGCTTGAAGTCCGCCGTGCCCATGCGGCGGATGGCCTGGTCGAGCTGTCGAACCGGACGCGCGATCAGCACCGCGAAGAGGATCGCCAGGGCGATCGCGATGCCGAGGCTGGCGAGGCCCACGTACATCCAGGTCTCGCGACCTTGCGAGGCGGTCTGCTGCAGGCGCTCGATCGCGCGCTGCGTGAGCTGTGTCGAGGCGGCGATCATCGCCTGCGTGTCGGCGACGAACTGCGCGTAGCCGTCGACGAGCGCGCGCGTCGCCTCGTTGGTGCGCTGGCCCGATACGAGGAGCTTTTGCAAGCCGGCCTCGCGCGCGCTCAGCTCCGCGAGGCGCGCCTGCTGCGGCGCCTCGAGCGGCAGCAGCGCGAGCTGCGCGGCGGTTTGCGCGAAATCCTGGCGCAGCTTGCCGTACTCCTCGAGCAGCGACGCGTCGTCGAGGATGATGTGCTGGCGCGCGATGCGCTCGAGGGTCGTCGCCTGCTCGTAGAGCTGGCGGCTGACGCGTCCCGCCTGCGCTGCCTGCAACACTTCCTCGCGGCCCTGCGAGGCGAGGCGGTCGAGCGTCAGGATGAGCTCCGCCATCGCATAGACGAGCGGAGCGCTGACGAGCAGGAAGCCCAGCAGGATGAACTTGAGGAAAGAGCGGGGATAGTACACGCGGCGTCCGGGCCGGGGCGCTCGTTATAATCGGCGAATTATGACACTCCCGACCTGCCCCGGATGGTGCACGACCCCGAGGCCCGTCGGTCAGGGCGTCTCCCGCTCGCACTGATCGCGGCCGTCGCGCGCAATGGCGTCATCGGCGCCGACAACCGCCTGCCCTGGCGCTTGCCCGAGGACCTGCGGCACTTCCGCGCGCTGACAATCGGTCACGCCGTGCTCATGGGCCGGCGCACGTGGGAGTCGCTGCGCGGCGCCCTGCCCGATCGCCAGAACATCGTCGTCACGCGCAACGCGCGCTACGCCGCGCCGGGCGCGGAGACCGCGGCATCGATCGACGCTGCGCTCGAGCGCATCGAGCGGCCGCCCCCCGCGTTCTGCATCGGCGGCGGCGAGCTCTACCGGGCCGCGCTGCCGCTCGCGACCACCGTGCACCTCACCGAGATCGAGCGCGACTTCCAGGGCGACACGACGTTTCCCCCGCTCGATCCCGACGTATGGCGCGAAGCGTGGCGCGAGCGTCACGCGGGGGCGGGCGCCGGCGACTACGATTACGCCTTCGTGACCTACGTCCGGCGCGACGCCGGCGAATACGCATAACGACCAGGGAGACATCGATGTCCGAAGCGCACTTCCACGTGCATGGCCCGCACGATCACGAGGTGGAGCATGCGGCGCACGGCAGGGACCCGTTCGCCGGGCGCATCGCCGTCATGACGGCGATCTTCGCCACGCTGGGCGCCGGCATGGGGTACATGGCGGGCGCGACGCAGAACGACGCGCTCATGTTCAAGAACGAGGCCGCGATCCGCCGGACCGAGGCGTCCGATCAGTGGAATTTCTATCAGTCGAAGTCGAGCAAGCAGAACCTGGCCGAGCTCGGCGCATCGCTCGCGAGCGGCGCGGACGCCGGGCGCTACCGCACGGAAGTGGAGCGCTACAAGAGCGAGAAGGGGGACATCGAGAAGGATGCGCGCAAGCTGGAGCAGCAGTCGAAGGACGCGGAGAAGCAGAGCGAGGTCGCGCTGCATCAACATCATCGCTGGGCGCAGTCGATGACCCTGATCCAGGTCTCGATCGCGCTCGCCGCGATCACATTGCTCACGCGTAACCGCGGGCTTCAGTACCTCTCGTACGCGTCTGCGGCGGGCGCGGTCGTGCTCGCAGGGCTCGCCACGCTGCACATCTGATCTCGCGCGTCGCGGCGAGGCCTCGATCGGAGGCCTCGCCGGACGTGCGGTCGCGGTCAGCTCACTGTCTGCCGATCGATTGCGGTTCGATCGACGCCGGTCCCGCGGCTACTTGGCGTTGCTCGTGGATTCGGAATCCTTGCTGCCGCTCGAAGTCGATGCCGGTGACTTCACGTCCGGCGTCGAACGGTCCATCCGGGTGGTCGGCGGATGCTTGCCGCGCGACTCGGCGGTGCCTGCCTTTTCCGTGGGGGCGGCGCGGTCCATCACCGCGGTCGGCCCATGAGCCTGTTTCTTGGCGGCGCCAGGCTTGGTCGCGCCGCGATTGTCCGAATCCATCGAGCCCGTCGTGGGGCCGGCGTGGTCCGACGCTGCCGAAGTTCCATCCTGCACCGGCTTGTCGGACGGAGCGATCGCCCATGCGGGTACGGCCAGCGCGAACGCGATGGCCGGCAAAAGTGTCGTCAAGCGGGGTCTTTTCATCGATGTCTCCTCATGGTGTGCGCGACGACGGCGTCGTGGACACCGGTGGCCGGGCCCTGGTGCACACGCCGCGCAGCCGTCGAGCCTTCGGGGTTCGGAATCCGAGCGGGAATGCTCGCTCATGCACCACTTCACCGGTATCGGCGGGGAACGGATTCGCGTGTCGGCGGCGGTGGAAATGCCCGGCGACGGCACGTCGAGTGGCGCGAAGCAAAGCGGCCTCGTCGGGCCGCCGCTGCCACAAATGAAACAGGAACGCGCCCCGCGCGAAGTCTCCGTGCGACATCCTCACGCTACGTTAGCCGCGGCGAAGTCTCGCGGCTGCGCAGACGGCGTGGCGCGCCGGCCTGCCTCATGCGGCCTATCGCGCGATCGCGAATCCTCGACGAGGCACAGCCGGAGCAGTCGCGTGACGCGCCGCAACGCGTGCGCGACGATGCGCGCCGTCGCAAATGCCATCAAGGGAGAACGCAATGGCACTTTCAGGAGAATGGTTCCGCGCCCAGGCGCACAACGCGCTCGCGCATCGAATGGGCAGTGCTCACGCGATGAAGGCGATCGGAACGGATGAATCACCGGCCGCGAGCATCGACTGGGCCGGCCTGTCGAAGATCGTCGCCGCGGTGCCGGTGTTGCGCGGTTACCGGCTGGAGCTGCTCCGCCGATCCGACATTCCCGAATTCGTCGCCGCGGTCAGGGCGTGGTTTCCCGCGATCGAAGTCGGCAGCGCGAGCTGCTTCTCGCGCGAGGCGTTCCTGCGCAGCCGAGTCTCGTTCTCCGACACGCCCAATCGCGACATCCTGGTCGTGCTCATCCGCAAAGGCGACGAGCTGGCGGGACTGTGCTCGTGCGAACGCGACCGTGACGCCCTGTCGCTCTACGCGCGCCTCGGCGTCGTTGCCCCGGCGCATCGCGGCGCGGGCCTGAGCCGGACGTTTCCGCTGCTCGCGGAGGCGATCGGCCGCGCGCTGCACATGGAATTCGCCTACGGAATGGCGACCCTGAACGCGCCGCACGTGCAGCGGACGTTCGAAGCATTCGAATGGAGCCTCGTCGGCATCACGCCCGGTTACGACCGCGAGATGGTCGCACCCGGGGTGGTCAAGCGCGTGTACGAGGCGGTGTACGCCAAGGTGCTCGTCGCCGACGCCCATCTGCTGCGGCCGCAGGCGAAGAACCTCACCGCGAGGACGCGCGATTTCTTCCGCATGCTCTTCCCCCGCAAGCTGCACCCCGCGTGAGCACACCACCGGGCGCCGGGCGCGCGTCTCACTGGGTCTCGATCTGACCCGTCGTGCGCGCCCGCAGCAGCGACCACGACAGTCCGATGCCGAGGATCACGCCCACGATCACCAGCGCGATCCACAGCATCGTGGTCGAGCCGACCGATTGCAGCACGTGCAGGTCGAGCAGCACCCACACGAACGCGGCCAGCAGCGCCGCTGCCAGGATGACGCCGATCCACCCGAGCGCCACGAACGCGGTGCGCAGGCAGATCACCCAGCCGATCAACAGCGCCACGCCGGCAAAGGCCTTCTCGGCCGTGATGCCCGCGGGCGGCGCGCTGATCCAATGATAGAAGGACCATCCGCTGGGGTTGAATGTCAGCAGCACGAGTGCGAGCGCGAACAGCACCCGCAGCAGCACGCCGGACCACGAAATCGCGTTCATGGGCATCGTTTCGACGGTCGAGCCTGCCATGGTCCACCGGCGCGGCCGGTGCCGAAATTGTCCCCGAGGACAGGGCTGCGCGCTCGGGACGGCAACGGTTGGCCTCGTGGCTGGCCGGGGCGTGCCCGTTTACAATGCGTGAGTTCTCCAGCCGGGGTGGCGGAACGGCAGACGCAGCGGACTCAAAATCCGCCGGTAGCGATACCGTGAGGGTTCGAGTCCCTCTCCCGGCACCAATAAAAACAATATGTTAGTCGATTATCTAGACTAAATCATCGATAAAGAGCAGAATCTTGGACCACTCTTGGACCACGCGTTCCAAGAGTGTCCAAAGATGGCCAGCATCGACAAGCGGGAAGGTCCCAGAGGCATCACCTACCGCGTCCGCGTGCGGTTGCGCGGCGAAGCCGAACGCGTTCGGACCTTCAGGCGCAAGACGGACGCAGAGTTATGGGCAAAGAAGATCGAGTCGGATCTCGGCCATGGTCTCTACGTGCCAACCACGGCCGACCGACGCCGGACGCTCGCCGAGTTGATCGACAAGTTCATCGCCGAGCAGCTGCCAATTCGAGAGCGCAGAGCCGACGAGCGCAACGTCAAGCGAACGCTGGCATGGTGGAAGGAACATGCCGGATTCGTCACGCTCGATAAGCTGACGCCCCAGACGATCGCTGGCTTTCGGTCACAGCTCTTGGCGCGCACGGTTGGATCGGGCGACAAGCGCAAACCGGTC
>DASXAF010000146.1:0-7213 GCA_036406955.1 Casimicrobiaceae bacterium
ATCTTCGCCCGCGCGAGCGTCTCCTCGATCACCGCGACCAGGTCGTTCCAGCTCCAGCCGCCCGTGATGCGCGGTGCCACGGCGAGCAGCATCGCCTGCGGCGCGATAGCGTTCGGTCGATCGAAATGAAACGCAATGCCGGTCGTCTCGCGCGCCGCGGGAACGAGCTCCGTCCACTCGTCCAGCACCAGGCCGCATTGCACCGCGTCGACCGCGGGCAGCGGGCCGCACAGCACGATCGACACGGTCTCGCCCTCGGCCAGTGCGTCGCCATAGGCATTGCCGATCCACGGATTGCCGGCTTGCGCAGGAAGCTGCAGCGCGAGCATGGGAGCCGGCGTGCCGCCGGTCCATTCGACGCACGCGGCGAGTGTCGCGTACGCGGTCGTTGCGTCGCGCACGCGCACGAGCGACTGCAGCCAGGCTTCGAGCGCCAGCGGCTCGCTCGCCGCAGGCGCCGCGATCGCGGCGGCGACTTCCGGGCGCGCCGATGCGTGAAGGCGAAACGCCGGCAGCACGTTGTACGTCGCGCCGAAGACCGCCTTCGCGGCGTCGCCATAGCGGGAGACGAGCGTCTGCGTGCGCGAAGCGCGCTCGCGCGCCGCCGCCGCGGGATCGGGCGGCAACGGCGTGGTGAACGTCGTATCGAGTGCATCGCGGGCAACGGCTGCGCGGGCCGTCGCGAGCGCGACGCACGCCTTCGCCTGCGCGACCAGCGCGTCTATCGTGTCCGCGGTCACGGCGAGGCCCGCAATGGGCAATGCTTCGGCCATGCCGACGCGGCACAGCGTCACCATCAGCGCGCGCAGGTCTTTCAGAACCTGTGTCCACTGCGGGACGATCGCATGCGCCGGATCCGCGTCGCGCGCGGCGACGAGCGGTGCGACGGACGTATCCAGGAATGCCTGCAGCGCATCACGTGCGGCGACGAATGTCGCGTAGCCGGCTTCGACGCGGCCCTTCAGCTCAGCCAGTCCCTTCAGCGGCGGGGCGCCGTCGTCGTTTCCCTGCGGATCGCCGCGCTCGATGTCCTGCGCTTCGCCGGCGAGCTCGAAGTCGCGTGCGTTGAGCGCGCGGCTCACGCGCACCATGCGCGCAAGTGCCTTCAGCATCGGCATCAGGCTGAGAAGCGCAGTCGCGCCCGGTCCCGCGACCCGCAGATCGAACACCAGCGCGGGCGTCCCGGGCAACGGCGTGGTGTCGTCGACGCGCACGACGGTCGGCAGCGCGTCGGGCACGGCATGCGCGACGCGATAGTAGTAGACCAGGAAGCGCTCGAGCTCGCTCGACAGCTCGCCGAGCCGCTCGCCCGCCATCAGCACGCAATCGAGCGGCTCGAGCGAGAGCGATGCAAGCGACACGAGCACCGGCGCCGCATCGCCCTGCTTCACCTGCCACTGGATGGCATTGGCGGGCGGCAGCACGCCCGCGAGCCAGGCATTGAGCGGTGCGTTGGCCGCGGCGCGCGGCGTGAGCGCCGCCCGCCAGCCCGCGGTCCGGGTAACGTCCAGCGGAAGCGCAAGTCGAAACGTCAGCGAACGTCCGCTGCGCGGGGTTTCGACGACCTGCGGCTCGGGCGGCACCGCGCCTTCGACGATGGCCTGCAGCGCGCCCTTGGCGCGGTCGTAGTTGCCCTGCACGCATTGATGCACGCTTTCGGCCAGCACGAGGTCGGCGACGGCGTCGAGCGCATCCGCGAGGCGTTCGATCTCCGCCCGAATGGCGGCGGCCGCCGCGCGCGAATCCGCCGCGGCGTCCGGCGTATCGCCGGGCAGGCCCGCGATCCCGTAGGGATACGCCTTTCCCTTCACGGTCTCGAGCAGATCGTAGCCGTTGACGACGTTGCGCGCTTCGAGCGTCTCCGCGCTCGTGCCCGCCGGGACTTGGGTGAGCTTGCCCGACGTGTAGGGAAACCGCTCGCGCAGCACGTACACGTACGTGTCGAGCTCGACGCCGGGATGTCCCTCGTGCAGGCCGCGCTCGAGCTGATACCCGAGCAGGGCCGCGAGCTCCTGGCCGTTGCGAAGGCCTTCGACCAGGCCCATTGCCGCGCGCACGCGCTTCGAGGACAGGTCGACCGACATGACGTCGGGATGGTCGGCATCCGCGTGCGACAGATACGCATTGCGCAGCACCGATGCGGTCGCGGCGTGCGCGAGCGAGGGCGCGTGCACGAAGCCGCCGTTGGCGGGATCGTCCAGCACGTCGCCGATCGCTTCGCCGCGCAGTGCGGGCGGCAGCGCGTCCGGCGCGACGACCGTACGCGCGGGCCCGGGGCGCAGGTCCTCCACCCAGCCGAAGCTGCCGACATGGAGCCGCGCGACGTCGGGCGTGCGCTGCCGCGACACGAGCAGCCGTCGCGCGAACAGGCCTTCGATCCAGGCATCGAGGCGATGGCTGCAAAGGTCGACGTGCTCGGCGAAGACGCGCTCGAGGCGCGCGGTCGGCAGCTTCGCGAGGCGCAACAGCGCGCCGTGCAGATCGGCGAGGCCGGCCGCTTCGGGCGGCGGCGCCGTGTCCGCGCGCGCATCCGCGACCAATGCATCGGCCAGCGAGACGTGCGCATCGGCGACGCCGATCTTCGCGGCGTCGAGCGCTAGCACGTCCGAAGCCGAGAATGTCTTCACCGCGCCGACGTTCGCGATCGTCGGCTCCTCGGGCATCTCGGCGAACACCGCGGGCACGCGCTGCACGACGGTCGCGCGGGCGGCGCGCCCGAGCTCGGCCAGGAATGCATCGCGCAGCAGCCGGTACAGCAGCGCGGCGGGCGGCACGACCGGCGCGCCGTTCGCGTCGCGAAACGCCTGCGCGCGAATGTCGTCGGCCGATGCCGTCGCGAGCCAGTCGACGTAGTTGTGCGTGCCGTCGAAAGCACGGATGCTTTCGGTCTCGGACAACGCGATCTGCGGGTCGCCGTCGATGACCGGTCCGGTAAGCTGATCGTGCTCGCGCCAGAACACGAGCGTTGCGAGCTTCCCGGCGGTCACCGGATCGACGCCGACCGCGCGCAGCGCCTGCGCGATGGCCTGCTGCGTGCGGCCCGCCAGTGCGGTCACGAATGCGTCCGGCGCGGCGCGGAAGCGCGCGTAGTTGACCATGTAATCGCCGGCGGTCGCCTTGCGCGCGTAGAACTCCACCGACGATGCCTGCAGCCCGATCACCGCGAGGAGCGTGGCGAAGGGATCGCCCGGCATGCCGATGCGCGGCACGTTCTGCGCCAGCCCGTTCCACGTGTCGGCCATGGCGCGCAGGCGCGTGAGAAGCCCGTTCCAGAACGCCGCCTCGCTGCCGGTCTCGTCGACACGCCAGGTCCACAGCGACAGCGCGCTCGCCGTGACGATCCCGTAGGGCTCGCTGCCCACGCGCAGCGTGGGCAGCAATCCGCGCCCGGTCACATACACGGTGAAGTAGTCGCGCAGCCGGGCGATGGTGACCGGGCTCATGCCCGGCGACAGCATGTCCGCCGCGAAGTCGCCGAGCGTCGCGCTCCACAGGGCGCGATTCATCGCCAATGCCTCGGCAATGTCCGCGCCGGCCGCGAAGGGCAACGGCCGCACGGTGTCGAGCGAGATCGAAAGCGCTTCCGCGAGACGCTGCCCGTCGCGCTTCCCCGCGTGATCGGTTTCGACCGGAAGCGCATTTGCGTCGAGCTCGAGCGACAGCGTCTCGTCGATCGACTCCGCCGGCGTCGCCAGGCCGGAGCGTGCCGCGTCGGTGTTGTTGGTCGGCGTGCCCTGCGGCACCACGCTCATCCCGCGGCTGTAGCGGTGCGCCTCGAACATGCGCTCGACGCGGGCGGCCGCATCCGCGGGGGCGCTCGACAGCCGAAGGCCGATCGCCACGACCCGGTCGAAGCCGTTTGCCTCGCGCGGCAACTCGAGTGGAATCTCGAGCGCCATGCCGACCTGGACCGCGGCGGCGAAGTCGATCATCCATGCGACGCGCGGGTCGAGGACGAGCCGCCCCGTCGCGTCGTCACGGTGGAAAGCGCCGTCGGGAGCGAGCGGATCGGGCCCGAACGGCAGGTCGTCCGGGATGGGCAAGCCGACGATCTCGCGCATCCCGCCCGCCGCCTCGAGCCGCACGACCAGGCGATCGGGAAGCACGAACGAGCGCGGCGCTTCGGTCCACGACGCCGGCTTGATCTGAACGGTGGGAAAGACGGCTTGCGACGGGTCGACCAGCGCGTCGCTCCAGTTCGACGGCTGCGTTGCACGCGCGATCCAGCTCGCGCGGTACGCCCCGTTGCGCATCGCGAGCACGCGAAAGGCGCCGCTCACGAGGTCCTTGGGCCCGTCGCCCAGCGTGTTGGCGCGAATGCGCGCATTCCAGTAGACGTGACCCGCGTCCACCTCCGCCTGGGTCAGCGCCTTTTCGTGTTGCGCGACCGCCACGTCGTCCGGAAAGACGCGCAACCGCAGCACGCGAACGCCGTTCGCGATCGCGAAGCGCGTTTCGAGCTTCAGCGGAAAGAGCAGGATCGGCGTGTCGTCGTCGAGCGCGCCGATCAGCGTTTGCGGGTCGGCTGCCGCGAGCTGCCCCACCACGGTGCTCTCGCGCGCCGCTGCGCGCTCGAGCGCCCGCGTGCGCGTTGCGAGCGATCGTTCACGCTTGCGATGCTCGCGCTCGAGCGCCGACAGCCGCGTGCGTGCGGCGGCATCGCCGGGAGCGACGCGCCGCAACGTTGCGAGGGTCTGCGCGCTTGCGGCAACGTCGAAGCGCGCCTGCTGCTGCGCCGCACGCGCCGTGTCGCGCCGCTGGCGCGCGGCAGCGATGGTTCGCCAGCGGACTTTGGGCCTCGGCATCGGCGCACGCCTCACGCAGCCAGTTCGCGCAGCATGTCGCGCGCGTGCACCGCGACCAGCACCGGCTTCTGGTAGAGGATGAACGCCATGTCGGCGGCGCTCGCGCCCCACGCGACGTTCTCGCGATCGGTGCCACCCGGCTCGATGGCGAACGGCTTGGCGACATCGATCACGGTGACATCCGCTCCCAGGTTCGCCCAGGAAAGGTTGTCCCACACGATCGGCCCGGGCGCGTCCGGCGGGGCCTCGTCGAGCCCGAAGCGCGGCTCGCCGACGACCTCCTTCAACACGAAGAACCATCCCAGCTTGTCGCCGGGTATCTGCGCCTTCGCCTGCGCGGTTTCGGCGAGCGCGGGATCTCCGCGCACCTCTTCCACCGAGAGGTCGAATCCAACGAAATGCAGGTCGGGATCGACGATTGCCCGGTACTGCGGGTAACGGATGTTCGGGTCCGCGGTGTCGCTCTTCTCGCCGGTCTCGTCCCACAGCGTGAGGCGAAGCGCGTTGTCGGCGCGGGTGCCCCAGGTCGCGCGCTGGGCATAGATCACGGTGTTCGGATAGCGTTTCAGAAGATCGCCGCGTATGACCAGGATCACCGCGCGTTTCGACAGCGGCGTATCGGCCGTCTCCGGCGGGTCGCCCGGTGCGCGGCGATTGTCGTGATCGCCGAGATTCGACGTCACGCTCCATAGGTGCAGCGGCGTGACGTCGCGCAGCGATTCCTCGAATGCGACCGGGTCGGCGTTCGCCACGTTGGCCACGTGGGACACGTCCCAGAACTGGCGAAACGTCGACGGCCGCTGGTCGGTCGGATACTCGCGCCACAGCAGCTCACGCGCGAACTCGTGGTTCAGGCCGGCCATGTAGGCCTCGATGAATGGCTGGTTCTTCACCATCAGCGAGATCGTGTTGGGCGCCACGAGCTTCAGGTTGGGCACGAGGAGCTCGCTCGACTGCGCGGCCAGCGGCGCGTACATCGCGTCGCGGATGTCCGGGTACGCCATGACGGTCGCGATCCGCGGCGGCGTCGGCAGTCCCGGTGGCCGGTCGTGGTAACGATCGCGCACGTAATCGGACAGCGCGACGCCGCCGATGCGCAGCAGCGGCGATATCCGCGCCGGGAACGCGCGCACCGGCTCGATCGCGCTCTGCACCGTGCCGCGCGCTTGCGCGAGCGCGAGCGCCGCACGCGGCTGCGCGGGCGGCGTGCGCACCGACAACAGCTCGTGGAACGCGACCAGCGCGCCGCGAAAGGCACGAGCCACGGGTGAGTCGACGACCCGCGCCGCATCATCGTGCGCAGCTTCCACCGGATGCAAGCGCGGCGGGATGTCGAACACCGGTCGCGGCGGCACCGATTTGACCGCCCCAACGGACAGCGCCTTCGGCAGCAGCGCGTCCGCATTGCCGCGCCCTTCCGGCGTTTGCGCGAGCACGTCGGCGATGCGCTCGAGGGTCATGCCCGGCGGCAGAGCGCGTGGCGGCGCGGCCGAGACCTGGCCTGCGTTCAGCGCGGCAATGGCCTGTCCCAGGCCGCTCGCCGCGGTGCGCGGTGCGGCCAGCGATGCGGCGATCCCCATGCGCCGCGCAAGCAGGCCACGCGGACGCAACACCTTGCGAAACGCGCCCGACAGCGCGCTCCTCGGCAGCGCGCTGCGATCGACCATGGTGCGCAACGTCACCGGACTTTCCTTGACCTTCGCGAGCACGGACGCGGCGATGGCCAGTGCGCGCTCGTCGGCCAGCGCGGAGAACGTGCGCTCGTGCAAGCGCTGGCTCGCCTGCATCGCGAGCTGCACCGCCTGCACCCGGCGATTGGCGGCGAGCACGTCACCGATCTGGGCCCACGCGCGCTGCATGTAACTTTCCTGGTTCTTCTGGATCACGCGCGTGCCGAATCCGGCGGCCGCGCGATAACGCGGATCGTCGTTGAGCGCATTCACCCAGTTCGTGTGCGCCGGGTCCGCGCTGATGCGCTGCACGAGCGCGTGCCAGCGCCCGTAGAGCGGCGCCGTGACGACGGGGTCGCCTCCGTCCGCCGCCACCCCGCCCTGCTCCACGTCGGCCGCGAGATTCACGATGCTCTCGATGGCCGGACCGAAGTTGCTCGACGCGGCAAGCGGCTTGGGCTCCGACGACGGCGAGAGGATCGCGCCTTCGAGCCCGACGACATCGTCCGGCGGGCTCGTGATCGGCGGCATCATGAAGCCGGGCTGCTGCACGTCCAGATCGCGCATGCCGACGCGCTTGTCGATCGGCCGCGGCTTCAGCGCGCGCACCATCGATTCGAAATCGCCCGCCGCACCGGTTCGGAAGTACCACTCGTAGTAGACGGGAAATTCGGTTGCGTTGGACCACGCGATCGCAAGCCCGGGATCGGTGTCGGCCACCGCCTGCGCAAGCCCCGC
>DASXAF010000147.1:0-4733 GCA_036406955.1 Casimicrobiaceae bacterium
GAAACGCCCAGCCTGCAAAGCACCGCCCGTATCACCCCGCGCGAACCGTTCGTACAGTGCGCCGAGCCCCGCGAGCCGGACGTTGTCGACGTTGAGCTGGAACTCGCCGCGCGCGTCATAGAGCGTGGGCACCGCCCGCACTTCGACGGCAAGGCCGTCGCGCAGCGCGAACGACAGCAATTGCGCCTTGTTGCGGAACAGCACGCAGCTCACCTGAGCGCTGGCGTCTCGCAGCTTGAAATAGCAGTGCCCCGAAGGCGCCCGCTTGCAATCCGAGATCTCGCCCGCCACCCAGACGAGGCCGACGCGGCGCTCGATCAACAGGCGCACCGACGCGACCAGCCTGCCGACCGAGAACACCGGCGCACGAGGTGCCTCGGTCGCGCCGCTTGCCGGCTCGCCAAAATCGAGGTCACTCATGACGGTGGGTTGCGGCTCGACGGTGCGACCGCAACATGGAATATGTCCTGGACAAGGGTGTATCCCGGGCAGGAAACGCCCAGCCTGCAAAGCACCGCCCGTATCACCCCGCGCGAACCCGCCGAAAGGCCGATTGACGAGTCCAAGCCCTTGAGCCGACGCGGATTTCGAACTGTAGCAATTTCGTCATCAGACGCTTTTCCACGTCGGGCGGGACACTTAGCGCGCGAATGTACAAGATATGCACAATTCCATCCACAGGATTTGTGGAAAACGTTGTCGGTGTCCGTCCGACACCTTGTCGGAATGCCCGGACTGGCGCGGTTTTCCGGGGTATCGGTACGGTCGTCTGGTAACTGCGACGATGACGTGGGTTCACCGGGCGGTTAGAATCGTCGGATCATGCCGGTTGTTCATGAACAAAGCGGCGCCCATGCTGCAGTGCGCAACGACCGGCCCGCGGGCCCCCGGCCACTCGCCAGGCAGGGCGCTCCGGCGCCCGCGCCGGCGTCGAACTTCCTGCGGGCGATCATCGCGGAGGACAACCGCACCGGAAAGTATGGCGGCCGCGTCGTCACGCGTTTTCCGCCCGAGCCGAACGGCTATCTGCATTATGGCCACGCGAAGGCCATCGTCCTGAACTTCGGGCTCGCTGCCGAGAATGGCGGCACGTGCCACCTGCGCTTCGACGACACCAATCCGCTCAAGGAGGACGTCGAGTTCGAGGACGCGATCGCGGGCTCCGTGCGCTGGCTGGGCTACGAGTGGGGAGAGCATCGCTACCACGCGTCGGACTACTACGACGCGCTCTATCGGTTCGCGGAGTGGTTCATCGAGCACGGCCTCGCCTACGTGGACAGCCAGACGCCCGAGGAGATGCGCGCCACGCGCGGCACGCTCACCGAAGCGGGCATCGCGAGCCCGTATCGCGATCGCGGCGTCGCCGAGAACCTCGACCTGTTCCGCCGCATGCGGGCCGGCGAGTTTCCCGACGGCGCGCACGTGCTGCGGCTGCGCATCGACATGGCGAGCCCCAACGTGAACCTGCGCGACCCCGCGATCTACCGCATCCGCCATGCGCGCCATCACCGCACCGGCGACCGGTGGTGCATCTACCCGCTCTACGACTACACGCACTGCATCTCGGATGCGCTCGAGCGCATCACGCACTCGATCTGCACGCTGGAGTTCCAGGACCATCGGCCGCTGTACGACTGGGTCATCGAGCGCCTCGCCGACGGCGGTCAGCTCGAGCGCCCGCTGCCGCAGCAGCACGAGTTCGCCCGGCTCAACCTCACCTACGTGGTGCTGTCGAAGCGCAAGCTGATCGAGTTGGTCGAAGGCGGCTACGTCGACGGCTGGGACGATCCGCGCATGCCCACGCTGGTCGGCGCGCGCCGCCGCGGCTTCACGCCCGAGGGGTTCCGGCTCTTTGCCGAGCGTATCGGCGTGTCGAAATCCGACTCGTGGATCGACATGAGCGTGCTCGAGGAGTCGATGCGCGACGACCTGAACGCGCGCGCCGCCCGGCGCGTCGCGGTGCTCGATCCGGTGCGGCTCGTGATCGACAACTATCCTGCCGAGCGACGCGAGACGATGTCCGCGCCGAATCATCCGCAGCATCCGGAATGGGGCCGCCGCGAGCTGACGTTCGGCCGCGAGCTGTGGATCGACCGCGACGATTTCGCGGTCACGCCGCCCAAGGGCTTCTTCCGCCTCACGCCCGGCGCGGAAGTGCGCCTGCGCTACGCGTACCTCGTGCGCTGCACCGGCTACGAGACCGATGCCGCGGGGAACGTCACGGTCGTTCATTGCGACTACGATGCGGCGACGCGCAGCGGCACGCCGGGTGCCGACGCGCGCAAGGTGAAGGGCAACATCCACTGGCTGTCGGTCGACGACGCCGTCATGGCCGAGGTGCGGCTCTACGACCGCCTGTTCGCGGTGCCGTTTCCCGGTGCCCGCGCAGGCGGCAGCGTGCGCGGCGAGACCTCGGGCGAGGCCGCGCCGCTGCCGGAGCACGCGCACGTGATCGCGGGCGACGAGGACGAGGCGAGCGACGCCACCGAGCGTACCTACCTCGACGATCTCAATCCGGCGTCGAAGCGCGTCATCGCGGCGTACGTGGAGCCCGCGCTCGCCGCCGCTTCGCGCGAGGATCGCTTCCAGTTCGAGCGACATGGCTACTTCGTCGCCGATCTCGCCGACCACGCACCCGAGCGCCCGGTGTTCAACCGCGCCGTCACGCTGCGCGACAGCTGGAAATAGCGCGCGTCGCGCCCAAACCGGAGGCGGTGCGCCACGCCGCGCCCGCCCCGGTAAGATGACGCGGATGGACGGCCCCCACGCTCGCCTCGCTCGCTGCCCCCATGGGGCGCGTCGTCATTGGCAGCGGGCCGACGCGCGGCCGCCGGAAGGCGGCCCGTGCTTCTTCGAACGTCCGGCGGCCCGGCGCCACTGACAGGAGCCCGCATGAAACGCATCTTCCTCTTCCTGATCACCAACCTCGCCGTCGTGCTGGTGCTGTCGATCGTGCTGAAGCTGTTCGGCATCGATCGCACGCTGGCGATGCAGGGGTACAACTACGGCACGCTGCTCGTGTACTCGCTGGTCGTCGGCTTCGGCGGCGCGATCATCTCGCTGCTGATGTCGAAGCCCATGGCGAAGTGGAGCACCGGTGCGCACGTGATCGAGCAGCCGCAGAACGAGGCCGAGGCGTGGCTCCTCGAGACGGTGCGCCGGCTCGCCGAGAAGGCCGGCGTGGCGATGCCCGAGGTGGCGATCTACGAGGGCGAACCCAACGCGTTCGCCACCGGCGCGTTCAAGAATTCCGCGCTCGTCGCGGTGTCGACGGGACTGTTGCAGTCGATGAACCGCGAGGAAGCCGAAGCGGTGCTGGGCCACGAGCTGTCGCACGTGGGCAACGGCGACATGGTGACGCTCACGCTGATCCAGGGCGTCGTCAACACGTTCGTCGTGTTCCTGTCGCGCGTGGTGGGGGCGATCGTCGATCGCACGGTGTTTCGCACCGAGCGCGGCACCGGCCCGGGCTACTTCGTCACCGTGCTGGTGTGCCAGATCGTGTTCGGCATCCTCGCCTCGCTGATCGTGGCGTGGTTCTCCCGGCTGCGCGAATATCGCGCGGACGCCGGCAGCGCCCGGTTGCTCGGCACGCCGCAGCCGATGATCCATGCCCTCGCGCGTCTGGGCGGCCTGCAGCCCGGCGCGCTGCCGCAGGCGTTCCAGTCGTTCGGCATCACGGGCGGCGGCGGCTTCATGCAATGGTTCGCGTCGCATCCGCCGATCGAGGCGCGCATCGCCGCGCTGCAATCGCGCTCCTACGCGTAGACGCGGCATGCGCTACAAGATCGAGGTTCAGGACGAGACGGGCATCTGGAGCGACGTGCGCGGCGCCGACGGCAAGCCGCTCGTGTTCGACGACGAGGGCGCGGCGCGCGCCGCGCTCGCAGAGCGCTTCCCGGTGCTCGTGCAGATGGAGAAGTACGGCGGCGGCAAGCGCACCCGCGTGATCCGCATCATCGAGGACGAGGACGACTGGCCGCCGCAGCGGGCGTAGGCACCATCAGGGTCGGGTCAGGGTCGCGACTCCGGCCCCACACGAAAGAGACGCCATGCTCGAGCTCTGGATGTGGGACACCTCGAACGCGCAGCGCGTGCAGATCATGCTCGAGGAATGCGCGCTGCCGTATCGCGCGCACCGCGTCGACCTCATGAAGGACGAGCAGAGGAGCTCGCAATTTCTCGCGCTCAATCCGGTGGGCGCCGTTCCGGTGCTGCGCGACCCCGACGGGCCCGGCGGTCAGCCGCTCACGCTCGCGCAATCGGGCGCCATCATGCTGTACCTCGCGGACAAGACGGGACGCTTCCTGCCGCGCGATCCCGCGCGCAAGGCTCGCGCGCTGCAGTGGTTCATGTTCGCGGTGAGCGATTGCATGATGGCCACCGCCATGATCTTCCAGAACACGGCAATCGTGCCCGACAAGTCGCCGGCCAACGTCTCCTTCTTCGAGGAGCGCCTCTTGCGCTATTGCGGTGTGATCGACGCGGAGCTCGCCGGTCGCGAGTGGCTCGCCGACGAGGTCGGCATCGCGGATTTCGCGCTGTACCCGATCGTGCGGCTGCGCCGTCCGCTCGTCGACAAGCAGGGCGGCCTGGATGCGCTTCGCGCGTGGTGCGCGCGCATGGAACGGCGGCCGGCGGTGGCGAAGGTGTACGCGTAGCCCGTCACGAGAAGCCCCTCACGCGAGCCCTGTCCCAAGGCGAGGGCGCAAATGCGGAAACAAAACGGCCGG
>DASXAF010000148.1:0-68528 GCA_036406955.1 Casimicrobiaceae bacterium
GAACCATCCGCAGTCGACCTACCGGGGTCATTGGGGCATTCTTGTGGGTGTCCACTCGGTCCTCCTGGTTGGAACTGACGGCCTAGGAACCATCAGCTTCTCCCAGTTGGATCGAGGGGACAACGTTTTGAAACGCCACATTTAGACGCAGATGCGAGGCAAGAATACGCGTCCTCGTCATGCGAGCCCGAATGCGCCGTTCCGGTTCAGTGGTCGGGACACGCGCCCGATGGTGGCGACTTCACACTCGAGCGCGAGAGCGGACACCGCCAGCCCGATCGCACCCGAGATCATCGCGAGGGGCTCTTGCGAATCTCGAGCGTCACGCCCGTGTCGTCCGAGGTGTCGAAATACGTGAAGCCCGATCCATCCGCCCGCCGACCGCGCGCGAGCACGTCCACGCCCGCAGCCTTCACCTGACGCTCGGCGGCGTCCAGGCTGGAGACTTCGAAGCCGAGGTGATAGACGCCCTCGCCGTGTGCGTCGAGGAAGCGTCGTTGCGGGCAATCGATGGCCGGCGGCTGGCACAGCTGCAGCTGCACGTTGTTGAGATCGGCGCACTTGTAGCGCATCGCCTTCGACGCCTCCGCGTTCGGCACTTCGAGCTCGACGTACGGCGGTCCCTTCGGATAGTCGTACCAGGGCCCGATCCCCATGCGCTCGTAGCTCGCGACGGATCGCTCGAGGTCGTGCACCACGATGCACACGTGGTGCAGGGTGCGAAACGGGTGGCTTATCAACTGGCGGATTTTCGTATACGCTCGCGCATATCGTATCGCATACGCCGATTGCCGTCGCCCGAGGCATCGGCACTGCGCCCGCCGGTGCCGAAACGCCGGTCGCGGGCAGCGAGTACCGGGTCGTACAGCGGCGTCATTGGCTCGCGTGGATCTTCGGGGCGCTCGTCCTCGTGCTGCTCGCGCCGCACGCTCGCTCGGCATGACGAACTTTGCGGTCTTGCGCAAGATCGTCGTCCCGCAGGCGGCGTTCATCGAGCTGCACGAACGCACCCCGTACAACTACTGAAACCTCCGCCTTCCCGTCGTGTGCATGAGGGACCGACGGCGACGCTGCGGAGCGCGCGACGCGCGAGCACACGCGGTGTCGATCGAATCCATCGATCTGCGCACGGTGAGGGGCCCGCGTCGTGCAAAGCGCGCCGCAGCGTTTCGTCGCGGCGATCGACGGCCATGCCACGGCGAAGCGCACCGCGATTCCCGCCAAGACCTGGGAGATCGCGTTCGACCCGATGCGTGGCGAGTTCACGGTGATCGCGCGGCGCCAGGCCGCATGAGGTAATCGCATGGCAAATGTCCCGGACGACATTTTCACCGAGCCCGACTTCTCTCCCGATACGCTTTCCAATCTCGGACCGCTTCGACGCCTCGCCGGCACGTGGCAATCGGATCAGGGCGTAGACGTCAATCCCAAGGCCGACGGTCCCGAGCGCCGCGTGTTTCGCGAGCACATCCGGATGGACCCGATCGATCCGCAGACCAATGGCCCGCAACTGCTGTACGGACTGCGCTACCACGTCCACATCAACACCCCGGAGGAAGCCATCACCTTCCACGATCAGGTCGGCTACTGGCTGTGGGAGCCGGCGACCGGGCTCGTCATGCAGACGCTCGCCATTCCACGCGGGCAGGTCGCCCTCGCGGGCGGAACGGCCAAGCCCGACGATCGGCACATCTCGGTCGAGGCGCGTCGCGGCGACACGCGTTTCGGGATTTGCTCCACGACCTTCCTCGAAGAAGCGTTTCGCACCGACTATTACCGCATCGACATCGCGTTCAACGACGACGGCAGCTGGACTTACGTGACGCGCACCGACCTCGCCCTGCGCGGCAAGACGCCGCCATTCAACCACCACGACACCAACACGTTGCGGCGGATCGCGGGACCGACACCGAACCCGCTCCTCGATCCGGCACGCCGCGCCGGTTGACTGCAGGAGACGACATGCGTGCAATACCGCTCGGCACCCGAGGCTCGTTCGCGATGACGGTCGCGCCGGAGCACCTGGCGAACCGATTCAAGGACGCGACTCTCCCACCGGTGCTCTCGACGCCCGTCATGATCATGGCCATGGAGAACGCGGCGCTGGAAGCGATCAAGCCCTATTTCGAGAGCGGCGAGAGTGCCGTCGGTACACGCGTCGACGTCATGCATCTCGCCGCCACCCCGGTCGGGCGTCGCATCGTCGCTACGGCCGAAGTCACCGGCGCCAGCGGCCGCCACGTCGAATTCCGGGTGCAGGCGATGGACGGAGCCGAGGAGATCGGCCGCGGAAGCCACGGACGCGTGGTCATCGACCTCGTCGATTTCTCGCGCCGCGTTGCGGCCAAGGCCCCCGGTCAGGGCGCGTGACGATGCTCCGGATAGGGCGTTCGCCTACACCGCTTTCAATGTACGTCCGGTACCGATGCATGATGGGACTCGGCACACTTCGGCCCGAGCCGTATTGGCGCTGCTTCCCCGCTACGGCGTAACGCTTTTCGACAAGAGCCGCGAAATTGGCGCGGCCGTGCAGTTGATCCGCGACATGGACGCGGAAGAACGATTTCGCGAGCATCGTCCGGTCGCCCACCACGCGGCGCAGCGGCGCCTCGCATGCGTAGGACGCGTGACGACGCGCTTGCCCGACGGTCGCCGGACAAGCAGTTCCGAATGCCAGGCATTCATCAGCGTGCCATCCCTCCGCAACAATGAGCGCCATCGTCGTCACAGCACCCATTGGAGATGGAAATCCTCTGTCCGAAATGTCGAGCGGTCTTGCGCAAGTCGAGGGGCGTGCATCGCCCCGGCGAGCCCCGGGCGCGCTACGAGGAGAACGCCTATGTGATCGTCTGCCCGCACTGCGGTGCGGAGTATCGGGAGTCGTCCGGACTCCGTCACGAATTGCCAGGCGGACTGATCCGTTCGAAGAGCGGCTCGGACGCCCGGGTACGTCCAGGCCGCGGAACTGCGATCGATGGGCCCGACACGGAGGTGAGCGTGCCCAAGCAAACGAATCCTGACGTCCTCGACGTACTGCCATACTCCGGCGAGCAGGCGGAAAATGGAAGCGCTCAGGCGCGTCTGCGGCGAGCCGAGGAACGGTTTCGCCTGTTCATGGAGAACGTGAAGGAGTACGCGATCTTCATGCTGGACGTGCAGGGTCGCGTCATCGATTGGAATCTCGGCGCGGAACATATCCTGGGCTATGGGTCCGAAGTGCTCGGCCAGCCGTTCTCGATATTCTTCCCGCCGGACGATCGTGCCGACGGCGTCCCCGAGCACGAGCTTCAGAAGGCGGCCGAGGCCGGCCAGGCAAGCGACGATCGCTGGCACGTGCGCAAGGACGGGAGCTATTTCTGGGCCCTCGGCATCACGACCGCGATGCGCGACGACAAGGGCGAGCTCAGGGGCTTCGCCAAGGTCCTGCGGGACAGCACCGATCGCAAGCGCCTCGAGGAGCAGCTGCGCGAGCAGAACAAGGCGCTCGAGGATGCCGATCGGCGCAAAGACGAGTTCCTCGCGATGTTGGCCCACGAGTTGCGCAACCCGCTCGCCCCGATCTTCAACGGCCTCACGATACTTCAGCACGACGACCTGGGCGCGGACATCCAGCGCAACGCTCGCTCGATCATCGATCGGCAGGTGCGAACGCTGGCGCGGCTGATCGACGACTTGCTGGACGTGAGTCGCATCACCATGGGCAAGGTGCAGCTCGCGCGACAGCGGGTCAATCTGAACAAGATCGTCCGCGACGCCGTCGAAGCGTGCACGCCAATGCTCGAATCCCGCAAGCACGAGCTGAACCTCTCGCTGCCGGCCGACGTGGTATGGATCGACGCCGATCCCACTCGAATCGAGCAGGTGATCACGAACCTGGTGAACAATGCCGCGAAATACACGCCGGAGAGCGGCCGCATCGAGATTGCGTTGACCACCGATGGACCGCACGCCGCCGTGCGCGTCAAGGACAACGGCATCGGCATCGCGGCGGACCTCTTGCCGAGGATATTCGACCTCTTCACGCAGGGCGACCCTTCCCTGGACCGGACGCAGGCCGGCCTCGGCATCGGACTCACGCTCGTTCGCAAGCTCGTCGAGATGCACGACGGCACGGTGCACGCGTCGAGCGACGGTCCGGGCAAGGGCAGCGAATTCGTCGTCGTGCTGCCGGTCCTGAGCGCGCCGGTGAGCGCCGGGACCGAAGCCAAGGCCGGCGTGCAGAAAGCCGAGCCGCTGCGGGTGATGGTGGTCGACGACAACGTCGATGCGGTCGAGAGCCTGAGCCTCGTGCTGTCCCTGGACGGTCACGACGTCGCGACCTCATACAACGCGACCGACGCGCTGAAGATTGCGACCGAACATCGTCCGGACGTCATGCTGCTCGACATCGGCCTGCCGGACGTCAACGGATACCAGCTCGCGGAGCAGCTCGCTCGCATCCCGGAGCTCAGGCACGTCGTCTTGATCGCCATGACGGGCTACGGCCAGGACGAGGCCAGGCAGCGGTCGGCGCAAGCGGGTTTCGCCTATCACCTCGTGAAGCCGGTCGACCCCCACGACCTGGAACGCTTGCTGGCCTCGATCGCGCGCGATTCGCGCTGAACCAGCGCCTTGAGCCAAACTTGTGGGGATACCGACGTGATCAGCGCGTTACGCAACAAGCGCAAAGCCAATCGCGGCGTAACAGCGTTCTTCTAAGACGCCGCGGTGCGCGACGCTCCGCTTTACCGGGCAGCGGTGACTATCGGCGAATTGCGTCGCAGCGTGGAACTGATCCGGTATCGAGGAGACGGCGGCCAGGCACGCTTGCTCGAGCGTTGGCCTCGGAACGGCTCGTCGAGGAATACAGCGACAACATCCTGCCGTTCGACGCGGACGCAGCTCAAGTATGGGGCCGGCTGCTGCCGTTGCTCCAATGCTGAAGCAATGATATCATTGATAGCATTGATTGCCGCTCGGAGGCCACCATGGCAAACCTGATCGTGCGTGACATCGACGAATCTCTGGTAAGAGCCCTCAAGCGGCGCGCCGCTCGGCACGGCCGCAGCGCCGAGGCCGAGCATAGGGATATCCTCGCAACCGTGCTCCAGCACCCGCGCAAACGTCAACTGGCTGAGATACTGGCTGCGATACCCAAGGTTGGCCGGGACGAGGACTTTGCTCGAGTCGATGATGTCGGCGAGGCCCAACAACGTGTACCTGGTTGATACGGACGTTATCAGCGAGCTACGCAAGAAGGACAAGGCCAATCAAGGCGTCGGGGCGTTCTTCAAAGACGCCGCGGTGCGCGGCGCTCCGCTTTACCTGGCAGCGGTGACCATCGGCGAATTGCGTCGCGGCGTGGAACTCATCCGGTATCGAGGCGACAGCGGCCAGGCACGCTTGCTCGAGCGTTGGCTCGAACGCCTCGTCGAGGAATACAGCGACAACGTCCTGCCGTTCGACGCGGACTCGGCTCAAGTATGGGGCCGGCTGCGAGTTCCGCATCCCGAGAATCCGCTCGACAAGCAAATTGCCGCTACGGCGCTTATCTACGATCTCATCTTGGTCACACGCAACGTCAAGCATTTCGCAGGTACCGGAGTGAGACTCCTGGACCCGTTCGCGAAGTGACGTAGCCATGGTGTGAAGCGATTGGGGAATAGAGCTGAGCTCTCCGGGGAGAGCTTCGGGCTTCTATCCGATCCTTCCATGGGGACCCGTTGCCACGACGACTGGTGCGCAACGCGCTGATGATCTGGCTCCCCGACCAGGGCTCGAACCTGGGACCTGCGGATTAACAGTCCGTCGCTCTACCGACTGAGCTATCGGGGAACAGCCTTAAATTATAGCGTCCGGCCCCGAATCGGGTCAATGTTCGAGCGGCCCCGCTCAGGAAGCCGCCCGAGCCGCTTCGCGAATCCGCGTCATCGTGTCGGCGAGCGCTCGCACGAACGCGGGGTTCTGGGGGCTGAGCGCGCTCCGGTGCGTCGCGCCGATCTCGTGGCGCACCGCGTTGCCCGTGAACATGCGGCGAATGAACGCGACGTCCGCCGCTTGCGCGCGTGCGGTGCTCGACAGCAGGAACACGTCGCCGTCGTACGGGTGCGGACGATGCGACGCGATGGCGCGCTCGAACGCGAGCACGGTGCGCATCAGCGCCTGCATGTAGGCCGGATCGTCGACGGGCCCGCCGCTGCCGCCGTTGGCCTTGCGGGTGCGCATCTTGTGCTCGAACTGCTCGCGCGTGAGGCTGAGATAGCCCGGTTGGAACACGCTGTTCGGCGGATCGAGCAGCAGCAGCGGCAGCACCGTTTCGCCTGCTTCGCGCAGCTTGCGCGCGATGATCGTGACGATGAACACGCCCGCGCACAGCGAGCCGAGGAAATACGGCCCGTGCGGACGGACCTTTCGCATCTCGGCGAGATACTCGTCGGCCATCGCCTCGATGCTCGTGTGCGGCTCGCTCTTGCCGTCGAGACCGCGCGCCTGGAACGCCCACACCGGCTGATCGTCGCCCAGGAGGCGCATGAAATGCGGGCTGACGAACGCCTGCCCGTTGCGCCCGTGCACGATGAAAAGCGGTATCGCCGCACCATTGCGCCACAGCGGCAGCATTACGGGCATCTTCCGTTCGTGGTTCTCGCCGCTTGCCTGCGCGCGGCGAATGCGCGCGGCGATCCCGGCGACGGTTGCGTCCTCGTGCAGGCTGCCGATGTGCACGCCGTGCGCATGCAGCAGGCCGTTCTGGAGGTCCTCCGTCATGAGCGAGTCGCCGCCGAGGAGGAAGAAGTCGTCGTCGATGCCGACCGCGTCGACGCCGAGCAGCCGCTGAAACTCGCCGGCCACGCTCCGCTCGACGTCGTCGCGCGGCGGTTGCCGGATATCGCGCTCCGGTTCGCGCAACGTTTGCGTGTCGGCGAGCCGCAGGCGGTCGATCTTGCGTCCGACGCCGCGGGGCATCGCATCGACGTACAGGATCTCGGCGGGCAGCATGTATCGCGGCAGCCGGCTCGCCAGATGACCGCGCACGCTCCGATGGTCGTGCGTTTTGCTCTCCGCCTCAACGTATGCGGCGATCCGCACCGAATCGCCATCCGGGGAATCGCCCCGCGCGACGACCGCAGCGCACGCCACACCGGGACACGCTGAAAGCGCAGCTTCGATCTCCGTCAGGTCGACGGAGTGGCCGTGCACTTTCACGCGCGTGCCGCGCCGTCCATGGAAGCGCAGGACGCCTGCCGTGTCGATGCTGCCGAGATCGCCGGTGCGATAGAGACGCCATCCGGGTCGCATCGCGTCGCTGGAGAACGCGGTGGCGTCGAGGTCGGGGCGCCGCCAATAGCCGGGACTGAGATGCGCGCTCCCGACCACGATCTCGCCGACCTCGCCGGATGCAGCGAGCGTGCCGTCCTCGCGCAGGATCTGCAGTTCCACGCCGTCGATCGGCCGGCCCGCCGGGACGATGCCCTCGAGCGGCACCGGCGTGGCATGCGTGATGACGTTGCGGGCGACCACGCCCGATTCGGTCCCGGCCAGTTGGTTGAACAGCACGCACTGCGGCGGCGTGTGCGCGCGGAAGCGCTCGACGTCGCCGCCGAACACCGCCTCGCCGCCGAGATGCACGAGACGCAGATGCGGCAGCACGCGCTGTGCCGGCAATCGCCGGGTCATCTCCCGCCAGACGGTCGGCACGGCGTGAAAAATCGTGACGCGCTGCAAGTCGAGCCAGTCGGCGAGCCCGGCGATGCCGCGGCGACGAACGTCGTACACGCACAGCGTCACGCCGAGCATGAGACTGCGCAGAATGTCGCCGATGCCCGCGGGCACGCCGAACGCCGACAGCGTCGCCTGCCGATCGCCCGGTCCGATCCCGAACATGCGGACGTAGGTCTCGACGAAGAACATGAGATTGGCGTGCGACTGCATCACGCCCTTGGGTGTCCCGGTCGAGCCCGAGGTGTATGCGATGTAGGCGATCGCGTGTGGATCGACCTTCGCGCGAGGCAGCGCGACATCCGCGGCGGTCGAATCGACGTCGACGACGGCGCAGCCTCGAGGCGCCACGGCGCGCGCGCGCTCGAGGTGCGCGGCGTCGGTCACCAGGGCAACGGGCTCGGCGTCGCCCAGGATGAAGCGAAGGCGCTCCGGCGGGTCGCCGGCATCGAGGGCGACGCAGACGTGACCGCCCCACATTGCGCCGGCCATCGCCTTGATGCCTGCGCATTTGTCGGCGAACAGCAGGCCCACGCTTCCGCGCCGGCCACCGGCGGCCGTCGCAATGCGTCGCGCGACGCGTGCGGCCTGGTCGCCGAGCTCGCGATACGATACGCGCTGCTCGCCATCGACGATCGCCATGGCGTGCGGCCGCTCGACCACCCAGCGTTGCAGGCAGCCCGCGACATCGGCGCTCATTTGACGGCGACCCGCGCCGCCTCGACGATCCGTCCCCGCTGCACCGCGAAGCGCCACGCCGAAGAATCGGCAATGGTGCGCGACCACGCGGCGTCACGATTGCCCGCCCGCGCGCACCCTCCCGGCGCGCGGCGCCAGAACCCTCCCACGGAATCCCCCCTGCAGGCCTGCCGAAAGGATATGGTAACCCGACCGTTGCAGACAATCCCTGCGGCGCGACCCGGCCGCGATGCTTGGTTGGCCGCGTGACGCTGCGTTTGCGGCCGCCGTCGCATGCGAGCGCACGGCCAAGCTCGACGTCCCGGCCAAGCGGCCGGTGGCGCCAATTGTCTTTTCACGACACCTTCGGTCGCACTTGGCCGCGGAGCGATCCGTCGCCTGCAACCGGCGCACGCACGCGCGCCGCAACTCCCCCTGCTCCTTGAATCATCCGGGCGCACGGCGCATAGTGATAAGGCGCGCGTGACGTCGAGCGCGTTGAAGATCGATCCAGTCGTCCAACCGTTGCATTGTTGCGGAGGGGGCATGAATATTCTGGCGTTGATCATTCAGCTCATCAGCGGCGCCGTCGGCGGCAATCTCGCCGGTGGCGCCATGAAGGACATGTCGCTCGGCCCCGTCGGCAACTCGATTGCGGGCGCGATCGGCGGCGTGGCGGGCGGCCAGATCCTGGCGTCGCTCGTGCCTGCCATCGGTGCTGCGCTGTCCGGAGGCTCGATGGATGTGGGCTCGATCATCGGGCAGATCGCGGGCGGCGGCGTCGGTGGCGCCCTCGTCACGTTCGTCATCGGCCTCATCAAGTCGATGATGTCCTCGCGCAGCGCGTAGTCGGCGACGCAGCCGGCGGTGCGCCGCGCGCCGTCGGCCGCGTAACTGAACGTCGCGGCACTGCAGGGCGCCGAGGGCCCGACGGGTTTCTTCGCCCTGCGCAATCGATAGCGCGGTTGCCGGACGATGCCTGACGACACCCGAAGCACGGTTGCGACGTCGCCGAGGGTCGCGCGCAGGTGGTTCGTCGTCGCTGCCGCCTGCGTGAGCGCGTTCGCGGTCGTCGTCGCGCTCCTTTTCTTCGCCGCGCCCCCGGTGATCAAGCCGCTGCTCGAAGAGCGGCTGTCGAAGGCGCTCAACCGCAACGTCGCGATCGGACGCCTGCGCATCAATCCGCTCGCGCTGTCGGCCACGCTCGACGACATCACCATCGGCGAGCGCGGCGGCGACGGGCAGCTCTTGACGCTCGGCGAGCTGTACCTCAATGCCGAGGCTTCGTCGCTGCTGCGCTGGGCGCCGGTCATCCGCGAGCTTCGGGTCACCCGTCCCGCGTTGCACCTGACGCGCGGCGCGGACAACCGCTACAACGTCTCGGACCTGCTCGATCGGCCGCCGGCCGATCCGTCAGCGCCGCCGCCGCGCTTCTCGGTGAGCAACATCCGGATCGTGGAGGGACGCGTCGAGTTCGACGACCGCCCCGAGCGCCAGAAGCACGAGATCACGGACATCGCGGTCGGCGTGCCGTTTCTGTCGAGCCTTCCGGTGGACACGGAGATTCAGGTTGCCCCGACCGTGTCGGCGCTGGTCAACGGGCGTCCGATCAGCATTCGCGGCGAGACCCGGCCGTTCAAGGACACGCACGAAACGACGCTCCACTGGGAAGGGTCGGCGTTGCCGCTGACGCGCTATCTCGAATACGCACCGGTCGAGCTGCCGGTACGGGTCACCGACGGAACGCTCGATGCGCAGATCGACCTCAGGTACCTGGCACGTGGCAAGGAACCCGCGGAATTGACGATATCGGGCAACGCGCGCCTCGCGGGGCTCGTGGTGCAGGAGCGCTCAGGCGCGCCGCTGTTGAAGATTCCCTCGGCAGGCGTCGTGCTGGACCGGTTCGACGCAATCACCGGCCGCGCGGAGGTTCGCTCCGTCGAGATCGATGGCGCCGACCTGCACGTGCGTCGCGCTGCGAGCGGACAGCTGAACCTCGCCACGCTGAGCGGCGGCGATGCACCGCGACGCGACGCCGCTGCATCCAAGCCATTGCAATTCAACGTGGCCAGGATCGCGCTGGCGCACGGCACCGTTCACGTCGCCGACGACGCCGTGTCGCCGCCGTTCGCTGCGTCGCTGAGCGACGTCACCGTGGACATGAGCAACCTGACGTCGGATGCCGGGCGCGCCGCGACTTTCGCGGTCGCGTTCAAGACGGACGCAGGCGAGCGCGTCGCCCACAAGGGAACGCTCGGTCTGCAGCCGGTCGTTGCGGACGGCCGCCTCGAGATCACCGGCCTGCGTCTCGCACGGTTGCTGCCCTACTACGGAAGCGCGCTGAATCTCGCCGTCGACGACGGCGTCCTCGATGCCGCCGGCGATGTTCGCTTCGCCGGCGCCTCTTCCGCGCTGACGGTCGCCAACCTCGCGGCAACGGTGCGCGATCTGATATTGCGCCTGCCCGACGAGAAGCGGCCGCTGTGGCGCGTGCCGCGACTCAGCGTTGCCGGCGGAGCGGTCGACGTCCCGAAGCACTCGGTGAGCTTCGAGAGCGTGGAAGCGCACGGCGCAACCGCCGACGTGCGACGCGACGCGCACGGCGGCTTCAATTTCGCGCGCCTGGTCAAGGCGTCGCCCGGCGGCGTCAAGGAAGGCGCGAGCGGCGACGAATGGCACGCGAGCGCGCGCAAGGTCCTGCTCGATGGAATGTCCGCCACGTTCGTCGATGAGACGGTGAAGCCGCCGGCGAGCATCGCGCTCACCAACGTCGTCGCGACGGCCGAGACGGTTTCCAATGCTCCGAGCGCACGAAGCCCGGTGAGCTTGCGCGCGACCATCAATCGGCGCGGCACGCTCGCCATCGCGGGCCGGCTGATAACCCGACCATACGGCGGAACGCTCCGCGTCACTGCGAAGGACATCGACCTCGCGCCGTTCCAGCCCTACGTCGCACCGTTCGCCGCGATCATCGTGACCGGCGGGACGCTGTCGGCGCGCGGATCGGTCGACTTCGCCGCGGGGAGCACCTTGAAGGCGGACATCAAGGGTGACGCCGTGCTCTCGGACGTCGCGACGCTCGACGTATCCACGCAAAGCGATCTCGTCAAATGGAAGACGTTGTCATTCGGCCGCATCGACGCAACGCTCGATCCGCTGATGGTTGCGCTCGGTGACATCGCCGCCGACGCTCCTTACGCGCGCGTGATCCTCACCGAAACCGGCGAGCTCAACCTGCAACACCTGGTGAGCGAGCGGCAGGCGGCATCCACCCAAACCCCTGCCGCGCCGGCCGCACAACCGCAAGGCGCCGAACCGGGCGCACCGTGGCTGAAGATCGGAAAGGCCAGCGTGACGAACGGGAACCTGGACTTCACCGACCACTTCATTCGCCCGAACTACTCTGCGAACGTCACCGAGCTGGCGGGCAGCCTTTCCACGCTGACCTTCGACCAGCCGGCCGACGTCGAGCTGCACGGGAAGGTCCAGGGCAATGCGCCGGTCGAGATCGCGGGCCGCGTCAACCCGCTTGCCCAGACGCTCTTCCTCGATCTTCGTGCGGATGCGACCGGCATCGAGCTGCCGCCGCTCACGCCGTATTCAGCGAAATACGTCGGCTACGGCATCGAAAAGGGCAAGCTGTCGATGAAGGTGCACTACCTCGTCGACCAGCGCAAGCTCACCGCCGAGAACAGCGTGATCGTCGATCAGCTCACGTTCGGGCCCAAGGTCGAGAGCCCGGACGCCACCAAGCTTCCGGTGCAGCTCGCGGTGTCCCTGCTCAAGGATCGCGACGGCGTCATCCGATTCGACCTTCCCGTCGGTGGGTCGATCGACGACCCGCAGTTCTCGGTCGGCGGCCTCGTGTTCCGCGCGCTCGGCAATCTCATCGCCAAGATGGCGACCGCCCCGTTCGCGGTCCTCGGCAAGCTCGGCGGACACGGCGGCGGCGACTTGTCGTACGTGCAGTTCGCCCCGGGCTCGGCGACGCTCGATGCCACGGGCCAGGCGCGCGTGGATGCGCTGGGCAAGGCGCTGCTCGACCGGCCGGCGCTCAAGGTCGACGTCGCCGGACATGCCGATCCCGCGAGCGACGGCGAGGCGCTCAAGCGTGCCGCGCTCGATCGCAGGATCCGTGCGCAGAAGCTCGCCGATCAGGGCAAGCCGTCCACGGCGGCCGCGTCGCTGGATTCGGTGCAGGTGGCGCCGGACGAATACGATGCGCTGCTCGCGCGCGTGTATCGCGCCGACGATGCGGCGAAAAGTCGCAATGCGCAGTCGAAGGTGGAGCCGACGCGCGCCGAGATGGAAACGGCGCTTCTCGCGCAAACGACGCTCGACGAAGCGCAAGTGCGCCAGCTCGCGGAGCGGCGGGCGGAGGTCGTGCGCACGCGCCTGGCGGACGGACCGAAAGTCCCGGCCGATCGCGTCTTCGTCGTGGCGCCGAAGCTCGACACGCAACCGGCCAAGGACGGCGCAACGGGCCCGCGCGTCGACTTCGCGTTGCACTGACGCGCACCGGCGGTATCAGTGCGTCTGCGGTCCCGGGCGCTTGATCGCGCGCAGCGCGCGACGGTTCTTGGCATGGCGCGCCTTGGCCGCACGCGCCGGCACGGCCTGAGGCTTCGACTCGCTGCGCAGCGGCTCGGACGAGAAGTGCGGGGCCGCGCGGCGCAGGTAGTGGAACATGGACCACAGCGTCAGGATGGCGGCGATCCACAACGCGATCGTTCCGAGCACGCGCGTGGAGACACCGGGGATCACCGGCTCCCACAGCAGCAGCGCGATGAGCGCGGTCATCTGCGCGACGGTCTTGACCTTTCCGATGAATGCCACCGACACCTTGCTCGAGCGGCCGATCTGCGCCATCCACTCGCGCAGCGCCGACACCGCGATCTCGCGCCCGATGATGATGATCGCGAGAAACGCCTCGGCGCGACCGAGCTGCACGAGCAAAATCAGGGCGGCGGCCACCATGAGCTTGTCCGCGACCGGATCGAGAAAGGCGCCGAACGCGCTCACCGCACCGAGCTTGCGCGCGAGATAGCCGTCGAACCAGTCGGTCAGCGCGGCCAGCGCGAACACGCTCATGGCGATCCAGTTGCGCGCCGGCGGCGTGAGCCACGCGTCGGGCAGGTAGTAGACGCTGACGAACACCGGGATCAGCACGATCCGGAGCCAGGTCAGCGCGGTCGGAAGGTTCAGCATGATGGGTGCCGCGGCGGCCCGGTCATTCTACTCCGCGCATGGTCAGTGCAGCTGCGCGTAGATCCGCTCGGCGAGCGCGCGCGACACGCCGGGCACGCGCGCGAGGTCCTCGACGCTCGCCGCCTGCACGCCCTTCAAGCCGCCGAAATGCGCGAGCAGGGCCTGCCGCCGCTTGGACCCGATGCCGCTGATCGATTGAAGCGACGACGTGTTGCGCGCCTTGGCGCGGCGCGCGCGATGGCCCTGGATCGCGAAGCGATGGGCCTCGTCGCGGATCTGCTGCAGCAGGTGCAGCCCCGCATGGTCGGTGGGCAAATTGAGCACTTCCTCGCGGTTCGGAAACACGATGTCCTCGAGCCCCGGCTTGCGCTCGGGCCCCTTGGCCATGCCGATCAGCGGCGTTTGATGCAGCCCCTGTTCCGCCAGCACTTCGGCGGCGATGCCGACCTGGCCCTTGCCGCCGTCGATCACCAGCAGGTCGGGCGCGGGATACTCGCCGGCGACGATGCGCGCGCAGCGCCGCGTGAGCGCCTCGCGCAACGCGGCGTAGTCGTCGCCCGCGTGCTCCGGCGTGACGTTGAACTTGCGATACTCGTTGTTGCGCATCTGGAACTGGTCGAAGATCACGCACGAGGCAACGGCCGCCTCGCCCATCGTGTGCGACACGTCGAAGCACTCGATGCGCTGCACGGTCGAGGGCAATCCCAGCGCTTCCTGCAGCGCGGCGAGGCGCTCTTCCTGAGTCGCCTTCTGCGCGAGCTTCTGCCGGATGGCGAGCACCGTGTTCTGCGTGGCCATGGTGACCCACACGCGCCGCTCGCCGCCGGGATGGGTGACGATCTCGACCTTGCGTGCCGCCTGCTCGCTCAGCACTTCGGCGAGCGCGTCCGCGTCCTCCGCCTCGGGCGCGACGATGGTCGGCGGCACCGGCCGCTCGACATAATGCTGCGGCAGGAACGCGTTGATCAGCTCCGCCGGCGTGCCGGCTTCGGCGGTACGCGGAAAGAACGTGCGATCCCCGACGTGCCGCCCGCCGCGGATCATCACCACGTTCACGGCCATCACGCCCTGCTCGATCGCGGCGGCGACGACGTCGATGTCGCTCGCGGTGGCGCTTTCCACGAACTGGCGCGACTGGAGCTGCTGCAGGCGGTGGATCTTGTCGCGGATGCGCGCGGCGCGCTCGAACTCGAGCTTGCGCGACGCCTCGTCCATCTGCGCCTTGAGTTGCGCGAGCACCTCGTCGGTCTTGCCCTGCAGGAAGAGCAGCGCGCTTTGCACGTCCTCGGCGTATTCCGCTTCGCCGATCAGGCCGACGCACGGGGCCGTGCAGCGCTGGATCTGGTGCAGCATGCAGGGACGCGACCGATTCGCGAAGACCGTGTTCTCGCACGTGCGGATCTGGAAGACCTTCTGCAGGGTCGCGATGCCGTCGCGCACTGCACCCGCGCTGGGAAAGGGCCCGAAGTACCGGTGTTTCTTGTCCAGGGCGCCGCGATGGAAGCGCAGCTGCGGGAACGGATCGCCCGACAGGCACACGTAGGGGTAGCTCTTGTCGTCGCGAAAGAGGATGTTGTAGCGCGGCTCGAGCGCCTTGATCAGGTTGTTCTCGAGCAGCAGCGCCTCGCCGTTGGAGCGCACGGTGGTCGTCTCGACGCGCGCGATCTGCGGGATCATCGCCGCGATGCGCGGCTCGTGCTCGCTCTTCTGGAAATAGTTCGACACGCGCTTGCGCAGGTCGCCGGCCTTGCCGACGTACAGCGCCCCGCCCTGCGCATCGAAGAAGCGATAGACACCCGGGCGATGCGGCAGCGACGCCATGAGCTCGCGCGGATCGAAACCCGGCGCGGAAGGCTCCGGCGCGGCGACGAGCCTGCGATTGAGCCGCGAAACCTTGGTCATGCGCCCACGGGTACCGGCCTGCCCAGATGGCCGGCAATCGATTCGAACACCGCGCGGAACATCGCGCGCGTGAGACGGCCGGTGTTGGTGTTGTAGCGACTGCAATGATAGCTGTCGAACAGCGCCACGCCGCCCGGCAGGTCGAGCTTCGCGCCGTGACCGAAAACGTAGCTCGCCCGGCGCAATCCGAGCGCGGCCAATACGGCGTCGTGCGCGATGCGGCCCAACGCGAGCAGCGCGCCGCCGCGCGGCAGCGCCGCGAGGTCGGCCGCGAGATAGCGGTTGCAGTTGGCCACTTCGGCGGGCATCGGCTTGTTCTCGGGCGGCAGGCACTTCACGGCATTGGTGATGCGGCAGTCGCTGAGCGTGATACGGTCGGCAGCCGTGCGCGAGATCGCCGTGTCGGCATAGCCGAAATCGTGCAGCGTCTCGTAGAGCAGGATGCCGGCGTAGTCGCCGGTGAACGGCCGACCGCTCGCGTTGGCGCCGTGCATGCCGGGCGCCAGCCCGACGATGACCAGGCGCGCCTGCGGATCGCCGAATGGCGGCACGGGGCGGCACCAGTACTCGGGATACTGCGCGCGAACGCTGTCGAGGAACCCGGCGAGCCGCGGGCAGCGCCGGCAGTTCGCGTCGTACGCGAGCGCCGGGGCGTCTGGCAGAATGGCCGCTTTTTGCTTCACCAGCGATCAGGCAACAGGAAACAGGTATCAGATGGAGTCGCCGCATGCACAAGCAACCCGCGTCGAGCGCGGCGCCGATTCTAAGCGATGCCGTCACGCCGCCCGCGGCTTCCCTACCCGTTCCCTATCACCTGTCACCCGTTACCTGTTACCTGTCACCTGACTGATGCGCCTCGAGGTCCGCCGGCGGCTTCCGCCGCAAAAGACCAATCGGCCGCCGCTGCTTTTCGTGCACGGCGGCTATTGCGACGCATGGTGCTGGGAGCCGTATTTCCTGCCCTGGTTCGCCGCGCGCGGCTATCCCGCCTACGCGGTGAGCCTGCGCGGCCACGGCGCGAGCGCGGGCGCGGAAATGCTCTTCATGAGCGGCCTCGCCGACTATGAAGCGGACGTCGACCAGGCGGCCGCGCAACTGCAGGAGCCGCCCATCCTGATCGGCCATTCGATGGGCGCCGCCATCGTCGAGCTCATCGTCGCGCAGCGTCCGGTGCGTGGGGCGGCCCTGCTCGCGCCCATTCCACCCACCGGCCTCCTGCCCATCGCCACGCGCCTCGCCACGCAGCATCCCGACTACCTGATGCAGATGAGCAACTTCGACCCCTCGAGCGTATCCGCGGACGTGCTGGAAGCGCTGCGGCCGTTCTATTTCGCGGACGACGTCGATCCCCGCATCCTGGCCGAGGCCGCGCGGCACTTCAATCGCGAATCACCCCGCGCGTTGTTCGACCTGTCGCTGCGTCTGCACTGGGCGCTGCCGCAAAGCGCGCCGCCGCCGCTGCTCGTGCTCGGCGCCGAGGCCGATCGCATCTGCCTGCCGAGCGACGTGCGCGCGACGGCCGAGCATCATGGCGCCGAGGCCGTCATCGTGCCGGGCCTTGCGCACATGCTGATGCTGGAGCCGGGCTACGAAATCGCCGCGCAACCGTTGCTCGAGTGGCTGCGGACCGTCGCGTAACGTCGTTCCCGCGCAAGCGGGAAGCCAGTGTCTTTGCAACGCCACTGGGTCCCTGCTTGCGCAGGGACGACCCGGTCAAGGTTGCAGCACCCGCAGCGGCGAGCCGGCGAGAAACGCCTCGATGTCCTCCAGCGCCTCGCCGTAGAACACGCGATACGTCTCCTCGGTGACGTAGCCGAGATGCGGCGTGAGGATCGTGCGCGGCGCGCGCACGAGCGGATGGTCGGCCGGGAGCGGCTCGCGGTCGTAGACGTCGAGTCCCGCGCCGGCGATGCGGCCTGCCCTCAACGCGTCGATCAACGCCGCTTCGTCGACGATCGGGCCGCGGGACGTGTTAACGAGGTACGCCGTCGGCTTCATCTGCACCAGCTCGCGCGCGCCGACCAGGCCGCGCGTGCGCTCGCTCAGCACGAGGTGGATGCTGAGGAAATCCGAGCGCGCGAAGAGCTCGTCCTTCTCCACCCGACGTGCGCCCTGCCCGGCCGCGCGCTCGGCAGTGAGGTTCTGGCTCCACGCGATGACGTCCATCTCGAACGCCCCGCCGATGCGCGCGACGCGCGAGCCCAGCGTGCCGAGGCCCAGCACGCCGAGCGTCTTGCCGTTGAGGCCGAAGCCCACCCGGGTCTGCCAGCGGCCCTCGCGCAACGATTGCTGCTGGCTCGGAATGTCTCGCGCGAGGCTCAGCATGAGTCCAATCGCGAGCTCCGCTGTCGGGTACGTGAGTCCGGACGTGCCGCACACGACGATGCCTTGCGCCTGCGCTGCCGCAACGTCGATCGACGCATTGCGCTTGCCTGCGGTGACGATGAGCTCGAGGCGCGGCAGCCGCGCCAGCAGCCCGGCGCGCAGCGGGGTGCGCTCGCGCAGCGCCATCACGACGTCGAAGTCGGCGAGTGTGCGCGCGAGCTCGTCGGGGTCGTCGATGTGGCGTGAAAGCGCGACGACCTCGCAATCACCAAGGCGTGACCAGTCGGCCATGCGCAGCGCGATGTTCTGGTAGTCGTCGAGCAGCGCGATACGGTGCTTCATCGGCGTTCTCCTTCGTGCCGATGATACCGAACGACCCCGGAGCCCTGCTTGCGCAGGGATGACAACCGCTCAATGCGCCTTGCGGGTGACGAACTCGACGAACGCTTCCGCCGGCAGCGGCTTGCTCGCCCAGTAGCCCTGGAAGCAGTGACAGCCGCGCACGTCGAGGAATTCGAGCTGCTCGCGCGTGCCCACGCCTTCGGCGACGACCTTGAGCCCGAGACCGCGCGCGAGGCCGATGATCGCCTCGGTGATGGCGGCGTCGCCCGGGTCGGTCTCGAGGTCGGCGATGAACGAGATGTCGATCTTCAGCGTGTCGATCGGGAAGTGCTTGAGGTGAGTGAGCGACGAGTAGCCCGTTCCGAAATCGTCGATCGCCACGCTGAAGCCTTCGTCGCGGAGCTGGTGCAGCACCTTGCGGATGGCGTCGAGGTCGTGCACGAGGCTGGTCTCGGTGACCTCGAGCTCCATCCACGACGGCTCGCAACCCACGTCGCGCACGATCTCGGACACGCGCTGCGCGAGGTCCTCGCGATAGAACTGCTTGGCGGAAAGGTTGACCGAGATGGTGAGCGGCATGCCGGCCCTGCGCCACGCGACGCACTGCATGGCCGCGGTGCGCAGCACCCATTCGCCGAGCGCGTGGATCAGGCCGGATTCCTCCGCGAGCGGGATGAACACCGTCGGCGGCACCACGCCATGCTCCGGATCGGTCCAGCGCAGCAACGCCTCCGCTCCGACGATCGCCTTGTCGGTGATGCGCACCACCGGCTGGTAGTGCAGCCGCAGCACGTTGTCCTTCAGCGCGCCGCGCAGCGCCGTTTCCAGCGTGTGCTGCTTGAGGCGATGCTCGGCGAGGTTCGCGTCGAGGAACTGATACGTGTTGCGCCCGAGGTCCTTCGAACGGTACATCGCGACGTCGGCGTGCTTGAGGAGCTCGTCCGGATCGTCGGAATCGTCGGGATAGACCGCGATGCCGATCGACGAGGTGACGTAGATGTCGTGCTCCTCGATCGTGAACGGCTGCGCGATCGTGGTGAGAAGCTTCTGCGCGATGCGGCCCAGCACCTGCGGGTCGTCGAAGTCCTCCACGATGACCATGAACTCGTCGCCGCCGAGGCGGGCGAGCAGGTCGGTCTCGCGCAGCGCGGTCGACAGCGCCTGCGTCACGTGCTTCAGCAGCTCGTCGCCGATGCGATGGCCCAGCGTGTCGTTGACGTTCTTGAAGCGGTCGAGGTCGATGAACAGCACGCCCACGCGCCGGCCGTTGCGCCGCGCCTGGGCGATCGCCTGGGTGAGGCGCTCGTGCAGCAGCAGGCGGTTGGGCAAGCCGGTGAGCGCGTCGCGCGTCGCCATGTACTGAAGGCGCTCTTCCGCCTGGATGCGCGAGCTCACGTCCTGCACGAACGACAGGATCGACACGACCTGGCCGTCGTCGCCCATCAGCCCGGAGTGGTACCACTCGCACCAGATCACGTCGCCGTTCTTGCGGTAGTTGCGCGTGAGGTTCGTCGCGCGCGGCTCGAGGCCGGTCATGAGCTTGGTGACGAGGCCGAGGATCGCCTCGACGTCGTCGCCATGGATCATCGGGTTGTCGGTGAGCGCCATGCCGAGGATCTCCTCGGACTTCCAGCCGAAGATGTTCTCCGCCTGCGGCGACCAGCGGATGAGCTTCAGGTCGGGGTCCCACTCCAGCACCGCGAGCGGCGTGTTGCTGATGTGCGACGAGAGCATCCAGTTCGCGCGGCGCAGCGCATCCTCGTTGCGCTTCTGGTCGTGCACGTCGGTGTGCACGGCGTAGATGCCGATGACGTTGCCTTCGCTGTCGCGGTTGGGCGCGTAGTGGATCGACTCCCACTTCACGTCGCCGTTGGGCTGCGGAAGCAGCAGCTCGGTCGATACGGATTCGCCGTCGAGCACCCGGTCGAGCAGCGGCTGGAGCTGCGTGAAGCGCTGCTCGCCCGCGACTTCGTGCACCTTGCGTCCGGCGAGCTCCTTGCGGTTGACGCCAAGCCACTCCTCGTTGTGGCGGTTCAAGAATCGGTAGCGGTAGTCCTGGTCGATGTAGGAAACCCGCGCCGGCACGTTGTCCATGATGAGCCGCAGCTCGGCCTCCGAGGCGCGCAACGCTTCCTGCGCCTGCTTCAGGCCGTGGATGTCGTTCATCAGCACGAACGCGCCGTGCACCTCGCCCGACGGTCCCGCATCCGGAACGACGCGGATCGTCATCCAGCGGCGTGCGCCGTTCGCGCCCGGCACGAGGCGGTCGAACGCGGTCGACTCGCCTTCGAGGGCGCGCGCGAGCATCGCCTGCGCGCTCTGGTAGATGCCGTGGCCGACGACGTCGCGCAGCCGCAGCTCCGCGACCTGCGCGGCGGTCAATCCGAAGTACTGCAGGAACGCGCGGTTGACGTAGTGGCAATGCTCCTCGCGGTCGATGTACGCCACCGGCGCCGGCACGCCGTCCATGATCGCGCGGAGCTGGCTCTCGCGCGCGGCCAGCGCGTCCTGCGCGATCTTCAGGTCGGTGATGTCGTGGCCGACGACGTACTCGCCCTTCACCGTGCCGTCGAAGTTGAGATCCGGCACGCAGCGCGCGCGGATCCACCGGGTCCTGCCGTTCGCGTCGAGCACCGCGCGCTCGTACGTCACCGCCTCGCCTTCGGTGATCACGCGCTCGCGTCCCGGCGCCAGCGCCTGCGACGCCTCGATCCCGAGCACCTCGTCGGGCCGCTTGCCGATCACCTGGTCGCGCGTGAGGCCGTACAGGCGCAGGAACGCCTCGTTGACGAACACGTAGCGCCGGTCGGAATCGAGATACACGACCGGCTCGGGAATGTTGTCGGTGAAAAGCCGCAGCTGCTCCTCGCGCGCCGCGAGCGCCTGCTCGGTGAGCTTGAGGTCGTGGATGTCGTACTCGGTGCAGTACAGCCCTCGCACCTTGCCGGACGCGTCGAGGTCGGGCGCGATGCGGCCGTGCATCCAGCGCCGCTGGCCGTTCGCGTTCTGCCCGATGCGCTCGTATTCGACGTGCTCGCCCGCCTGGGCGCGCTTGAGCACCGGGCGCAGGAACGAGGCGACGTCGGTCGCCATCACCTCGAACGGCGTCTTGCCGTAGATCTCGTCCTGCGGCTTGCACACCCAGTTGGCGAACGCCTGGTTGACGAAGGTGTAGTGCAGGCTCTTGTCGAGATACGCGATCGGGCCCGGGATGTTGTCGGCGAAAAGGCGAAGCTGCTGCTGCTGATCGCGCATCGCGTCGCGGATGCGCATGTCGTCGTCGATGTCGTGGAACACCGCGAACGCGCCGCCCACGCGGCCGCTCACCTCGCGGTCGGGGAAGAGCGTCACGCGCACCCAGCGCAGCTCGCCCGACGCCTTGCGCTCGTGGCGCTCGTAGGACACCGTCGCGCCCGCGAACGCGCGCTCGACGTAAGCCTGCATCTCGGTCAGCGCGTCCGAGGGCAGCACCTCGCGCAGCGCATGGCCGACGAGGTCGTCTGCCTGCGCGCCGATCCAGTCGGCGAACGGCTTGTTGGCGAAGCGCAGCTTCTGGTTTCGATCGAAGTACAGGATCGGAAGGCCGACGCTGTCGGTGACGAGGCGCAGCCGATGCTCGCGTTGTCCCGCCTCGATCTCGAGGCGGCGCAGGTGATCGACGTCGCTGTAGGTGACGAGGAAGCCGCGTATCTGGCCCTGGGGATTGCGGTCCGGGTAGTAGTCGACGCGGATCCAGATCGCGGGCCTGCCGTTGGTGACGAGCTGCCGCTCGAAGCCCGTGCGCTCGCCGCCGAGCGCCGCGTCGACGTACGCGTGATAGAGCGCGAATACGTCTCGCCCGACCACCTCGATCACTTCGCGGCCGACGACTTCGTCGCTGCGCTTGCCGAGCCAGTCGGTGAAGGCCTTGTTGGCGAATCGATAGCGCTGATTGCGATCGACGTAGGCGACCGGAATGCCGAGCGCGTTGAGCTTGCGCTGGGACAGCGCCGCGAGGCCCCGGTCGATCACGTCCACCAGCGATTGCTGGACGGTGGCGATCTCGAGACGGTTGACGGACCGGGTCAGGGACATGGCGTTGTTATCGGCGCCGACGGCGCCCGACCGCAGCTTCGCCCCATTAGCCGACGGGCCGAGCCGGTCCCCACGCCGCAACGTCGCGTCGTGGCGGATAAGCAAGGATCGGGCCGGAAGAGAAAGCCCTTGAAAACGCGGGGGCGGAAAGCGGACCGGGGTGGTCCCGGCGACGGCGAACCCGTTCCGATCAAGCGGTTACAATCCGCGTCACCATACAACGCCGGACGGCACCCACACGCGCCCGACCGGCCCATTCGCGGCCCCCGAAAGTCGTCGTTTTCCGCAAAACATCACGAAGCGAGCCTCGATGACCCGCTCAAAGACTCCTTACGCGTTCAACGCCGCCAGCGTCGCCCTCGTTTCAGGGCTCCTCGTGGCCGGCGCCGCACGTCCGGCGCTGGCGGCGTCGGTCGACAACCCTGCGGTGGCCGGCATTCCGGTCGACTTCATCCTCTTCGCCCTGACGCTGCTCGGCGTCGCGCTGTTCCATCGCCACACGCTGCGCGTCGCACTGAGCGGCATGATCGTCATCGCGGTTTACAAGATCCTGTTCGCGCCGTTTCGCGAAGGCGCGGGCGTCCCGGGCTTCGTCGCGCACCTGGGCCACGAATGGGTGCTGCTCGCGAACCTGCTCGGGTTGCTCCTCGGCTTCGCGCTGCTGTCGAAGCATTTCGAAGCGAGCGAAGTGCCCGCCTGGCTTCCGAAGCTGCTGCCCGACGACTGGAAGGGCGGCTTCGTGCTGCTCGTGATGATCTTCGTGCTGTCGTCGTTCCTCGACAACATTGCCGCCGCGCTGATTGGCGGCACGATCGCGGGCGTGGTGTTCCGGCGCAAGGTGCACATCGGATATCTCGCCGCCATCGTGGCGGCGTCGAATGCCGGCGGCGCCGGCAGTGTCGTGGGCGACACGACCACGACGATGATGTGGATCGCCGGCGTGTCGCCGCTCTCGGTCCTCGAGGCCTACATCGCGGCAGGGCTCGCGCTGGTCGTGTTCGGCGTGCCGGCCGCGATCCAGCAGCAGCGCCATTCGCCGATCGCGAGCGACCCGCCCCGGGACGTGCGCGTGGACGGCGCGCGCGTGTTCATCGTCGCCTTCATCCTGATCACGGCCATCGCAGTGAACGTCATCGTGAACATCGAGTTCAACGAATGGTCCGACCGCTTTCCGTTCCTCGGCGCAGCAGTGTGGGCCGCGATCCTGGTCACCGCGCCGCTGCGACGGCCGCATTGGGAGGAGCTGCCCGGCGCATTCCTGGGCTCGGTGTTCCTGCTCTCCCTCGTGCTCGCCGCATCGATGATGCCGGTCGAGAAATTGCCCGATGCGTCGTGGCACGTCGCCTTGTCGCTCGGCTTCATTTCCGCGGTATTCGACAACATCCCGCTGACCGCGCTCGCGTTGAAGCAGGGCGGCTACGACTGGGGCTACATCGCGTACGCCGTCGGGTTCGGCGGCTCGATGATCTGGTTCGGGTCTTCGGCCGGCGTCGCGCTCACGAACCAGTATCCGGATGCCAAGGACGTGTTCGGCTGGCTGCGTGGCGGATGGCACGTGACCGTCGCGTATGTCGTGGGCTTCGCGGTGATGCTCGCATTGCACGGCTGGGTCCCGGATCCGCCGCTGCACGGCAACGTCCCGGCTGCGAGTGCACAAGCGCGCGAGTGACGCCGATGCACGCCGCGATCGCACGCGGAGGCGCAGGCAAGTAGGAACGCGCCGACGGCGCAAGGCGCCGCAGTCCGATTCACTGCGAGGGTCGACCGCGTCTAGCATCGAGCTCAGGTTCGATGCTGAGGAGGCATCATGATCAGGACGGCGCTTGCCATGATCGTCATGGCGATTGCGGGCACCGCGTCGGCGCAGATGACGCTCTACGAGCACGACAACTTCCAGGGCCAGCGCTTCGACGTGCGCGGAGCCGTCGACAACCTGGCGAACACGGGATTCAACGACGTCGCCTCGTCGGTGCGCATTCGAAGCGGGACGTGGCAGCTCTGCGACGACGCGTATTTTCGCGGCCGCTGCGTCACGTTGCAGCCCGGCAACTATGCGTCGCTCGGCAGTCTCGGGTTGAACGACAGGGTCTCGTCGGCGCGCGAGATGGGCGGCTACGGGCCGCCGCCTTCGCACGGCGGCAACTGGGGAGGCGGCGCGCGTGCAGTGCTGTACTCGGCGCCCGGGTTCGAGGGCCGCTCGTTCGTGATCGACCAGAACGTCGTGCGCGACCTCGCGAACACGGGGTTCAACGACCGCGCATCGTCGCTGCGCGTCGAGCAAGGCTACTGGGTGTTCTGCAGCGATGCCAACTTCGAGGGCCAGTGCATGACCTTCGGGCCGGGTGAGTACGCGGAGCTGCCGCACTCGCTGAGCAACCGCATCTCGTCGGGGCGCCGCATCTCGTCGGACTATCCGTATCGCCAGAACCCCAACTGGAACGGTTACGGCAGGTAGCGGAAAGAACCAGACTTCCTGCACGGCCGAAGCCGCGCAGGTTGCCTTTTCCACGACCCGCGCTGCGCGCGGGTCGTCTTTGGTTTTCGTCTGGTGCCGTAGAATCCGGGTGTGCCCGTCATCGACGACATCGCCGGCCTTCGACGCATCCTGACCCGCGCGCGCACGCTGGCGGTCGTCGGGCTGTCCGCGAACTGGTACCGGCCCAGCTACTTCGCGGCCAAGTACATGCAGGATCACGGCTATCGCGTGATCCCCGTGAATCCGACCTATCGCGAAGTGCTGGGCGAGACGTGCTATCCCGATCTCGCGTCGGTACCGGAGCGCGTCGACGTCGTCGACTGCTTCCGCAAATCCGAGGAAATGGTGCCGCTTGCGCGCGCGGCCGTCGCGATCGGCGCGCGCGTGCTGTGGATGCAGCTCGGCATCCGCAACGATGAAGCGGCCGCGATCGCGGATGCCGCGGGCCTCGAGGTCGTGATGAACCGCTGCGTGAAGATCGAGCACGCACGGCTCATGGGCGGGCTCAACTGGGCGGGCGTGAACACGGGCGTCATTTCGGCACGGCGGCCGGCCGCGTAGAATCGCGGCCCATGCAGCCCTCACCCCTTCTCCCTCTCCCACTTCGCGGGAGAGGGGAAATGTTGTCCGCGCCTTTCGGCGCGTAGCCATGGACCGCAGCTTCGGCTTCGACACGCTCTGCCTGCACGCGGGCCAGATTCCCGACGCGCAGACCGGCGCGCGCGCGCTGCCGATCTACCAGACGACCTCGTTCGTGTTCGACAGCGCCGACCACGCGGCGTCGCTGTTCAACCTGCAGACGTTCGGCAACGTCTACTCGCGCATCTCCAACCCGACCGTTGCCGCGCTCGAGGAGCGGGTCGCCGCGCTGGAAGGCGGCCGCGCGGCCCTTGCCGCCGCGACCGGCATGGCGGCGCAGATGATCGCGCTGCTCACGCTCGCGCAAGCCGGCGATCACCTCGTCGCCGCACGCACGCTCTATGGCGGCAGCTATTCGCAGTTGGCGGTGACGTTCGCGCAGTTCGGCATCGACACGACGTTCGTCGATCCCGACGAGCCGGCGCAGTTCCGCGCAGCGGTGCGCCCGAACACCAAGGCGCTGTACGTGGAGACCATCGGCAACCCGCAGCTCAACGTGATCGACATCGCTGCCGTTGCCGGCATCGCGCACGAGGCGGGCGTGCCGCTCGTCGTCGACAACACGCTCGCCTCGCCTTACCTGTGCCGGCCGATCGAGCATGGCGCCGACATCGTGGTGCACTCGCTCACCAAATATCTCGGCGGCCATGGCACGACGATGGGCGGCATCGTCGTCGAGTCGGGGAAGTTTCCCTGGGACAACGGCAAGTTTCCCCAGATGACGCAACCGTCGCGCGGCTACCACGGCGTCATCTTCCACGAGACCTTCGGCGACTTCGGCTTCACGATGAAGGCGCGCATGGAGACGATGCGCACGCTGGGACCCACGCTGTCGCCGCTCGCGGCCTTCCTGCTGCTGCAGGGCATCGAGACGCTGCACCTGCGCATGCCGCGCCACAGCGAGTCGACGCTGGCCATCGCGCAGCACCTCGCCGCGCATCCGGCGGTGGAATGGGTCAGCTATCCGCTGCTGCCCGGCAATCGATACGAACCGCTCGCGAGGCGCTATCTGCCGCGCGGCGCGGGCGGGATTCTCACCTTCGGCGTGAAAGGCGGCGCCGCCGCAGGCGTGAAGGTGATCGAGGCCGTGCAGTTCCTGTCGCATCTCGCCAACGTCGGCGATGCCAAGACGCTGATCATCCATCCCGCCTCCACCACGCATCGGCAGCTCGACGAGGACGAGCAGCGTGCGGCCGGCGTGTCGCCGGAGATGATCCGCCTGTCGGTCGGGCTCGAGACGCTCGACGACATCCTGTGGGACCTCGATCAGGCGCTGGAGAAGTCACAACGATGACGCGCTACGTTTCGCTGCCCTGGCCCTGGCTCGGCTTTCTCGTCGCAATCGCCCTGGTGGGCCAGGAGGCGCTGTTGCGCTGGTTCGGGAGCGCGCCTGCGATCAACGAGGCCGTGTATCGCGTCGCGATCATGTCGCTCGGCGTATCGTGCCTCGCGCTGCTCCTCCTGCCACCGCGGCGCGTCGCCTACGTGCTCGGCTTTCTCGTGTGCGCCGGGCTGATCGGCTGGGCGCTGTGGCTGCAGTACGGCGAAGGCCTCGAGCCCTGCCCGCTGTGCATGTTCCAGCGCGTGTGCGTCATCGCGGTCGGCATCGTGTTCCTGATCGCAGCGATCCAGAATCCGTTCAGGCCGGGCGCTGCGCTCTACGCGTTGCTGACGCTCATCATCGCGGGCGCAGGCGCCGCGCTCGCGGGTCGCCAGATCTGGCTGCAGGCGCTGCCCAAGGACCAGGTGCCCGCGTGCGGCATGGGCCTCAACTACATGCTCGACACGCTGCCGTTCCTCGACGTCGTCGTGAAGGTCTTGCAGGGGAGCGGCGAATGCGCGGAGAAGGGCTGGGTATTTCTCGGTCTTTCCATCGCCGGCTGGACGTTCGTGTTCTTCGTCGCGATGATCGTCGCTGCAATAGCGCTGATCCGGCGGGATTAGCGCTCAGTGCATGCCGATGCCGATCAGGCTCGTGCCGCCGCCGGCAGCTGGTAGCGCGCCGATGAGATGGCCCAGGATGAGGGCTGCGATCGCGCGTGCCTTCGCGGCCTGCAGATCCTCTTCGCGATACGTGAAGTGCACGGGCCGCGTGGTCGCGAGTCCGGCTTCCGCCTCGTGTTGCGTCACGAGGTGCAGCCGCACGCCTGAGACGATCCAGCCCAGCTTGAGCTCCTGCCACACGAAATAATTGTGGCCCGCTTCGGCGTCCAACTGCAGCTCGTCGGTATTGCCGGCCGTGGCGCGGAGGCTGTGCGGGCCGGGCGGCAGCTTGACATAGAGATACGTGAGCGACTCGAGCTGCCCGATCGGCTGTCCGTCGAGCGCCACGTTGGTCTTCGTGAGCCCCTGCATCAATTCGTCGCAGTAGACGTATAGCCCTGCGACGTCCGGCTCGGTGCCGAAGTGCTTCAGCGTACGGTCGAGCTGGGCGTCTTGCGGCGATATCGACGCGCAGCCGGCGAGCACGATGACAAGCGCTGCAAGCCAGGCTTTGGCCATGTTGACCTCCGCGGCGCCGACCTGATCGGGCCATTGCACGCCGCAGGGCATCGCGTGTCAAGGGGACTCTTCGCTCATTCCGGCAGCCCTCCTTTGCGCAGTCCCGGGATGTAGATGCGGTCCGTCGGCTCCCAGAACTCCGGTGCATCCGTGTAATGCCTCCAAAACGTGGTGATCGCGACGACCGAAGCGCCGGGCCATTGTTCGAACAGCCTGGCCTTCTCGGCACGAGCACGCGTCGCGTCGCCGTTGCCGGCATAGGCGGCGAGCAGGTGCGCATGGAGCCACCGGTTGTCCGCGCCAGCGCTGGACTTCTCGCAATCGGCGATCGCTTCATCCAAACGCCCGAGCGCAATGTTGCAGCGGCACTTCAGGCGCAGCATGTCGCTGGTGTATCCGTGCAGCTTGTCCTTGGCGATCGCGCGATCGGCCATCTGAATCGCATCGCCGAACCGCCCCATGTACATCAGTCGCCATGCCTGGCCGACGAGCGGCGCAACGAGGCTCGGGTCGAGGTGTCCCGCGCGCCCGAAGGCCTCGAGTGCCCCTTCTCCACGTCCCTGGAGACTGAGTGCATCCCCGCGCAGCAGCCAAACGCCGGCATCGTCGGCATCGAGTGAAAGCGCACGCCTGGACACGTTCTCGAGCTCCGGGACCAGCCGGTCCCAATCGGCAGCAGGGTCGTCGGTCAGCTCCTGGATGAACGTTTGCCCGCGGCCGATCAGCGCCGGGACGAAGTTCGGGTCGATGGCAAGCGCCTGGTCATACAGCTTGCGCGACTCACGTGCATCCTTGACGACGTCGTAACCCTGAAACGCCACGGCATTGCCGCGCAAAACGAATTCGATCGAAGTGCGCCGGTTTCCCGAGTCAGCTCTCGCGCGCGTTATTTCAGCGTCCCGAACTGCAACGTTCAGGCGGTATACCAGGCGCTGCGACACGTCGAGATCCGTTGTCGTGCGATCGTGTGCGCTCGTTTCGATGCGGTCGCTCCAGGTCTGGCGGCCGTCCATCGCGTCCACGAGCCTTGCCGATACAACGATGCGCTCGCCGACCCGACGCAGTTCACCATCCGCGACATACCGCACGTTGAGCTCGCGGCCGACGGTCCGCGGATCAATCGGCTTGCCGGCATAGGGCAGCGTCACGCTCGCCGAGGCGATCCGAACTGAATGCGCGACCCGCGATGCCCATCGAGAGGTCGGGGGCGAGGGACTCGGCGAGCGCCCGATCAGTCGGGTCAGTGCTCGCCGTGGCGAATGGAAGGATCGCCAACGACAGGGCTGGCGGCGAGAAGCCCATGCCCACGCGCGAGCCGAATGCCATCCACGCAGCGGCGCCGGCACTCGCTATGGCGACCACGATCGCGGCGGTCCAGCGCACGCGGGTACGAAAAATCCGACCGTCCAATCGCCGTGTGGCGCTGCTCGCGTCCGTCGTGTCCAACACGACTCGATACACGCGGATCGGCCGCTCGCTGTTGTGGACCGTCTGCTCCCCGATGTCGACGAACCCGGCCCCGAGGTCCTTGTGCACCTGCTCGCGCACCGCCGACGAGACGCAGATGCCGCCCGGCTCGGCCAGGCCCTCCAGCCGTGACGCAACGTTGACGCCGTCGCCCGCGATGTCGTCCCCGTCGACCAGGATGTCGCCGACGTTGATGCCGATGCGATAGAAAATCCGCTCGTCCTGCGCGAGGCTGAAGTTGCGCGCCGCCATGTCGCGCTGGATCGCGATGGCCGCCTGCAGCGCGGCGATGGCGCTGGGGAACTCGGCGAGAAAACCATCGCCCGCGGTCTTGACCAACCGCCCGTCCTGCATGGCGATGCCAGGATCGACGACGGTCGCCCGCACGTCGCGCAGCTGCTCGAATGCGTGCGCGTCGTCGCGCTCCATCATGCGCGAATAGCCGACGACATCGGCGATGAGGATCGCGGTGAGGCGGCGCTTCGGCTGCGAAGATGCGCTCATCGGTGGCTCCTCCCCGGCGCCATCGATCGAACCGTTCCCCCTCTTGTTGTCCGGGGTTTTTACGTCATGCGCTCATTTTGGCGCGATGTGTATCGCGCCGTCCAGCCGGAGCGCGCGATCTCGCGTACCTGGCAGCGTCTTGCCGACCACGCCGGCCTTCGACCGATTGTGGGCGGCGTCCATCGTCGCTCCGCTCGTGGAGATCGCAGTACTAGATCTGGCGCTGCTCGCTCGGCGCGAAAATGGCGCGCGGCGGCACGAGCCAGGTCGCGACGAGCGCCAGGATGCCGAACAGCGCCAGGACCGCGAACACGTGCGCGAGGCCGGCGGCGAGTGCGCTGGTCAGCGCCGCGACTTGCGCGCCGCTCAACGCGTCGGTCCCTGTGCTGAAGATGCGCCGGATGCCTTCGATGCCGCCGGCCACGCCATTGGAAGTCCCCAGTCGCTCGTGCAGCACCGCGTTGAGCACCGCGCCGAGTATGGCCGCGCCGAGCGTGCTGCCGAGCATGCGCGAGAAGATGTTGGCGGCGGTCGCGCTGCCGCGCTGCTCCCATGCGACGCTACCCTGGATCAGGATGATGAAGGTGGTGTTGAGGAGGCCCATCCCGAACCCGATGACGAACGAGGCGAGGCCGATCCACGCAGGTCCCACGGTGCGCGGCATAGTGGCGAGCAGCAGCGTGCCCACGAACAACAAGGCACCCCCGAGCCGGACCGTGCCCCTTGCGTCGAGGGCGCGCAGGAACCTTCCCGAGAACGTCGACGCGAGCGGCCAGCCGATGGACATGGCGGTGAGCGCGAACCCCGCCACGATCGCCGAGCGGCCGAGCACGCCCTGCACGTCGATCGGCACGAAGGACGTCACGCCGATGATCGTGGCCCCGCCGAACAGCGCGCTCGCGTTGACGCGCGCGACGAGCGGCGTGCGCCAGAGGCGAAAGTCGATCATCGGCTCGGCGGCGCGGCGCTCGCGCGCGAAATAGAGCGCGAAGGCGCCCGCGAACAGCGCGGCGAGCAGGATCGTCTGCAGCGATGCCCAGGGCCATGCCACGCCGCCCTGCATGAGCGCCACGAGCAGGGCGCTCATCCCGACGCAGAAGAAGGCCGTGCCACCGTAGTCGATCGCATGCCTGCGGTGCTCGACGTGCTCGTCGTAGAACAGCACCAGCCCGGTGATCGCGCACAGCCCGACCGGCACGTTGATCCAGAAGATCCACCGCCACGACAGCGCCTCGACGATGATGCCGCCCGCCAGCGGCCCGACGATCGCGGCGAAGCCCCACACGCTCGACAGCCAGCCCTGCACGCGCGGCCGCTCGCTCACGTCGTAGAGGTCGCCGACGATGGTGATGGCGACGGGCTGGATCGATCCCGCGCCCAGGCCCTGCAGAAGCCGGAATGCGATCAGGGCCGGCATCGACCAGGCGAAGCCGCACAGCACCGAGCCGAGGAGGAACACGACCATGCCGCCGATCAGCACCGGTCGGCGGCCGTAGAGGTCCGCCAGCTTGCCGAAGACCAGAATGGTCGCCGTCTGCGTGAGCAGGAAGCCCGAGAACACCCACGTATAGAGCGCGAATCCGCCGAGCCCGCCGACGATTTGCGGCAGCGCCGTGGCCACGATCGTCACCTCGACCGCGGACATGAACAGGGCCAGCATCACGCAGCCCAGCACGACCGGTCGACGCGGCGCCGCGCGACTGCCGCGCGCTCGGCCAACGACGCTGGATTCCCGCTTGCGCGGGGATGACGGTCGCTCCGCGCCCGTCACTTCGGCGCCATGCGTATCGCGCCGTCGAGCCGGATCACCTCGCCGTTGAGCATCGGGTTGCGCACGATCTCGAGCACCAGCGACGCGAACTCCGACGCCCGGCCGAGACGCGGCGGGAACGGCACCATCCTCCCGAGCGATTCCTGCACCTCGCGCGAGAGGCTGTCCATCATCGGCGTCTCGAAGATGCCCGGCGCGATGGTCATCACGCGAATGCCGAAGCGCGCGAGCTCGCGCGCGACGGGCAGCGTCATGCCGACGACACCCGCCTTCGATGCGCTGTAGGCGGCCTGGCCGATCTGCCCATCGAACGCCGCGACCGAAGCCGTGTTCACGATCACGCCGCGCTCGCCTTCGGCATTCGGCGCGCCTTTGGCCATCGCGTCCGACGCGAAGCGCATGACGTTGAAGGTCCCGACGAGGTTGATTTCCACCGCGCGGCGGAATCCCGCGAGCGAGTGCGGCCCTTCGCGCCCGGCGAGCTTCTCGGCGTGCACGATGCCCGCGCAGTTCACGAGCCCGTGCAAGCCGCCGAAGCTGTCGACGGCGAGCTGCACCGCGGCACGGCCGCTCGCCTCGTCCGTCACGTCGGTGCGCGCGAACCGAGCCGCGGCGCCGATTTCGCCGGCGAGCGCGTTGCCCGCCTGCTCGTTCACGTCCGCGATCACGACGCGCGCATCGCCGCGCGCGAGCGCGCGCACGGTGGCCGCGCCGAGGCCGGAGGCGCCTCCCGTGACGATGAAGCTCGCGCCTTTCGTTTCCATGCCGCTATTTTGCGCCTCCCTGAAGCGCGGGCGCCTTGACGACGCTGGTCGCGGTCGCGATCAGGGATGCGATGTCGGTGAGGTTCGCCGGCACGATCAGCGCGTTGGCCGATTTCGCGAGATTGCCGAACGCCGCGATGTATTCCTCCGCGACCTTGAGGTTCACCGCGCTGATGCCGCCCGGCGACCCAATGGCCTCGGCGACCTGCCGGATCGCCTTCGCGTTCGCTTCGGCGATCGCGAGGATCGCGGCCGCCTGTCCCTGGGCGCTGTTGATCTCCGCCTGCTTCTCGCCTTCGGATTTCGCGATCGCCGCCTCGCGCGCACCGACCGCGAGGTTGATCTGCTCCTGGCGCTTGCCTTCGGAGGTCGCGATGACGGCGCGCTTCTCGCGCTCCGCGGTGATCTGCGCCTGCATGGCGCGCAGGATCTCGGCGGGCGGCGTGAGGTCCTTGATCTCGTAGCGCAACACCTTCACGCCCCAGCTCGGCGCGGCGTCGTCGAGGGCCGCGACCACCGCTGCGTTGATCTGGTCGCGCTCCTCGAAGGTCCGGTCGAGCTCCATGCGGCCGATGACGCTGCGCAGCGTCGTTTGCGCGAGCTGCGTGATGGCGAGCACGTAGTTGGACGATCCATACGACGCGAGCTTGGGATCGGTGACCTGGAAGTACAGGATGCCGTCGACCTGCAGTTGCGTGTTGTCCTTGGTGATGCAGATCTGCGGCGGCACGTCGAGCGGGATCTCGCGCAGGTCGTGCTTGTACGCGACACGGTCGACGAACGGCACGACGAAGTTGAGCCCGGGCTGCAGCACGGCGTGGAAGCGCCCCACCCGCTCCACGATCCAGGCGCGCTGCTGCGGCACCACGCGCACCGCGCGAACGACCACGATCAGCGCAACGACGAACAGGACGAACGCGAACAGCGACAGGCCGCTTGCCATCAGAAGATCCCCTGGGTTGAGCACGCGAGACGACGATCAGGCCGGGCGCTGGGCGCTGACGATCAGCGTCGAGCCGCGCGTGGCGACGATGTACATGGTGTTCGCGCGCGCGCCGTCGGGCTGCGCGAGCTGGGCATCCCATTGCGTGCCACGATACGTCACGCGCGCCGTGCCATTCGGATGCCAGAACTGCACCTGGACGGGCTGGCCGACGTCGAGGGACGGCATGGGCGCCGGCGTGGCGCGGCGCAACCGAACCCGGTGCGCCACGAGCGTCCCGACGATGGCCAGGATCGCGGTAACCAGGAGCTGCATGGCGATCGGCGCGCCCGCCCAGGCGATCAGCCCCCCTGCGAGGCATGCGATGCCTGCCGCGAAGAGGTAGAACGTGCCGGTGACGAGCTCGGCGCCGATCAGCACGACGCCGAAGATCCACCAGACCCAGTGCGCCGCCATCGAGCCTCCGTGATCGCCGGCGCGAAGCATAAGCCACTTTGTTGCACGCCGGTGCGCCCCCATCTTGCCGATGCACCGCAGCAGCGCCTGCCGGGCCGCTGCGCGGGGCAAAAGGTTGCGGTATAATATTTGCTTAGGAATCAACCGCTTTTTGGCCGTGCGACGCTGCTGCGGCGCAGCCACGAGCGCAAACGCCACTTACTCGCGAGGAACCGCCATGCCGATCTACGAATATCGGTGCAGCGCCTGCGGCCACGAGCTCGAGGCGCTGCAGAAGATCACCGAGTCGCCACTGGTGAGCTGCCCGTCCTGCCGCGCCGACGCGCTCACCAAGCTCGTCTCCGCAGCCGGCTTCCAGCTCAAGGGCTCGGGCTGGTACGCCACCGACTTCCGCAACGGCAGCAAGCCGTCGAAGTCGAACGGCAAGACCGAGACCAAGCCCGACGGCGCCTCCGAAGGCGCCAAGAGCGAGACCAAGACCGAAGCCAAGACCGAGGCGAAGTCGGAGACGACGAGCGCCGCGGCGCCGAGCTGCGGATCGGGCTGCTCCTGCCACTGACTTGAAGACACTGGGCCCCCTGCTTCCGCAGGGACGACGAGTTGCGATGAAGCGCTACCTGATCACCGGCCTGCTGGTCTGGGTGCCGATCGGCATCACGATCTGGGTGCTCGCCTTCCTCGTGAACTCGCTCGACCAGATCATGCTGCTGTTCCCGGAAAGCGCGCGGCCCGAAGCCCTGTTCGGCTTCCGCATTCCGGGTGTCGGCGTGCTGGTGGCGTTCGTGATCCTCCTCGGCACGGGCATGCTGGCCGCGAACTTCCTGGGCCAGCGCGTCATCCGCGGCTGGGAGTCGGTGCTGACCCGCATTCCGTTCGTCAAGTCGATCTATTCGTCGGTCAAGCAGGTCAGCGACACGCTGCTCTCCCCGCAGGGCAACGCGTTTCGCAAGGCGCTGCTGGTCGAGTTCCCGCATGCCGGAAGCTGGACCATCGCGTTCCAGACGGGAACGCCCGCCGTCGCCGTGGCCGAGCGGCTCGAAGGCGAGCACGTCAGCGTGTACGTGCCGACCACGCCGAATCCCACGTCCGGTTATTTCGTGATCGTGCCGCGCGCCCGCGTGCACGAGCTCGACATGACGGTGGACGAAGCGTTGAAGTACATCATCTCGATGGGCGTGGTCGCGCCACGGCCACACGTGCCGCCGGTTGCGCTGCCGCCCGCCGGCTCGACGCGCGCACCGGCGCGCGCCGATCCGGTCGTCACGTCGCGAAATTGACTCTCGCACCGCGCGCGCCCGGCGCTCGACGCCCGGGTCGTGCGCTCCTGCGCATCGAAACGACGAACCCGATCATCTGCCGGCTGGAGACCACCTCGTGAAGCGCACCGACTACTGCGGCCTCATCGATCGCCGCTATCTCGACCAGACCGTCACGGTCGCGGGCTGGGTGCATCGGCGCCGCGATCACGGCGGCGTGATCTTCGTCGACCTGCGCGACCGCGAAGGCCTCCTGCAGATCGTCTTCGACCCCGACCGGCCGGCAACCTTCGGCATCGCGGAGAAGCTGCGCCACGAGTATTGCATCGTCGTCACCGGCGCGGTGCGCCGTCGCCCCGAAGGCACGACCAATCCCAACCTGCGCTCGGGCGAGGTCGAGCTCCTCGCGCACGAGGTCGAGATCCTGAACGCGTCGGCGACGCCGCCGTTCCAGCTCGACGACGAGAACCTGTCGGAGACCGTGCGCCTGACGCATCGCGTCATGGACCTGCGCCGCCCGCTCATGCAGAACAACCTGCGCCTGCGCTATCGCGCCGCGATGGCCGCGCGCAAGTATCTCGACGCGAACGGCTTCATCGACATCGAGACGCCCGTGCTCTACAAGAGCACCCCGGAAGGCGCGCGCGAGTTCCTCGTGCCTTCGCGCATGCATCACGGCGAGTTCTACGCGCTGCCGCAGTCGCCCCAGCTCTTCAAGCAGATGCTGATGATCGCGGGCTTCGATCGGTACTACCAGATCGTCAAGTGCTACCGCGACGAGGACGCGCGCGCCGACCGCCAGCTCGAGTTCACCCAGATCGACATCGAGACGTCGTTCCTGGACGAGCCGGAGATCCGCGCGCTGATGGAGCCGCTGGTGCGCGCGATGTTCCGCGAGACGCTCGGCGTCGAGCTGCCCGATCCGTTCCCGATCATGCGCTACGAGGATGCGATGCGCGACTACGGCTCCGACAAGCCGGACCTTCGCGTGCCGCTCAGGCTGACCGAGCTCACCGACGCGATGAAGTCGGTCGAGTTCAAGGTGTTCCGTGCCGCCGCCGACCTGCCGAACGGCCGCGTCGCGGCGCTGCGCGTGCCGGGCGGCGGCGCGCTCACGCGCAAGGAGATCGACGACTGCACGGCGTTCGTCGCGATCTACGGCGCACGCGGGCTCGCGTACATCAAGGTCAACGACGCGAGCAAGCCGAACGAGGAAGGCCTGCAGTCGCCGATCGTGAAGTTCCTGCCGTCGGACGCGTTGCGCGCGATCCTGGAGCGCACCGGCGCGCAGACCGGCGACCTGATCTTCTTCGGCGCCGACAGGGAGAAGGTCGTCAACGATGCCCTGGGCGCCCTGCGCGCGAAGATCGGCCACGAACGCGGCATGGCCGAAGACGCCTGGAAGCCCTTGTGGGTGGTCGACTTCCCGATGTTCGAGTACGACGACGAGACGAAGACCTGGGCCGCGAAGCACCATCCGTTCACGGCGCCCAAGGACGGCCATGAAGCGCTGATGTCGTCCGACCCGGGGCGCGCGCTCGCCAAGGCGTACGACGTCGTGCTGAACGGCTGGGAGATCGGCGGCGGCTCGGTGCGCATTCATCGCCCCGAAGTGCAGCAGAAGGTGTTCGAGGCGCTCGGCATCTCCCCGGAAGACCAGCGCGCCAAGTTCGGCTTCCTGCTCGACGCGCTGCAGTACGGCGCGCCGCCGCATGGCGGGATCGCGTTCGGGTTCGACCGCACGGTTGCGCTGATGGCGGGCGTGGAGCAGATCCGGGACGTCATCGCGTTTCCCAAGACACAACGCGGCCAGGATCTGCTCGTGGGTGCCCCCAGCCCGGTGACCGAGAAGCAGCTTCGCGACCTGCACGTCCGCGTGCGCGCGAGCGATTCGGCCAAGCCCGCGTGACGCTCCGCGGGCCGATGCCGCATGCGCTACACTGGCGCGCATGCGGCACCGGACGTGGTTGGCGCATGCGCTCGTCGTTGCTTTCGCGCTGGCAGCGCTGCTGCCGGTCGCGGAGGCGCGCCGCGCGGCCGACGCGCTGCCCGAGGTCGGCGTACACGAGCTGCCCGCCGAAGCCCGCGACGTGCTCGATCGCATCCACGCGGGCGGTCCGTTCGGGTACGAGCGCGACGGCGTGGTCTTCGGCAATCGCGAGCACATCCTGCCCGGCCGTCCGCGCGGCTACTATCACGAGTACACGGTGCCCACGCGCGGTGCGCACACGCGGGGCGCGCGTCGCATCGTGTGCGGCGGCGCGCGCGAGCAGCCCGATTCGTGCTACTACACCGACGACCACTACCAGTCGTTCCGCCGCATACTCGAATGACGGAGGGCGCGCGATGAACCCACCCGACTTGAGCCGGTTCGACGATTGCGGCATGCGGCCGTGGAGCGGATCGGTCGAGGCGCTCAAGCCCGCCGCGGCGCACGCGCACCTGCGGCACGCGGCGGTCGACCTCGGCAAGGCCCGCGACCGCGCCACGCTGTTCGGCGAGCTCGATGCGGAGCTCGCACTGCCCGAGCATTTCGGTCACAACTGGGACGCGCTCGCGGACGTCCTCGAAGACCGCGACTGGCTCGGCAAGCGCGGCATCGTGATCACCCTGCGGCATGCGCAGCAGTACCAGCGCGAGCATCCGACCGACTGGAAGACGCTCGAGGACCTCTTCACCGAGGCCTGCGATTACTGGCGCGAGCGCCACGTGCCGTTCTGGGTCTTCGTGGCTTGACCCGCTTCAAGCAACCCGTTTCGGTCCTCGTGCTCGTTTACACATCCACGCTCGAGGTGTTGCTGCTCGAGCGCGCCGATTTTCCCGACCACTGGCAATCGGTCACGGGCAGCCGGGAGCCCGGCGAGCCGCTCGACCACACGGCCGTGCGCGAGCTGGCCGAGGAAACCGGCATCGACGCGCGCTGCCACGGCGGCGTGGTCGATTGGCACATGCAGAACGACTTCGAGATCTTCGTCCAATGGCGCCACCGCTATCCGCCGGGAACCACGCACAATACCGAGCACGTGTTCGGCCTCCGGGTGCCGCATCCAGTACCGGTGCGGCTCGCACCGCGCGAGCATCGGCAGTACGCGTGGCTGCCCTGGCAGCAGGCGGCCGCGCGCTGCTTCTCGTGGACCAATCGCGCCGCGATCGAGGCGCTGCCGTCGCGCGCCGGCTCGCGCATCGCATGCTGAAGCTGCCTGCGCTCGCATGCGCGGGCATCGCGCTGTTCGGCGCGCTCGCCGGGCCCGTGCGTGCCGACACGCCGCTGACACCGCAGCCGGTGGTGACCGTCACGGCGAGCGCGAACCGCAGCGTGGCCAACGATCGCATGCATGCCGTATTGCGGGCCGAAGCGGAGGACGCCGATGCGGTGAAGGCGGCAACTGCGGTGAACACGCGCATGGCACGCGCGCTCGCGCGCGCCAAGGCCGCACCGGGCGTCGAAGCGTCGACCGCCGGCTACACCACGTACCAGACGGGCGATCCCAAGCAAGGCGTGGTGCGCTGGCGCGTGGCGCAGTCGCTGGAGATCTCGGGCAGCGATTTCGTCGCGCTCGCCGCGCTGCTCACCAGGCTGCAGTCGGAAGACGGGTTGTTGATGTCGGGTCTCGACTTCTCGCTCAGTGCCGTTGCGCTTCGCAAGACGCAGGATGTACTGGCGCAGGAGGCGATCCATGCATGGCAGGAGCGCGCGAAGCTCGTGGCCCAGGCGTTCGGCAGCTCGACGTGGCGAACGGGCCGCGTCACCGTCCAGACGAGCGAGCCCGGCGGCGGGCCCCGACCGTACATGCGCGCGCAGGCGATGGCCGCGGAGGCCGCGCCGGTCAATGTCGAGGGCGGAAGAACGGAAGTCACGGTGAGCGTGAGCGGCGAAGCGATACTGGCACCGTAGCGATCACGTAGAATGGCCTTCGATTCGCGCATCGGAGGCCGCAGGCGTTGGACCCGGTCTTTCTGTCCAGGCTGCAGTTCGCGTTCGTCATCGCGTTTCACATCCTGCTGCCGGCGTTCACCGTCGGCCTGTCGGCGTTCATCCTCGTGCTCGAGGCACTGCACGTCTGGAAGCGCGACGCGATCTACCTGCGCCTTTCGGTGTTCTGGACGAAGATGTTCGCGATCTCGTTCGGCATGGGCGTGGTGTCGGGCATCGTCATGCCGTTCCAGATCGGCACCAACTGGAGCCGCTACGCGGACGTGACGGCGAGCGTGCTCGGGCCGCTGTTCACCTACGAGGTGCTGGTCGCGTTCTTCCTCGAGGCGGGCTTTCTCGGCATCCTGCTGTTCGGGCGCAAGCTGGTGCCGCCGTGGGCGCACCTGTTCTCGGCGATCGCGGTCGCCGCCGGCACGCTCTTCTCGTCGTTCTGGATCCTCGCGGCGAACAGCTGGATGCAGACGCCGCAGGGATATCGGATCGTCGACGGCCGCTTCGTGCCGGCCGACTGGCTCGCGGTCATTTTCAATCCCTCGTTCCCGTATCGGCTCGCGCATACCGTGACCGGCTTCTTCGTGACCACGGGGCTCGTCGTTGCCGGCGTCGCGGCGTGGCATCTCAAGCACGACAACCACGTGCCCGAAGCGCGTCGCATGCTCGGCATGACGTTCCTCCTGCTCGCGTTCCTGGTACCGCTGCAGGTGGTGCTCGGCGACCTGCACGGCGTGAACAGCGTCGAGCACCAGCCGATCAAGGTCGCAGCCATGGAAGGGGCATGGGAGACGCAGGCGCGCGCGCCGGCGGTCCTCTTCGCGTGGCCCGACGAGGCGCGTGAGCGCAACCTCTACGAGATCGCGATACCCGCGCTCGCAAGCCTCTATCTGAAGCACGATCTCGACGCCACCGTGCAGGGCCTCAAGTCCGTGGCCGCGGACGATCGTCCGCCGGTCGTGCCCGTCTTCATCGCGTTTCGGGTCATGGTCGGCCTCGGCCTGCTCATGCTCGCGCTGGTCGTCTCGGCCGGCGTGCTGCATTTTCGCAAGCGCCTGTTCGTCTCGCGCGCATTCCACAACGCGTGCATCGCCATGATGCCGGCCGGCTTCATCGCCGTGGTGGCCGGCTGGACCGTGACGGAGGTGGGCCGGCAGCCGTGGATCGTCTACGGCCTGATGCGGACGCGCGACGCCGTTTCGCCGTCGCTGACCGCCGGCAACGTCGCCACGTCGCTGCTGTTCTACGCGGTCGTGTACGTCATCGTGTTCGGCGCCGGCATCTTCTACATGGCGCGCGTCGCGCGCGAGGGGCCGCCCGAGCACGTCGAGTTGCGCGATGCGCGGCTCACGGAGCGCCCCGCGCGGCCGCTTTCGGCGGCGGAGGGCTGATGCAGCTCGACCTCGTCCCGATCTGGACGCTCATCTTGGGCTTCGGCGTCTTCATGTACGTGCTGCTCGACGGGTTCGATCTCGGCGTGGGCATTCTCTTTCCCCTGGTGGCGGGCGAGGACGAGCGCACGCTCGCGATGAACTCGGTCGCCCCCGTATGGGACGGCAACGAGACGTGGCTCGTGCTGGGCGGCGTCGGATTGCTCGCGGTGTTCCCGCTGGCGTTCGCGATCATCATTCCCGCGGTGTACTTCCCGATCCTGCTCATGCTGCTCGGCCTGATCTTCCGCGGCGTGGCGTTCGAGTTCAGGCTGAAGACCCGGCGTGCGCGCCATTGGTGGAGCCGCGCGTTCTTCGCGGGCTCGCTCATCGCAACGTATTTCCAGGGCGTGGTGCTCGGCGCGTTCGTCGAGGGATTCGAGGTCCGGGGTCGCGTGTTCGCCGGCACGAGCTTCGACTGGGTGCGGCCTTTTGCGCTGCTGACGGGCGTGGGGCTGGTGTGCGGCTATGCGCTGCTCGGGTCCACCTGGCTCGTCATGAAAACGGAGGGCGACCTGCAGCGCTGGGCGCGACGCGCGGCGCAATGGGCGCTGCTCGGCGTGCTCGCGTTCGTCGCGATGGTGAGCGTCTGGACGCCGCTCGCCAACGCCGGCATTGCCGCACGCTGGTTCAGCTGGCCCAACATCGCGTATCTCGCGCCCGTGCCGCTCCTCACCGCGCTCATCGCCTGGATGACGCTTCGCACGCTGCGCAGCGACCGCGACAACCTGCCCTTCGTCGGCGCGATGGCGCTCTTCGCGATGGGCTATCTCGGGCTCGCGATCAGCCTGTTTCCGTACATCGTCCCATTCGCGGTCACCTTGTGGGACGCGGCGTCGTCGCCGTCGACGCAGGCTTTCACGCTCGTCGGCACGCTGTTCCTTCTGCCGATCATCTTCATGTACACCGGCTGGTCGTATTACGTGTTTCGCGGCAAGGTGCGCGGCGATATCGGCTATCACTAGGCGAGCGCGATGGACGACAGCCGCGCGACCAGCCGCGCAAGTCGCATCGGCGCCAGCGTAGCGACAAAAAGGGCGCCGCCCGGGCGCCCTCGTTGCGGGATCACGCGATCGTCACACGGCCGGCGTCGACTCCGGAGAGGCTTGCGGCTGGCCCGACTGCGACTGCTGCTTCGCGTCGTCCTCGGCAGCCGCCTTCATCGACAGGCGCACGCGGCCCTTCTCGTCGGCCTCGAGCACCTTCACGCGCACGACCTGGCCTTCCTTCAGGTAGTCGGAGACCTGGTTGACGCGCTCCTTGGCGATCTGCGAGATGTGCAGCAGGCCGTCCTTGCCGGGCAGGAGCTGCACGATCGCGCCGAAGTCGAGCAGGCGCAGCACCGGGCCCTCGTAGATCTTCCCGACCTCGACTTCCGCGGTGATCGCCTCGATGCGCTTGCGCGCGGCGTTGCAGGCGTCGGCATTGACCGATGCGATCGTCACGCTGCCGTCGTCCTGGATGTCGATGGTCGTGCCGGTCTCTTCGGTCAATGCGCGGATGACCGCGCCGCCCTTGCCGATCACGTCGCGGATCTTCTCGGGGTTGATCTTGAACGTCATCATGCGCGGCGCGTGCTGCGAGATCTCGGTGCGCGCATGCGGCAGCGCCTCGTGCATCTTGCCGAGGATGTGCATGCGGCCCTCGCGCGCCTGCGACAGCGCGACCGCCATGATCTCCTTGGTGATGCCCTGGATCTTGATGTCCATCTGCAGCGCCGTGACGCCGCGATCGGTGCCCGCCACCTTGAAGTCCATGTCGCCGAGGTGGTCCTCGTCGCCGAGGATGTCGGTCAGCACCGCGAAGCGGTTGCCTTCCTTGATCAGCCCCATCGCGATGCCCGCGACGTGCGCCTTGGTCGGCACGCCCGCGTCCATCAGCGCGAGCGAGGCGCCGCACACCGAGGCCATCGACGAGCTGCCGTTCGACTCGGTGATCTCCGAGACGATGCGCATCGAGTAGGCGAACTCTTCGGCGGTCGGCAACACCGCGAGGATGCCCCGCTTCGCGAGACGGCCGTGGCCGACCTCGCGGCGCTTGGGCGAGCCCACGCGGCCCGTCTCGCCGGTGGCATACGGGGGCATGTTGTAGTGGAACATGAAGCGCTCGCGATACTCGCCCTGCAGCGCGTCGATGATCTGCTCGTCGCGCGCGGTGCCGAGCGTGACCACGACCAGCGCCTGCGTCTCGCCGCGGGTGAACAGCGCCGAGCCGTGCGTGCGCGGCAGCACACCCGTGCGTATGGTGATCGGGCGCACGGTGCGCGTGTCGCGGCCGTCGATGCGCGCCTCGCCGGAGAGGATCTGCTGGCGCACGACCTTGGCTTCCAGGTCGAAGGCGATGTTGCCGATGTGGCGGCGCTGCTCGGGTGTCGCATCGGCGGGAACGACCTCGGAGTCGACCTTCGCCGCGATCTCCTTCAAGCGCGCGGAACGCGTCTGCTTGCTGCGGATCTGGTACGCGGAGCGGAAGTCCTGCTCGATCGCCGCGGCGACCCTCTGGATGGCTTCCTCGTCCTTTGCCGGAGGCTGCCAGTCCCACAGCGGCTTGCCGCCCTCCTCGACGAGCTGGTGGATCAGGTCGATCACCGCCTGCTGCTGCTGGTGGCCGAACACGACCGCGCCGAGCATGACCTCCTCGGGCAGCTCCTCGGCTTCCGACTCGACCATCAGCACCGCGGCTTCGGTGCCCGCGACGACGAGGTTGAGCTGCGAGGTCTCGAGCTCGGTCTTGGTCGGGTTGAGCACGTACTGGCCGTTCATGTAGCCGACGCGCGCGGCTCCGATCGGGCCGTTGAACGGCACGCCGGACAGCGCGAGCGCGGCGGATGCGCCGATCATCGCCGGCACGTCGGGATCGATCTCGGGATCGACCGACATCACCGTCGCGATGACCTGCACTTCGTTGTAGAAGCCGTCGGGAAACAGCGGGCGGATCGGGCGGTCGATCAGGCGCGAGGTGAGCGTCTCCTTTTCGGAGGGACGGCCCTCGCGCTTGAAGAACCCGCCCGGGATCTTGCCCGCGGCGTAGGTCTTCTCCTGGTAGTCGACGGTCAGCGGAAAGAAGTCCTGGCCCGGCTTGGCCTGCTTGGCCGCGACGGCGGTGACCAGCACGACGGTGTCGTCGAGGCTGACCAGCACGGCGCCGCCCGCCTGGCGGGCGATCTCGCCCGTCTCGAGCGTCAGCGTGTTGCGCCCGTAGCGAATCGATTTCTTGATGGCAGTAGACACAGAGTCCCTCGTGATCTCGGAATGCAAATGGCCGCGTCCGAAGGCGCGGCCATCGCGATGTTCAGGGAGCGGGCGGAAACGCGCGCCGCCGCGGGTTGCCGGAATGCGCCACTTACTTGCGCAGACCCAGCTTCTCGATCAGGGAGCGGTAGCTGTCGGCGTTGCGCGATTTGAGGTAATCGAGCAGCTTGCGGCGCCGCGACACCATGCGCAGCAGTCCCCGCCGCGAATGATGGTCCTTGACGTGATCCTTGAAATGGTCGGTGAGACCGTTGATGCGCGCGGTCAGCAGCGCGATCTGAACTTCGGGCGAGCCGGTGTCGCCCTTGACGCGTTGGTGTTCGGCGATGACTTTCGCCTTGTCGGCAACCGTGGCGGCCATTGTGATGGGTCCTTGCGCTCTCGCGTGCTTGGCTCTCGGGAAAGACAGCGATTATAGCGTGAAAACCGCTTGATTTTCAAGCCGCTTGCATGTGCGCAGCCGCCCCGCCCGCCAGCACTCGGCGCGGCTGCGCACGCCCGTCGCGCGCATCCGCCACGCCGATCAGCCCGTGCTCGGCGAATACGGCATGGACGCCGCTCGCGTCGGCGGGCGCTGCGACGTCGCGGCCGTGCACAAAGGCGTCCGCCTCGTCCGTTGCGAGGTCGAGACGCGGCAGGTGCGCGATCAGCACGTTCACCGGCCGCACGTGCAGGCGCCGCGCGGACAGGTCGAGCGCTTCGAGCCGGTCGAGCCCGATCGCGTCCTCGACGTCGAAGCCGCCCGTGGCCGTGCGGCGCAGCGCGGCCAGGTGCGCGCCGCACCCGAGGCGCTCGCCCAGGTCCGCCGCGAGCACGCGCACGTACGTTCCCTTGCCGCATTCCACGTCGACGATCGCATCGGGCGGGCGCCAATCGAGGAGCGTCAGTCGCATGACCTCGACCGCGCGCGGTACGCGCGGCACGTCTTCGCCGGCACGCGCATAGTGGTAGTGGGCGCGGCCGCGATGCTTGAGCGCGGAGTGCGCCGGCGGGATCTGGAGCTGCGCGCCGGTCAGCGCCGGCAGGGCCGCGGCGATGTCGGCCGCGTCGAGCGCGACCGGCCGCGTCGCGACGACGGCGCCTTCGGCGTCGAGCGTATCGGTTGCGACACCGAAGCGGACCGTCGCGCGATAGCGCTTGTGCGCGTCGAGCAGGAACTGCGCGAACTTGGTGGCCTCGCCGAGGCACACCGGCAGCAGCCCCGTCGCGAGCGGATCGAGCGTACCCGTATGGCCGGCTTTCCCGGCGTTCAGGGCGCGCCGTGCGCGCTGGAGCGCCGCGTTGGACGAGATGCCGGCAGGCTTGTCGAGCAGCAGGACGCCGTCGACGCGATCGCCCCGGTGCTTCAACTCATTCGTCCTTCGGGTGCTTCGCGTCCTCGGCGACCGCCTCGTCGATGAGGCTCGACAGCCGCATCCCCGCCTCGATCGAATCGTCGTACGCGAAGTGGAGCTGCGGCACGGAGTACATGTCCAGGCGCCGGGCGAGCTCGCTGCGCAGGAAACCCGCCGTGCGCGAAAGCGCGGTGATCGCTTCCTTCGCATGCCCCTTGCCCGCGAGATGAGTGAAGTGCACGGTCGCGTGCGAGTAGTCGGGGCTGACGTCGACGTGCGTGACGGTGACGCGTCCCACGCGCGGGTCCTTGACTTGGTTCGCGAGCAGATCCGCCAGCTCGCGCTGGACCTGGTCCGCGATGCGCTGCGCTCTCGCAGAGTGCCTCTTCATGGCAATGCCCGCTCGGCTGTCGGCCCGCGTGACACGGGGCCGGTGGGCCGCGCCTCATGCCCCTTAGGGTAAGGCGCGTCTTTTCGCACTGCACACACACCGAAACGCGGCGTGGCGGCGTCGATACAGTTTACAACGCGCCGTCGCGCCGTCAGCTGCCGGAAAAGTAGTGAATTGATTCAAAACCGCCTTTCGAAGCCCGCATGGATGTTGCTAGCCTGTGGACCACAACAATCCCGGTACAAAGACCGCGGCGCATAAACCTGCGCCGGAACAATGTGTTGTCGCAGCGCAGCAATCATCGCGGACTTCGGAGGAGAAGGCATGAATGCGATCGCTAGGGATGGCTCGAAGGGCTGCATGCAGGGGGTCGTACGTCGCATGGCGGCCGCAATCGCGGTGGCCGCATCGCTCGGCATGGGCGGGGTGGCGAGCGCGGATCCGCTCCTGGTCAACGGCGGATTCGAGGAAGGCGATTTCACCGGATGGGACCTCGTCGATCCCAGCCTGATCACGGTGGTGAATTGTCCCGGGCCGGGCCCGGACGTGGCCGAGGGATTCTGCGCCGCGGGACTCGGAACGGCCGGCGGCACCGCAGGATCGCTCACGCAGACGTTCGCAACGGTCCCCGGCATCCAGTATGCGCTTGCGTTCCGCTACTTGTTCGACGGCGCGACGCCGGCGGATTTCATCGCGTCGGTGAACGGTGCCTCGTTCTTCTCGCGCGTCGATCCTCCGGCGATCGGCAGCTTCGCCTCGGCGTTCCATCGGTTCGTCGCCACCGGCGCAACGTCGACGGTCAGTTTCGCGTACCACGACGACCCGGGGTTCATCCTGCTCGACGCGGTCGTCGTCGCCGTACCGGAGCCCGCGAGCGCGCTGCTCGTCGCATTGGGCCTCGCAGGCATAGCGCTCGCGCGGCGCCGAACCGCCTAGCTGAGCGCCATGACGCCGACGCTGCGCACGCTTGCCGCGCGTGCGCTCGTTGCGCTCGCGGTCTTGTGCGGGGCGCTTGCCGCAGGTCCTGCTCTGGCCGAGATCTTCAAGTGCTCCGCCAAGGGCGGCATGCCGCTGTACCAGAACTTTCCGTGCCACGTCGACTCGCTCGGCTCGCTGCCGTCGCAGTCGACGGTGAACGGCACGCCGACGGCCGCGCCCGCCGCCGTGCCCAGTCCTGACAGGGCGAAGGCCCGTTCCGCCGAGCACGGCGCTGCCATGCCGGCGCCGCTCGTCAAGCCGACCGCGGCGAGCGGGCCGCAGATCGGGATGACCCAGGACCAGGTGAAGGCCATGCTGGGAGACCCGGATGAAATGCTCGAGGACGAGCCTCGCAGCGGCCGCGTGTTCATCTGGCGCTACGGCAATCGCGAGGTCGTGATGTTCGACGTCAAGCGTCACGTGATTTCAGTGCAGCCGTATTCCGTGTATTCAGCGCCACGGTAGGGCTGGAAGCACGTCGGGAGCGCCGTCCCTGCGAGCGCGCATCGATCAACGAAGGAGGAGCTCATGTACGCATCATCCCGCAACAGAAGGCAACTGCGGCGCGTGGCGTTGGCAGGCGCAATCGGGCTCGCATTCGTCGCGACCGCCTCCCAGGCGGCGGTGTCGCAAAGCCCGGAACGCAAGAACATGCAGCGATCGGGACACACGGACCTGCAAGGCCGTCCCAGCTACCAGCCCAATGTGATCCAGTACCCGAACGGCAGGTGGTACCTGTTCGTCGGACAGCACAGCGGGGTCCCGGTGCAGGCCGGCTGCGCCGACGACCGTCTGCTGCCGAATCCCCTGAACGGCAACGCGTGCGAGAACAACGGGACGATGATCATCGACGTCACCGACGTCAACAACCCGGTGGAGAAATTCCTCATTCCTGCGCCCCTTGGCGGCCAGGCGCAGATGACGCGCATGTGCCGCGCCTCGAAGCTTCCCAATGCGCCGCACACCTCGCCGGAGCGCGTGTACCTGCTGCGCAACGTGCAGGCCAACGACCCCACCATTTCCGGCTACGAGGTGTGGGACGTCACCGATCCCACCGCGCCGTTCATGACGTCGTCGATAAACCACATTCGCAATACGCACAAGGATTGGTGGGAATGCGACACCGGCATCGTGTACGCGCCCGGCAGCCGGGACGCGACCCTCACCAGCACGCCATGGCGCCAGGGGCAGGCGATGCTGATCCTCGACTGGAGCAATCCCACCGCGGCGCCGCACTTCGTTCGCCAGTTCGGCCTGCCCGGCGGGCAGCCGAACGGGACCGGGACCATTCCGAATTCGCTGCACGGGGCGATCTCGACCGAAGAGCATCCGATGAAGGGACAGCCGCTCGCGCGCGCCGCGGGTCCCGACGACGTGATCGGCAATCGCATCTATGCGGCGTGGGGCGTCGGCGACGACGGCATCATGACCATCATCGACCGCAAGAAGCTGCTGCCCCCGCCGTGGGGAACGTGGGAGCCGAAGAAATCCGACAGCGCCGAGAACCCCGACGAGGACGAGCTGATCGGACCCGACTCGCCGACGGTAGGCTATTTCATGATGTCGCCCGACGAAGGCGGACATACCTCGATGCCGGTGTTCGGGCTCAAGCCGAAGAGCTTCCAGAAGTTCAACGAGTTCGCCACACGCGACATCGTGGTGCTGGCGTCCGAAGCGACCGCCGACGGTCGCGAGGGCCGTTGCAACGAGGCGCCGCACGCGACGTACATCGTGGACGTCACGGTGGAGAACTCGATCACGTCGCCGCCCGGCACGCGCGTCGAGCACGACCCGTACCAGGGCCCGATGGTGAATTCGACGCTCTGGGTCGACCCGACGTTCGGCGAGCGCTATCCGCGCGGCAACTACTGCGCCCGCGGCGCGCGCTTCGGCACGCACTCGAGCGAGGAGAACTTCGACCAGCCGTTGTACGGCAAGCTGACGGCGATCGCGTACTTCAACGGCGGCGTGCGCATCTACGACATCCGCGAGCCGTACCTGCCGAGGCAGGTGGCGTTCTACGTTCCGTTCGCCAACGCCAAGACGGACCCGGACGGCTACATGACGAACAACGTGGAGATCGACAAGCGCGGCAACGTCTACATCGTCGACCGCAACGGTGCCGGCATGGACATCCTGCAGCTCACCGGGTGCGCGTTGACGATCGAGAATTCGAACAATCCCAACGCATCCTGCCCGGCGATCCAGTAGCTCGCCCACCGGCAACGAAAAGGCGCGCCGCGGGCGCGCCTTTTTTTGTCTCGGCGGGGACTGCTGCTAGCGGCTGAACAGCGTCACGGATTCGAACTGCTCGCCGCTCGGAAGCCGGATCACCGCGCGCAGGCGGTCGCCGCGCTTCGGCGTGGCGCCCGGCGCGGCGAGCTGATGCGGGCCGGCCCGCGTGAGCGACACGTGCTGCGCCGGACCCTGCGCCGGGATGACGCTCAACGTTCCCTGCAGCTTCTGCGTGTCGAGCGGCTTGCCGGAATCGTCCGTGACGTAGAGCTTCAGCGTGCCGCTCTCCATGACGAACTCGACCACGATCTCGTCGCTGCCGCGGCCGATGTCGCCGCCGTGCGTGGGCTTGTGGTCGCCGTGCGCGATTGCGCTGCCGTGAGGCAGCGCGATGCAAAGCGATGCGATGAGGGCGGTCAGTGCTTTCATGGCGGGTTCTTCTGCCGGCCACATTACAGCATGAATCGCTTCAGAAATCGCTCCCCTCCGCTTCCGCCGCAAGCGCCGCGTCCTCCCGACCCGCCCTGGCGCGCATGCGCGCCTCGTGCCGATGCTGCCACACGGCCACCGCGACGGACAGCACCGAGGCGAGGATGAGCCCGCCGGAGATCGGGCGCGTCAGGAACAGCCATGGATCGGCATCGGTGGACAACGCGCGGATCATGTTCGCCTCGATCTGGTCGCCCAGCACGACGCCGAGGATCAGCGGCGCAAGCGGGATGCCGCCCTTCACCATGAGATAGCCGACGACGCAGAACACGAGCAGGACGTACACGTCGTTCATCGTGTTGCCGAGCGCATACGCGCCGATGACGCACAGCACCAGCACGATCGGGATGAGGATGGCCTTGGACAGCGTGATGACGCGCAGCCACAGCGGCGAGCCGAGCCAGATCACCAGCACCATCAGCGGCAGCGCGAGCAGGTAGGCGGCGAAGATGCCGTAGGCGATCATCGAATGCTGCGAGATGAACAGCGGACCCGGCTGGATGCCATGGATCGTGAGCGCGCCCAGCATCACCGCCGTCACCGCATCGCCGGGAATGCCGAAGGCCATGATCATGATCAGCGAGCCGGCGACGTTGGCGTTGTTCGAAGATTCGGACGCGATGATGCCTTCCGGGATGCCGGTACCGAACAGATGCGGATGGCGCGAGAACTTCCGCGCCTGGTCGTACGCCATGATGTTCGCCGCGCTGCCGCCGATCGCGGGCAGGACGCCGATCAAAAGGCCGATGAGCGTCGACCATCCGAGCACGAACGGCCGGGTGAGGATGTCGCGCAGTGCGGCGAGTCGCGCCACCCCGAGCTTCATGGCCACCGGGGCGGACGCGCGCGCGACGTCCGAAGATCGCATGCTCTCGACATCGGGCATGAGCTGCGCGAACGCGAATACGCCGATCAGCACCGGCAGGAAGGGAAAGCCGCCCTGGAGGAAGTGCATGCCCATGGTCAGGCGCTGCACGCCGAGGATGGGATCGGGACCGACGACCGTCACCACGAGGCCGATGGCCCCGGACAGCAGTCCCTTGATCACCGACTTGCCCACCAGCCCGGCGACCATGGAAAGCGCGAAGATGTAGAGCGAGAAGAACTCCCACGGCCCGAACTTCAGCGCCAGCGAGGCCAGCGGGCCGGTGAGCTCGATCAGCACGATGCCGCCGAGGAGGCCGCCGAGGAAGGCGGAGAACACGCCGATCCAGATGGCGCGGCCGGGCTCCCCCTTGCGCGTCATCGGAAAGCCGTCGAACGTGGTCGCGATCGCCGACGGCGTGCCCGGAATGCCGATGAGGCTCGCGGTGATCGACCCGCCCGCGGAGCCGCCGACGTACACGCCGATCATCGCGGCGAGGCCCTGCAACGGGTCGAGGCCGAAGGTGAACGGCAGCACCATGATCACGGTCATGGTGATCGTCACCCCCGGTAGCGCGCCGCCCACCACGCCCGCGACCGTGCCGGCAAGGAGCGGCACCAGGTACTCCGCGTGCAGCACCGTGCCGAGGTGCGTGAGCAGCAGCTCGTAGTGGCTCAAAGGCCCGTCCAGTCGCCGCGCGGCAGGAGCACCGACAGATACCGCTCGAAGACGAGATCGCACACGACGGCGGTGCCGAGCGCGACCAGCACGACGACGACCCAGCGCGATGCGGTGCGTGGCCATGACAGCGCCACTTGCAGCCCGGCGACGAACAGCACCGTGGCGATGCGGAATCCGAGCCGCGGCAACAGCAGGACGTAGAGCGTGAACGCCACGAACGTGGCGAGCACCAGCAGGTAGCTCGCCTTCGGCGTCGTCGCCGCCGCTTCAGCAGGCGGCGACGCTCGGCGATACGCGACGAGCTCGATGGCGATCAGCAGCACGCTGAGCAGCGCCATGAACGACAGCACCACCCGCGGATAGAACGCCGGTCCCACCGGCACCATGATCGCCGGCGGGAGTCCGCGGGTGAGCAGCAGGAGCCACACGCTGATCGCGAGGCATACGAGCCCCACGACCAGGTTGCGCGAGCGCATCGGCTATTGCTGCTTGAGCAGGCCGATCTGCTGGGTGATCTCCTTCGTGGTCGCGTCGTCCTTCTTCAGGAACGCGGCGTACTGCCCGGCGTCGAGGTAATGCACCTCGGTACCCTGCAGCTTCATCGCCTTGGCAAACGCGGGATCCTTGGCCGCCTTCTCGCACGCCACCGTCAGCGTGTGCTCGACGTCCTTCGGCGTGCCTTTCGGCACCATGATGCCGCGGTTCACCGCGTACTCGACGTCGTAGCCCAGCTCCTTCAGCGTCGGCACGTCGGGGATCTCGTCGTTGCGCCGCTCGCTCATGATGGCCAGGAACTTGAGCTGCCCCGCCTTCACCTTGGACGACTGCGTCAGGTTCGAATCGGCGAGCTCGATGTGCCCACCGAGCAGCGCGCTCATCCGTGGCGCCGTGCCATCGTAGGGGACGTACTTGACCTGGATCCCCGCCGCCTTGGCCATCAGTGCCATCGAGTACTGGCTGGTCGAGCCGAGCGATGCGCCGACCGTCACCTTGCCCGGGTTCGCCTTGGCGTACGTGACCATGTCCTTGAAGGTCTTCCACGGCGTGCTGGCACTCGCCGTCACGATCGACGGTGTGGACGCCACGAGGCAGATCGGGTCGAACGCCTTGTCGTAACGGATGTCGGTGAGCCCGGCGAAGTACACCGAATGGACGTAGTCGTGCGGCGCGAACAGGGTATAGCCGTCGGCACCCGCGTCCGCCGCCTCGCGCTCGCCGACCGTGCCCGAAGCGCCCTTGACGTTGGCCACCACGACCGGTTGGCCGACATATTTCTGCAAAAGTGGTGCGAACGACCGGTAGATGCTGTCCGTGTCGCCGCCGGCTGCCCAGGGCACGATCAGCTTGATCGGGCGATCGGGATAGCCGGCTGCCATCCCCGAGAGCGGCGCGACGGCAAGTACGACCGCACCGACCAGGGCTGCAAGGCGTGTATTCATCGCGGTTTCCTCCTGTTGCACCAGGGTCCGCCAGTGCGCGTCCCCGGCATGCCGATTGGAAGCGCCGCGGCGGAAGATCGTTCCCCGCCCGCTGTCGTGTCAAAAAAAAAGCGGGCGCCGCAATCGCGGCGCCCGCGTGATCGTCCCTGCCGTTGTTTCTTCCAGCCCAGGTTTTTGTCTTACAACGTGCGGGAGACCTCCACGATCTCGTAGACCTCGAGCTGGTCGCCCTTCTGCACGTCGTTGAAGTTGCGGATCGACAGGCCGCACTCGAACCCCGCCTTCACTTCGCGCACGTCGTCCTTGAAGCGCTTGAGCGAGTCCAGTTCGCCATCGTGGATCACGACGTTGTCGCGCAGCACGCGGATCTTCGAGCCGCGGCGCACCAGGCCCTCGAGCACGTAGCAGCCGGCGACCGTGCCGACCTTCGAGATGCGATAGACCTCGCGCACCTCGACCAGGCCGAGACGGTTCTCCTTCTGCTCCGGCGCGAGCATGCCCGACAGCGCCGCCTTAACCTCGTCGACCGCCTCGTAGATGATGTCGTAGTAGCGGATCTGCACGCCGTTGGCTTCGGCGAGCTTGCGCGCCTGCGCGTCGGCGCGCGTGTTGAAGCCCACCACCACGGCCTTCGACGCGAGCGCGAGGTTGATGTCCGACTCGGTGATGCCGCCCACCGCCGCGTGCACGATGTTGACCTTCACCTCGTCGGTCGACAGGTTCGACAGTGCGTGCGACAGGCCCTCGTAGCTGCCCTGCACGTCGGCCTTGATGATCAGCGGCAGCGTCTTCACGCCGCTCTCGCCCATCTGGTCGAACATGTTCTCGAGCTTGGCGGCCTGCTGCTTCGCGAGCTTCACGTCGCGGAACTTGCCCTGCCGGAACAGCGCGATCTCGCGCGCCTTGCGCTCGTCGCCGAGGGCAATCACTTCCTCGCCCGCGAGCGGAACGTCGGACATGCCCTGGATCTCGACCGGATACGACGGGCCCGCCTCGTTCACCGACTTGCCGTTCTCGTCGGTCATCGCGCGCACGCGGCCGAACACCGCGCCCGCGAGCACGACGTCGCCGCGCTTGAGCGTGCCGGAATGCACCAGCACCGTCGCGACCGGGCCGCGGCCCTTGTCGAGCCGCGACTCGATCACGATGCCCTTCGCCGGCGCATCCTCGGGCGCCTTCAGCTCGAGCACTTCCGCCTGCAGCAGGATCGCGTCGAGCAGGTTGTCGATGCCCTGTCCCGTGCGCGCGGAGACCTGCACGAACTGCACGTCGCCGCCGTATTCCTCCGGCAGCACGTTCTCCGCGACGAGCTCCTGCTTCACGCGATCGGGGTTCGCCTCGGGCTTGTCGATCTTGTTGACCGCCACGACGATCGGCACGTTGCCGGCCCTCGCGTGCGCGATCGCTTCCTTGGTCTGCGGCAGGACGCCGTCGTCGGCCGCGACGACCAGCACGACGATGTCCGTCACCTTGGCGCCGCGGGCGCGCATGGCCGTGAAGGCCTCGTGGCCGGGCGTGTCGAGGAACGTGATCGTGCCCTTCGGCGTCTCGACGTGATACGCGCCGATGTGCTGCGTGATGCCGCCGGCTTCGCCGCTTGCGACGCGCGTGCGGCGGATGGTGTCGAGGAGCGACGTCTTGCCGTGGTCGACGTGGCCCATCACCGTCACCACGGGCGGACGCGGCACCGCCTCGCCGGCGGATTGCGTCTGCGTTTCCTCGAGCAGCGTGTCGGGATCGTCGAGCTTCGCGGCCTTGGCCTTGTGGCCCATTTCCTCGACCACGATCATCGCGGTTTCCTGATCGAGCGGCTGGTTGATGGTCACCATGGTGCCCATCTTCATCAGCGCCTTGATCACTTCCGCCGCCTTCACCGACATCTTGTGGGCGAGCTCGGCCACGGTGATCGTCTCCGGGACCGTCACCTCGCGCACCATCGGGCCGGCCTGCGCGACGCCGGCTTCGCCTTCTTCCTCGCGGCCGTGACGGCCGCCCTTCGGGCCGCGCCAGCCGGCGGTGGTCGCACCACCGGTCACGTCACCCCGCAGCTTGAGCGCGCGCCTGCGGGCCGCCTCTTCCTGGAACACCTGGCCGGGTGCTTTCTTGGTGACCTTCTCGCGCTTCTCACCGGGCTTCGCGGCGGGGCGATGCAGCGTGCCTTCGCTGGGCTTGGCCGCCGGTTGCGCACCCGCCTTGGCGGCCGCCTCCGCCGCCGCCTTCGCGGCCGCTTCGGCAGCAGCCTGCGCTTCGGCGGCCGCGCGGGCGGCAGCCTCTTCCTGCTCCTTCTTCGTCTTGCGCTTGCTCTCGGCTTCCTGCTTCTTCGCGAGGTCTTCCTGCTGACGCGCGATCAACTCGCGCGCCTTGCGCTCCTCCGCTTCGCGCGCGGCCAGCTCTTCGGGCGAGACGACCGGCTGCGCCGGCGCCTTCGGCGCTTCCTCGACGACGGGCGCCTGCGGCGCTTCGTCCTCGCGGCGAACCAGCACGCGCTTCTTGCGAACCTCGACCTGGATCGTGCGCGCCTTGCCGCTCGAATCCGATGCCTTGATCTCGCTCGTCGACTTGCGCGTCAGCGTGATGCGTTTCTTGCCGTCGCCGCCGGCGCCGTGCTGACGACGCAAATAGTCGAGCAGGCGCGTCTTGTCCTGCTCGGACAGGCCGTCGCCGACTTTCTTGCCGCCGACACCGGCCGCGGCGAGCTGCTCGATGAGCGCGCCCGCCGGCATCTTCAGCTCGGTGGCGAATTGTTCGATCGTGGTTTGCGCCATGGCGCTTCTCCGTTTCTTTCCCTTCGGGGTCGGAGTAACGCGCTGCCGGCGTACTCTGACCCCGTTTCTGCCTTCGGGGTCGGAGTCACGACTCCGACCCCGTTTTTCAGCGTGCCGTCGCGCCCGCGGCCGGCGCTTCTGCCGGCGTGTCGAACCAGTGCGCGCGCGCCTTCATGATCAGGTCCTGCGCCCTGGCGGCGTCGATGCCGGTGAGCTCGGTCAGCTCGTCGCCCGCGAGATCGGCCAGCGCATCGCGCGTCGTGATGCCGTGCGCGGCGAGCTTGCTCGCGATCTCGGTGTCCATGCCTTCGAGGTTCAGCAGCGCCTCCTCGACGTTCTCGACCGATTCCTCGCGCTGGATCGCTTCGGTCAGCAGCGCGTTGCGCGCGCGGCTGCGCAGCTCGTTGACCGTGTCCTCGTCGAGCGCCTCGATCTCCATCATCTCGGTGAGCGGCACGTAGGCCACCTCCTCGAGCGAGGTGAAGCCCTCGGCGACCAGGATGTCGGCGACTTCCTCGTCGACGTCGAGCTTGTCCATGAAGAGCTGGCGCAGCCGGCCGGTCTCGGCCTCCTGCTTCTGCTGCGACTCCTCGACGCTCATCAGGTTGAGCTCCCATCCGGTGAGCTCGGAGGCGAGGCGCACGTTCTGCCCGCTGCGGCCGATCGCGATCGCGAGATTCTCCTCGTCGACGACGACGTCCATCGCGTGGCGCTCCTCGTCCACGACGATCGACTGCACTTCCGCCGGCGCGAGCGCGTTGATGACGAGCTTCGCCGGGTCGTCCGACCACAGCACGATGTCGACGCGCTCGCCCGCGAGCTCGTTGGTCACCGCGGTGACGCGCGAGCCGCGCATGCCGATGCACGTGCCCTGCGGATCGAGCCGCGGGTCGTTCGACTTGACCGCGATCTTGGCGCGGATGCCGGGGTCGCGCGCGGCGGCGCGGATCTCGATCAGGCCTTCCTCGATCTCGGGCACCTCGAGCTCGAACAGCCGCATGATGAACTCGGGCGCGACGCGCGAGAGAATGAGCTGCGGGCCCTTCGCCGTGCGGTCGATCTTCATCACGTACGCGCGCACGCGATCGCCCACGCGCAGCATCTCCTTGGGGATGATCTGGTCGCGCGTGAGGATGCCCTCGATGCGGCCCGACTCGACGATCACGTTGCCGCGCTCGATCCGCTTCACCGTGCCGGAGAGCAGGTTGTCCTGCCGCTCGAGGAAGTCGTTGAGGATCTGCTCGCGCTCGGCGTCGCGGATCTTCTGCAGGATCACCTGCTTCGCGGCCTGCGCGCCGATGCGGCCGAAGTCGACTGGCTCGAGCGGCTCCTCGACCACGTCGGCCAGCGCGAGCGGCGGCGTACGCTCCTGCGCATCGGTGATGGCGATCTGTCGCGCGGGCTCCTCGTGCTCCTCGTCGGGCACGACGGTCCAGCGGCGGAACGTCTCGTAATCGCCGGTCTCGCGGTCGATCGACACGCGCGCGTCGATGTCGTCGGCATACTTCTTCTTCGTTGCCGACGCGAGCGCGGCCTCCAGCGCCATGAAGACGATCTCCTTGGGAACGTTCTTCTCGCGCGCCAGCGCATCCACCAGCAGCAGCAATTCGCGGTTCATGATCCTTGTCCTTTTCTCCAGGCTATCCTCGGCACCAGCCGGGCTCGCCCAATGTCGGCGAAGGGCACCGTCTCGATGCCGGCCGCGGTCTCAACGCGCACGGCATCGCCCTCGATGCCGCGCAGCAAGCCTTTCATCTTGCGCCGCCCGTGCATCGGCGCGCGCAGCCGAAGCTCCGCTTCCTCGCCCGCGAAGCGCGTGTAATCCGCGAGCTTGGTGAGCGGCCGATCGAGCCCCGGCGACGAAACCTCCAGGCGCTCGAAGTCGATGTTCTCCACCGAGAACAAGCGCGTGAGATGGTTGGAAACGCGCGCGCAATCCTCGACGTCCACGCCGTCGGGCTTGTCGATGAAAACGCGCAGCAGCCGGCTGCGCGGAGACCAGTCGACGTCGACCAGCTCGTAGCCCAGCGCCGGCAGCGTGCGCTCCAGCAGTTCGCTCAAGGCAGCAGCCACGTATTCGCAAAAGCAAAAAAAAATGGGCTGTGCCCAGCCCATTTCTCATCGTTATCGGCTTGAAATTCTAGCAGAAAACGCGCCGTTTTGGAAAGCCCGGGAACGGCTCGCGGGCATGGCGGGGCTGTCTCGATATGGGGCGCGCAGCACGCGGGACAAGCCTTCGGGCCCCGCCGCCCGCGTGCCTGCCCACGCCGCCCGGGCGCGCGGCGCTTCGACGGCGCGGCTAAGATAGGATCCCGCGATTCGCCTGGAGCCGTCATGGCCGACCCCTTGCTCATCGCCCGCAACGGGCCCGTCGAGACTTTCCTGCTGCCGGGGCTCGCCAACCGTCACGGTCTCATCACCGGCGCGACGGGAACGGGGAAGACGGTCACGCTGCAGGTCATCGCCGAGCGCATGAGCGCGATCGGCGTCCCGGTGTTCATGGCGGACGTCAAGGGGGACCTGTCCGGGCTGTCGCAGCCCGGGAGCGGCTCGCCCAAGCTCACGCAGCGCCTGTCGCAGCTCCACCTCGACACGCCGGCGTGGACCGGCTTCCCGACCGTGTTCTGGGATGTGTTCGGCGAGCAGGGGCAGCCGGTGCGCGCGACCGTCTCCGACCTCGGTCCCCTGCTCCTGGCGCGCATCCTGGCGCTGAACGACGTCCAGGCCGGCGTGCTCGCGCTCGTGTTCAAGATCGCCGACGACCACGGCCTGCTGCTGCTCGACGTCAAGGACCTGCGCGCGCTGCTGCAATACGCCGGGGACAACGCGGCGCAGTTCCAGACGGGCTACGGGAACATCTCCGCGGCGTCGATCGGCGCCATCCAGCGCGGGCTGCTCGCGCTCGAGCAGCAGGGCGGCGACCGCTTCCTCGGCGAGCCGATGCTCAACATCGACGACCTGCTGCAGACCGACCGGGGCCGAGGCGTCGTGAACATCCTGGCAGCGGACAAGCTGCTGCAGGCGCCGCAGCTCTACGCGACGCTGTTGCTCTGGCTGCTCTCCGATCTCTACGAAAAGCTGCCGGAGGTCGGCGATCCGGAGAAGCCCAAGCTCGTGTTCTTCTTCGACGAGGCGCACCTGCTCTTCACCGACGCGCCCAAGGTGCTGCTCGACAAGATCGAGCAGGTGGTGCGGCTCATCCGCTCCAAGGGCGTCGGCGTTTTCTTCGTCACGCAGAACCCGCTCGACGTCCCCGATCGCGTGCTGGGCCAGCTCGGCAATCGCGTGCAGCACGCGCTGCGCGCGTATACGCCGCGCGACGAAAAGGCGGTGAAGACGGCCGCGACCACGCTGCGCGCCAATCCCGGGATCGACACCGAGAAGGCGATCACCGAGCTCGCCGTCGGCGAGGCGCTGGTGTCGTTCCTCGACGAGAAGGGCCGTCCCGAGCCGGTCGAGCGCGTGTTCGTGCTGCCGCCCGCGTCGCGCATCGGCCCGATCACGCCCGAGGAGCGTCGCGCGGTGATGGACGCCTCGACGCTGAAGGGCGTCTACGACAAGCCGGTCGATCGCGAATCGGCCTACGAGAAGCTCGCCGGACGCGCGCAACAGCCGCCTGCCGGCGCAAGCAGCGGTGCAGCGCCAGGCGGCGGCTTCTGGGACAGCATGAAGGATTCGCTCGGCGGCCTCGTGCAGGGAACCGGTCGCAAGGACAGCCTGGTCGAGGCGATGGCCAAGAGCGCCGCGCGCACGGTCGGTTCCACCGTGGGGCGCGAGATCGTGCGCGGGGTGCTCGGGTCGCTGCTGGGGGGCGGGTCGCGTAAGCGGTAGGTGCCGGGTTCACTGCTCCGTTGCGAGCAAGCCCCCGCGCACGCACCAGAAGGGCGCTGGAGAGCTATCGTCCGGCCCGCCCTGGAAGTGCAGCAGAACCGTCTCCGGCGCGACCGGCGAGCGGATGTAGCCGGCCTGATAGTGAAACGAAACATAATTCGCCACCGGCGTCGCGGTCCAGAACTGGCCCTGGAACGCCGGAAGCCCCGTGAAGGGATGGCCTTGGGGTAGGGGCGGCGGATGGTCGATCATGGAGGGGTCGAGAAGGCTAGCCAGCTCGTTGACCGTGGGCAAGCGCCAGCCCAGCCGATTGCCCGTCGTCGCGCCAATGCAGATCTCACTTGCCACCAGCCACGACACGGCGTCGACATTGGGTGAGCGCTGCCATACGAGCCCCGTTTCCCGATCGAGCACGGCCTCGTCGTTCATGTTCGCCAGAACGATGAAGCGTGCGCTCGCGGGCAGCGTCTGATCCCACGACGGGCTCGCGTAATACGGTCCGACGGCCGTAGTCGCCGCTTGGGCGGAAACCACGCCGACTGCCAAGGCGGTGAACGCGGCGATCGCCGCCAATCGCTGCGAAGGGTTCATCGCGCAACTCCGGGGCAGATGTCACATGCCCTACCGCCGTGGTGCGCAGAATATTCCGCGAGCCTCGCTAAGCCGCCGGCGGCATCTGCGCGTCGAGCTGCGCGAACACCTCTTCGGCCGCGTGGAACGCGGAGTTCGCGGCGGGCACGCCGGCGTAGATCGCGCAGTGCAGGAGCACTTCGCGGATCTCGTCGCGCGTGACACCGTTGTTGAACGCCGCGCGCAGGTGCAGGCGCAGCTCCTCGCCACGATTCAGCGCCACCATCATCGCGATCGTGACGAGGCTGCGCATGTGGCGGGTGAGGCCCGGCCGCGTCCAGATCTCCCCCCACGCATAGCGCGTGATGAGGTCCTGGAACTCCTCGTTGAACGGCGTGCGGCGCGTGAGCGTCCGGTCCACGTGCGCATCGCCCAGCACCGCGCGGCGCATCGTCATGCCGCGATCGTAGCGTTCGCGCTCGTCCATGTGCCATTCCTCATTCGGTCAGGAAATCGAGGAGCGCCGCGGTGAACTCCCGGGGGCGCTCGAGGTTCGAGATGTGCGGGGCGTCGAGCTCGTGATAGCGCGCGCCGTCGATGCGGTCCACGAGGTAGCGCGCATCGACCGTCGTGCAGACGGGATCCTGCGTTCCCGCGATCACCAGCGTCTGCGCGCTGATGCGCCCGACGTCGTCGCGCAGATCCATGTCGCGCACGGCCTCGCACGCCGCGACGTAGCCGTCGGGCGGAGTCGAGAGCAGCATGCGGCGGGCGTCCTCGACGGGCGGCGCGTTCTGCGCCACGAACGCGGCCGTGAACCAGCGGGCGAGCACGGCTTCGGCGATGCCGGCCATGCCTTCGGCGCGCACTTTCGCGATGCGCGCGTTCCACACCTCCGGCGGACCGATCCGGGCCGCCGTGTTCGACACGACGATGCGCTCGAAATGCGCCGGCGCGTGGATGCCCAGCCACAGCCCCACCATGCCGCCCATCGACAGGCCGCAGAAGCGTGCCCGCGTCACGCGTGCGTGCGACAGCAGCGCGATCACGTCGCTGCCCATTTGGGCGATGGAATACGGCCCCTTCGGCACGCTCGACGCGCCGTGCCCGCGCGCGTCGTAGCGCAGCACGCGAAATTGCCGTGTCAATGCCGGCATTTGCGGCGCCCACATGTCGAGCGCGGTCCCGAGCGAGTTCGACAGGACCAGAACCGGCGCACCGTCCGGCCCCTCGAGCCGGTAGTTGAGCCGCGCGTCACCGAGCTGCGCTTCGGACATGGGTTACCTCCAGCCTATCGCCTGCCCTTCAACACCCGATCGATGTAAGCGTCGTTCGAGCCCAGATAGCGTAGCGGATCGAACAGCGCCTGCAACGCCGACGCGTCGAGCGCGTCGCGCGCCTGCGGCGTTTCGGCGAGCACGTCGCGCACGTGGCGAGCTTCGGCAGCCGCGCGCCGGCACACGTCCGCGACGAGCTTGTGCGCGACATCGCGCCCCAGGCGCGGCGCGAGCGCCATCTGGACTGCCTCGGCGAAGAGCTGGCCCTGCGTCAGGTCGATATTGGCGCGCATCCGCGCGGCGTTCACGTCGAGTCCCGACACCACTTGCGCCAGCGTGAAGACGGCGCTTCCGCAAAGCTGCACGATCTGCGGCAGCGTGTCCCATTCGGCGGGCCAGTTGCCGAGGCCGCGCTCGTGCTCCTGCACCGCGGCGGTGAGCATCGTCGCAACGAGGCCGGGCACGCGCGTGGCCGCCCGCAGCACCACGGCGGCGCCCACCGGGTTGCGCTTCTGCGGCATCGTCGAGGAGCCGCCGCGTCCCGGTGCCGACGGCTCGAACGCTTCGCCGACCTCGGTCTGCGCGAGCAGCGCGAGGTCGCGCGCGAGCTTGCCCAGGGAAGCAGTGAGAATGCCGAGCGTGCTCGCACATTCGCAGAAGCGATCGCGTTGCGTGTGCCAGGGCGTGTCCGGCACGCCGAGGCCGAGCTCGGCTGCGAGCGCTTCGGTGACGGCAATGCCACGGTCACCGAGCGATGCGAGATTGCCCGCCGCGCCACCGAGCTGCACCACGAGAAGCCGCGGCTTCAGCGCATCGAGCCGCGCGCGATCGCGGTCGAGCGCCGAGAGGCACGCGGCCAGCTTGCAGCCGAGCGTGACCGGCGACGCCTGCTGCAGCCACGTGCGTCCCGCGAGCACGGTGTGCCGATGCGCATCCGCCTGTGTCGCGAGCGCGTCGCAGAGACGCTCGAGCTCGCTCTCGACGAACGACAGCCCTTCGCGAAGCTGCAGCACCAGCCCGGTGTCGATGATGTCCTGGCTGGTCGCGCCCCAGTGCACCCAGCCCTTCGCGTTCCCGTCGCTTTCGCCGACGCGCCGCGTGAGCGCCGAGACGAGCGGAATCGCGAGATTGCCCGAATCGGTTGCGGCCCGGTGCAGCGATTCGACGTCGTAGGCGTCCGCGCGGCACGCGTGCGCGATGGTTTCGGCCGCAGGTCCTGGAATGACACCGGTGCGCGCTTGCGCGCGCGCGAGCGCCGCCTCGACCCCGAGCATGCGCTCGATCCGCGCGGTGGCCGTGAACGCCTTTGCGAGTGCGGGCGGCGTGAAGAGCACTTCAGCAGTCGAAGAAGACGGTCTCGCCGTCGCCCTGGAGCACGATGTTCCATTCCAGTGCGCCGGGCTGCACGGCACGCGCGACGAGCGTTGCGCGTCGCTCGGCCGGCACGCGCTGCAGCACGGCGTCGTGCGCGTTGGCGTCGTCGGGGAAATACATGCGCGTGATCAGGTGCTTCAAGAGGCCGCGCATGAAGATCGTCACGTTGAGATGTGGCGCCTGCGCACCGCCGTCCGGCCCCGGCACGGGCCCGGGCTTGATGGTGTGGACGCGAAAGCGTCCTTCGGCGCCGGTGAAGACGCGGCCGAAGCCCGTGAAGCGCGCGTCGACCGGCAGGTCGCGCGTGTCCTCCGGATGCGCGTACTTGCCCTGCGCGTTCGCCTGCCAGATCTCGATCATCGCGTCGTTCACCGGCGCGCCGTCGGCGTCGATCACGCGGCCCTGGATGGTCACGCGCTCGCCGGCGACGCCTTCCGCGGCCATGTCGTCGCAGGCAAGCCACGTCATGCCGATGTGCAGGTAGGGCCCGATGGTCTGGGACGATGTGGTGTGCATGTCGGCGCTCCCTCCGCGGGCAGGTAGTTTTCCATCGGCGTCTCGTCGCGGCCGCGAAGCACGATGTCGAACTTGTAGCCGAGCGCCTGCTCGGGGATGGTGGTCTCCCAGTCGAAGTGCGACACCAGGCGGCGGCGCGCCCGCTCGTCGGGCACGCTGTTGTACATCGGATCGTCGTCCATCAGCGGGTCGCCCGGGAAGTACATCTGGGTCACCAGGCGCGTGGCGAACGCGGGACCGAACAGCGAGAAATGGATGTGCGCGGGGCGCCACGCGTTGTAGTGGTTGCGCCACGGATACTCGCCGGGACGGATCGTGATGAAGCGATAGCGTCCATGCTCGTCGGTGAGCGTGCGGCCCGCGCCATGGAAGTTGGGATCGAGCGGCGCATTGTGCCGGTCGACCTCGTGCGGATAGCGGCCGGCGGCGTTGGCCTGCCAGATCTCGACCAGCGTGCTGGCAACCGGCTTGCCGTTGCCGTCGAGCACGCGTCCGCTCACGACGATGCGCTCGCCGATCGGGTCTGCCTTGCCCTGGCGGGTGAGGTCGTTGTCGCTCGCGCCGACACGCTCCCAGCCGAAGAGCGGGCCGGTGATCTCGGACAGCGTCGTGGGCAGCACGACGAGCGGCTGCGACGGCGAGCGCCGCACCGTAGATGCGTACGGAGGATAGTTGTACTCGGGCTGGGTGTTCGGATCGGGCTTGCGGTAGCCGGCAAGGCGGCGAATCTCGACGCTCTGCGCCCGCGAAGTCGTGGTGTCGCTGCTCATGCGCGTTCCAGGATCATGGCGATGCCCTGGCCCACCCCGATGCACATGGTGGCGAGCGCGTAGCGGCCCTTGCGGCGCGCGAGCTCGTTGACGGCCGCGAGCACCAGCCGTGCGCCGCTCGCGCCGAGCGGATGACCGAGCGCGATCGCGCCGCCGTTGGGATTGACGTGCGGCGCATCGTCGGCCAGGCCGAGGTCGCGCGTCGTGGCGAGCACCTGCGCGGCGAACGCCTCGTTGAGCTCGATCACCTCGATCTGCTTCAGCGCCAGGCCGGCCTTTTCGAGCACCCGTTTGCTGGCCGGCGACGGGCCGAAGCCCATGATCCGCGGCGCGACACCGGCCGCGGCCATCGCGACGATGCGCGCGCGCGGCACGAGGCCGAAGCGCCGGCCCGCTTCCGCGGATGCGATGATCATCGCGCAGGCGCCGTCGTTCACGCCGGATGCGTTGCCGGCGGTCACGGTGCCGTCCGGCCGCACGATGGGCTTCAGCCTGGCGAGCGCCTCGAGCGTGGTCTCGCGCGGATGCTCGTCCCTGCTCACCACGATCGGCTCGCCCTTCTTCTGCGGCACGCCGACCGGCACGATCTCCTGCGCCATGGAGCCGGCCGCGATGGCGGCGGCGGCGCGCTGCTGGCTGCGCAAGGCATACGCGTCCTGGTCGGCGCGGCCGATCCTGAACTGCTCGGCGACGTTCTCGGCCGTCTCGGGCATCGAGTCGATGCCGTACTGCGCCTTCATCAGTGGATTGACGAAGCGCCAGCCGATGGTCGTGTCCTCGATCTTCGCCGTGCGCGCGAAGGGCTCCGCGGTCTTTCCCAGGACGAACGGCGCGCGCGACATGCTCTCGACGCCGCCGGCGACGACGAAGTCGCACTCGCCGCTCTTGATGGCGCGTGCGGCAATGCCGACCGCGTCCATGCTCGAGCCGCACAGGCGGTTCACGGTCGTGCCGGGCACGCTGTCGGGCAGACCCGCGAGCAGCAGCGCCATGCGCCCGACGTTGCGGTTGTCCTCGCCCGCCTGGTTCGCACAGCCGTAGACCACGTCGTCGACGGCGGCCCAGTCGACGTGCGGATTGCGCGCGACGAGCGCCTTGATCGGAACCGCGGCAAGGTCGTCGGTGCGCACCTGCGCGAGCGTGCCGCCGTAGCGCCCGAAGGGCGTGCGGACGGCGTCGTAGATGAATGCGTCAGCCATCGATGTCATCCCGAACGAAGTGACGGACCTGCTTCTTCAACCGGCCGCAGCCGCGTGCGCGGCCATCAGCGCCACACCCGTGACCCGCTGCAGCTCGTCGAACGACAATCCCTCCACGATCTCCGCCACGGCAAGGCCGTGCGGCGTCACGTCGAGCACCGCGAGATCGGTGAAGATTCGCGACACGCACGCGACGCCGGTGAGCGGATACGTGCACTTCGGCACGATCTTGCTCTCGCCCTTCTTGGTGAGGTGCTCCATCATGACGTACACGTGCTTGGCGCCGATCGCCAGGTCCATCGCGCCGCCGACGGCGGGGATCGCATCCTTCGCGCCGGTGTGCCAGTTCGCGAGGTCGCCCCTGACCGATACCTGGAAGGCGCCGAGCACGCAGAAGTCCAGGTGCCCGCCGCGCATCATCGCGAACGAATCCGCGTGGTGGAAGAACGATGCGCCGGGCAGCGCCGTCACCGGCTGCTTGCCGGCGTTGATGAGGTCGGGATCCTCGTGGCCGGGGGCCGGTGCGGGCCCCATGCCGAGCAGGCCGTTCTCCGTATGCAGGATGATTTCGCGATCCTTCGGCAAATGATTGGCCACGAGCGTCGGCAGCCCGATGCCCAGGTTCACGTACGCGCCGTTCGGGATGTCGCGCGCGACGCGCATCGCCATGTCTTCTCGCGTGAAGCGGTTCATGTGGCTCCTTCGATGCTACGTCACGCCGCGGCGCCCGGCTGCGCCGCCACCTTCGAGGCGGAGGGCACCTCGACCAGCCGTTGGACGAAAATGCCCGGCGTGACCACCGCTTCCGGGTCCAGGTCGCCGAGGTTCACGAGCTCGCGCACCTGCGCGATGGTGGTCGTCGCGGCCGCGGCCATGATCGGCCCGAAGTTGCGGGCGGTCTTGCGATAGACGAGGTTGCCCCAGCGGTCGCCGCGCAGCGCCTTGATGAGGGCGAAATCGGCGCGAATCGGGTACTCGAGCACGTAATGCCTTCCGTCGATCACGCGCGCTTCCTTGCCTTCGGCGAGCTCGGTCCCATAGCCCGTCGGCGTGTAGAACGCGCCGATGCCTGCGCCCGCCGCGCGGATGCGCTCGGCGAGGTTGCCCTGGGGCACGAGCTCGAGCTCGATCTCGCCCGCACGATACAGGTTGTCGAAGTGCCACGAATCGGTCTGGCGCGGAAACGAGCAGACGATCTTGCGCACGCGCCGGGCCTTGATGAGCAGCGCGAGGCCCACGTCGCCGTTGCCCGCGTTGTTGCTGACGATGGTGAGATCGCGCGCGCCCTGCTCGATCAGCGCGTCGACGAGCTCCGACGGCATGCCGGCCGTCCCGAAGCCACCGATCATCACGGTGGCGCCATCCGCGATGTCGGCGACGGCATCCCGCGCCGACGGCATGATCTTGTCGATCATTGCATTTCCTGTTCGAACGGCAGGCCCACGTAGTTCTCCGCGAGCGACGTCGCGGCGGCGCGCGAGGTCGTGACGTAGTCGAGCTCCGCGACCTGCAGCCGGCGCTGGAATACGTTGTGGTCGGGGAACTGGTGGAGCATCGAGGTCATCCACCACGAGAATCGCTGCGCTTTCCACACCCGCCGCAGCGCGCTCGCCGAATAGCCGCGCAGCGCGTCGTCGGCGCCGGTGCGGTAGCGCGCGGCCAGCCCCTGCGCGAGCAGGCGCACGTCCGCGACGGCGAGATTCAGGCCCTTCGCACCGGTCGGAGGGACGATGTGCGCCGCGTCCCCGGCGAGGAACAGCCGCCCGTGCTGCATCGGCTCGCACACGAAGCTGCGCATCGCGACGATGTTCTTCTGCGTGACGGGACCCTCCTTGGGCCGCCAGCCGTCGACCGTCTCGAGCCGTGCGCGAAGCTCGGCCCAGATGCGATCCTCCGTCCACGCCTCGACGCGATCGTGCGGATCGCACTGGAAGTACATGCGCTGCAGCGTCGGCGAGCGCGTGCTGACGAGCGCGAAGCCGCGCTCGTGGTTGGCGTAGATCAGCTCCTTCGACGACGGGGGCGCCTCGGTCAGGATGCCGAACCATGCGAACGGGTACGAGCGCAGGTATTCGGCGCGTATCGCCTCGGGTATCGAAGGACGGCACACGCCGTGAAAGCCGTCGCACCCGGCGACGTAATCGCAGGCGATCTCCTCGGCGCGATCGCCCTTCACGTAGCGGATGCGCGGCGCCTCGCTCTCGAGGTCGTGCACCGTCGCGTTGGCGGCCTCGAAGACGATCGGTCCGCCGCGCGACAGGCGCGCCTGCACGAGGTCCTTGATCACTTCGTGTTGCGCGTACACGGTGATTGCCTTGCCGCCGGTGAGGTCCTCGAAGTCGACGCGGTGCCCGCGGGCGGCGAAGCGCAGCTCGATGCCGTGGTGCGGGAAGCCTTCGCGCCTCAGGCGCTCGCCGACGCCGGTCTCGCACAACAGGTCGACGGTGCCCTGCTCGAGCACGCCGGCGCGTATGGTGCTCTCGATGTCGGCGCGCGAGCGCGACTCGATGACGATCGACTCGATGCCCTCGAGGTGCAGGAGATGCGACAGCAGCAGCCCGGCAGGACCGGCGCCGACGATGCCGACTTGCGTGCGCATGCCGTCAGCCCTTTTCGCAGATCGCCGCGAGGCCCGCGATGGCGAGCGCGTAACCGCGCACGCCGAAGCCCGCCATGACCGCCTTGGCCGCGGGCGAAAGATAGGAGTGATGCCGGAACGGCTCGCGCGCATGCACGTTGGAGATGTGCAGCTCGACGACCGGCACGGCGGCGCCCTTGATCGCGTCGTGCAGCGCGATGGACGTGTGCGTGTACGCGCCCGCGTTCAGCACCACGCCGAGCAGCGTGCCCGCGACGCACTCGCGTCCGGCGGCATGGATCCAGTCGATGAGCTCGCCTTCGTGGTTAGACTGCCGGAAATCGACCTCGAGCCCGAGGCGCGCACCTTCGTCGCGGCAGATCTTCTCCACGTCGGCCAGCGTCTGCGCGCCGTAGATGCCCGGCTCGCGCGTTCCGAGGAGATTGAGGTTCGGACCGTTCAGCACCAGCACCTTCATGTCGCGGGCTCCGTGTGGTCAGACGTTTCGACTCGCGCGAGGACTGCCTTCGTCTTCTCGCGCAGCCAGGCGATGCTTTGCGCGACCGCGGCGTCCTCGCCGGCGGGGACGTAAGGCGGCGCGAGATAGTCGATCTCGAGCGCAAGCAGGCCGTCGTAGCCGCTTTGCGCCAGCATTGCCAGGATGGCCGCGACGTCGATCAATCCGTGCCCGAGCGGGACGCTCGGCCAGAAGGCGAAGGTCCTGGGATCGCCCTTTTGCGCCGTGACGTCCTTGACGTGCGTGGCACGCGCGTACGGCACGAGCTTGCGTGCGACGACCAGCGGATCCTCCAGCATGCGCAGGTTGTTGGCGGTGTCGAAGCAGACGCCGAGCCATGGCGAACCGATCGTCTCGACGAGCTCGACCATCTCGTCGGCGGTGAGATCGATGTGGTTCTCGATCGCCATGACCACGTCCTGCTCCGCGGCTTGGTCGACCAGCGGACGCAGCAGATCCACGAGCCCGCGCTTGTGCTCGCTCCACGTGGCCGGCCGCGTGCGCCGGCCGCCGCCGCAGATGCGCATGACGCGCGCACCCACGCGGCGTGCGATCGCCAGATGGCGCGCGCAATCGTGCGCCGCGGCCGCATCGGCGCCCGAGCGAAGGCCGTTCGGATGACCCCACGCCCATACGCGATCGAGCCGGCGCGCGTCGAGCGCGTCGCGCAGCGCGCCGATCGAGGCATCGTCGCTGCGCAGGAAGCACGACTCCAGCGACACGCCCTGCACGCCGAGCGCCACGGCGCGGTCGAGGAAGTCCTCCACGCTCATGCGCGTGCCCGGGTCCTGCTGCAGGCCGTCGTAGCACTCGCCGAAGTAGCGGTGATAGCTGTACGAATCGATGCCGAGCTTCATGTCGCGGTCCCTGCCCGTCTCAGCCCACCTTGCGCGCGGCATCGTTCACGTGCCCGCCGAGGAACAGCCGATTGAGGTCGGCATCCTGCATCACTTCCGCGGCCGGGCGGTCGAGCGCGAGCCGCCCCATCTCGAGAACCAGCGCGCGATTCGCATACTTGAGCGCCGTACGCACGTTCTGCTCGACCATCAGCACGGTGACGCCGCTGTCGGCGAGCTGGCGCAGCAGCGTCATGACGTCCTGCACGAGCCGC
>DASXAF010000149.1:0-34730 GCA_036406955.1 Casimicrobiaceae bacterium
GCTCGAATCGGCGATCGGCTTGCCGAGGAGATCGACAAGCGCGCGGTGGATCGTCGGGTTCTTGACGCCGCCGGACGTGAGGAGAAGTTTCATGATGACCGCGGTCCCCTGATTGAGTTTGGAAGCTGCGCCAAGTTGGCCTAACCATCCGGTAGTCGAACGGGGGCACGCCCAATCGACAGGGCTGGCCGGTAGTGATCTGTAGTCGAATCAGGGAACGGCAAATCGACAGGCCTATCGGTAGTGGACGGACCCCTGTCCGCTTCTGGCCCAGGAAGCGCCCAATCGGGAGGCGCCCCGGCCGGAGCAGCGTCAGACTTCCGTTTGCTCGGCGATCTCGAGGGCGTCGTCGACCTCAATGCCGAGGTACCTCACGGTGCTTTCCAGCTTCGTGTGGCCAAGCAGCAGCTGCACAGCTCTCAAGTTTCTGGTGCGTCGGTAGATCAGCGTTGGCTTCGTCCGCCGGATCGAGTGCGTTCCGTATCCGGCCGGATCAAGGCCGATCTCCTTGACCCAGCCGTCCACGATCCGAGCGTACTGCCGCGTGCCAAGATGCGGCGATGCGCCGGCTCGGAAATGGATGCCGATGTTCGAGGCGCGCCATGCAGTCCAAGACGCTTCGGTTTGTGCCCGAGCTCTCATGTACCTCCGTATCTCGCGTAGCCGCCCGGTAATACACTGAACGCGCGGTCCCACGATTCCGTGGGATTCCAGCGGAAAAGGGCGGTGCCATGAGCAACGGCGCGGGTCCGGAAAGCTATCGCTTTGGACACTGCGAACTGCAGCCCGGGCAACAACGCCTACTCGTCGAGGGCCAGCCCGTGGCTGTGGGCCCGCGAGCGTTCGACCTGCTGGTGGCGCTGGTCGAGCGCGCGGGTGAACTCGTCAGTAAGCATGAGCTGCTGGCCCGTGTTTGGCCGAAAGTCGTCGTCGAGGAGAACAACCTGCAGGTGCAGGTCTCGGCCTTGCGCAAGATCCTGGGCCAGGACGCGATCGCTACTGTTCCGGGCCGTGGCTACCGGTTCGCCCTGCAGCTCGAAGGGCACGCTTCGGGTACTTCCACGGCGCCCGCAGCGCCAAAGCACAACCTGCCGCGTCCTCTGACAAGGTTCATTGGCCGCGAAGACGCCCTCGCCGAGTGCGCACATATTCTCGAGCGTGTCAGGCTGCTGACGCTGACTGGCATCGGCGGCTGTGGCAAGACTCGCCTCGCGATCCGCCTCGCCGAGCTGTTGCTACCGTCCTTCGACGGCGACGTGTGCTTCGTCGACTTGGCGCCAATCGCGGAACCCGAACGCGTCGCATTGTCCGTAGCAACCGCCTTTGACGTGCGCGAGGAGCCGGACAAGACGATCGAAGAGACACTGGTACGACACTTTGCCGATCGCCGTGCGTTGCTCGTGCTGGACAACTGCGAGCACCTGCTCGATGCATGCGTCGCGCTTGCGGAGCCGCTGCTCCGTGCGGCACCGCGCTTGCACATTCTCGTGACCAGCCGCGAAGGACTTGGCATCGCCGGCGAGCGCATGTTCGCAGTCCAATCGCTGGCGATGCCGGCGGCCGCAGATCAGAGCATCGAAGCTGTGCGGCAGGCTGAATCGGTCCAGCTCTTCGTCGAGCGCGCGACCGATGTGGTGTCGCAGTTTCGCCTCGATGACGCAAACGTCGGCGCTGTAGCCGAGATCTGCCGCCGCCTCGACGGCATACCGCTGGCGCTCGAGCTCGCCGCAGCGAAGCTGAAGATCCTTTCCATCGATCAGATTCGCGGCAGGCTTGCAGACCGGTTTACCCTGCTGGCCGGACGTGCGCGGGCCATGCCACGACATCAAACGCTGCTTGCTACGCTGCAGTGGAGTTACGAGCAGCTCACGGTGGACGAGCAACGATGGTTGCAATGTCTTTCGGTGTTTGCCGGGGGGTGGACGCTTGAAGGTGCCGCCGCCGTTGTGGGCGAACGTGGCGACGAAGGCGAAGCCCTCGAGCGGCTCGAGCGACTCGTCGACCTGTCGCTCGTGGTCGTCGAGCGCAGCGCACCGGCCGAGCTGCGCTACGGCATGTTGGAAACCGTGCGGCAGTACGCGCAGGATCGCCTGGTCGAATCCGGTTCTGCGAATGCTGCCAGGAGTCGGCATCTCGCCTATTTTCTCGCCCTCTCCGAACGTGCTCGTCCCAATCTCTACGCCCGCGAGGCGAAAAGCTGGCTGGCGCGTGTCGACCGTGAGCTGTCGAACCTGCTGGCTGCACACGCATGGTGTGACCATGATCCGGATGGTACTGATCGAGGGTTGCAACTCGCATTCAACATGTGCATGTACTGGCACAATCGCGGGCTATTCGTGCTGGGCCGCCAGGTCTGCACCGAGGCGCTTGCCAGACCCGGCGCCGACCGTTCAATCAGCAGAGCTCGCGCGCTGCTCTCGCTTGGGGTGGTTCAGCGCCTGTCCGGCAGAGTCCCCGATGCGATCGAACCGCTCAAGGAGGCGCTCACCATCGCCGGCGAACATGACGACGAGGATCTGATCGCCTTGTGCCTGAACCACCTTGCGTGGGCGCGACTATACTGCGGAGATCTTGCCGATGCCTTGGAGTACTCCGAGAAACAGCTGACAGTCGCCAGACGCCTCGGCCCGCCACACCTGAGCATTGCGCTCCAGACCAAAGCCTTGATCTGCAGGATGCAATGCGATTTCGACGCGGCCGCCGCCTACCTGGACGAGGCGCTGGCGGGACACGATTCCGACAATCGCGAACGGTCGCACGTCCTTCTGGAACAAATCGTCCGCGTATCGATCGCGCGCGGCAGATTGGATCGTGCGACACAACCGCTCGTCGAATCAATTCGCGTTTCCCGCGAGCTGGATTCCCAATTCCGGGCAATACTCAGCATCGATCTTGCCGCGCTTCTCGCTGCGGCAAACAGTGAGTGGGAACGCGCGGTGCGCCTGCAGTCTGTCTTCGACGCAACGCTCGACCGGATGGGTGGGCTCCGAAATATCCTCATCGACGATGCGGTCCTCGAGGAACTGCGAAAGAAGCCGCGCCGGATGCTCGGCAAGGACTGGTACGAAGCTGCCTACGCGAGTGGTCGCAATGTCACGACAGAGCAGGCAATGAGCGAGACGATTGCCTGGCTGGAGCGTGACGGCGAGGCGTAGCTCGCAGCGCGTCGGACTACTCCGTCGTCATCATCAACGGCGCGTGGTCGCTCGTGCCCACGTCGGCGAGCACGATGCAGCTCTTCGCGCGGTCCGCGATGGAGCGCGACGCGAGGATGTAGTCGATGCGCCAGCCGATGTTGCGCTGGCGCATGTTGCGCCACGGCGGCCACCACGTGAAGAGCTCCGAGTTCTCCGGCTGCAGCGCGCGGCACACGTCGACCATGTGCCCGCCCAGCAGGCGGTCGAACAGCTCGCGCTCCTCGGGACGCTGGCCGATGACGCCCGGCTTGCGCTCCTTCGGGTGGACGTCCATGTCGCTGTGCGCGATGTTGAGGTCGCCGCACAGGATGAGCTCGCGGCCCTCCGCGTGCACTCGTGCCGACCAGTCCGCGAGGCGCGTGAGGAAGTCGATCTTGGCCGCGTAGTCCTTGCCGCCGTTGGGAACGTACACCGAGGCGAGCACGAGGTTGCCGAACTCGACCTGGACGATGCGCGTCTCCATGTCGAACTCGGGATGGGTGAATTGCGGGTCGGCGTCGAACAGCGCCCTGCTCACGTGCAGCGAGACGCCGGAGTACGCGCCGACGCCGTGCCAGTACGTGTGGTAGTCGGGCAGGTTGCAGCGCTCGGGGATCTGCTCGGGCTTGGCCTTGAGCTCCTGCAGGCACACTACGTCGGGACGGTCGCGGCCGAGCCAGTCGCAGAGCTGCGCCTCGCGCGCACGAATCCCGTTGACGTTCCAGGTCGCGACTTTCATGACCGACTTGGTGCGCTCCCCGTGGGATCTCCCTCTCCCCGCAGGCGGGGGAGAGGGCCGGGGTGAGGGGATTGGAGTGAGCGCCGCCCTCAGTGCCGGCGCCGATTGCGTGCGTACCGCACCAGCCGATCCGCCGGAGCGCTGCTCGCGCCGGTCAGCGCGAGCGCGAGACCGAGCATGACGAGCGCGACGCCGGAAGCGTTGCGCTGGCGCAAGCCGTAGAGCGTGGCCAGCGCACCGCCGACCATCGCACCCGTGCGCAGCGCGGGCGTCCATGGCACCAGGTCGCCGCGCGCGACCGACTGCATCTTGCCACCCTGCAGACTGGGAATGGAGGCCGATCGCTCGTAGGCCAGCAATTGATCCTCGAGCTCCGACACGCCGTGCACGCCGCGCACGGCATGGAGCAGGCGGTCCACTTCGCTTGCCAGCACCGGCCCGCTCAGCGTGATGCGTCCCTGGTTCGCGCCGACCTGGATTGCATGCGGGTGCGCCACCAGGCGGCCGATCTTCGCGCGCACGCGCTCGATGAGCTGCAGGTCGTCGGGCACGGCTTCCTCGCGGAACAGGTGTCCCGCGCGTGCCCGCACGGCGCGAAGGCGATTCGAGACGTCGCGTGCGGCAGCGCGCATCGCATCGCGCGAATCGAGCGCGAGGCGGCGTGCGCGGTCGGTCGCGATCGCCCGCCTGCGGCGTCCGCGATCCTGGTCCAAGACGTACATCGCCATCGCGCCCAGCGCCGCGCTGCCCAGCGCACGGGTCCATATCCGATGAGACTGCTCCTGGTCTGCCATTGCGTTGCCTCACTCGATCGGTTCAAGAACGACTGACTGCGGCGCGCCGCCGGTGGGCCGTCGGTCGAGGTGGCACCGGCATTGCACCGTGCCCGGAAACTTCGCCGTCGCCGCCGGTCTACCGTAATAGTGCGGTTCGTGCCGCGGGTGGCACCAGCTTCCACGCTGCCGCCGGTCGCATCCTACCGCGTCGTCGCCTCATGCGTATCGCCCAGATTGCTCCCCTGTACGAATCCAGCCCGCCGCGCCTCTACGGCGGCACCGAGCGGGTCGTCGCCTGGCTGACCGACGAGCTGGTGAGCATGGGTCACGACGTGACTCTGTTCGGCAGCGCGGACTCGCGAACGCGCGCACGCATGGTTGCCGTGCGTGAGCAGGCCATCCGCCTCGACCCCAATCCGCTCAAGTCGGACGTCGCCGCGCATCTGTCCATGCTGTTCGACGTGCGCGCGTGCGCCGACGAGTTCGACATCCTGCACTTCCACATCGATCCCCTGCAGTTCCCGTTCTTCGAGTCGCAGGCGCGGCACACGGTCACCACGCTGCACGGGCGGCTCGACCTGAGCGACCTTGCACCGCTGTATCGCCGCTGGTCGCATTTCCCGCTGGTGTCGATCTCGCGGGCGCAGCGCGAGCCGCTGCCTTTCGTCAAGTGGGTCGGCACCGTGCACCATGGCCTGCCGAAGGACCTCCTGCGATTCTCGCCGCGACACGAAGGCTACCTCGCCTTCCTCGGCCGCATCTCGCCGGAGAAGCGCCCGGACCGCGCGATCCGGATCGCTCGCCGCGCCGGCATGACGCTGCGCATGGCCGCCAAGATCGACGCGGTCGATCGCTCGTACTTCGACGAGGCGATCGAGCCGCTGATGATGCAGCCGCCGGTGGAGTTCCTGGGCGAGATCGGCGACCGCGACAAGAACGCATTGCTGGGTGGTGCCGCCGCGCTCGTCTTCCCGATCGACTGGCCGGAGCCGTTCGGCCTGGTGATGATCGAGGCGATGGCCTGCGGGACGCCGGTGATCGCCTGGGGCTGCGGCTCGGTCGGCGAAGTGATCGATCACGGCGAGACCGGCTTCATCGTGCATTCCGAGGACGAGGCGGTGGAGGCGGTCGCGCGCATCGGCACCATCGATCGCGCGCACGTGCGCCGCGTGTTCGAGCGACGGTTCTCGGCGCGCGCCATGGCCCGCGGCTATCTCGAGGTCTATGCGCGCGTGCTCGGGCGCGACGGCGAGCGCGGCACCCGGGTGGCGGAGTATGAGCGCGTCTGAGCCGGTGACCGACGCCGAAGTGCGCGGCCCGATCGGGTCGTATGCGCTGAAGCACGACTATACGTTCCTCGTCGCCGATGCGCTCGGCGACGTGCGCGGCGGCGCCGACGGCCTGTTTCGCAACGACACGCGCGTGCTGTCGATGTTCCGCCTCACCGTCGGCGGCACCGTGCCGGCGCTGCTCGGCTCGGGCGTGAGCTCGGACAACGTGCTGTTCCACGCCAACGTGACCAACCGGCCGCTTCCGCAGCTCGGCGACCGCGCGACACCCGAGGGCGTGATCCACATCGAGCGTTCGCGGCTGCTCTGGGACGAGCACCTGTACGAGCGCATCACGCTGACGAACTACGGCGAGCGCGCCGTGCCTGCGCCGCTGACGTTCGGCTTCGCCGCCGACTTCGCGGACATCTTCGAGGTGCGCGGGCATCATCGCGCGCGCCGCGGACGGATGCTCGCGCCGGAGGTCGGCAAGCGGCACGTACGCTTCCGCTACGACGGCCTGGACGAGGTCGAGCGCGTGTCGGCGATCGCGTTCTCGCGCGTGCCCGACGTCCTCGACCACGACCATGCCGAGTTCAACCTGCTGCTGCAGCGCCGCGCGCGCCAGATGCTGTACCTCGAGATCGGGCCCGACGTCGCCGAGCCGGGCCAGTCGCGCTACCGCGAGGCTGCGGCGCGCGCGCGCATCGCGATGCGCTGCAAGCGGCGCCGAGGCGCCACGCTGCGCACGTCGGGGCGCCTGTTCAATCTGTGGATCGACAAGTCGCGCGCGGATCTTGCGCTGCTCGAGACCGAAATGCCGACCGGGCCGTATCCGTTCGCGGGCATCCCGTGGTTCTCCACGCCCTTCGGCCGCGACGCGATCGTCACGGCCCTTCAGACGCTGTGGCTCGATCCCGGCCTCGCGCGCGGCGTGCTGTCGTTTCTTGCACGCACGCAAGCGCGCGAGACGTCGCGCTTCCAGGATTCGGCCCCCGGCAAGATCATGCACGAGACGCGCAAGGGCGAGATGGCGGCGTTGCGCGAGGTGCCGTTCGAGCGCTACTACGGCGGCGTGGACACGACGCCGCTGTTCGTGATGCTCGCCGGCGCGTACGCGCGGCGCACCGCCGATCTCGCGTTCGTCGACGAGCTGTGGCCGTCGCTGTGCGCGGCGATGGACTGGATCGAGGGCGCGGGCGACTCCAACGGCGACGGCTTTCTCGACTACGCGCGCGGGGAGAGCTCGGGCCTCGCGAATCAGGGATGGAAGGACAGCGTCGACTCGATCTTCCACGCCGACGGCCGCCTTGCGCAAGGCGCGATCGCGCTGGTCGAAGTGCAGGGCTATGTCTACGCCGCCCGGCTCGCCATGGCGGAGCTCGCGGCGCATCGCGGCGACGCCGCGCTCGAAAAGCGCTGGCGTGAGTCGGCCGAGCGCCTGCGCGACGCGGTCGAGCGGCGCTTCTGGATGCCCGACGCGAACTTCTATGCCATCGCGATCGACGGCGAGGGCGAGCTGTGCCGCGTTCGCGCATCGAATGCCGGGCACCTGCTCTTCACGGGCCTGCCCTCGGTGGATCGCGCGCGGCAGGTGAGCGCGCAATTGCTGTCGAGCGCGTTCGACAACGGCTGGGGCGTGCGCACGCTGTGCGACCGTGCCGCCCGGTTCAACCCGATGTCGTATCACGACGGCTCGGTGTGGCCGCACGACACGGGCGTGTGCGCCGCCGGCATCGCGCGATACGGCGACCGCACCGGCATACGTCACTTGATCGACGAGATCTTCGGCGCCGCGCATCACTTCGGCATGCGACTGCCGGAGCTGTTCTGCGGTTTCGCGCGCGCCGCCGGCGAGCCGCCGGTCGGCTATCCGGTGGCGTGCCTGCCGCAGGCGTGGTCGTCGGGGGCCATCTTCATGATGCTGCAGGCGGCGCTGGGCCTCGCCATCGATGCATGGAGCGGCGAGGTGCACATCGATCGTCCCGAGCTGCCGAGCGAGATCGATCGGCTGCTGGTGCACGACCTGGCCGTCGCCGGCCAGCGCGTCGACCTGTGCTTCGAGCGCGCAGGCGACCGCGTCACCGCGACCCTCATGCGCCGGGCCCCGGACTCGGTGCGCGTCACCGTCCGCGTGTAGCGGCTACGGCTGCGGGACGTACCGCGCGGCGACCGAAAGGCTAGGGCGCCAACACCTTCAGCACGGCGTATCTCTGCATGCCGGCGTACGTCGCGTAGAGGGTCACGCTCGTGCTCTTCGGCGGACGACGGGTGACGATCGTGAACGTTTGCGTCGTCGCGGCCGACGGTATCGTGAGCGTGGCGGGCACCGAGCCGACGGCGGCATTGCTGCTTCGCAGGGCGACCACGGCGCCACCGGCGGGCGCCGGCGCCGACAGATTGACGCGCCCCGTGACCTTTCCGCCACCCGCCACGCTCCACTTGCCGAGCATGACGCTCACCAGCTTGATCGGCGGCGGCGCGGGGTCGATGCGAAGCGTGGTGCCCTGGCTCGCGCCGCCGTAGCTCGCGGTCAGCGTCGTGAGCGTCGACGTCGTGACGGCGCTGGTCGTGACGGCGAACGTCGCCGATGTCGCGCCCGCGGCAACGGTGACGCTCGCCGGCACCTTGGCGGCAGCGCTTGCGCTCGACAGCGCGATGGTCGCGCCGCCGGCCGGCGCGGCGCGCGTGAGCGTCACCGTGCCCGTCGCACCATTGCCGCCGACGACGCCGGCAGGATTCACGCTCATGCCGGCGAGCGCGGCAGCCGCGGCGGTGCCCGGCTTCCATCCGAGCTGCACGACCTCGAAGTCGCTCGCGCTCAGCAGCGCGAACGCGGGATTGAGGATCGAGTTGTTCCAGCGCGTGTCGAACGTGCCGGTGACGAACATGTCCGACCCGTTGTCCGCGACGATCAGGCCGTGCTTCTGCATCGCGCGGAAGATCTTGCGCACGTTGGGATCGCTCGTGCGCAGCGCGGGATCGGCGCCGTTCACGCTGGTGCGCAACCGAAGGCGCGCACCCATGGGCAGCGCGCCCGCGGTCGAGCCCGCGCGGTGCGACGCGGGGTACACGTAGCCGTTGGTTGCACGCACGGTCACGCGGAACGCGTGGTCGATCTCGGCCACGTTCGGATTCCACGCCTCGTCGTAGCGCACGAGTCCCGGAAAGATCGCGAGCCCTGCGGCGTCGGCCGACGTCCAGCCGTCCGGGCGCCGGTGGTTCGCGTTCATGTCGAAGAACGCCCCCGAGCCTGCGAGCCACTTGCCGTGCGCCGTGTCGTAGTAGACGTTGTAGAGCTCGTACAAGTAGCGGTTGGTGCAATCGACGATGATGAGGTGGCGGTCCGAATCGTCGCGCTGATCCACCTTCCCGGGCGCGCCGCCTTCGATCCAGTGCGCCTGGTCGATCGCCTGCGCCGGAATCGGATAGAACGCAACCCCGTTGCCGTTCGCGTCGACGCCGTCGCTCTCGTCGGCGTAGCCGAACGTCACCGCGAGCCTGGGCTGCGCGCCGTCGACCACCGCGTACGGCATGCCGTAGATGCCGGTGCTGCCGGGCGATTCCTCGCCGCCGAAATCGGGATGCAGATGGCGTGTGCCGCCGTTGTCGATGAACGCGATGAAGCTCGTCGAATTCGGGTCGACGGGCGCGGAGGAGATGTCCGCGTTCCACCAGTTGTCCGCGGGGAACACCGGGGCGCCCGGCGGCGCGCCTTGCGCCGGCACGCTCGCGGGACATTGGGCGAGCGCGCCTTGCCCGAAAAGGAAGGCCGCCGTGCACGCAACGATGCGCACGATCCGATACGTCATGCGTCGAGGAGGGCTTATGCCAATGTCATAGATGCTATCGCACGCACCCCGCGAACGCAAACCGCCGCTCGTCTGTCGGACGGCAATACGACAAGCGGTGGCGCATGAAGGCCCGACGGACGGCGTGGGACCGCGAGCGCAAGCGGCTGCTCGCGATGCTCGACACGGCGGAGGACGACGTCGAGCTCGCCGTCGAGGACGACGCGTTCGGCGTGACGCACCTGTCGCGCGCATACTGGCCGGCGGATCGCGCGCTGGGAACTGCGGCGGTGACCAAGCGCGACCTGCTGCGCTACCTGCTCGGCGTCGCGCCGGTGCTCCTTCCGCACATCGCCGATCGACCGCTCACGCTGTTCCGCTGGCCCACCGGCATCGCCGGCCGCCGCGTGCGGCAGAAGCATTGGGAGGTGCGCGTGCCGCCGTTCGTGGCGCGCACGGCGATCTTCTCGCAGAGCAAGGGCCACGCCGACGACTACATCCTGTGCAACAACCTCGCGACGCTGCTGTGGCTCGGTCACATGGGGGCGCTGGAGCTGCATGCGTGGCATTCGCGCGTGACGCCCGGCTCGGGCGACGAGCCCTCGAGCACGGACTTCGCGCGCTCGGAGGCCGCGCTTCGCGACTCGGTGATCGAATACCCCGATTACGTCCTGTTCGACGTCGATCCGTTCATCTACTCCGGTCGCGAGCCGGCGGGCCGGCATCCCGAGTTCAACGCGCAGGCATTCGACCGCGCGCGCGAGGCCGCGGCGTGGCTGAAGGCGCTGCTCGCCCGCACGCGGCTCGACTCGTTCGTGAAGACCTCGGGAAAGACCGGCCTGCACGTGGTCGTGCCCATGCGCCGCGCGCTGCGCTACGACGACGCGCGCGAGGTCGCCCGATTGATCGGCGAGCACCTCCTGCGAGAGCATCCCGATGCGATCACCACCGAGTGGTCGGTGGAAAGGCGCACCGGCAAGGTGTTCATCGACACCAACATGAACGCACGCGGCAAGTCGATGCCGGTGCCGTTCTCTCCGCGCGGCCTGCCGGGCGCACCGGTGTCGATGCCGCTCGCGTGGCGCGCGCTCGCGCGCGGGTACCCGGCGGACTATCGCATCGACACCGTGCTCGCGCACGTGCGCGAGCACGGCGATGCCTGGGCCGAGGTGCCGCGCGACAGGCAGGACATCGTCGCGCGGCTCGGATCAGGCCGGTAGACCGCGCGCGAGCGGCATCGGCGTGTCGCCGCGATGGAGCGCGCGCAGGCGCGTTGCGACGATGAGGTGCGTGAGCAGATACAGCGGCACCAGGAAGGTCGGCACGATGACCCACGGCAGCATGGTCATGGCCAGCGTGCCCGGCTCGTGCGTGAAGATCCGAAATGGCGCGCCGGGCGCGGACAGCGCGCCGAACGCGATCGCGGCGACGAGATCCAGCGTGCCGAACGCGTTCCAGAGCGCAAGCCGGGCCCTGGACGGAATGCGGCCGCGCGCGATGGCGAGCGCGAGCGGCATGGCGACGAGGCCCGTGATCACGTCGCCGAAGCCGGCCGACGGCGCGAACGGCGCGGCCAGCCGATCCTGCATCCAGAGCAGAACGAAGAACGCGCCGGCCACGCGAAAGACGTTGATGCCGACGAGCGCGCTGAGCGGAACGGACAGCAGGGCCGCGCGAAACGCCGGCCACGCGTTCCAGGCGATCGCGCCTGCAATGACGAAGACGGCGAACGGGACCACCGGCGTGGGGACCGGCCCCGCCGCGCCAGGTGCGAAGCCGCCCAGTGCGGCGAAGCCGACGATCCCGGCCAGCCATGCGGCCGCGAGGCCCGCGGCCACGGCGCGCGCCCGGGGCGGAATGTCGGCGAGCCCGACGAGGGCTACCACGTCCACCGCGACGATCAACCCGACGACCAATGCACCGATCACGTCCATGATGCTCTCCTTCGCTTCCCAGAGGTCACAACGACGGCAGTGGTACCCTTTAGTACCAACGCCCGGAGAGGACATGGTATGGTACGCATGGGTACCATGTCAACATGCCGGCATGAGACGCAAGGGCGGGAACGGGTCCGGTGCGCGGGGGAGCGGGTCGGATGCCGTGCGCGCGCGCATCCTCGAGGCCGCATTCGCGGCGTTCACCGAGCACGGGTTCGCGCAGGCGAGCACGCTCGACATCGCCACGCGCGCGCGCGTGTCCAAGCGCGAGCTGTACGCGCAATTCGACAGCAAGGAGGCGATGCTGGCGGCGTGCATCGAGGCGCGCGCCGCGCGCATGCGGGCGCCGATCGAGCAATGGCCGCTGCGCGATCGCGCGTCGCTCGAGCGCGCGCTGCAGGCGTTCGGTGAATCGACGCTGCGCCACGCGACCGATGGCGCCGTCGTCGGCGTTCACCGGCTGGCGATCGCCGACGCCTTGCGTGCGCCCGAGGCCGCGCGCGTGCTGCACGAGGCCGGGCGCAAGGCCAACCAGGCGGCCCTTGCGCGGCTGCTGGATCAGGCGGTGGAGCTCCGACTCGTTCCACCGGGCGATGCGCAGGCGCTGGCGGCGCAATTCCTGGCGCTGCTGTGGGGCGATCTCATGCTGCGCCTGCTGCTCGGCGTGGCGCGGCGGCCCGGTGCTGCGCAGATCACCGCACGCGCGAGCGACGCAGTGCGCGATTTCCTGGCATTGCACGCGGAAGATCGCCTGCCAGCCGAGCGGAATTGAAGGCGGCCACGAGCGCCGCCACGCCGAACAACGTCGCCGACACGACGAGCGCGCTGCGTGCGCCGTAGTGGTTGGCGAACAAGCCGCCGGCCAGCGCGCCCACGAGGGTCGCGACCTGGCCGAGCGTGCGTATGCCGGCGTCGACCCTCGCGACGGCCGGCATTTCCACCGACGTTTGACGCAGCGTGCGGTCGTGCACGTCGAAGGCGGCGCGGCCGGCATCGCCCACGACCTGATGCGTGATGAGCAATGCGATCGCGATGAGCGGCGTCGATCCATTCGCGATGGGTATGCATGCAGCGCCCAGGGCGAGCATCAGCAGCCCGCCCGCAATCGCGCCGCCATGGCCGAGCGCGCCGCCGATGCGGGGCGCCAGCGCGGCGCCGGCGAGAGCGCCGGCACCGCCGCAGGCGAAGATCGTTCCCAGGATCCCGGTCGAAAGCGCGAGATCGCGTGCGACATAGATCATGTAGCTCGTGGCCGCGAGGCTCGTCCCCAACGCAGTGAGCACCTCGAGCGTTGCGAGCACGCGCAGCACGGGCTTCGCAGCGATCATCCGCACGCCGGCCCGCGCTTCGGCGACGAGGCCGGCGCCGATGCCGCGATGGCGGCTCGCGGACGTCGCGGTGTCGGGCGCGAGACCGCGCACGCAGGTCGCGGACGCGAGGTAGCTGAAGGCGTCCAGGGCGAGCGCGAGCGCGGCACCGAGCCACTGGTACAGCCATCCGCCGAGCGCGAACGCGAGCGTCTCCGCGATGCTTCCGGCGACGGACATTTGCGCATTGCCCCGGGCGAGCTGCCCGGACGGCACGTGGCGAGCCATCCACGCCGAGCGCGCCAGCTCGAACGTCACCGTCAGCAGACCCGATACCGCGGCGGCAAGCACGACGGCCCACAATGCGAGCGCATGGGCGATCGTCAGGGCCACGAGCACGGCCATCAGCGCGGCGCGGGCAAGGTCGGCGTAGAGCATCGCGGCGCGCTTGCTCGCGCGATCCACGGTCGCACCGAGGAGCACGGTGCCTGCTGCGCCGGCGAGCACGTCGGCCACGCTCAACAGGCCGAGCTCGAACGGCGTGGCGGCAAGCGCCAGCGTCGCGAGCCACGGGATGACCACTCGGCTCAGCATGGAGCCGAAGTTGGAGACGCCCTCCCCGATGAGGAGCCGCTGGAAAGGCGAGAGCCGCGGTGTGCTCGTCACACCGCGCCGGCGAACGCTAGTCCCCGAACTCGCTCAGGATCGCCTCGATGCGCGAGCGGTCGGCGAGGAATGCGTCGACGGTGCGCGTGTCGAAATGCTTGCCGCGCTGGGACTTGAGGTACTCGATGCCCTGGTCGACGGGCCAGGCGTGCTTGTACGGGCGCTCGGACACGAGCGCGTCGAACACGTCCGCCACCGCGACGATGCGGGCCACGAGCGGGATGTCCTCGCCATGCAGGCCGTTGGGATAGCCCGAGCCGTCGAATTTCTCGTGATGGCCGAGCGCGATGATCGCGCCCATCGACAGGTACTTCGACGGCGACCCCTTCAGGATGTCGTAGCCGATGCGCGGGTGGTTGCGCATCGTCTCCTCTTCCTCGTGCGTGAGCGGCCCTTCCTTCAGCAGGATGGCGTCCGGAATGCCGATCTTGCCGATGTCGTGCATGGGCGCGGCCACTTCGAGCACGTGCACGGTCTCCGCACCGAGGCCGAGGTTCTGCCCGATCAGCGCCGAATACTTCGCCATGCGGGTGAGGTGGTTGCCGGTGTTCTTGTCGCGGAACTCGCCGGCTTTCGCCAGCTTGGCGAGCGTCTCGAGCTCGCGCTCGTGGATCTCGGCCACCGACTTGTCCACCTGGTACTGCAGCACGCGCGCCTGGTCCGACAGCACGATCTTGTGCCGGCGAAGCTCGAGCAGGTTGGCGCAGCGCGCGCGCGTCTCGTGGTCGTCGAGCGGCTTGATGAGGAAGTCGGTGGCGCCGGCCTCGAGCGCGTCGTAGCGGATCTTGCGGTCGTCGACCACCGTGATCACGACGATCGGCACGTCGACGCAATGGGGCAGGGCGCGCAGCTGCTTTACGAGCTCGATGCCGTCGAACTCGGGCAGCTTGTAATCGGTGAGGACGATGTCGACGCGATTGTTGCGCGCGAACTCCAGCGCGCGCGAGGGCGTGTCGAAGAGCTCCAGGTTCAGCTTGCCGTCGATCTGCCGCACGATCTCGGCCAGCAGCAGCCGGCTCGAGAACAGATCGTCGACGATGAGCACCGTGTTGCGTTGCGCCCGGGCGAACGCGAGCTCGGACACGACGCCGGAGGGCGCGGCCGATCGAAGGGCGGCAGACATGCGGTCGATTACCTCAAAGACGTTCCGGGCGCGGGCGCGATGCAGCAATTGTGGTGCCAGTGGACTGCATTGTAGGCGACAGCGATGCGTTTCATTAAAAAGCCGGTCGACATCGGTTCGGCCGGCTTGCGTGGTGCTGACGCATTTGCTGCGGTCGGGACATGGCAGTGAACCCGGTTTCAGCGATGGCGCGCAGCATATCAGGAATTTAGCCTGATTGGCTAAGAAGTTTCCTCAGCACGGCCCCGTTGGGAGACCGCAAGGCCGTGCCTGCTCGAGTCGGCGGCGCGTGCCGGCCTTCCCCGCCGCCGAGGCCACCCGCGGCAACGCCCCGGACGGCGAAAATCGGGCTGACGCGTCACATCCGGCCGTCGCGCGGCTTCGCACGTTTCGACCTCGGCGCGGCAGGGATGTGGCGGTCCACGGTCGTCCCGATCACGGCGCACGTCGTCTCGAGCGCTCCTGCGGCGATTGCATAGCACGGTACGCTGGAGGCGATGCGCAGCACGGCGTCGATGCCACGCGCGCTGTGCGCAAGCGCGTTGAGGACGGTGACGTACAGGCGCGCGACGGCCTCTCCGGTCGTCAGCCGGCGAACGGTGCCGGCCGCCCGGGCTGTGCGGCGGTCGAGCAGAAAGAGGGCCTGTATGCGTCTCGCCTGCGCCAGCGTCGGAGCCGGCAGGTCCGCTGCCGCTACGTGAACGGTCCGCCGCAGCCTGATGGCGCGATCCGGCAGCGGGTAGCACGGCGGCGGGCCCTTGAGACACAGCGCGTGCGCGTAGGGATGCACCGACAGCGTATCCATGTCCACGGGGCTCAGCTCGTCGCTGAGATAGCCGAATCCCCGGTGCAGCAATCCCCACGTCGTGGTCGATTTTCCCGTGCCCGATTCGCCCGCGATGACGACGGCGCACCCGCGGCGCTCGAGCGTGGCGGCGTGCAGGAACAGCAGGTCGGGGCGGGCCTTCTGCAGCTCGACGGTGATGTCCTGCTCGAGGAAGAACAGGACATCCTCGAGGTCACCCGTGTGCTTCGGTCCGCGGTGGCGGCTCACGACGTACGAAGCGCGGGGGCGGGCAGCGATCGAATAGCGTAGCCGCACAGGCGCCGCGCCGCGCGAGCGAGCCATCGGGCCGAAGTTGTCGAGCAGGAGCGCGCGTGCGCCCGGGTCGCTGCACGCCACGGCGACCCGCTGGCCGAGGATCTCGAATTGCAGGGGCAGGCGCTCCGCGGCGCCGGTGCGCGGCACCACGGCTAGGACCCGACCTCGCCTAACTGTGAGGCTTCGGCTTGGGGTCTTTGTCCGACCCCTTCTTCGCAAAAGCCGGTGCGGCCTTCAACGTCAGGATTGCCGGTGCAACGTACGCTGCCTTCTTGACGAAGCCGCGCCGGGAGGCGTTCGGTTTCGGCATGCGAATCCCCCTGCGTATGTCGACAGCCTTACCCCTGGTCGTCCGGTGCTGCCCTCAACAGGTCCAGGGCACGAAAACGCTCCAGCGCCGCTCGCGCGTCCGCCGTAGCGACATGCTCTCCTACATCGAAAAGATCCGCAAGGACCGCGGCGATCTGTCCGACGGACGTAGGTACGTCGCACGCGCGCCAGATCGCGCTCGCCGTTGCGTTGAGCTGGTGAATGCGGTTCGATACGGTGTCGAGGATGACGATCTCGCCGTCGACCTCGCGGACCATGAGGCCTGCCTCGCGGTGCCGCCATCGCGTCATGGGGAGAGCTTCGTTCCAGGTGATCGAAATTGAACTTCCGCAGCTTGGGACCTTCGCGTAGCCCGCTGGCCCGCGAGCTGCTGGCCTACGCCGCAGCCCTGGCGCGCGGGGGCCCGCCGCCACCGATTTCTCCGCTCGAGACGCGGGACGATCGCGAGCTGGAATGGATTCTGGATGGTGGTCTCGGGCCCATGCTCCATCGTGGGCTTCGCGATACCGGCGCCACGGCACGGGCCAGATGGCGCGAGGCGTTGCACGCTGCCGATCTCACGGCCCAGGTGTGGCAGGGCAATCGCATCGAGACGACGTGCGAGGTCATCGACACCTGCCGCGCGCTGGGGGTCCCGGTGACGCTCCTGAAGGGCATATCGGTGAGCGAACAGCACTATCCCGCGGGCCATCTGAGGCCGATGGGCGACGTGGACGTGCTCGTGCCGGCGCCCGCACGTGCCGCAGTCGAGGCAGCGCTCGTTCAGCGCGCATACGCGCCGGCGCGCGGTCTGGAGCCCTGGACCGTCTCCAACCACGGCATACCCCTGCGCGACCCCGAGCGCGAAGTATGGGTCGAGGTCCACGAAGCGCTGTTCGAGAACGTCGACGCGGAAGACGTGTTCGGCTCGGCCTACCTTCGCGCGCGGTCGATGCCGTCGACGTTCCACGGCCGCGAGGTGCTGCGACTGCCCGACGAGCTGCAGCTCCTCTATCTCGCCCATGCATGGGCGCACGACATGGCGCACTACGCGGTGAAGGTGCATCCGACCTGCCTGCCCGCACTGTTCGACGCCGTCTTCATCGTGAGCCGCTCTCCCTCGAGCCTGGACCTCGGGCCGCTACCTTACACGTCGCAGACGGAGCTCGCGATCGCGTCGCTTCACACGATGATGAGCTACCTGGCCGAGCGCGGCGTGGCTGACGTCGATCGCACGTCGCTCGCCGTGCTCGGTTCGCGGCAGCGCGTCGTAGGCGCCGTGCAGCGGCGGATGATGCACGCCGCGATCGACCGCTACCTCGTCGGCGCGCGGCCGTGGGACCGTCCCTGGCCGCTGCCGATCCCTGGCCGCTACAGCATCCGCCGACAGTTGCGCAAGCGCTTGTTCGGGCCTCACCTCCGCGCCGCGACCCGCTCGTAAACGTCCGCATACGCCGCCGCCGCACGATCCCAGCCGAAATCCCGGGCCATGCCGTGACGCTGGAGCTCCCGCCAGGCCGGCGGGTGGCGCCACACGTCGAAGGCGCGCCGTACGGCGTGCATCAGAGCGGCGCCGGTCGGCTCGTGGAAGGCGAACCCGGTCGCCGTGCCGGCCGCGAGCGTCTGCGCCGTGCAATCCACGACCGAGTCGACGAGGCCCCCCGTCGCATGCACGACCGGCGGCGTGCCGTAGCGCTGGCTGTACATCTGGTTGAGCCCGCAAGGCTCGAAGCGCGAGGGCATCAGGAATGCGTCGGCGCCCGCTTCGATGCGATGCGCGAGGCCCTCGTCGAATCCGATGATCGCCGCGATGCGGCCCGGCAGGGCGCGCTGCAGCTCGCGCAGGCGCGCCTCGAGGGCGGCGTCGCCGGTCCCCAGCACGACGAGCTGCGCGGGCAGCGCCGCGATCGACTCCGCGACGTCGGCGACGAAATCGATGCCTTTCTGCGCAGTCAGTCGAGCCACGGCGCCGAGCAGGAACGCGCCGGCGTCCATCGCGAGCCCGGCGTCCCGCTGAAGCGCGCGCTTGTTCGCAGCCTTGTCCGGCAGATGCGCGTCGTCGTACGTGCATGCGATCCGCGCGTCCGTGCGCGGGTTCCAGGCGTCGGTGTCGATGCCGTTGAGGATGCCCGTCAGCGCGTCGCGTCGCGCGGCGAGGAGACCGTGCAGTCCCATGCCGCCCGGCTCGCGCTGGATTTCCTCCGCGTAGGTCGGGCTCACCGTCGTGATCGCGTCGGCGTAGAACAGGCCCGCCTTGAGAAACGAAAGATGGCCGTAGTACTCGACGCCGTCCATGGCGAAGCTGGACGCGGGCAGGCCGAGAGCGGTCACCCAATGCGGCTCGAAGATGCCCTTGAAGGCAAGGTTGTGGATCGTGATGACGCTTGCGCTCCGGTATTCCGGCAGCAGCGCGCAATAGGCGGGCGCGAGCGCCGTCTGCCAGTCGTTCGCATGCACCACGTCGGCGCGCCACGCGCTGACGTCTCGTCCTTGCGCGAGCCACGCGGCCGCGCGAGACAGCAATCCGAAGCGCAGCGCGTTGTCGCCCCAATCGGCGCCCGCGGCCGAGAGGTAGGGGTTGCCGTCGCGGTCGTAGAGCGCAGCGTTGTCGACGATCCATGCCGGGACGTCGCCGGACAGCGTCGCCTCGACGACGTTGGCGGCGGGGAGACGTCCGAGCGGCTCGATGGCCGCGACCACGCGCGCTCTGTCGATCCGTGCCAGCACGGGGCGGTAGCCGGGCAGCACCACGCGGACGTCGACGCCGGCGCGGCGCAGCGCCGAAGGCAAGGCGCCGGCGACGTCGCCCAGCCCGCCGGTCTTCACCAGCGGCGCGTACTCGGACGTTGCATAGACGACGCGCATCGATCCCGGATTTACCGGCGGCCCCGGAGGTCTTACGATACCCGAGCGCGAGGCCGCGACTCGTCATGCCCAACGAACAGCCCGCCGGTACGTTCGTCTACGGCGCCGCGAAGCAGGACCCGCGCACGCCGTCGATGTCCGAGCTCGCGCGCGACGCGGTGGCACTGGTGCTTGCCGGCGGACGCGGCAGCCGCCTCGGACCGCTCACCGACTGGCGCGCCAAGCCCGGCGTGCCGTTCGGCGGCAAGTTCCGCATCATCGATTTCTCGCTGTCGAACTGCGTCAACTCGGGCGTGCGACGCATCGGCATCTGCACGCAATACAAGGCGCAGAGCCTGATCCGGCACGTGCAGCGCGGATGGAGCTTTCTCGACGGCCGGTTCAACGAGTTCGTCGAGCTGCTGCCGGCGCAGCAGCGCGTGACGGTCGAGTGGTATCGCGGCACCGCGGACGCCGTGTACCAGAACCTCGACATCCTGCGGCGCCACGCGCCCAGGTACGTGCTGATCCTCGCCGGCGACCACGTCTACAAGATGGACTACGCGCGCCTGCTCGCCGAGCACGTGACCCGAGGCGCGGACGCGTCGATCGCGTGCGTGGACGTTCCCCTCGAGCTGGCCGACCAGTACGGCGTCATGGGGCTCGACGATGCGGCGCGCGTGGTGCGATTCGACGAGAAGCCGCCGAATCCCACGCCCGCGCCGGGGCGCACGGACGTCGCGCTGGCGAGCATGGGAATCTACGCGTTCGACGCGGCGTTCCTCTACGACGAGCTCGTGCGCGATGCGGCGGACCCGACTTCCGCACACGACTTCGGGCGCAACATCATTCCGTCGATGATCGCGCGCGGCTGCAAGGTGCACGGCCACCGCTTCGCGGATTCTTGCGTCAACATGGTGGAAGGCCGCCCGTACTGGCGCGACGTCGGCACGGTCGACGCCTACTGGGAAGCCAACCTCGACCTCACGCACATCACGCCCGACCTCAATCTCTACGACGACGACTGGCCGATCTGGACGTACCAGGAGCAGCTTCCGCCCGCGAAGTTCGTGTTCGAGCACGCCGACCGCGTGGGCACCGCGCTCGACTCGCTCGTGTCCGGCGGCTGCATCATCAGCGGCTCGACCGTGCGCCGCTCGATGCTGTTCTCCAACGTGCACGTGCACAGCTACTGCAGCATCGAGGACACCGTCGTCCTCCCCGACGTCGAGGTGCATCGACACGTTCGCCTGCGTCGCTGCGTGATCGACCGCTATTGCGTGCTGCCGCCGGGACTCGAGGTCGGCTTCGACCGCGAAGCGGATCGCCGGCGCTTCCATGTCACCGAACGGGGCGTCACGCTGGTGATCCCGGAGATGCTCGGCCAGGACATGCATCACGTGCCGTGATGCCGTCGCGGACCGCGTCCGGCCTCGCATACGGGGCCCGGCCGTGAAACGGGACGCCGTACGCGGCGAATCTTCCGCTCCACCGGCATGGAATCCGCCGGCGCCGCGGGCGCGCGCCGCGCGCAGAGTCGCGGGGTGCGAAAGACTCGCATAGCGAAGGAGACGACATCATGATGAAGCGCACGACAACCGCGGTGGCCCTGGCGCTCGTTCTCGCAAGCGGCACGGCGTTCGCCGACGACAGCAGCATGAGCCGGTTGACCGGCGACTCGTTCAAGGCATTCGAGGCGGCGCGCACCCACGCGAGCGCATCCGTGGCCGCCGCACCGAAGTCGTTCACCGCCATCCCGGACGACAGCACGAGCCGCTGGAACGGCGATTCGTACGTGGCGTTCGAGCAGGCGCGCAAGACGGCTTCGGGCGCAGCGACCGGCATCGCGGAAGCCAACAAGGCGCGTGCCTCGGCGATGCGCGAAAAGCCCGTGGTCGCGGCGCGCGGACGCAAGGTCGCGAGCCCGTTCCGGGACGACACGGCGTGACGCTCGCATGAAGCCGCGTTGAAGTCGCGCTTCCGGCGCGGCGTACACTAGCCGCATGCCGGAACACGCGACACCCCGCGGCACGATTACGGGGTCAGAGCACGGGCGTAGACGACAACCCGACTCCGACCCCGTCGTTCGACGCATCGACATCGTCGACTCGCACACCGCGGGGGAGCCGACGCGCGTGATCGTCGGGGGCGGGCCCGACCTCGGTCGCGGGCCGCTCGCCGAGCGGCGCGATCGCTTTCGACGCGACTTCGACCGCTATCGATCGGCGGTCGTGAACGAGCCGCGCGGCTCCGACGTGGTCGTCGGCGCGTTGCTCGTCGAGCCCGAGGACCGCGAGTGCTCCGCCGGCGTGATCTTCTTCAACAACGTCGGCTACATCGGCATGTGCGGCCACGGAACGATCGGCGTCGTCACCACGCTGGCGCATCTCGGCCGCATCGAGGCGGGCGTGCATCGCATCGACACGCCGGTGGGTGTGGTCACGACGCGCCTCGGCGAGAACGGCGAAGTGAGCGTCGCCAATGTCGCGAGCTACCGCCGGCGCGCGGATGTGACCGTCGACGTTCCCGGTGTCGGTGAAGTGACCGGCGACATCGCGTACGGCGGCAACTGGTTCTTCCTGGTGCAGCAGCACGGCCAGACGCTGAGCCTCGACAATGCCGCCGCGCTGACGGACGTTTGCCGCCGCATCCGCGAGCGTCTCGACGCAGCCGGATTCGGCGAGGTGGATCACGTCGAGCTGTTCGGCGAAAGCAGGTCGGGCCGCGCGCAAGCGCGCAATTTCGTGCTGTGCCCCGGCGATGCCTATGACCGCTCGCCTTGCGGCACGGGAACGAGCGCCAAGCTCGCCTGCCTCGCGAGCGACGGCAAGCTCGCCGAGGGCGAGACGTGGGTGCAGGAGAGCATCCTCGGCACCACGTTCTCCGCGTCGTATCGGTGGATCGACCGTCCGAAGGGCACGATCGAGCCCACCATCACCGGGCGCGCCTTCGTCAACGCCGAGAGCAGCCAGGTGCTGGACGAGCGCGATCCGTTCTGCTGGGGTATCCGGTGAGGTGAGTGCCTGAGCCTTCACGTCGCGGTCGTCGGCGCGGGCGTCATCGGGCTTTGCACGGCGCGCTACTGCGTCGAGCGCGGCTGGCGCGTCACGGTCGTCGAGCGCAACGGCGCCACGCGCGACGGATGCTCGTTCGGCAATGCCGGCATGCTCGTGCCGAGCCACATCGTTCCGCTGGCCGCGCCCGGGGCGGTCGCGCAGGCGCTCAGGTGGATGCTGCAGCCGGATGCGCCGTTCCACATCGCGCCGCGGCTGTCGTGGGACCTCGTCGATTGGGGCCTGAAATTCCGCAACGCGGCCAATGCGCAGCACGTGCGTCGCGCGGCGCCGCTGTTGCGCGACCTGCACCTCGCGAGCCGCGCGTGCTACGAAGCGCTCGCTCGTGCGAACGACGGCTTCGGCTTGAGCGCGTGCGGCACGCTGATGTTGTGCAGGACGCAGCACGCCCTCGACGAGGAAGCGCAGGCCGCGCAGCTCGCGCGCTCGCTCGGCATGAAAGCCGACGTGCTCGACGCGCGTGCCACCGCCGCGCTCGAGCCCGGCGTGCGCCTGGACGTGGCCGGTTCGGTTCATTTCCCCCAGGACGCCAATCTGATACCCGATCGGCTGGTGCACTTTCTGCAGGACGATGTCGCATCGCGCGGCGCGCGATTCCGCTGGAACACGAAGGTCACCGGATTCAGGCTCGAGAAGGGGCGCATTCGCGCGCTCGAGACGGAGGAGGGGGAGGGCTTCGAAGCGGACGAATTCGTGATTGCGGCGGGCTCGTGGTCGAGCGATCTTGCGCGCATGCTCGGCACGAAGCTGCCGATGCAGGCGGGCAAGGGCTACAGCGTCACGCTGCGCGCGCCGCGCGTGCTGCCGAGCCACTGTGCGATTCTCGTGGAGGCGCGCGTTGCCGTGAGCCCGATGGGCGGGGCGCTGCGCGTGGGGGGCACGATGGAAATGGCCGGGCTCGACGAAAGCGTGAACGGCGCGCGCGTGCGCAGCATCGTCGAGGCCATGCCTCGCTACTATCCCGACTTCGGGCCCGGGGATTTCCACGGCCTCGAGCCGTGGCGCGGGCTGCGTCCCTGCTCGCCCGACGGCCTGCCGTATCTCGGTCGAGCGCGCCCGGCGACGAACTTGCTCATTGCCGCCGGCCACGCGATTATGGGCGTGAGCCTCGGGGCCATCACAGGCAGGCTCGCCGCACAGATCCTCGCGGGAGAGCGTCCGTCGATCGACCTGGCGATGCTGTCCCCCGACCGTTACAACTGACAACGGGGTCAGAGTACATTTTCGGGAACGTACTCTGACCCCGATTCTGCCACCCGATTCTGCCCAGGAGGTGCTTCGATGAAATGGCGCGGCGTCATCTCGGCCATCACCACGCCCTTCAACGCCGACGACGGCGTGGACCACGCGTTCCTCGCGAGCCATGCGAAGTGGCAGATCGAGAGCGGCGTCGACGGCGTGGTGGCGTTGGGATCGCTCGGCGAAAGCGCGACGCTCGCGTTCGACGAGAAGCTGGCGATCCTCGATACGGTCGTGCGCGCGATCGGCGGCGAGCGCGTGGTCGCGGGCATCGCGTCGCTCGGCACGCACGAAGCCGTCACGCTCGCGAAGGCGGCGCACAAGGCCGGATGCGCGGGACTGCTGGTGCTGCCCGCGTACGTCTACAGCACCGACTGGCGCGAGATGAAGGCTCACGTGCAGGCCGTGATTCGCGCGACACCGCTCTCCTGCATGCTGTACAACAATCCGCCCGCCTACAGGACGGATTTCCTTGCGCCGCACATCGCCGAGCTCGCGAAGGAGAACGGGAATCTCCACGCGGTCAAGGAATCGAGCGGCGACGTGCGCCGCATCACCGCCACGCGGGCGTTGTGCGGCGAGCGCCTGGCGCTCTTCGCGGGCCTCGACGACATGATCGTCGAGGCAGTGCGCGTGGGCGCGGTCGGGTGGATCGCGGGGCTCGTCAATGCGCTGCCGCGCGAGACCATGGCGCTGTTCCGCGCCGCCGTGGCCGGCGACACCGCCAAAGCAGACGCGCTCTACCAGTGGTTCCTGCCGCTCCTGCGGATGGACACGGTGCCGAAGTTCGTGCAGCTCATCAAGCTCGTGCAGCAGGAAGTGGGCAAGGGCAGCGAGCGCGTGCGCGGCCCGAGGCTCGTGCTCGCGGGTCAGGAGCGCGAGGAGGCGCTCACCACGATCCGCGCCGTGCTCGCACGGCGCCCGGCGGCGTGATCAACGTGCGCGGATGATCCGCCCGAGGCCGACGATGCGCTCGATCACGGCCACCATGACGACGATCAGCGCGATCTGGAGCGTGGAGGCGGCGGCGATCACGAGCTGGCTGCCTTGGAACTGCAGGTAGCTGAAGATCTCGATCGGCAGCGTCGTGATGCCCGGCCCCGTGAGGAACAGCGCGGTGTTGAGCTCGCCGAACGAAACGATGAACGCGAAGAGCCAGCCCGACAGCACGCCCTGCCAGATCAGCGGCAGCGTCACCAGCATCAGCGTGCGCAATGGCCCCGCACCGAGGCTTTGCCCCGCCTCGTCGAGCGACGGGTCGAGCGCCTGCGCGCTCGCGAGCACCGTGCGGAACGCATAGGGCAGTCCCACGATCGCGTGCGCGAGCAGCAGCCCGGGAAAGACCGGCATGCCGATCGTCTTGTAGAGCAGCAGCAGCGCGACGCCGAGAATGATCGTCGGGAATACCAGCGGGGCGAGGAACAGCGACTGCAGCATGCCCGCGACGAAGCCGCGCCGCCGCGCCAGGAACAGCGCGCCCATCGTCCCGAGCAGCGTGCCGAGCGTCGCGGCGGCGAGCGCGAGCTCCAGGCTCAGCGAGAACGCGTTGCGCATGTTCTCGAGGCGGAAGAACTCGACGAACCAGCGCAGCGACAGGCTGCGCGGCGGGAAGTCGAAGTAGTCGAGCGGCGAGAATGCGGTGATCACGACGATGGCGATCGGCACGACGATCAGCATGAAGGCGATCGTCGTGGCGATCCCGCGCACGAGGCGTCCCGCCGAGTAGCGGCGCGTCATCGTCCGCCGCCCTGCACGCGGCGCGGGCGCAGCACCGCGAGGATGAGCGCCGTCACAACGAGCGCCAGCGCGAGCAGCACGAAGGCGAGTGCGGCAGCGCGCGGCCACTCGAACGCGGTCACGTTGTCGTAGACGAGGCTCACCAGCAGCTTGGACCGCGGGCCGCCGAGCAGGGTGATGGTGACGTACGCGCTCAGCGTGAGCAGGAACACGAGCAGCGTGCCGGACGCGACACCGGGCGTGGAGAGCGGCAGCGTCACGTGCACGAACGTGCGCACGGGGCCCGCGCCGAGCGCCTGTGCGGCTTCTTCGTAGCGGCGGTCGAGCGCGGACAGCGTGTTGGCGATCGACACCACCATGTACGGCAGCAGGATGGTCATGAGCGCCACGACGACCGCCTCGGTCGTGTACAGCAGGTCGAGGGGCGCGTCGGTCAGCCGGAGGTCGCGCAGCGTGGTGTTGAGCACGCCGCGGCGGCCCAGTATGGCGACCCAGCCGTAGGCGCGCACGACGTTGCTCACCATCAGCGGAAACAGCAGCACGAGCAGGATGCGCATTCGACGGCGCGCGGGCTGCAGCGCGACGAAATACGCGACGGGATAGCCGATGACGAGCGCGAAGGCGAGGATGACGGCGGCCACGCCCAGCGTACGGCGGATGATCGAGAGGTGGAACGGGTCGGTCAGGACGCCCGCGTAGTTCGAAAGCGTCAGCGCGTCGCCGTACAGCTCGCTTTGCGAAGGCGTGTGCAGGCTCACCCAGAACAGGTACAGAAGCGGCCCGACGAAGAGCAGCAGCGCCGCGGCGAGTGGCGGAACGAGCAGCGCCCACGCCCACGCATTCTTCATCGCGGCTCGGGCTCGACGGCGATGGCGCTCCCGGCGTCCCACGTGCAGCGCACCTCGTCGCCGGTGCGCCACGTCTCGGGGCCGGTGTTCTGCCGATAGGACAGCAACGGACCGGCGGCGCTTTCCATGTACACGTGCGTGATGGGGCCGCGATAGACGATGTCGCGCACGCGTGCCGGCACGCCTTCGCCGCTCACGCGCAATCGCTCGGGACGGATGGCTATGCGGACCTTGTCGCCGACACCGGCTGCGTTCGCCGAGGCGGGCACGCGTCCGGCGGCGGTCTCGACGATCGCCGTGTCGCCCTCGCGCGCCACCACGATGCCGTCGATGAAATTGCTCGCGCCGAGAAAGCCCGCCACGAATTGGTTGTGCGGCCGCTCGTAGATCTCGCGCGGCGCACCGCTCTGCTCGATCACGCCGTTGCGCATGACGGCGACCCGATCGGAGAGCGTGAGCGCCTCCTCCTGATCGTGCGTCACGAACACCGCCGTGATGCCGAGCCGCTGCTGCAGGCCGCGCAGCTCGACCTGCATTTCCTCGCGCAGCATCTTGTCGAGCGCGCCGAGCGGCTCGTCGAGGAGAAGCACCGCGGGCTTGACCACGATCGCGCGCGCCAGCGCGACGCGCTGCTGCTGCCCGCCCGAGAGCTGCCGCGGATGGCGATCGGCGAGCGGGCCGAGCTTCACGAGATCGAGCGCGTTGCCCACCGCGGCCGCGCGCTCGCTGCGCGGCACGCGTCGCATCCGAAGGCCGAATGCCACGTTCTGCGCCACCGTGAGGTGCGGGAACAGCGCATAGCTCTGGAACACCATGCTGAAGTCGCGCCGGTACGGCGGCACGTCGGTCACGCGCTTGCCGCGTATGTACACCTCGCCCGAGTCCGGGTGCTCGAATCCCGCGATCAGGCGCAGCGTGGTCGTCTTGCCGCATCCCGAGGGACCGAGCAGCGAGAAGATGCTGCCGCGCGGAATCCCGACACTGACGTCGTGCACCGCCGTGACGGCGCCGAACCGCTTGTGCACGCGGTCCAGGCGCACGTCGGGCGTGCCGTTCGTCGCATCCGCCGTCATCGCGGCGCGTGCGCTGGCGGCCTCAGCTGCTCGCCACCACCTTGTTCCAGCGGTCGACCCATGCGGCGCGGCGTTCGGTCATCATGCCGAGGTCGAGCTTGATGAGGTGGTCGAGCTGGTCCTGCGGGAACTTGACGCGCTCCTGCAGCTCGGGCGGCAGCTTGCTGATGGTTTCCTTGTTGGTCCCGCCGTAGTTGTAGATCTTCGCGGCGAACGGCTGCACGTTCGGGTCCATCGTGGTGTTGATGTACTCCTCGGCCGCCTCGAGGTTCTTGGTGCCCTTCGCGATGCAGGTGCCCGAGGTGTACGCGATGCCGCCTTCCTTCGGATAGACCCATTCCACCGGCCCGCCGCGGTCTTTCACCGAATACGTCTGCGACTTGTAGAGGATGCCGATCACCGCGTCCCCGGTCTGCATGGAGTTCTCGATCGTGTCGGTGTCCTTGGCCCAGATGGGACGCAGCTCCGCCATCTTCTTCAGCATCGCGAAGCCGGCTTCCTCGTCGCTGGATGGCTTGCCTGCGGCGACGGCGCCGATCGGGACGATGTACGAGCCGATCGAGTGCGAGATCTCGGGCAGCACGATGCGCCCCTTGAACTCGGGACGCCACAGATCGGCCCAGCCGGTGGGCGGGCTCTTCACTTCCTTCGTGTTGTAGACGATCCCGATGACCGAGAAGATCTCCGGCACCCAGTAGTCGTTCCAGAACGTCGGGATCATGTTGCGCAGGTTGGGCATGCGCGGCGAGTCGCGGTTGATCTTCTCCGCCACACCCTGCTTGATCGCGAGCGGCACCAGGCCGTCGGCGAGCTGGAAGCAGTCGGCGACCGGGTTGCCCTGGCTCACCTTGATCTTCGTGATGCGCTGAACCGGGCTTCCGTCGCGATCCTGCACGACCTTGATGCCGTACGCCTTCTCGAACGCGGCGTCGACGTTGTCCCGCATGGCATCGCCCCAGCGGCCGCCCCAGGTCATCACGACGATGTGATCGGTCTTGGCGAACGCGGTGAGCGGCCGCATCAACGGTACCAGCAGCGGTGCGGCGAGCGCCGCGCTGCCGGCCTTCAGCACCTGCCTTCTGCGCATCATGACTCCTCCTGTGAGCCGGGTCTTGCGCCCGGAAAGATCGCCCATTCTATGCCGCCGGCGCCATGGCGTAGACTCGACCGCGATTCGACTCTCCAAGCGCCATTCCGATGAGCGAAACGCGCCGCAGCCTGACCCTCGCCGACCTCGCCCGCCTCGCCGACGTTTCGGCCGCGGCACACGAGCCGGTCGCGCTCTACGCCTTCGTGGACCGGCTCGTCCAGGAGGTCATCGGCCACAAGCTCTTCACCCTGATGCGCGTGCACGAAGCGAGCGCGGAGGTCGAGCGCATCTACAGCAGCAACACGACCGCCTACCCGGTCGGTGGACGCAAGCAGAAGCGCGGCACGCCGTGGAGCCGCGTGGTGCTCGACCGGGGGGCAGTGTTCGTGGCGCGCAATCCCGACGAGGTGCGCGAGGCGTTCGCGGACCACGAGCTGATTGCGAGCCTCGGCATCGGCGCCATCATGAACGTCCCGCTCGCCTGGAACGGCCGCCGCCTCGGCACCATGAACGTCTCCCACGAGGCGGGATGGTTCACGGAGCAGGACGCGGCGAACGGTCGCCTCATCGCTTCGTTCGTGACGCCGTCGCTGCTGGCCGACTGAAGCGCGCCTTCGTCGCTGTCGTCGAAGCCATCGATGCCCGAGCCGCTGCTCGAAGTCCGCGATCTCGCGCGCAGCTTCTACGGCGTGCATGCGCTCGCAGGCGTGAACCTGCGCGTGCTCCCGCATCGCATCACCGGCCTCATCGGGCCGAACGGCGCCGGCAAGACGACGCTGTTCAATTGCATCACGGGCATCGTGGCACCCGATTCGGGCAGCGTGACTTTCGCCGCTCGCGACATCACCGGGTGGCGCGCCGACCGCATCTCGAGCGTGGGCCTCGTGCGTACGTTCCAGATCGCGCGCGGATTCCCGCGGCTCACCGTCTACGAGAACCTGCTGCTCTACGGAACGCGGCAGCCCGGGGAGCGGGTGGGCAATGCGCTGCTCCGTTCGGCCGCGGCGCGCCGGCGCGAGAGCGAGCTGGTGGAAGCGGCGTATCGCGTCGCCGAGCGCCTCGCGCTCGCGCGCGTGCTGAACGATCCCGCGTCGGGGCTGTCGGGCGGGCAGAAGAAGCTGCTGGAGATCGGGCGCGTGCTCATGGCGAGCCCGCGCCTGATCCTGCTCGACGAGCCCGTCGCCGGCGTCAATCCTTCGCTCGCGCGCGACATCGCCCGGCACTTGCGCAGCCTCGCCGACGAAGGCCTCACCGTGCTGCTGATCGAGCACCACATGGACACGATCGCGCAGCTCTGCGATCACGTCGTGGTGCTCGCCGAAGGGCGCAATCTTGCGCAAGGCAGCTTCGCCGAAGTGGCCGCCGACAGCGCCGTGCAGGAAGCGTACATGGGCCGGCGTCAATGAATGCGCTGCTCGTCGCCGAAGACGTCGTCGCAGGCTACACCGCGGCCGACGAGGTGCTGAAGGGCGTCGATTTCCGCGTCGATGCCGGCGAGCTCGTCGGGCTCATCGGGCCGAACGGCGCGGGCAAGTCGACGCTGCTGAAGACGATCGCGGGCCTGCTCAAGCCCGGCAGCGGCGACATCCGGTTGATGGACCGATCGATCGGCGGGCATTCGCCGCGCGAGATCAGCCGTCTCGGCGTCGCGTACGTGCCGCAGGAGCACAACATCTTTCCCAGCATGACCGTGCGCGAGAACCTCGAGATGGGCGGCTACGTCGAGGGCCGCGCGGCGCAGCGGCGCATCGAGAGCGCGTTCGAGCGCTTTCCGATCCTCGCCCGGCGCCGCCGCGTCGCGGCACGCGCGCTGTCGGGCGGCGAGCGGCAGGTGCTCGCGATGGCCATGGCGCTCATGGTCGAGCCCAGAGTGCTGCTGCTCGACGAGCCGTCCGCGGGCCTGTCGCCGCTCGCCGCGGAACGGCTGTTCGCGGACATCGTGGCGATCAACCGTGGCGGGACCGCGATTGCGATGGTCGAGCAGAACGCGCGCGAAGCCTTGACCATCGCGCATCGCGCGTACATCCTCGTCGACGGTCGCAATCAGCGCGAGGGCCCGGCCACGGCCCTCGCATCCGATCCCGACATCCGGCGCATCTTCCTCGGCGCCTGACCCTCGCAATGCGCAAACGAACACGAATGGAGGAGCAACGATGACCGTCGAAATCACGCCATCCCGTCGTCGATTCGTGCAGGCGAGCGGTGCGCTGGCGCTCGCGTCGCTGACGCCCCTCGTCGTACGCGCCCAAGGGGCGCCGCTGCAACTGGGCGTGCTCACGCCGCTCACCGGCGCCGGCGGCTTCGACGGGCCGCGCATGGCGAAGGCGATGCAGGCGGTGATCGACGAGGTGAATGGGGCGGGCGGATTGCTGGGGCGCAAGGTGCAGCTCGTGGTCGAGGACGGCCAGACCAATCCCGAAGCGGCGGTGCGTGCCGCGCGCAAGCTGATCGACGTCACCAAGGTGCCTGCGATCATGGGCACGTGGGCGTCCGCGGTCACGACGGCGGTCGCGCCGCTGTGCTGGGAGAGCAGGACGTTCCTCACCACCGTCTCGGGCGCCGACTCGATCACGAAGCTTCCACATCAGGGTTACCTGATTCGCACGCAGCCGAACAACCATCTGCAGGCCGGCAAGCATGCGGATTTCATCGCCTCGCTCGGCGCGAAGCGCGTCTTCATGATGTCGATCCAGGCGCCGTTCGCGCAGCCCACGCAGGAGCGCGCGACCGAGGTGCTGAAGCAGCACGGCTCGCAGATGGTCGGCACGCTGATCTACGACAAGGACAAGACGACGTACCGTTCCGAGGTCGACCAGGCATTGCGCACGAACCCCGACCTGATCTACCTCAACGGCTACGCGCCGGATGTGACGATCCTGCTGCGCGATCTCTACCGCGCCGACTACAAGGGCATGCGGTTCGCGCAGTCGTATGCCGTGACGACGAAGGTGCTGGAGTCGCTGCCGCACGAGGTGACCGAGGGCGTGATCACCGTCCAGCCTTCGGCCGACGTGTCGTCGCCGGCGTACGAGCTCGCCAAGAAGCGGCTCGGCGTGGCCGAGCCCGATTCGTACGAGACGCAGGCGACCGACTGGGCGAGCCTCGTGACGCTCTCGATCGCCAAGGCCAATGCGGCGACCGGCACGGCGATACGCGACAGCGTGCGCAGGATCTCGCAGGGCAACGGCGCCAAGGTCTACAGCGCCGTCGAGGGCCTGAAGCTCCTTGCGCAGGGCAAGGACGTCAACTACGAGGGCGCGAGCGGTCCGTGCGACTTCACGGACATCGGCGACATCATCGACTGCAAGTTCCGCTACAACAAGGTGGCCGGCGGCAAGTTCACGCTCCTGAAAGTCGCCTGACGCGTCGATGGCGTCGCTCGCGGAGGTCGCGCAGCTCGTCGTCAACGGCGCGATGGCGGGGACGATCCTCGCCGTGCCGGCGATCGGCCTCACGGCGATCTACGCCGTGCTGCGCTTCCCGAATTTCGCGATCGCCTCGCACGCGACCGTCGGCGCGTTCGCGGGCTATGTTGCGAACGTGCACCTCCATCTGTCCATCCTGCCGTCGCTCGCCTTTGCGTTCATCGTGGCGGGCGTGGTCGGCGTCGCCAGCGACGAGCTCGTGCTGAAGCGCTTCCGGCCTGCCGGCTACATCACCACGGCCATCGCGTCCATCGCGCTGACCATCGCCCTCGAGAACGTCATCCGCTTCACGTTCGGCAACGAGCTGCGCGGCTATGACCTGCCGATCGCGCGTGACCTGCGCTTCGGCTCGATTCGCGTCGGGCCGCAACAGCTCGAGAACCTCGGGGTCGCCGTGGTTGCGATGGCGGCGCTGTTCGCGTTCCTCGCGTTCACGCGCACCGGCAAGGCCATGCGCGCCGTTGCGGACAATCCGATGCTCGCGAGCATCAAGGGCATCGACGCGGACGTCGTCGGACGGCTGGTGAACTTCGTCGGCATGGGGCTCGCGGGACTGGGCGGCATGCTGATCGGGCTCGACACGACGATCGATCCGCTGACCGGCTTCCGGGCGATCCTCTCCGTGTTCGCCGCGGCCGTCGTCGGCGGGCTGGGCAGCATTCCCGGCGCGGTGGTGGGCGCGCTGACGGTCGGCATCGGCGAGGAGCTGTGCCTGCTTTTCCTGTCGCCGGACTACCGCAGCGCGGTGGGCTTCGCCGCGATCCTGCTCGTGCTGACGCTGCGGCCGCGCGGCATCCTGGGACAGGCCGCCTGATGGAGAATTACGTCATCGCGATGGCGGTTTCGGCGGGCATCTACGCGCTGATGGCGCTCGGCGTGAACGTGATGTGGGGCTTCGCCGGGATGGTGAACCTCGGCCTCGTCGGCTTCTTCGCGGTCGGTGCGTATGTCAGTGCGTTGCTGACGAAGGCGGGGCACGCCATCGCGTTCGGGATGGTCGCCGCGGCGCTCATCGCGTCGGCGGTTGGCGCGCTGGTGTCGCTCGTCACGGTGCGGCTGCGCGGCGACTATCTCGCCATCGTCACGCTCGGCTTCGCCGAGACGATCCGCATCGTCGCGAGCAACGCGATTCCGCTCACCAACGGCACCGACGGCATCTCGGGCATTCCGGGACCGTATCGGGGCGCGCTGTCGCCCGAGCAGTTCAACCTGCTGTATCTCGCCATCGTCGCGGTGATCGTGGCGGTCGCGTACGTCTGCGCGGAGCGCTTGCGCGCGTCGCCGTTCGGCCGTGTGCTGCGCGCGATCCGCGACGACGAGCAGGTCGCGGCCGTGGCCGGAAAGCACGTGACGTTCTTCAAGGTGAAGGCGTTCGCGCTCGGCTCCGCGGCGCTCGGGCTCGCCGGTGCGCTCTACGCGCATTACACCTCGTACATCGCGCCGGACATCTTCGTGCCGCTGTTCACGCTGTACATCAAGCTCGCGCTGCTCGCCGGCGGCCTCGGCAACAATCGCGGCGCGATCATCGGTGCGTTCGCCGTCGTGGTGCTGCTGGAAGGATCGCGCTTCGCGATACCGCTCTTCCACGGATTGACGCCGGTGCAAGGCGCCGCGGTGCGCGAGTTCCTGGTCGCCGCCGTGCTGATCCTGATGCTCCGGTACCGGCCCGCGGGACTCATCCCGGAGAAGCCGCCGCGGCTTCCCGCGCCGCCCGAACGGGGTCAGAGTGCCTTGGCTCGCTCGGGGTCAGGGTAACGACTCTGACCCCGAAGTTGGGAAGTGACTCTGACCCCGAAGTGGCTCACCACCCCACGGCGTAGCAGGGCCTGCGCGGATCGGCGCCCGCCGCGATCGCGCCTTGCGCACGATCGGGCTTTTGCACGCACACCGCGCCCGCCCGCCACACGAAGTCGGGCCATTCCATGACGTCGTGACCGCGCGCGCGAAGGCCGTTCCGCACCTGCGCCGGCACGCGGCTCTCGACGTACAGCAAGCCGGGCGAATAGCTGTGCGGCTCGAACGAATCGGGAAAGCTGTACGTCGCGAATCGGGGTGCCTCGACGGCCTGCTGGGGATTCATGCCGAAGACCGTGGTGTTGAGGAGGACCTGCAGGATCGCCTGCGCCTGCACGTCCCCGCCGGGCGTTCCGATCGGCATGGGGCTTCCATCGGGGAGAATCGCGAGCGCCCCCATGGGCGTCAGGCGCGGCCGCTTGCCCGGCGCGACCGACGAAGGATGCGCGGGATCGGCCCAGCTTTGCGATCCGCGCGAGGAGGGACACAGGCCCGTGCCCGGAATCACCGGCGTGTCGTAGGAAGGATCGCTCGGGGTCGCCGTGAACACGTTGCCGTCGCGATCGATCACGCTGATGTACGACGTGTCGTGCGCACCCGCGGATGCACGATGCGCGGTGGGCGCCGGATCGCGGCGTGCTGCGCGCGCCGGCATGTCGCCCGCGAGCGGCATTCCCGGCGCGGCGTGCTGCATGTCGATTCGCGCGCGCCGCTCGCGCGCGAACGGCTCGGACAGCAGGGTCTCGACCGGCACGTCGACGAAACGCGGATCGGCGACGTAGCGCTCGCGATCGGCGAATGCCAGCTTCATCGCTTCGGTCACGGTGTGCACATAGTCGACCGTGTTGTGCCCCATGGCGGCGAGGTCGATGCCGGCGAGGATGTTCAGCATCTCGAGCAGGACGGGACCCTGGCACCACGGTCCGCAGGCATGCACGTCGAGATTGCCGAAGCGGATGCGGACCGGCGGCTCGACCGCGACGCGAAAGCTGGCCATGTCGTGCGCGCTGAGCAGGCCGTCGTGGTCGCGGTGATACGCGACGATGGCACGCGCGATGTCGCCGCGATAGAAGGCATCGCGCGCAGCGGCGAGGCCCGCGGCGCGGCCGCCGCGCGCGACACCCGATCGCTCCTCGTCCGCCATGTACTGCAGCGTGCGGGCGAGATCGCGCTGCACGAAGCGCTCGCCGGGACGCGGCGGCCTGCCGCCGGGAAGATAGATCGCCGCGCTCGAAGGCCAGCGACGATAGTCCTCGACGTGCGTGGCGATCATCTCCGACATCAGCGCGTACATCGGAAAGCCTTCGCTCGCGAAGCGGATCGCGGCCGCGGCGCAATCGCCGAAGCTCATCGTGCCGAACTGCTCGAGCGCGGTGATCCACGCGTCGGGGGCGGCGGGCACGATGGCGCGC
>DASXAF010000150.1:0-42867 GCA_036406955.1 Casimicrobiaceae bacterium
GTGCTATTCGAACGTCATTAAGGTGTGCATAAGCGTGAATATGCAATACTGATTTCTCACAGCAAATCTAGGTTTATCAATGTGATACGTTGTAGTCTTTATATACCACTTGCATAAAGACTCAAAGACGAACGCCGTTCGTCGCCGGGATCCATAAAGCGCTTGTATCGCCACAAAACTCGCTGAATAATCCGCCCCGCGGGGGGAGACCGTTCTCCGTTTGCGAAGCCGCTCGAAGGCCGCCGCGGAGAACCGGTTCGACGAACAAGGGGAGGCGGGAATGCGGGTAGGTACTCTCGAGCGTGCAGCGATGGGACGCATCCGCGGCGCGCTGGCGCGCCTGGTCATCGTGGCGGCCGCGCTGCTCACGGTCGTCCTGCCGGCCCCGGCACTGGCCGACGACGAAGCGATGCCCGTGTTTCGCTTCTACAACACCAAGACGGGCACGCACTTCTACACGATCTCCGGCGCCGAGCGCGACACCGTGCTCGCCAACTACCCGCAGTTCGCCTACGAGGGCGCCGTGTTCTGGGCATTCACCACGGCACAAGCGGGCATGCTGCCCGTCTACCGCTTCTACAACACGCTGATCGGCACGCACTTCTACACGCAGTCCGAATCCGAGAAGGACCATGTCATCGCGACATACCCGAACCTGGTGTTCGAGGGCGCCGTGTACTACGCGCCGCCGAGCGGCAGCGCGCCGGGAAGCACGCCGCTCTACCGCTTCTACAACGAGCACACGGGCGCGCATTTCTACACGACCAGCGCGGACGAACGCGACCACGTGCTCGCCACCTGGCCCTGGTTCGCGTACGAGAGCGTCGCGTATTACGTCTTCTCGAGCCCCGCGCCCGGCGGCAGCGGCACCAACGCGACGCCGAAGGCCACGCTGACGACGTCCGCCGGCACGGTCAGCGCGCCGACGATGATCGCGCTGAACGTCGCCGCCACCGACGACGACGGCTCCATCGTGAAAGTCCAGTTCTACCAGGGCGGCACGATGATTACCGAGCTGACGTCGCCGCCGTTCTCCATCAACTACCCGATCGTCAACGCCGGCAGCTACGACTTCACCGCGATCGCGTTCGACGACAAGGGCGCGTACACGCCTTCGAACAGCGTCACCGTCACGGCGACCGGCAGCAGCGGCGGCGCCGGCAACGTCGCGCCCAAGGTCTCCCTGGCGACGTCCACCGCGTCGGTCAGCCTGCCCGGCTCGGCAGTGCTCACCGCCGCCGCGAGCGACGACGACGGAACGATCGCGAGCGTCAACTTCTACAACGGCGCGACGCTCGTCGCCACGGTCACCACCGCGCCGTACACGTATACGTATACGCCGGCATCCGCCGGATCGGCGTCCTTCACCGCGATCGCGACCGACGACCAGGGCGCGTCGTCCACTTCCAACGCCGTGACGGTCGCCGCCACGTCGTCGGGCGGCGCGGGCAACGTCGCGCCGAAGATCACGCTCGCGGCGAACAGCACGTCGATCGTCGCACCCGGCTCGGCCGTGCTCACGGCCACCGCGACCGACCAGGACGGCTCCATCGCGAGCGTGAAGTTCCTGAACGGCGCGAACCTCGTGCAAGTCGTCTCGACCGCGCCGTACACGTACACCTACACGGCGGCCGCGGCGGGCACGGCGACGTTCACGGCGATCGCGACCGACAACGCAGGCGCGACCACGACGTCCAACGCGATCGTCATCACGGCCAGCCCCGCGGGCGGCGGCGGAGCGCCGGTTCCCAAGCTGACGTTCGCGGTATCGACCACGCTCCTGCCGGTGCCCGGCAGCGTGACGCTCACCGCGAGCAACGTCAGCTCGCCGGGCGGCGCGATCACGCGGGTGTCGTTCTACATGAACGGCTCGAAGATCGCGGACAAGACCGCGGCGCCTTACACCTTCGTGCAGCCGATCGCTGCGACGGGCACTACGCAGTTCACGGCCGAGGCCGAGGATGCCGCCGGCGCGACGCACATGACGTTGCCTTTGAACGTCGTCGGTGTCGGCACGCCGCCCTCGGCCCTGGTGAACCCGGACACGTGGCGCCTGCTGCAGCAGGCGACGTTCGGGCCGACCTACGCCGAAGCGCAGCGCGTGCAGTCGATGGGCATCTCGGGCTGGATCAACGACCAGTTCAACCAGCCGATGTCGGGCTATCCGGATTCCAGGTACAACCGCATCCAGCTCAAGACGACGCCCGATTGCACCACGCAGGACCCGAACAAGGTCGCGTACCCGGCCGACCATCCGTATGCGACGTGCGTGCGCGATCACCTCTCGCTCGCGATGCTGCAACGGGACTTCTTCGTCAACGCCGTGACGGCGCCGGATCAGCTGCGCCAGCGCGTCGCGTGGGCGTTGTCGCAGATCATCGTCACGTCGGGCAACGAGCCCGACCTGTCGTACGCGCACGTGATGTCGCGCTACCAGAACCTCATGTTCAAGAACGCGTTCGGCAACTATCAGCAGCTGCTGATGGACGTGACGCTGAGCCCGGCCATGGGCAACTACCTCGACATGGTCAACAACGACCGTGCCTCGGGCACCCGCGTGCCGAACGAGAACTATGCGCGCGAGATCATGCAGCTCTTCTCGATCGGGCTGAACGAGCTCAATCCGAACGGCACGGAGATCCTCGACGCCAACGGCATGCCGGTCCCGACGTACGACCAGACCACGATCAAGGAGATGGCGAAGACGGACACCGGCTGGACGTACGCCGACCCGGCCAATCTCGCCGCGGCGACGGCCTCGAAGAAGAACCCGGTGTACTACGCCGCGCCGTTGATCCCGTATCCGAGCACCGCGACCGCCGGCCACGAGACGAGCGCCAAGACGCTGCTGAACGGCAGCGTCGTGCCCGCCAACCAGACGCCGCTGCAGGACCTGCAATCGATGGTCAACAACGTGTTCGCGCATCCGAACACGCCGGTGTACATCGGCAAGCAGCTCATCCAGCGTCTCGTGACGGGCAACCCGAGCCCGGCCTACGTGCAGCGCATCGCGAACGTGTTCATCAACAACGGCGCGGGCGTGCGTGGCGACCTGAAGGCCGTGGTGAAGGCGATCCTCACGGATCCGGAGGCGCGCGGCGGCGGCAGCGCGAGCGACCCGACGTACGGCTCGCTCAAGGAGCCCGTGATCATGATCACCAACCTCGTGCGTACGCTGTCGGGCATCACCGACGGCAACCGGCTCGAGGGCTCGGCGTCGGGACTGGGGCAGCGGCCGTTCTACTCGCCGACGGTGTTCAACTACTTCCCGCCGGACCAGACGATCCAGGGCACCACGATCCTCGCGCCCGAATTCCTGATCCACACGACGCAGACGGCGATCTCGCGCGCCAACCTCGTCTACAACATGATCTACAACCCGACGGGGACGGACAACACGCTCGCGAACTCCACCGGCACGCGGCTCAACACGATGCAGTTCGAGTCGCTCGCGGGCAACCCGACGGCGCTCGTGGACCAGGTCGACAAGGTGCTCATGAACGGCACCACGCCGGCCGCTGCGAAGACCGCGATCGTAACGGCCGTGAACGCGGTGCCGGCAACCGACGCGCCGGGGCGCGCGAAGATGGCCGTGTACCTGACAGCCTCGTCGTACTACTACCAGGTTCAGCACTGACCATGGACAAGCAACGTCGCAAGTTCCTGCTGCAGACCGGCGGACTCACGGCATCCGCGCTCGCCGGCAACCTGAGCCATTGGGGCATCCAGGCCGCGAACGCGCAAAGCGGGCCGGCGTACCAGGCGCTGGTGTGCGTGTTCCTGTTCGGCGGCAACGACAGCAACAACATGCTGGTCCCGTACACGGACTACGCGGCGTACGCGACGGTGCGCACGACGGCGTCGAACGTCGCGATCCCTCAGGATCAGCTGCTGCAGATCAACGCGCCCGGCATGGGCAAGCAGTTCGGGTTGCACCCCTCGCTAGGTCCGCTGCAGCAGATCTACCAGGCCGGAAAGCTCACCTTCGTCGTCAACACCGGCACGTTGATCGCGCCCATGACCAAGGCGCAATACCAGTCGGGCAGCGGCCGGCCGCCGAACCTCTTCTCGCATTCGGACCAGCAGAATGCCTGGGAAGGGCTGATTCCCGGCGCGTCGATTCGCACCGGCTGGGGCGGCCGGCTCGCGGACAAGCTCGTCGTGACCAACTCCGGCGCAGCGATTCCGACCGTCGTCTCGGCAACGGGATCCAACGTGTTCAACGCCGGGCGCACCACCGCGGCGCTCGTCGTTCCGAGCAACGGCGGCGTGGCCATCGCGGGAGGAGGCTCGGACGCCGTTTCCCAGGCCCGCCTGGCCGCGCTCGGCAGCATCCTCGCGCTGCCCACGACGAACCAGATCATCCAGGGCGCAACGGGCGTGATGCAGAACGCGCTCGCCGCGAACGCGGCCATCAATCCGGTGCTGAGCGCAACGTTGCCGCCGGTCATACAGACTGCGTTCACGGTGGGCGGCAATCAGCTCAACACCGGCATCGCGCAGCAGTTGAAGCAGGTCGCGCGCATCATCGAAGCGCGCGGTGCGCTCGGCGTCAAGCGGCAGGTGTTCTTCGTCGGGATGGGCGGCTACGACACGCACTCGAACACGGTGACCAACCAGACGAACCTGTTCAACCAGCTCGCGCCGGCGCTGAAGTCTTTCTACGACTACACCGTCGCGGCGGGCGTGAGCACGAACGTGACCACGCTCAGCATGTCGGACTTCAACCGCACGTTCGTCGGCAACGGCAACGCCGGCGTGGACCACGCGTACGGCGGCCACTCGATCGTGTTCGGCGGCTCGGTGAAGGGCGGCGATCTCTACGGCACGTTCCCCGACCTCACGCTCAAGGGTCCCGACGATTCGGGCAACAACGGCGCGTGGATTCCGACCATCGCGGTCGACCAGGTGGGCGCAACGCTTGCGAAGTGGCTCGGCGTCGTGCCGACCGACGTCGACTACATGTTCCCGAATCTCAAGAACTTCGGCGCTCGCGACCTGGGGTTCATGGCCTGATCGGTCGTCGGTCCGAGCCGAAGGCGAGGAACCTGATTGCCGCGAGGCGAGCGGATAGCAGGTCCCGCCACCCTTGCCCGCCGCGCCTGCCTCCTCTCCTCGGGCAGGGCGGCGGTTGTTTCTTCAGACGGATGCGCCGATGAGCTCGACGGCGGCATCCTCCAGCGCGGCGGCATCGACCGGCTTCGCGAGCAGCGGCAATCCCGCGTCGCGAACCGTTTGCGCGGCGGCCACCCCCGTGTCGCCCGTGACGATGAGCGCGGGAATGGGCGTGCCGAACTCGTCGTGCAGGCGCGCGATGGCGTCGACGCCGGTTTGCGCGCCCTGGAGCCGCAGATCGGCCACGATCAGGTCGGGGTAGCGCGCATGGCGGCCGATGTCGTCGAGCAGCGCATCGGCGCTGGTCGCGCCGGCGACGTCCGCGCGCCACGTCGAGAACAACGCGCGCATCGCGTCGATCGCGGCGGGATCGTCGTCGAGCACGGCGATGAGACGTCCGGCGAGCCGCGCGCGCCCTGCGAGCTTCATGCGGCAGGGAACCGGCGCCACGGCGCGTGAGGCGCGCAGCGTTGCGGCGCGCGGCGCGAGCACGGTGAAGGACGAGCCGCGACCGGGGCGTGATGCGACCTCGACGCGATGCTCGAGCAGGTCCGCGAAGCGACGCACGATCGCAAGCCCGAGTCCCATGCCCTTGCGCGACGCGGGTGCGCGCGCATCGGCCACCTGGTAGAACTCCTCGAAGATGCGCGCCAGATCCGCCGCGGCGATGCCGATGCCGGTGTCGGCCACGACGATCGCGACCTGACGTCCCCGGCGACGCGCGCCGAGCACCACGCCGCCGCGGCGCGTGTAGCGCACGGCGTTGGCGACCAGGTTGCCGACGATGCGCTCGAGCAGCGCCGGATCGCTGTTCACCGCGAGCCCGGTGCGCGCTACGCGCAGTGCAAGGCCGCGCGCAGCGGCCTGCGGCGCGAATTCTTCGGCGACGCGCGCGAACAGCGGCGCGAGCGGCACGTCGCAACGCGCTGGCGTCAGCGCGCCGGCCTCGAGGCGCGACAAATCGAGCAACTGGCCGAACTGCATCTCGAGCGCGGCGATACCGCTTTGCACGTTCTCGACCAGCGGCTGCGATTCGCTGCCGCGCGCGCGTGCGGCCAGCGCTGCCGCGTACAGGCCGAGCGCGTGAAGGGGCTGGCGCAGGTCGTGGCTCGCGGCCGCGAGGAGCTGGCTCTTCGCGCGATCGGCGGCCTCCGCGGCGGAGCGCGCCTCGAGCGCTGCACGCGTTCGATCCTTCAGCTCGCCGATGAGGTCGAGGTTCTCGTAGCGGATGGTGAGCGAGTGGGTCAGCACGTCGTTGAGGCGATGTCCGAAGCCCACGACGAAGCCCAGCACGACGGCGAGCACGCCGGACGTGAAGAGATGCACGTGATCGCCGACCGCCGCGACGCGAACGATCAGCGGCACGAGCGCCGGCAGCACGAAGCCGTAGAAAGACGGCTTGTAGACCGCCGTCAGATTGAGGCCGCCCATCACGACGCCGAACAGGCACACGATGAGCAGCGCCTGATGCGCGAGCGACGCGGGGAAGAGCACCACGGCCGCGGCGCCCCACAATGCGCCCGCGATGGTGGATCCCGTGGCCCAGTAGTGTCCCCAGCGTGCGAGCGCCGCGGGCCCGGGTCGTATGCGCTGCCATGCGTGCAGCAGCGCGGTACGCCACGCCTGGTTGAGCGCGACGAGCGCTGCCCAGCCGGCGAGCAGCGCATGCGGCGCTTCCTCCCACATGACGGCGCAGAAAATCACCGCGCCGAGGCCCATCGAGACGGACGTCAGATGCCCGTGGCGATAGAGCGTCGCGACCTGGTCGCATCGAGCCCGGCGCACTAGCGCGGGATCGCAGGCGGCAAGCGGCGACATGGGACGTCGCGATGCGCGCGTGCGACGTCTTCAGCGCATCTCGCGCGCGCGCTCGTCGACCGCGACGCCGCGCCGTGCGAGCTCGACGATGGCCTGCGCGCGCGAATGCACGTTCAGCGCCTTGAGGATGGCGCTCACGTGCACCTTCACGGTTCCTTCGGACAGGCGCAGGTCGCGGCAGATCATCTTGTTGGGCTTGCCCTGCACGAGCAGGCGCAGCACGTCGGCCTGGCGCTGCGTGAGCCCGAGCGCGTCCGCGGGCAGCCCTTCGACGCGTGCCGGCGCGCGCGCGTAGTCGCGCGTCACGCTGCGGCCTCCGGCGAGCACCGTGCGCACGGCGTCGAGCAGGTCCTGCGGGCTCGCCGTCTTGGCGACGTAACCGCGCGCGCCGGCCGCGAGCGCGGCGCCCACGGTGGCGCGATCGTGCGTGGCGGAAAGCACGAGCACGGGAATGCGCGGAAAATCCCGCGTGAGCTGCCCGAGGAGGTCGAGGCCGTGCGCGCCGGGCAGCGTGAGGTCGAGCAGCAGAAGCGCGCAGTCCGGATGGCGCGCGAGCGCGGTGAGCGTCGACTCCCGGTCGTCCGCGATGATCACCTCCAATCCCCGATCGAGCTCGGGCAGCGCGCGCAGGAGCGCCTGCTGCATCAACGGATGATCGTCGATGGCGATGATCTTCATGGGGTCCCCTCGCTGGTACGAGAAAAGCTCGCTGCCGCGCGATTTGTACACGCGCTCCGCATGGCGCCGATGGTCGCGGTTCGACCCCGGTGCGATGACCTGCCAGTTACGACAGCGAGTGGGGGAGGCTCGACGTGCGCGTCAGCCGTTGCGCGCGAATCCTTCCTTCTGCTGATCGCGCGCTTCGCGGCGCAGCGCGCGCAGGCGTGCGTCGACTTCGGAGGCCTGGTAGAAGTCGCCGTCCTTCGACTTGGACGCGAGCTCGAACTGGTCGATCGCGCCCTTGAGATTGCCCTGCCAGGCGTAGAACTCGCCCTGGTGGCGGTGCTCCGCCATGTCCTTGTGCAGACCCGCGTACGCGCGCGCGGCGTAAAGATGCAGCTGGCCGTCGCCGGGGAAGCGCAGCAACTGCCGCTCCGCGAACGCCGCCGCGTCGGCGTAGCGGCCGGCCTGGATCAGCGCGTCCGGGTAGTCGTACACGAGCTGCATCTTGTTCGGGTAGCGGGCGAGTGCGGACTCGAAGCGCTTGATCGCGCCCGCGAGATCGCCGCTGTCGAGCATGACGTGCGCCGCGATGGCCTCGATCATCGGATGGTCGGGCGCGATGCGCTCCAGCTTCGCGAGCTCGACCTTGGCGCGCGGCAGCTCCCTGGCGCGCAACAGCGACGCGACCAATCCGTAGTGCACCGCGATCTCGTTGTTGTATTTGCGCTCGCGGATCGCGTCGTCGAAGTACGCCACCGCGTCCTTGGCGTCGCCTTCGTAGCTGCGCAGCAGCGCGCGCACCAGATGGAAGTCGAGCGAGTCGACGACCTGGCGGTAGGGATGGTTGGCCGCGCGCGCCTCCGCCTCGGCGATGCGCTCGTAGGTGAGCGGGTGAGTGCGCAGATAGTTCGGCGCGTTGCCCTCGGTCAGGCGCACGGCCCTCTGCATGCGCTTCATGAAGGTGGCCATCGCGCCGACGTCGAAGCCCGCCGCGTCCAGCCGCTGGAAGCCGATGCGGTCGGCTTCGTATTCGTTGGCGCGCGTGAAGTTGAGCTGGTTCTGGATCATCATGGCCTGGGACGCGGCCATCGCCCCGCTCGCCACGTCACCGCTCGAAGGCGAGTTGGAGCGCGCGGCGAGGATTGCGAGCGCGAGGCCCGCGAGCGTCATCAGCATCGTGTCCTTCTGCGCGGTGATCATGCGCGCGATGTGATGCTGCGTGACGTGGCTGATCTCGTGCGCGAGCACGGACGCCAGCTCGGACTCGCTCTGCGTGAGCAGTATGAGGCCGGTGTGCACGCCGATGTAGCCGCCCGGCAGCGCGAAGGCGTTGATCGACGGGTCGTTGACGGCGAAGAACTCGAACTCCTGCTTGATGTCCTTCGAGGCGCTGGTGATGCGGTGGCCGAGCTGCTGGAGGTAGTCGTTGACCTCCGGATCGTTCATGACCCCGCCGTTCGCGCGGGCCTGCTGGATGATCGTCTCGCCGAGCTTGCGCTCCTGCGCGGGCGACAGCGACGCCTGCGCGGCGTCGCCGAGATCGGGCAGCACGTTGGGACCCTGCGGCTCCGGCGGGACGACCGGCGGCGGCGCGATGCCATATTGAGGCGCCGGGTCGGTCTGAGGCGCCGGGTCGGTCGCGCGCGCGACGTCCGCGGCGCGCGGCGGCGGTGTCGCGGGCGTCAGCGCGAGCGCGAACGCGAGCGCCAGCGCGACGGCGCGATGGGGCGTTGCCGAGATGCGCGGCAGGTGCGGTTCGCGGGACACGGCAGGGCTGGTGCTAAGATGCCGCTCCCCTTCGGGAGTTCACGCGGGCGTAGCTCGAAGATGCCTCGTCAGTCGAAGACCGTTCCGGCGCGAAAGCGCGCTGCCAGGCCCGGAACCGGCTCGTCGAGCGGGCATTTTACCCACTTCGACGCCTCCGGCCAGGCGCACATGGTCGACGTCGGGGGCAAGGACGTAACGAAACGTGTCGCGCGCGCGAGCGGCCGGATCGTCATGCGGCCGCACACGCTCGAGGCGATCCGCGCCGGCACCGCGCGCAAGGGCGACGTGCTCGGCGTGGCGCGCATCGCCGCGATCCAGGCGTCGAAGCGCACGGCCGACCTGATTCCCCTCGCGCATCCGTTGCCGCTCACGCGCGTGAACGTCCAGTTCGAGTGCGACGTTCGCGCGAATGCCGTCACGATCGACGTCACCGCGGAGACCGTGGCGCGCACGGGCGTGGAGATGGAGGCGCTCACCGCAGTCGCCGCGGGCCTGCTCACGATCTACGACATGTGCAAGGCGGTGGATCGCGGAATGCGGATCGAGGAAGTGAGGTTGCTGGAGAAGACCGGCGGTAAGTCGGGGCACTTCGTCGCTACCAATTCCACATCGACCCGTCCTCGAGGCGATTGACCGGCAGCGCGCTCGGCTTGTACGGATAGCGCGCGGCGAGCGATTCGTCGATGTCGACGCCGTGGCCGGGCGCTTCGCCGGGATGCAGGTATCCGTTCGCGAAGGCGTATGCATGCGGAAACACGGCGTCGGTCTCCGGCGTGTGGCGCATGTATTCCTGGACGCCGAAGTTCGGCACCCACAGGTCGAAGTGCAGCGCGGCGCCCATGCACACCGGCGAGAGGTCGGTCGCGCCGTGCGATCCCGTGCGCACCTGGTACAGCTCGGCGAGGTGCGCGATGCGGCGCAGATGCGAGATTCCGCCTGCATGCACGACCGTCGTGCGGATGTAGTCGACGAGCTGCTCCTCGATCAACTGCTGGCAGTCGAAGATCGTGTTGAACACCTCGCCCACCGCGACGGGCGTCACGGTGTGCTGCCGAATCAGCCGGAACGCCGCCTGGTTTTCCGCAGGCGTGGGATCTTCCATCCAGAACAGGCGGTAGGGCTCGAGCGACTTGCCGAGGCGTCCGGCCTCGATCGGCGTGAGCCGATGATGGACGTCGTGGAGCAGGTGGTGCTCGAAACCGTAGCGCGCGCGCAAGGCTTCGAACAGCTTCGGCACGTGATCGAGATACCGGTTCGTCGACCACACGTTCTCGGTGGCGATCGCGGCATCGGCGGGCTCGTAGAACAGCTTGTCCTTCGCCACGCCGTAAGTGGACGCGAGCCCCGGTATGCCGCTTTGCGCGCGAATCGCCTTGTAACCGAGGTCGATGTAGCGGCCGACTTCGTCGACCGTTTCCGCGATGTCCCGGCCATTGGCGTGCCCGTACACCATCACCCCGGTTCGGCTGGCGCCGCCCAGGAGCTGGTAGAGCGGAAGGTTCGCGACCTTGCCCTTGATGTCCCACAACGCGGTGTCCACTGCAGCGATCGCAGTCATGGTGACCGGGCCGCGCCTCCAGTAGGCGCCGCGATAGAGGTACTGCCAGGTGTCCTCGATGCCGGCCGGATCGCGTCCGATCAATGCCGGTATGACGTGGTCGGTGAGATACGACGCAACGGCGAGCTCGCGGCCGTTCAGCGTGGCATCGCCGAGGCCGTGAACGCCCTCGTCGGTCTCGACCTTCAGCGTGACGAAGTTGCGGCCGGGGCAGGTGACGACGACGCGGCAGGCGGTGATCTTCATGGGATTGCGTCAGAATGGGCGCATGGTCGATTTGCCGGTCCAGTGGTCCGGCCACTTGACCACAGTATAGGCCCGGGATACCATGGCCGTCGAGCGTCTCCGGCGCCCGCATGCCGGAACGGCCAGTGGACGCAAAGCTCCGAAAGTCGCGCCGGGCCGGGCCAAGCGACTTTGCACGCCACCTTTGGTGGCAGCGAGCGAAGCGAGCGTGGTGGTCGTGCATTTCCCAGGAGGAAGCGAGTGCCGTTGCAGGCCGTAGAGCCCAAACGGCTGTATCGGCAGATCGCCGACCAGCTTGCGCAGCTCATAGCGCGTGGCGAGTTTCCCGCGGGCTCGCGGCTGCCGGCCGAGCGCGAGCTCGCAGTGTCCCTCGGCGTGTCGCGCACTTCGGTGCGCGAGGCGATCATCTCGCTCGAGATGAGCGGCCTCGTCGAGGTGCGCGTCGGCACCGGCATCTTCGTGGTCGGTGCGCGCGACGGCGCACCACGTGCCGGCGTCGACGGCGGCCCGGGCCCGTTCGAGCTGTTGAGCGCGCGCAAGCTGGTCGAAGGCGAGATTGCCGCGCTGGCCGCGCGTACGGCCTCGCCTTCCGACATCGCCGGACTCGAGCAGAGCGTCTCTCGCATGGCCGCCAGCATCGACGACTTCGCGCGGCGCGAGGCCGAGGACGAAGCCTTCCATCGCCTGCTCGCCAAGGCCACCGGCAACGGCTCGCTGGAGCTCGTGGTCGAAGGCCTCTGGAACCAGCGCGCCGAGCTGTGGGGACGCCTGCAGCAGCACTTCCACACCACCGATCTCGCTGCGAATACCATCCGCGATCATCGGGCCATCGCACACGCGGTGGCGGCGCACGACCCCGAAGCTGCGCGCGCGGCGATGCACCGGCATCTCGCGCGCGTGGCGCGGGAGTTCCAGCGCGGCGTCGACGCGTCGCAGGCGCGCGCGAGCGGGCGCCGCCGCGTCGAAACCGATTCACCGCGCGCCGTGCGCAATCGCGCCGGCGCCGTTCCGAAGCCCTCGCAACCCCAAAGGAGGAAACGATGAGCAAGGACAGAAGCACGCTCGATGTCCCGCGCCGGCAGGTGCTGCGCGCGGTCGCCGGCGCGGTCGCCCTGTGCGCCACCGGTCGATTGGCGGCGCAGGACCTGAAGATGCCGACCAGCCCGGTGACGATCAACGTCTACGATCCGGCGGGAGACCTTGCGCTCACCCAGGATGCGATCGAGAAGTACCGCGAGAAGCATCCGAACCTCGTGTCCAAGTTCAACTTCACCAGGGCGACCGCGCCCGAGCTGCCGGGCAAGCTCAAGGCGATGCAGGCCGCCGGCCGCAGCGACATCGACCTGGTCCTCACCGGCACCGACTTTCTCGCCGCCGGTATCGAGCAGGGACTGCTCGTCCCGATCCTGCCGCAGTATGCGAGCAAGTTCCCGAACCTCATGGCGAACTACCAACCGGCAGCGGCCAAGATGCAGGAGCTCGCGCAGAACCAGGGCATCGTCGTAGCGTTCATGCCGGCAGGCCCGCTGCTCGAGTACAACCCCGACAAGGTGAAGCAGGTGCCCACGACACCGCAGGAGCTGCTCGCGTGGGCCAAGGCGAACCCGAACCGCTTCATCTACGCGCGCCCGGCGAACAGCGGCCCGGGACGCACGTTCATCATGGGACTGCCGTACATCCTCGGGGACAAGAACCCGAAGGATCCCGCGAATGGCTGGGACAAGACGTGGGCGTTCCTGAAGGAGCTGAACGGTTACATCGAGTATTACCCCACCGGAACAGGCGCCGTCATGAAGGAGCTCGGCGAAGGCACGCGCGACATGACGGTCACCATGACGGGCTGGGACTTGAACCCGCGCATAGTCGGCATCGTGCCGAAGAGCTACAAGGTCGCGCCGTTCCAGCACATGACCTGGGTGAACGACGCGCACTACATGGTCGTGCCGAAGGGCGTGCCGCCGGAAAAGCTCGCGGTGGTGCTCGATCTCATGGCGTACCTCCTGACGCCCGAGGCGCAGGCGTACACGTACGACAAGGGCTATTTCTATCCCGGCCCTGCGGTGAAGAACGTGCCGCTGTCGATGGCGCCGAAGGCAAGCCAGGACGCGATCAATGAGTTCGGCCGGCCCGAGTACGACAAATGGCTCTCCGAGTTTCCGCACACGCAGTCGCTCGAAGCCAAGCAGCAGGTCGAGGCGTTCCGCATCTGGGATCAGCAGGTGGGAGCGGCGAAGACGAAATGAACGCGCCACGCGCGTTCATTTCGTCCCCGCAAAAGCATGCCCTCGAATGCTTGAATCGGGGGCGGGGACCCAGCGTCGTCGAAGTCGCTGGGTCCCGGCTTTCGCGGGATGACGGCTCTGCGGTTACTTTCGCAGGAACGACAAAGCCGACATGAAACACGACTTCACCGAGCTTCGCCTCGACCGTGTCACGCGGCGCTTCGCCGGCCATGGCGGGCACGCGTTCAACGCGCTCGACGAGCTCACGCTCACCGTGCGGCGCGGCGAGTTCATCGCGTTGCTCGGTCCTTCGGGCTGCGGCAAGTCGACGGCGCTCAATTGCATCGCGGGGCTGCTGGCGCTATCGGATGGTGCGATCCATCTCGACGAGCAGCGGATCGACACCCTGCCGCCCGAGCGGCGCGGCTTCGGCATGGTGTTCCAGAACTACGCGCTTTTTCCGCACATGTCCGTTTCGCGCAACGTCGGCTTCGGCCTGCGCATGCGCGGCGTGCCGGGGTCCGAGATCGAGTCGCGCGTCAATCATGCGCTGAAGCTCGTGCAGCTCACCGGCCAGGCGCACAAGCTGCCGGGACAGCTCTCGGGCGGGCAGCAGCAGCGCGTCGCGATCGCGCGCGCGATCGTGATCGAGCCGCCGCTCATCCTGATGGACGAGCCGCTGTCCAACCTCGACGCGAAGCTGCGCCTCGAGACGCGCTCGGAGATCCGCCGCATCCACCGCGAGCTCGGCCGCTCGACCATCTACGTCACGCACGACCAGGACGAGGCGCTGTCGCTCGCCGACCGCATCGTGGTGATGAAGGACGGCGTCGTGCAGCAGATCGCCACGCCGCAGGTCGTGTACGGGCAGCCGGCCAACCTGCACGTCGCGCGATTCATGGGCTATCGCAACGTCTTCCCGATGGCCGTCGAGCGCGAGGAGGGCGACCGCATCGCCTTGTCCGGCCCCGATTTCCCGCTCACCGGCACGCGCATGCTGCCGCTGCCGGACGGCCGCGCGACCGTCGCAGCGCGACCCGACGACTTCGTCGTGGGCGAGGGCATCGACGGCATGAACACGATCTCGGGCATCGTCGACAACGTCGAATATGCCGGGCGCGAATCGCTGATCGACGTCGTGACGCCTTCCGGGCTGAAGCTCATCGTTCGCACCTACGTGCCGGTGCAGCTTGGCCAGCGGGTGCGCGTGAGCGTGCCGGTCGAGCGGGCGCTGGTCTATCCGAGCGAGCAATGAGCGTGGCGCTCGAGCCTCGCGCGCCGTTCGATCGCGCGCTCCTGCTGGTCCTCCCGGCCACGGCGTTCATGCTGTTGCTGTTCATCTACCCGTTCGTCTACGGGCTGATCCTGTCGTTCGAGCCGACGCAGGGCGGTTGGCTCGCGAACTACCACAAGTTCTTCACCACCGACAACCTGTGGCCGACGATCTGGACGACGCTGCGGCTCGCCCTGCCGGCGACGCTCATCAACGTCGGATTCGCGCTGCCGATCGCGTACAAGATGCGCGTGCGCACCCGTTACCAGCGCTGGATCACCACGATCCTCGTCGTGCCCATCACGCTCGGCACGGTGCTGATCGCCGAAGGCATGCTGACGTACTTCGGCCCGAAGGGCTGGCTGTCGCAGTTCCTCCAGCTCACGCATCTGTACGACGGTCCGATCCGCCTCACGCACAACTACTGGGGCGTGCTGATCTCGCTCGTCGTGTCGGGCTTTCCGTTCGCCTTCCTGCTGATCCTGTCCTACATCACCGGCATCGATCCGGTGCTGGCGCGGGCCGCGGCGACGCTCGGCGCCAATCCCGCGGCGCAGTTCCGGCACATCTACCTGCCGCTCCTCGCACCGGGCCTCGCGATGTGCTTCTGCCTCGCGTTCGTCCAGGCGTTCTCGGTGTTTCCGTCGGCCGTCCTGCTCGGCGCACCCGCGGGACCGACGCGGGTGATCTCGATCGCCGCGTACGAGGCTGCATTCGAGCAGTACGACTACTCGCTCGCATCCGCGGTGGCGATGATCATGGGCTTCGTCCAGTTGCTCATCGTCGCGGCGGTGCTCGGGCTGCGCAACGTGTTCTATCGCGGGCCCGTGGTCGCCGGGAAGGGATAGATGAACGACCCCCACGCTCGCTTCGCTCGCTGCCCCCCGAGGCGGCGCAGTCATTGGCAACGGGCCGCCGCGCGGCCGCCCGAAGGCGGACCGTGCTTTTGTCAACATCCGGCGGCCCGGCGCCAATGACGATGGCCACGACCGCCTCCACGACCGCGCCGCTGCGCGCGCGCCGACCGCTCGGCCATTCGCATCCGGGCCTCGACAACGCGTGGCGCGCGTTGCTGTGGGGGCTGATGACGCTGTTCGTCGTCAATATCGGCTTCATGATCGCCGCGGTCGCGACGAACTCGTTTGCGCGCCGCTGGCTCGGCACCTGGCTGCCCGAAGGCTGGACCACGGCGTGGTACACGGAGGCGTGGAAGGAATTCCAGCTCGGATCCGTGCTGTGGGTCACCGTCGAGGTGGTCGGCGCGGTGGTGCTGCTCGCGCTCGCGATCGGCGTGCCCGCGGCGTACACGCTGGCACGCCGCGATTTCCGCGGCAAGCGGCTCCTGATGCTGCTGTTCCTCCTGCCCTTGATGGTGCCGCCGATCACCTACGGCATTCCGCTTGCGACCGTCCTGTACCAGGCGCACCTCGCGGGCACGATCTGGGGCGTGATCCTCGCCAACCTGATCCCGGCCGCGCCCTTCGTGATCCTGGTGATGACGCCGTTCATCGAGCAGATCGACCCCAACCTCGAATCGGCGGCGCGCGTGTTCGGCGCGACCACCGCGCGCATGTTCCGCCACGTGCTCGTGCCGCTGCTCGGCCCGGGCATTCTCGCCGCGTCGCTGCTCGTGCTGGTGCGCACCATCGCGCTGTTCGAGCTCACGTTTCTCACCGCCGGTCCCGATTCGCAGACGCTCGTCGTCGCGCTGTACTATGCCGTTTTCGCCGCGGGCGTGCGCGCGCCGCAGTCGGTCGACGCCATGGCGATGATCTACATGGTGGTGACCCTCGTGTGGCTGCTGATCGCGCTGCGCTTCGTGAATCCCACGCAGCTCGTGTCGCGCGTGCGCGAGGCGCCGACCGGCGCAGCGTAGATCTCCATGTCGCGCCTCGACGACTCGACGCTTGCGCAGGCACCCGCGTCGGTCCGACGTCCGCGCTTCGACCGCGGCGCGAGCGGCGTCGGCATCGTGCACCTGGGCCTCGGCGCGTTCGCGCGCGCCCACGAGGCGATCTATACCGACGATGCGCTGGAAGCGCGCGACGGCAACTGGGCCATCGCCGGCGTGAGCCTTCGCTCGGTCGACGTTCGCGATCGTCTCGCGCCGCAGAATGGCCTCTACACCGCGATCGAGCGCAGCCCGGCGGGTGTGCACCGGCGCATCGTCGGCAGCGTGCGCGAGGCGCTGTTCCTCGGCGATGCGCGCGCACGCATCCATGCGCTGCTCGTCGCGCCGCAGACCCACATCGTCACGTTGACGGTGACGGAAAAAGGCTATTGCCACGATCCCGCGACGGGGCGGCTTAACCTGCGGCATCCCGAGATCGCGCACGACCTCCTGCATCCCGACGCCCCGGTCAGCGCAGTGGGTCTCCTCGTCTGGGCGCTGGAGCGTCGGCGGGCGACGCACGGCGCGCCACTCACCATCGTCTGTTGCGACAACCTTCAACAGAACGGCGCGTTGCTCGAAGGCCTGGTCGTCAACCTCGCGAGCGAGCGCGACGCCGACCTCGCGAGCTGGATCGGCGAGAACGCAGCGTTTCCATGCACCATGATCGATCGCATCGTGCCCGCGACGACCGCACAGGACATCGCGCAGAACGATGCGTCGCTCGGTCTGTCGGACCATGCGCCCGTGGTGCACGAGCCGTTCGCGCAATGGGTGATCGAGGACCGTTTCGCCACGCCGCGGCCGGCGTGGGAGGCGGGTGGCGCACAGTTCGTGCGCGACGTGGCGCCGTTCGAGAACATGAAGCTGCGGCTGCTCAACGCGAGCCACTCCGCATTCGCCTATCTCGGCTTTCTCGCCGGCTGCGAGTACATCTACCAGGTCGCCGCGCGACCGCATTTCGTCGCCTACATGCGCCGCCTGATGGAGCAGGCGACGCCGACCCTGCACGTCCCTCACGGCATCGACCTTGCGGCGTACCGCGGGGCGCTGCTCACGCGCTTTGCCAACCCGGCGCTGCCGCACCGCACGCAGCAGATCGCCATGGACGGGTCGCAGAAGCTTCCACAACGCATACTCGGGACCGTTCGCGATAACCTCGCCGAAGGCCGCCCGATCGCGATGGCGGCGCTCGCCGTCGCCGGCTGGATGCGCTACGTGAGCGGCGTCGACGAGGCGGGACGTCCCATCGAGGTCTCCGACCCGCTGGCGGCGCGCTTCGCCGACATCGCGCAGGCGTGCCGGGGCGACGCGGCGGCGCTCGCCGCGCAGCTCCTCGGCGTGACGGAGATCTTCGACGAGGACCTGCACAACGAGCCGCGTTTCGCCGAACCGGTGAAGCGATGGCTCGCCCGGTTGTACGCCAGCGGCGCCGACGCCACCGTCGCGGCTGCAGCATCCGAGACCACACGGTGATCCCGCTCGCGCTCGACCCCGATCGGCTGTTCCCCCCCGACCGCGCGGCGCGCGATCTCGCGCGCCGGCTCTATGCCGAGGTCGAGCACCTGCCGATCGTCAGCCCGCACGGGCACACCGACCCGCAGTGGTATGCCGACGACACGCCGTTCGCGAACGCCTCGGCGCTGCTCATCACGCCGGATCACTACGTGTTCCGTATGCTCTACAGCCAGGGCGTGTCGCTCGAGTCGCTCGGCATTCCGCGTCGCGACGGCGAGCCGGTCGAGCGCGACCCGCGCCGCATCTGGCATACGTTCTCGGCGCATTACCATTTGTTCCGCGGAACGCCGACGCGCCTGTGGCTCGACCACGTGTTCGCCACCGTTTTCGGCATCGAGGAGCGCCTGACGGCGGAAAGCGCGGACCGCTATTTCGACCGCATCGACGCGAAGCTGGCCGAGCCCGCGTATCGGCCGCGCGCGCTGTTCGAGCGGTTCAACATCGAGGTGATCGCTACCACCGAGTCGCCGCTCGACCCGCTGGTGCATCACCGGAAGCTGCGCGAAAGCGGCTGGAAGGGCCGCGTCGTCACGGCGTATCGCCCCGATCCGGTGGTCGATCCGCAGTTCGAGGGCTTCGCCGGGAACGTCGCCGAGCTCGGCGCGCTGACCGGCGAGAACCCCGCGACATGGGCCGGCTATCTCGCCGCGCATCGCGCCCGCCGCGCGTTTTTCAAGTCGATGGGGGCGACGTCGACCGATCACGGCCACCCGACCGCGCAGACGAGCGATCTCGACGCGGCGACGTGCCAGCGCCTGCTCGATCGCGCGCTGCAGGGTTCGATCACACCCGCCGAAGCGGAGGCGTTCCGCGGCCAGATGCTGACCGAGATGGCGGCGATGAGCCTGGAAGACGGGCTGGTGATGCAGATCCATCCGGGCAGCGTGCGCAACCACAACCCGCTCGTGCACGCGCGTTTCGGCCGCGACAAGGGTGCCGACATCCCCTCGCGCACGGATTACGTGCATGCGCTGCAGCCGCTGCTCGCGCGCTACGGCAACGAGCGCGACCTCACGGTCGTCCTTTTCACGCTGGACGAAACGAGCTACGCGCGCGAGCTCGCGCCACTCGCGGGGCACTATCCGATCCTGCGGCTCGGCCCGCCGTGGTGGTTCCACGACAGCTGCGAGGGCATGCTGCGCTTCTTCCAGTCGGCGATCGAGACCGCGGGCTTCTACAACACCGTCGGGTTCAACGACGACACGCGCGCATTCATGTCGATCCCCGCGCGCCACGACGTGTGGCGCCGCGTGGCCTGCCGCTTCCTCGCCACGTGCGTGGTCGAGCACCGGTTCGGCGAGGACGAGGCGTTCGAGCTCGCGCCCGACCTCGCGTACGGGCTCGCGAAGCGCGCATACAAGCTGTAGCGCCTCAGAGCCGAGCCGTCGTCCACTGCACCACGCCTTCGAGCGAGCGGAAGTCCTCGATGGACCGCGCGTGCGCGTCGGGAAAGCGCTCGCGCATCATGCGCGACAGCGCGCTGCCGGGTCCAAGCTCCAGGAAAACGCGGCACCCGCGCTCGTAGGCGGTGTCCGTGCAGCCCGCCCAGTCGACCGTGCGGGCGAGCTGGCGCGACAGCGCCGCGATCGCCTCCGCGCGCGTCGAAACCAGCGAGCCGTCGATGCCCGCGAGCACCGGCGCACGCGGTGCGGCGATCGGCGACCCTTCCAGCGCCATGCGAAAGGGCGCGACCGCCGCGTCGAGAAGCGACGTATGCGACGGCGTGTGCACGCGCAGCCGCTCGATGCGCGCGCCACGCGCGCGAGCCGAGGCGGCAATGGCGTCGAGATCGGACGCAAGGCCCCCCACGATGCTGCGCGAGGCGGATATCGTGATCGCGACCGACGCGTCGTGTCCCGCGCACAGCCTCTCGACGTCGCCGCGCGCGAGCCCGTCGACCAGCATCATGCCGCCGAGCCGACCGTGGAGCGCGTCGTCCATCGCCAGGGCGCGCGCATGCGCGAGGCGGCACAGCGTCGGCGTGTCGAGCGCGCCGGCGCAGCCGTAGGCCGCAAGCTCGCCGACGCTGTAGCCGGCGAAAAGCGACGGCGCGGGCAGCGCGTCGCGCAGCGCGCGCCAGATGGCGAGCTGCGACACGCAGATCAGCGGCTGCGCGATCACGTTGTGCGCGATGTCGTCCGGCTCGCGCAGCCACATCCGCACGTCGGCGCCCAGCGAGCTCGCGGCATCTTCCAGCACGCGATGCGCATGCGCGTTCGTCTCGACGAGGTCGAGCATGCCGGGATGCTGCGTTCCCTGGCCGGGACACAGGATCGCGAGGGTCACTGGACTACCCTTCGCGCCACGCGCTTCGGAGTTGATTCGCCCTTGGGGCGGCCCGACGGGCTCATGCGTCGCTCTGCAGCCGGTGAACGAACCAGGCGGCGGCCAGCAGATCGGCGGAGCCCCCGGGCGAAATGCGCGCAGCGCAGCAATGCCGGTGCAGTCGCTCCGCGCGCGCGTGCCAGCCGTGCCGCAGCACACTGCCCGACGCGATGAGATCGGCGGCGTGCCGCTGCAGGTCGCGCAGCGCATCCGGGCCGCCGCGATAGAGCACGTTGGTGTCCTCGACGCTCGCCATGAGCGCGAACAGCGCGTGCACCTGCGCGTCGTTTTCGCCGACGCCGGCGGCAAGCGCGCAGCGCAGCGCCGGCAGCGCCACGCCGAACACGGCGGGAAACGCGCGTGCCGCCTCACCGCGCGCGCCGGCGGCGCCGTAGCGCGCGGCCATCAGGCGCCCATGCGATGCCGGCGACGCGATGTCCACGGCCGAGGCCGCAAGCTCGCCACGCCACGTCGACACCGCCTCGCGCAGCGCAGCGTCGCTCGGCGCTGCGCCTTCACGGGCGGCACGTCCCGCGGCCGCCGCGAGCAGCCCGAGCGCGAAGATCGCGCCGCGATGCGTGTTCACGCCGCCGGTCGCCGCGAGCATGCCCGCTTCGGCTTGCCGGCCGAGGGCGCGCATCGAGGCGAACGGCAGGCGCGCGATGCCGGCACGCGCAATGGCCGGGAAGTAGCGGCGCAACGCGAACAGGCTGCGCATGAACATACCCGCACACATGTCGTCGTGCGCGCCGCAATCGCGCGGGCTCACCAGTCCCGGCTTGGGATGGAGCACGAGCTCCGCGTGCAGGCTGCGCAGCGCATGCATGCCGATGCGGCGCGCGAGGCGCGCCTCGTCGATCGCGCACGCGCGTGCCGATGCGACCGTCACGGCAGCGCCTCGCTCGTGGTGGACGGCGCACGCTCGAGCAAGGCCAGGAGCTCGGCGGGCTCGCGCAGTTGCACGTCGTGAAGCCGCTTGACCAGCATACGCGTGCCCGATGTCGACCATTCGCGCCAGGCGACGGCGTGGTCGTCGCCCAGGACGATCTCGCCGTCGACGCGCATTCCGCCGGTTCGCTCCCACTTCTCCAGCAGCGCGATGCCGGCGTCGATGTCGGCGGCCCGGCGCGGCTGCCAGAGCACGTCGAGGTCGGAGGCGGCAGTCACGTAGGCGAGGCCGGTCAGCGTCTCCCAGGCGAACGAGCCGAACACCCGCATGTCGAGCGACGCCGCTTCGGCGGCCGCGCAAAGCGCCGCGACTTGCACGCGAGCGTGCGGCGGCGCGCTCCGCGCGACGCTTCGAAGAGCCGGCGGCGGCGCGATGTGGTCGATCGCGTCGCGTCGTACCTCGACGCCGATGCGTCGCTTTCCCGTCTCAGGCGTCGACGCGATGCCGAGCGCAACGCCGCCGTTCCGGCACGTCGAGGGCTGGCGACGGACGACCAGCGGCCGGCGCGCGTCGATCCATTGCGACACGATGGGCGCGTCGGGCGGCTCGCACGTGACCGCATCGCGCAAATGCGCATCGGCGCTCAGCCAGACGAAGGCGTGACGCCGAAGCGGACTCGCGTACATCACGTCACGCCTCACCTGCCGCGCGCGCCATGACGCTTTGCGCGAGCAGCCGGCCGCCGCGATCGTGACCGAGCCGCGCACGCGTGTCGCCGCGCGCGTCGCGCGCGAGCTCGGCGCGCAGGCGCTGAGCGAGATCGCCGTCCCAGATGCGCTCGATCGCGCCGAGGCGCAGGAACGCGTCGGCGACGCTGTCGAGCAGCGGCGAGGTCTGCGCGAGCGCGCGCAGGCGTGCTTCCGGTATGCGCGTGATGCGCGCCATCGCCGGCAGCGCCATCGCCTGGATTTGCGCGCCCGGGAGCGCCACGCACGTGTCGGCCGCCATGCCGGTCGCGAGGATGCCGCCGGAGAACGCGTGGCCGTAGATCAAGCCGATCGCGCGATGGCCCCGTGCCCGTGCGAGCGCGATCGACCGCGCGACATGCGCCATGTAGCGAGGGATGCCGAGCAGCTCGTCACGATGACGCGGCCGTTGTCCGTCCGTGTCGACCAGCAGCAGCAGCGGCCGGCCGGGATGTTCGCGCACCGTCCGCAGCACGCCGCCCGCGAGATCGACGCACAGCTCGACGCCGATCGTCGCGTGCTGCGCGGTGCCGATCACCGCGACGGTGTGAGGATCGCAGCGCCCGGTGCCGAGCAACAATCCCTCGCGCTGCGCGACGTCGTGTCCGTCGGGAAAGAGCTGGTCGACGACGACGCGCCACGTCATGGCGCCTCCGCGTGCGCGGGCGCGTCGCTGCGCTCACGCGCGGCGCGCACTTGCGCGACGAAGCGCTGCGTCGGCGTGAGCGGCACTTCCTCGGGGCGCTCGATGCCGAGCGCCTGCCAGATCGCCTGCGCGTCGTCGGCGCCGCCGAAGCGCGCGATCCGCCGCTGGAGCATCGCGTGCTCGCGCTCGAGCGCCTCGAGGGTCAACGGCGCCTGACGGCCGAGCGCGCCGGCGAGCGCCTCGCGAAACGCCGCGAGGCTGTCGTCGACCAGCACATCGCAATCGCCGAGCAGATAGCGATGCTTGCCGCCGCAGGTGCGCCAGACGAGCGCGCGGTCGCGCGCGTCGAGCTCCTCGGCACCCGCGAGCGTCTCGATCACTTCCGGGCCGGAGAGGCCGAGCCGGCCTTCCTCGCTCATGACGACGACGTCGCAGCATGCCGCCGCGATGCCCATGCCGCCGAAGCAGCCGCATGTGCCGCCGATCGCAGCCACGACGGCGACGCGTGCGGCACGCGCGGCGACGATCGCGGCGATGATCTCCGACACGCCGGTGAGGCCCGCGCCCGCTTCCTGCAGGCGCACGCCGCCCGAGTCGAGCAGCAGCAGCACCGCGTCGGGCCGCTCGCGCAGCGCGCGGCGTAACAGGCCGGCGATCTTGGCGCCGTGGACCTCGCCGACGGCGCCGCCCATGAAGCCGCCTTCCTGCGCCGCGACCAGCACCGGGCGCGCGTCGAGCGTCGCCGTGCCGATGACCACACCGTCGTCGAGCGCGACCGGCAGGTCGAGCGCCGGCAGATGGGGGCTCACGATGCGCTCGCTCGGCGGCACGAGCTCGCGAAACGAAGCGCGATCGAACACGCCGTCGATGCGCTGGCGCGCGGTGGATTCGTAATAGCTGCGGCGCGTCATGTCGTCGCTCCACCGCTGCGCGCGTACTCCTCGACCGCCTGGTCGAGACGCAGCGCGACGATCGCGGGCGTTGCGCCGTTGTCGTTCACGTAGACACGCACGTCGGCGAGGTCGTGGCGGCGCAGGAAATCGCCGACGACCGCCGCCCATACGCGCTCGAAGCCGCTCACCGGCGTCGCGACGTCCACCGTGCAGTCGCCCCGCAGGCTTGCCGGCTCGATCAGCACCTCGAGGTTGCCCGACGCCACCACGCCGACGAGCGTCGGCCTTGCCTGCGGCATGCGCCGCTTGCCGGGACTGCGATAGCTCAAGTGCTCCATGCCGTTCTCGCTACCAGTTGCGGAATCGCGGCGGCGGCTCGTAGAGGCCGCCCGACGCGATGACGAGGTCCTTGATCGAGCGCGCCGCGAGCAGGTCGCGTGTGGCCATGCGCTTGTCGACGCCGAGGTCCTCCGGCCGCCGGATCACGCCGCGTGCGCGCAGCGCGTCCACCGCGCGAGGATCGCGCGCCATGCCGACCGGCGTGTAGCCGGCGACACCGCGAATGGCGTGCGCGCGCTCCTCCGCGTCGCGGCACAGCAACAGATGGGCGATGCCTTCCTCGGTGACCACGTGCGTCACGTCGTCGCCGTAGACCATGACCGGCGGGATGGGCAGGCGCGCACGGTCGGCCACCTCCCACGCGTCGAGCCGCTCGACGAACGCCGGCTGCGCCGGCGCACGAAACGTCTCGACCATCTGCACGACCAGCTTGCGCCCGCGCGGCATGCCGGCGCGCGCGTCGACGCATTCGCCGCCCGCCTGCAGCCATGCCCGAGTGGGGTGGCGACGGCCGCGCGCGTCGGCACCGAGGTTCGGCGCGCCGCCGAATCCGGCGATGCGATCGAGCGTGGCGGTCGAGCTGTTGCCCGCGAGATCGATCTGGAGCGTGGACCCTATGAACAGATCGCACGCATAGTGCCCGGCCATCTGGCACAACGCGCGATTGGAGCGCAGGGCGCCGTCGTAGCCGGTGAAGAACACGTCCGGGCGCGCGGCGACGTAGCGCTCCATGCCGACCTCGGAGCCGAAGCAATGGATCGATTCAACGAAGCCCGCTTCGATTGCCGGAATGAGCGTCGGATGCGGGTTGAGCGCCCAGTGGTTGCAGATCGAGCCCTTGAGCCCGAGCGAGGCGGCGTACGTGGGCAGCAGCAGCTCGATCGCCGCGGTGTCGAATCCGATGCCGTGGTTGAGCCGCTGCACGCCGTACTCGGCGTAGATGCCGCGGATGACGAGGATCGCCATCAGCACCTGGATCTCGGAGATCCTCGCCGGGTCGCGCGTGAACAGCGGCTCGACGTGGTGCGCCCGCGGGCTTCGCACGACGAAGCTCACCCAGTCGCCCGGTATGTCGACGCGCTCGACGCGCTCGACCACGCGATCGACCTGCGCGACGACGATGCCGGACTTGAACGCCGTCGCTTCCGCGATGACCGGCGTGTCCTCGGTGTTGGGACCGGTGTAGAGGTTGCCTTGCGCGTCGGCTGCCTCCGCGGCGATCAGCGCGACGCGCGGCGTGAGGTCGACGAAGTAGCGGCTGAAGAGCTCGAGATACGTGTGGATCGCGCCGACGCCCACGCGCCCGGCCGCGACCATGCGCGCCAGGCGGACGCTCTGCGGGCCGGCGAACGAGAAGTCGACGCGACGCGCGATGCCCTTGTCGAACAGGTCCAGGTGCTCGGGCAGCGCGATGACCGACTGCACCATGTGCAGATCGTGCACGCGGGCCGGATCGACCCGCACGAGCGCCGCGGCGAGGAAGTCCGCCTGCTTCTGGTTGTCGCCCTCCAGGCACACGCGGTCGCCGGGCTCGATGACGGCCTCCAGCAGCGCGACGACGTCCTCGGTGTCGACGAGCTTGCCGCCGGCGCGGTCGCCCAGCGCCGCCGCGGCGCGCGCCAGGCGCCCGCGACGCCCGCCCGCTTCCGCCTGCCAACGTGCCGCAACCGTCGCCACCGTGACCTCTCGTATGCAGAAGTATAGCCGCTTGTATGCAAGATCGCATCATGCTGCATTCGCGAACCCTCGAACTGCACGCTATACTCGCCGCATGAAGTCGGCGCGGACCGTCCCGGGCAAGGCCAAGCGCAAGCCGGCGCCTCCATTGGCGGTGGGCGCCACCCGCTCGGAGGCCCTGCGCGAGGCGATCGAGGACAGCATCGTCACCGGCACGTTCGTGCCCGGCATGCACCTCGACGAGACCGAGCTCGCGCAGAAGTTCGGCGTGTCGCGCACGCCGTTGCGCGAGGCGCTCATCCAGCTCGCGTCGACGGGCCTGGTGTCGATCCGCCCGCGCCGCGGCGCGGTGGTGACCGACGTCACGCCGCAACGGCTGCTCGAGATGTTCGAGGTCATGGCCGAGCTGGAGGCGATGTGCGGGCGCCTGGCGGCGCGGCGCATGTCGGAAGAGGAGCATCAGGGGCTGGTGCAGGCGCATCGCGCCTGCGAAGCGGCCTGCGCCGCCTCCGACCCCGACGACTACTACCACAAGAACGAGCGTTTCCATCACCTGATCTATGCCGGCGCGCACAGCGATTTCCTGTTCGAGCAGGCGACCGCGCTGCACCGCCGGCTGCGGCCCTACCGGCGACTGCAGCTGCGCGTTCGCAACCGGCTCGCGGCGTCGCTCAACGAGCATGCGCAGATCGTCGAGGCGCTGCTGCAAGGCGACGCCTGCATGGCGGCGGATCGGCTGCGCGCCCACATCATGGTGCAGGGCGAGCGCTTCGCCGACCTGCTCGCGTCGCTCGCGAGCCTGCGCGGCCCGCGCGTCGCGACAGCGCTTTCGCCGTCCGCGCAGGCGCCGCTCGCCGGGATTGCACGCGGTTGACTTTGCCGGCCGGATGGCCTAGCTTGCGTATACAAAACGGCCGGCAAGCGCGTCGAGATATCGAGCGTTTGTATACCCGCCGCCGCATCAGGAGGAGGAGGCAGGCAGGAGCCGCGTGGGCGCGAACGGGCGCTCGGCACGCGCTGTGGCGTGGGGCACAATGGCGCATCGCGCCGCCGTTCCCCGCGAACGCTGCGGGCGACACAAGACCAGACAGACGGACCCGTTCGCGCCCCGTGCGCATCGAGCTAGGAGGAATCGAACCGTGAGACATACCAAGTTGGCGGGCCTGCTGGCCCTCGTGGCGGCGATCGGCAGCAGCGTCGCCATTGCCGCCCCGGTCGTCCTGCGCGCGTCGCACCAGTTCCCCGGCGGCAAGGGCGACGTGCGCGACGAGATGGTGCAGATCATCGCGCGCGAGGCGAAGGCCGCGAACGTCGACCTCGACGTCCAGGTCTATCCGGGCGCGTCGCTGTTCAAGCCGAACGAGCAGTGGAACGCGCTCGTCAACGGCCAGCTCGACATCTCGTCGTTTCCCCTCGACTACGCGAGCGGCAAGGAGCGCGCGTTCGGCGCGACGCTGATGCCGGGCCTCGTGCGCAGCCACGACCGCGCGCAGCGGCTCAACGGCTCGCCGTTCATGAAGGAGATCAAGTCGAAGATCGAGAAGGACGGCGTGATCGTGCTTTCCGACGCCTGGCTCGCGGGCGCGGTCGCGTCGAAGAAGGGATGCGTGCGCACGCCGGCCGACATGCAGGGCCTCAAGATCCGCTCCGCCGGGCCCACGTTCGCCGCGATGTGGCAGGCCGCCGGCGCGTCGATCGTGTCGATACCGTCCAACGAGGTGTACAACGCGCTCCAGACCGGCGTTGCGGACGCGACCGACACGAGCTCCGGCAGCTTCGTGTCGTTCCGCATCTACGAGCAGGTGAAGTGCATCACGGCGCCGGGCGACAACGCGCTTTGGTTCATGTACGAGCCGGTGCTCATGTCCAAGAAGAGCTTCGATCGCCTGAACAAGAAGCAGCAGGACGTCCTGCTTGCGGCGGGACGCAAGGCGCAGGAGTTCTTCGCGCAGCACGCGAAGGGCCTCGACGACCAGATGGTCAAGGCGTTCCAGGAGCACAACGTCGAGGTCGTCACGCTCACCCCGGCCGAATACGACCAGTGGCTCAAGGTCGCGCAGAAGAGCTCGTACGCCGAGTTCGCCAAGGACGTGCCCGACGGCAGGAAGCTCATCGACGAGGCACTCGCGGTCAAGTAAGGCGCTTCCGCCCACATGTCGAGCGGCGCGCCTGCGCGCATGGCGAAGCCGCTACGGGGCGAAGCCGCCGCCACGCCGGCGTTGCGCTTCGTGCGCGCGATGCGGCAGGTGTCGCGGCTGTGCGGGCTGGTGGCCGCCGCGCTGATCACGGCCTCCGTCGTGATCGTGTGCCAGATGGTGATCGTGCGCTACGCGCTGGGACAGAGCACCATCTGGCAGACGGACTTCGTCACCTACTGCCTGATCGCCGCCACGTTCGTCGGCAGCCCGTACGTGCTGCTCACGCGCGGCCACGTCAACGTCGACGTCGTTCCCCACTGGCTCGAGCCGCGGGGCCGCTATCGGCTCGCGTTGCTCGCGAACGGCATCACGACGGCGTTCGCGCTGGTGCTCACCGTGCTGACGTTCCTGTTCTGGAAGGAAGCCTGGGACAAGAACTGGGTCTCGGACACGATGTGGCGCGCGCGCCTGTGGATTCCCTACGCGTCCATGCCGATCGGGCTCGGGCTGCTGACCTTGCAGTCGATCGCGGGGCTCGTGAACCTGCTGTCGGGACGCGAGCTGCCGTTCGGCATCCGTGACGAGGTACCGCGATGAGCCCGACCACGCAGGGCCTGATCGTGCTCATGGTGACGCTCGCGGTGCTGCTGTGCGGCGCACCGGTCGCCTTTGGCCTGGGCGCGATCTCCATCGTGTTCATCGTGCTGTTCCAGGGCTTCGACGCGCTGCACGTCGTCGCCGAGACGTTCTACGCCGGGCTCAACGACTTCACGCTCGTCTCGATCCCGATGTTCGTCATGATGGGCGCCGCGATCGGCTCCTCGCCCGCGGGCAAGGACCTGTACGAGGCGCTCGACCGGTGGCTCTATCGACTGCCGGGCGGGCTCGTCATCTCGAACCTCGGCGCGTGCGCGCTGTTCGCGGCGCTCACCGGCTCGTCGCCCGCATGCTGCGCGGCGATCGGCAAGATGGGCATACCGGAGATGCGCCGGCGAGGCTATCCCGACGACGTCGCGACCGGCTCCATCTGCGCCGGCGGAACGCTGGGCATCCTGATCCCGCCGTCCATCACGTTCATCCTCTACGGCATCGCGACGGAGACCTCCATCGGGCGCCTGTTCCTCGCCGGCGTGCTGCCCGGCGTGCTGCTGACCGGGCTGTTCATGGTGTGGACGCTGTTCATCATCTGGAAGCGCGGCTTTCGCGCGCACGCGGCCGAGTTCCGCTACACCTGGGGCCAGAAGTTCCAGTCGATCCCCAAGATCGCGCCGTTCATCGCCATCGTGATCGGTGTGATGTACGTGCTCTACGGCGGCGTGGCGACGCCCTCCGAAGCGGCGGGCGTGGGCGCGGCGCTGTGCGTGGTCCTCGCCATCCTGATCTATCGCATGTGGCAGCCGCAGCGCTGGTGGCAGATCCTGCGCGACACCACGCGCGAGTCGGTGATGATCCTGATGATCATCGCCGCCGCGGTGCTGTTCGGCTACATGCTGACCTCGCTGTACCTCACCCAGACGCTCGCGCAGGCGATCGCCGACGCGCACTTCAACCGCTGGGTGCTGATGGGCATGATCAACGTGTTCCTGCTGGTGTGCGGCTTCTTCATCCCGCCGGCGGCGATCATCCTCATGACGAGCCCGATCCTCTTTCCGATCATCCGCGCCGCGGGATTCGACCCGGTGTGGTTCGGCGTGATCCTGACGATCAACATGGAGATCGGCCTCATACACCCGCCGGTCGGGCTCAACATCTACATCGTCAACGCCATTGCGCCCGACGTGCCCGTCGGGCGCGTGATGTGGGGCACCATCCCGTACGTCGTGTGCATGATGCTGGCGATCGTGATCCTGTGCGCGTTCCCCCAGATCGCCACATGGCTGCCGGACGTGCTCATGGGGCCGGCGCACTGACGCTGGATCCGTCGGGTTTCTTTACGTCCCCGCCGACCGATGCGGCGTCCTGCCCGCGCTTCGCAGCGCTTGGCGTTCCTCGCCGCACACACCGGCTGTCATTCGGCATACAAAACGTCGGGTGATTTGACGCTTTCGGCCGCTGTTCTGTATACGACCCTTGCAGTTGCTTGACTTGAAAGTACTTTGTTGTGGGGCACAAAGTGTGCTTGCCTTTGTCCGGAGTTTGAACCCATTCAAGCCGTTTGGAGCGGCGGGTGCCGCACCGAACTGACAAGCGACTTCCAGGAGGGGAGCAATGCAGAAGAGCGGAGGATTGCGCAAGCGTTGTGTCGCGGCCGGGATCGCGGCCGCGATCGGGTTGCTGGCTTTCGAGCAGGGCGCTTCGGCGCGCGTGACCAAGATCGTCATCGACGCGCAGCAGCCGCTGGCAGGGCAGGCGATCCCGTACGAGCAGATCAGCGGACGGGCGTTCGGCGTGCTCGACCCGGCCGACGTGCACAACCAGATCATCACCGACATGGACCTCGCGACCAGCGCCGACGGCAAGGTGCATTACGAGACGACGTTCGTGCTGACCAAGCCGGTGAACGAGTCCGACGCGAGCGGCTTCATGTGGCACGACGTGCCCAATCGGGGTGGCCCGATCACGATCAACGTGGCCGAGCGGCAACTCGGCGACATCGGGCTTGCAAGCGCATGGCAGGCCGACAACGCAGGCGGCACGGCGATTCCCGCCGTTCACTTCATGGCGGTCACCGGGCGGCACTGGGTCGCGGTACCGTTCGCGCACAACGCGGACGGCTCGCTCGTGACGGGCGACGTGCTCGGCCGGATCGTCAACCGCAGCGGTCCGGATTCGCAGCCGCTCAACGTGATGGGCAATCCGATTCCGTACCTGCCGACGACGCTCGACGTCAAGCAGGCGTCGCTCAAGACGCACCGCATCGAGACCGTCGACGGCGAGATCAAGCCGCGAGGCACGATCGGCAACGGCGACTGGCGCTTCGCGCATTGCGACGCCGATCACCCGTGGCCCGGCGTGCCGGACGATATCGACGTCAACGACCTGCCCGGCAACCTGCCCGTGCACATCTGCCTCAAGCACGGCTTCGATCCCAGCCTGGTCTACCAGGTGGTGTATCCCGCGAAGGGCGCGTACGTGCTCGGCGTGGGCATCGCCGCGTTCCGCGACGTCAACGCGTTCTTCCGCTACCAGGCGCAGGACGACGACGGCACGCCCAACCCGATCGCCGGATGGACGGGCTGGTCGGTCATTCGCGGCGTATCGCAGTCGGGCAACTTCACCCGCGCGTTCATCTACCTGGGGATGAACCAGGACGAGCAGAACCGCATCGTGCACGATGGCGCGTGGCCGATCATCGCCGGCCGGCGCGTCGCGGCGAACTCGCGCTGGGGCCAGCCCGACGGCGTGCTCGAGCTCTACCAGATGGGCAGCGAAGGACCACAGTGGTGGGTCGATTGGCCCGACCCGGTGCGCAACACGATGACGACCGGGATCCTGCATCGATGCAACCAGACCGGCACGTGCCCGAAGGTGATCGAGCACTTCGGCGGCTCGGAGGTGTTCGCGCTGAAGATGACCACCGAGTGGGTGGGCACGGCGGCGGACGCCGACATTCCGCTGCCCGACAACGTGCGGCGCTACTACGTGCCGAGCACGACGCATGGCGGCGGCAACGGTCCGAACGGCGGCTTCACGCAGAACATTCCCAACAACCCGGTGAACTGTCCCGGCAACAACTGGGGCAGGGGCATCTTCCGCGCGAATCCGGTGCCGGAGACGCAACTGGTGAACGTGCTGCGCCTCGCGATGCGCAACTGGCTCATGAACGGTACGCCACCGCCGCCGACCCGCTACCCGACGCTCGCGAGCGGCAATCTCGTCGACCCGACGATGTCGGCGATGGGCTTCCCGCACGGCGTTCCCGGCGTGCCGGACGCGTTCTTCACGCCCGAGCGCTTCGTATTCCCGATCTTCGACTACGACTGGGGTCCGCTCTTCAACGAGACCGACGCGACCGGCGTGCCGACGAACCTGCCGCCGCCGATCCTGCACGTGATCAAGATGAAGGTGCCCAAGGTCGACGCGGACGGCAACGAGCTCGGCGGCGTTCCGACCACGCTGCGCGACGCGCCGCTCGGCACGTACCTCGGGTGGAACATCACGGCCGGCCCCGGCGACCCGGGTTACGACGGGCGTCCATTCCATGCGGGCCAGACGTGCAACTACGTGGGCGGCATGATTCCGTTCGCCGTCACGCTCGCCGAGCGCCTCACGACCGGCGACCCGAGGCTGTCGCTGCAGGAGCGCTATGGCGATCACGACGGGTACGTGGCGGCGGTGACCGCTGCGGCGAACAACGCCGTGGCGCTGGGCTATCTCCTCCCGGCGGATGCAGCCACGATCATCACTCAGGCGACCAATAGCGACGTGCTGCAATAGCGTCGCACATCGGAGGCGCGCACGCGCGGAAGTCGTACGCGCGTTGCGCGCCTCGTTGCTCGAAACCCAGGAGGGCTTATGCGAGTACGTTCATTGCGATCCACCGCGCGCATGGCGGGCCCGTCGCGCGCCAGCGGTGTCGCGGTGCCGATTGCCCTGGCAGCCGCGATGTCGCATGCGACACCGGCAGCGGCCGATGCCTGCTCCAGCCTGATCGACGCGCAACTGCCGAACACCGTGATCAACGTCGCGCAAACGTATTCGGCAAACGACGTCGTCGTCGGCTCGACCAGGGCTCCCGTCCAGCTTTGCCGGATCGCGGGCACGATCAAGCCGGGTCCCAAGTCCAACGTTCAGTTCGAAGTGTGGATCCCGACCGACGGCAGCTGGAATCGCAAGTACCAGCAGGTCGGCAACGGCGGCTTCGCGGGCGCCGTGCAGTACGCCGCCGTGGCCAACGCCGTGTCGCGCGGCTACGCGGCGGCGAGCACCGACGACGGCACGTCCGGCCCGCCGCGCGGCGCGCCGGCGTTCATCGACAACAGGGACGTGCTGCTCGACTACGGCTATCGCGCCGTCAAGGCCACGAGCGACGATTCCAAGGCGCTGATCGGCATGCTCATGGGCCTCGCGCCTCGCTACTCGTATTTCGTCGGCTGCTCGGACGGCGGACGCGAGGCGCTGCAGGAGGCGCAACGCTTTCCGGAGGATTTCGACGGCATCATCGTCGGCTCACCGGTGAACGACCAGGTGGGCGAATTCGGCGCGTCGTATCTGTACGACATGCAGGCGACGCTCGACGGGCCGCAGGACGCGAACGGCGTGCCGGATGCCTACATCCCGGCAGGCAAGCTGCCGCTGCTCACCAACGCCGTACTGGCGCAATGCGCCGGCACCGACGGTGGCGTTGCGACCGACGGGTTCCTGAACGATCCACGGGAATGCCGCTTCGATCCCGACTCCGTGGCGTGCAGGCGCGGTCAGGACCCGAACACCTGCCTCACGCCGGCGCAGGTCGAGGCCGCGCGGAAGATCTATGCCGGTCCGCACAACCGGGGCATCCTGCTCTTTCCGGGTCTCGAGCCCGGCGGAGAAGCGACGCCCGGTGGCTGGGTCAACTGGATCACGGGCTCCTCCCCGGCGACCCCGGGCAGCCAGTACGGCCTGGGCTTCGGCTTCACCTGCAGCCTCATGCAGGGCCAGCTCGCGTGCGACTACCTCAGCACGGACGTGGTGGAGCAGGACGATGCCGCGCGCCAGCTCCTGCAGCCGATCCTGAGCTCGGTCAATCCGGATCTGCGCGCGTTCAAGGCGCACGGCGGCAGGATGATCCAGTACGCCGGCTGGTCGGACGCGGCCATCGCGCCGGAGAACGGCCTCAACTACTACCGCAAGGTCACGCACACGATGGGCGACCCGAGCGACTTCTACCGCGTGTTCATGGTGCCGGGCATGGCGCATTGCAGCGGCGGAGCCGGTCCCAACGCCTTCGGCAACGGAACCGTGAACGGACCCGTGATCGACGCGGAGCACGACCTCGTGAAGGCGCTGGAGCGCTGGGTCGAGCACGGAATCGCGCCGCAGCGCATCGTCGCGACGCACTACAACGACAACGACGCGACGCAGGGCGTGGCGTTCCAGCGCCCGCTATGCCCGTACCCGCAGCGTGCGGAGTACCTGGGTCACGGCGATCCGAACGACGCGACGAGCTTCAGGTGCGTGGCGCACCACGATCCGTTCGATCCGCGCAACATCGGGCCGCAGCGCGCGTACAAGGAAGGCCGCGGACCGCACTAGCGCAGGCCCGTCGCGACCTCGTCGCGAAACGCCGGCCGGGTCTCGAAGCGCCCGTACCACGCCGCAAGCCGCGGCAGGTGCGGGCGCTCGATCGGTAGGGTCAGCCATCGATAGACGAACGGCCCGAGCGCGACCTCGGCCAGCGTCAGCTGCGCGCCCGCGAGAAAGCGTGCGTCGGCGAGCGCGCCGTCGAGCAGCGTGAAGAGCACCGCGCTGCGTTCGCGCATCGATTCGACCTCGTGCGCCGCGCGCCCTTCTCGCACCAGCGCGCGATAGAGCGGAAGGAACGCCACGGACAGCGTGCCGAGCTGCCAGTCCATCCAGCGCTCCACGCGCGTGCGCGCGAACGCGTCGGCCGGATAGAGATCGGTCGGCCCATAGCGATTACAGAGATACCGCAGGATCGTGTTCGACTCCCACACGACGAGGGCGTCGTCGACCAGCGTGGGCACCGTGCCGTTGGGATTGAGCCGAAGGTAGCGAGCGTCGCCTGTTCCGCCGCAGGATCCGCCGTAGTCTTCGCGCTCGAACGGCACGCCGAGCTCGCGCAGGCACCAGAGGACCTTCTGGACGTTCGACGAGGTGTTGCGTCCGAGCACACGGATCATTGTCATGGCTGTGAAAGTCCTGACGGTGGTTGCGCGATCGACCGTCGCAAGTATTCCCGCCGCCGGGGCGGCGGCGCAACTTCGCGGCGCATCCCGCGGCGATGCAGGTGATGCAGGCCTTGCTAAACTGCGGCGCGCCGCGTTCGCGGCAACCGCGCGAGGACGCGCCGCATGGCCACGCCCGCCGTACGCTGCATCACGCCGCTGCTGCTCGTCGCCGCGGCGAAGCTCGCGCACGCGGCGCATCCCCTGATCAGCGAGGACACGGGAACGCAGGGCAGCGGCAAGTTCGAGCTGGAGCTCGGCACGTCGTACATGTCGGCGGGCGGCGGCCGCGCCTTCGAGCTCGACCCGCAGCTCTCCTACGGCGCGCGAGACGACCTGGACCTCATCGTTCGCCCGAGCATCTTCTGGCTCGCCGGAAGCGCCGCCGATGCCGCGGGACGACACGCGGGGCTCGGCACGACCGCGCTCGATTTCAAATGGCGCGCGGTGAGCTACGAGAGCGTTTCGTTGGGCGTGCGCGCGGGTGTCGACCTGCCGACGGCGTCGAGCGGGCTCGGTGCGCGCGACGCGGGCGCGCACGCGATCGGCATCGCGACCTACGAGGCGCCCGGCGTTCTGGCGACGGCGAACATCGCCTACACGCGGCTTGGCGCCGACGACGGGGCCGGCGGCGCGGTTCGGCGCGACGTCCTGCGGGCGTCCGCGGCGTATGTGCCCGAGCTGAACGAGAACGTGCGCCTGGTGATCGACAGCGCCGTGTTTCAGCATCCCGATCCGTCGGTCCACACCTGGCCCGCGGTCGCGCTCGTCGGCGCAATCGCGCACCTGCCGATGGGGTTCGACGTCGACGTCGGTTGGCAGGGAAGGCTCAACCGCGCCGCGCCCGCGAGCGTGTGGCTCGCGGGCGTCACGTTCCGCTGGTAGTCATCGCGCCGCGCGGCGGCCGTAGAGCAACGCCGCGGCGAATACGCCGAGTGCCATCAAAGCCGTGTTCAGCGCGCGCGAATGCATGGCCGAGCGCGTGTACAAGCTCGAGCGCATGACATGGCGGCGCTCGCCGCCGCGCTCGCGCAGGTCCTCGGCGGGATGATGCAGGTTGCCCGGCTGCGTGCCGTAGACCGGAATGCGCGTCCGTTGCTGCCCGATCGCGAAGCGCGCGAGGTACTTGTCGAGCAGCCTCGGCGCGTGATGCGCGCCGGTCTTCATCAGGCGCGACGACGCGCCGACGTACAGGTCGCGCTTGGGATGCTCGGCGGCGAACAGGATCGCGTCGGCCACGACTTCCGGCGCGTACACGGGCGCAGGCAGCCTGGGTCGCACGTCCATGTAGTTGCGCGCGTGCGCGACCAGCATCGTGTCGGTGGCCGCCGGGCGCACGAGCGTCACCGACACGGGCGCCTTCTCGGCTTCGAGCTCGACGCGCAGCGCGTCGGTGTAACCCTTTACGGCATGTTTCGACGCGGTGTAGATGCCCTGCAGCGGCAGCGCCGCTTCGGAGGCTTCGCTGCCGAGGTTGACGAGCGCGCCGCCGCGCGCGCGGAGGTAAGGGAGCGCGGCGAGCGAGCCGTTGACCACGCCCCAGAAGTTGGTCTCGAAAAGCCGCCGCTGGTCCTCGAGGGAGATCTCTTCGCTGCGCCCGAAGATCGACACGCCGGCGTTGTTGATCCAGGTGTCGATGCGCCCGAAGCGCTCGACCGCCACGTGCGCGACGTGCCGCATGTCGTCCTCGCTCGCGACGTCGGCCGCCACGTGGACCGCCCGATGCCCCTGGCCGATCAGCTCCTGCACGAGCTGGCGCAGCGCGTCGTCGCTGCGTGCCACGGCGACGATCGCCGCACCGCGCCGGGCCGCCATGCGCGCCGTAGTGAGCCCGATGCCGCTCGAGGCACCCGTGATCACGATCACCTGGTCGGCGATGGGCTTCAGTCTGATGTTCATGCTCGCTTCCTCTTCGGGCTGGTGTGCAGGATGGGTCGATTCGCCGGTACGCCGCCTGCCAGCATCTCGCCGAGCGCCGAGCGCTGCAGCGCCTCGATCCACCACCCGAGCGCCTTGCCGGGTCGCTCGGCGCGCCAGGCAAGTTGCATGCGCGCGGGACGCAGCGGCTCCTCGACCCGTTTGACCACCAGGTGCCCGCGTGCGATCGCCTCGCGGGCGAGATGCAGCGGCACGAATCCGCAGCCGAGCCCGGCAGCCTGGGCCGCGACCTTGGCGTCGAGGTCGGGCACCGTGAGCGTTTCCTGCCGGCCGTCGAGCAGGCCCACCGTGCGCGCCGGCAGGCGGCGCGAGCTGTCGGCGGCCACGATCGCCCGATGTTGCAGGACCCTCGCGCTCGGGATCGGCTCCTCGGCGCGCGCCAGCGGATGCGTCGGCGCCACGGCGAAGACGAGATCGACGTCGGCGAGCACGCGCGTTCGATAGCCCGGCCCGGGTGCATCGCCTGTCGCGCCGACTGCGATATCGGCGCGGCCGTCGGCCAGCGCATCCCAGGTGCCGGCGAGCACCTCGCGCGCCAGCGTGAGCCGCGTGTGCGGCACGCCCATGTGCGCGCAGTCGGCATGGAACGACGCGCACAGCGGCCACATGAAGGACCACGGGACCAGCGCGTCGACGGCGATGCGAAGCTGCGCTTCCCAGCCCGTCGCGACGCGCCTCACGCGCTGCTCGACGTCCTCGGCACCGGTGAGCAGCATGCGGCCCCCGTCGAGCAGCTCGCGCCCGGCCGGTGTCAAACGTGCGCGGTGACCCTTGCGGTCGAAGACGCGGACGTCGAGGTCCTGCTCGAGCTTGTGCACCTGGTACGTGACGGCCGACGGCACCCGGTGCAACTCCTCGGCCGCTGCGGCGAAGCTGCCGCGCCGGTCGATCGCGTCGAGCACGGCGAGGGCGTCGAGGGTGAGCCTGGACGTCATTTAAAAAATATGAACAATCCAGCCAAAATTATTCGCTATGAATCGCGCAATGACAACCCTACCATGCCTGCTCTAGAGGATTGCCGCGCCGAAGCCGGCGATGCCCGAGCCATCAGGAGAGTCGAATGATCGCCTATCGCAGATCCGCCGAGCGAGGCCATGCGCAACACGGATGGCTCGACTCGTTCCACAGCTTCTCGTTCGCCGATTACTACGATCCCGGGCACATGGGATTCGGCCCGCTGCGCGTGATCAACGAGGATCGCGTGCAGCCGGGCATGGGCTTCGGCACCCATGGCCACCGCGACATGGAGATCATCTCGTACGTGCTCGACGGCGAGCTGTCGCACAAGGACAGCATGGGCAACGGGTCGGCGATCGTCCCGGGCGACGTGCAGCGCATGAGCGCGGGACGCGGCGTCCTGCACAGCGAGTTCAACCCCTCGGCCGATCGGCCGGTGCACTTCCTGCAGATCTGGATCGAACCGGGCGCAAAGGGCATTCGTCCAAGCTACGAGCAGAAGCGCATCGACGCCGCGGCGAAGCGCGGCCGGCTGGCGCTGATCGCATCGCCGGACGGGCGCGACGGGTCGGTGACGATCCACCAGGACGCCATGCTGTACGCGACGTTGCTCGACGGCAGCGAGCGCGTCGTCCACGATGTTGCACCGGGGCGGCGCGCGTACGTGCACGTGGCGCGCGGGCGCGTCGCGCTCGACGGCGAGATGCTCGAGGCCGGGGACGCGGCAAAGCTGGAGGGTCCCGCGACGATCGCGCTCGCCGACGGCGAGGACGCCGAAGTGCTCGTGTTCGATTTGCCCTGACGGGTCTTCACTACGAGGAGCTCACTTACATGGACACTGCGACACAAGCCGCGCGGCCGGCTCTCGCCAACCATCCGGCTGCGGATTACCCCGCGCGTGACGCCGCCGTGCTGATCGGACGCATCCTGCTCGCCGTGCTGTTCATCACGTCGGGCTGGGGGAAGCTCATGGCATTCCAGGGTGCCGTCGGCGCGATCGGCAGCAAAGGCCTGCCGTTGCCAGAAGTCCTGGCCGCGTTGACGGTCCTGATCGAGCTCGGCGGCGGCATCGCGCTCGCCATCGGCTGGAAGGCGCGATGGGCTGCACTGCTGATCGCGCTGTTCATCGTGATCATCACGCCGCTGTTCCACAACTACTGGGCGGTGCCCGCGGCGCAGGTCGCGGCGCAGAAGATCAACTTCTTCAAGAACCTCTCGATCCTCGGCGGGATGCTGGCGATCTATGCATTCGGGCCGGGGCGGTATAGCATCGAAAACAAGAACCTACGCGGAAAAGCAGGATGATCTCGCGCCGCCGCTTTGCGGCGGCGCGAACGTGCGATTCTCTAATTAAGGGCGGAGTGCGATTCGCTCGCGTCACTCCCGCCGCTCCGAATCCATCCAGATCGTCACCGGGCCGTCGTTGACCAGCGCGACTTCCATGTGCGCGCCGAACACGCCGGTGGGCACGGGCTTGCCGAGCGCCGCCGACAACGATGCGACGAACGCATCGAATGCGGGTTGCGCGATGTCGGGCGGCGCGGCGCCGGCATACGACGGACGATTGCCCTTGCGCGTGGATGCGTACAGCGTGAACTGCGACACCGCGAGCACGCCGCCGCCGACGTCCACCACCGAACGGTTCATCACGCCCGCATCGTCGTCGAACACGCGCAGCTGGACGATCTTGCGCGCGAGCCATTCGCGGTCCTCGTCGCCGTCGCCGGCACGAATGCCGACGAGGACCAGCAACCCGTGACCGATGGCGCCGCTCACGCCGTCATGCGCGTGTACGCTCGCCTCGCGCACGCGCTGCACGAGCGCCCTCACCGGATCACCTTGCGCTCGACGTCGACGAGCTTGCCGTGGTCGAAGAGCAGGTTGGTGATCGTGTGCGGATCGGCGCCGTTCGGCATGTACGTCCAGCGCTGACTCTTGCGGTTCTTGGTGCCCGTCATGTCGGGCGGCCCGACGCGAGCGAGCACCTCTGCCTCGCTCATGCCGGGCCTCAGGAACTTGCGCTCGGCCGCGTCGCCGGCGCGCGCCGTCTTCGGCTCCCTGGCGGCGGCCTTGTCCGCGCGCTTTTCGCTCTTGGCGCCCGAAGGCTTCGCGGGCGGCGTCGCCTTTTCGGGCGGCGTGAACGGCACCACCGACACGTTCGCGGGTTCCCTGTCGAAGTCGCGCAGCTCGCGTCCCGGTGCGCACGGCGCGTCCTGGTAGAACACCCGCCCGTCGTCGAGCAGGCACTTGTACACCGTCGCGTGCGCGGCCGCGGGGAGGCTCAGCGCGGCCAGGGCGAGGACGAGGGAGAGGCGCGGCGGCATCGCGGTTTGCGTCGGACCGGGGGCACGCTACGATACTGCTTTCGCGCCGCATCCCTGACTCGATCGTTCGGATGGATCTCCGCACCCGGCTCGCCGCTCGCGTGGCGGAAATCTCGCCGTTTCACGTGATGGAGGTCCAGACCGCGGCGCGCGCGCTCGAGGCCGCGGGGCGCAGCGTGGTCCACATGGAGATCGGCGAGCCGGACTTTCCGACGCCGCAACCGGTGATCGAGGCCGCGCAGCGCGCGATTGCCGACGGCCGCTTGTACTACACGTCGGCACTCGGCCTTCCGGCATTGCGCGAAGCGATCGCGCGCCACTACGCCGATCACTACGGTGTCGACGTGCCGCCCGAGCGGGTGATCGTCACGGCCGGGTCGTCGGCGGCACTGCTGCTCGTGCTGGCGCTGCTCGTCAATCGCGACGAAAAGATCCTGCTGGCCGATCCCGGCTATCCGTGCAACCGGCATTTCGTGCGCGTGCTCGAGGGCGACCCCGTCGGAGTACCGGTCGGCGCCGGGACGAATTACCAGCTCACCGCAGCGCTCATCGAGCGTCACTGGGGCCCGATGGTGCGCGGGGCGCTGATTGCGACACCGTCGAACCCGACCGGGACGACGGTCGCCGTGCAGGAGATGCGAGCCATCGCCGAAACGGTGGAGCGGCTGGGCGGGCGCCTCATCGTCGACGAGATCTACCTCGGGCTCTCCTACGACGCAGCGCCGCGCAGCGTGCTCGACTTCGCCGGCGACGCCTTCGTGATTTCGAGCTTCTCGAAGTACTTCAGCATGACCGGCTGGCGGCTGGGCTGGGTCGTCGCGCCCGAGCGGCACGTGCGCGATCTCGAGAAGCTGGCCCAGAACCTGTACATCTCGCCTGCGGCGCCGTCGCAATATGCGGCCTTGGCGTGCTTCGAGCCCGAAACGGCGGCGATCCTGGAAGCGCGCCGCCTCGCGTTCAAGGCGCGGCGCGATTTCCTCGTCCCGGCGTTGCGTGAGCTCGGTTTCGGCATTCCGGTCGATCCCGCGGGCGGCTTCTTCGTGTACGCCGACTGCTCGCGCTTCGACGACGACAGCGAGCGGTTCTGCCGGCGCATCCTGCAAGGCGCCGGCGTCGCCTTCACGCCGGGCATCGACTTCGGGACCCATCGCGCCGAGCGGCACGTTCGCCTGGCCTATACCGTGGAGATGGCCAGGCTGGAGGAAGGTGTGGCACGATTGGAGCGGTTCTTGCAGTAGCAGTGGATAAGCGGTAGAAGTCGAAAAGAGGGTAGGAGAGGGCAGCATGGCAGTGAAGAAGTGGTGGGGCTCGTGCCTCGAGCGCGCGAGCCGCCTGAGGCGTGCCGGCCGCAACTCGCGCATCGCGCCGTGGGTGGGCGGCGCGGCCGTGGCCGCGACGGCGCTGTGGCTGCTGAGCGCCTGTTCCGCCATGCAGACGGTCGATTACTACTGGCAGACGGCCGCCGGCCAGTTCGACCTGTTGTCGCGTGCGCGGTCGATCCACGACGTCATCGATGAGACGGACGACACGGCGCTGAAGATCCGTCTCACGCGCGTCAAGGAGATGCGCGAGTTCGCGAGCCACGAGCTGGGATTGCCGGCGAACGGCAGCTATACGCGCTATGCGGACCTCGGCCGGCCGTTCGTGGCGTGGAACGTGTTCGCGACGCCGGAGCTTTCGCTCAATCCCAAGACCTGGTGCTTTCCCATCGCCGGCTGCGTCAACTACCGCGGCTACTTCAGGGAGACCGAGGCGAAGGACGAGGCCGCGCGCCTGCAGCAGGACGGCGACGACGTATACATCGGCGGCGTGCCGGCATACTCGACGCTGGGCTATTTCGACGACCCCATCCTGTCGTCGTTCATCCGCTGGCCGGAAAGCGACGTCGCGCGGCTCATCTTCCACGAGCTCGCGCATCAGCTGATCTATTTGCCCGGCGACTCCGTGTTCAACGAGTCGTACGCGAGCATGGTCGAAGAGGTCGGCCTCGAGCGCTGGCTCGCGCACGAGCACAACACCGAGCTGCTCGGCCAGTTCGAGCGCACGCAGCACCAGCGCGCCGTGTTCAAGGAGCTCGTGCGCACGACGCGCCAGCGCCTGGTGCAGATCTACGCGAGCAAGGCATCCGCGGCGCAGAAGCGCAGCGAAAAGGCCGAGGCGTTCGCGGCGATGAAAGTGGCGTACGACAAGGCGAAGGCGGAGGATCCCGGGCTCGCCGGCTACGAGCGCTGGTTCGCGCAATCGCCCAACAACGCGAGCCTGACCGCCATTGCCCTGTACACCGACCGCGTGCCGGCGTTCCGCGCCATCCTGCGCGAGGAGGGCGACGACCTGTTCAAGTTCTACAAGCGCGTGCGCGCGCTCACCAAGCTGCCGAAAGCCGAGCGCGACCGCATTCTCGACCGCTACGGGCGCGGCGACATCCCGCCGCCCGGTAGCCGCGCGAGCCTGTGACCCACGACGACGACGGGGTCGGAGTCGCGACGCTGACCCCGTCCTTTGCGCGGTCCGGATCGGGCGTCAGTGATGCTTGAAGTACTGGACGGCACGCTCGTGCCGTTCGGCTTCGGCGCGCGTGCGAAACGTGCCGAGGTTGCGTCGCTTGCCCGTGCGCGCGTCGACCTTGCGCGAATAGAGCCGGTATTCCCCGGATGGCAGCTTGCGGATCATGGGCTTCGTCCTGCGAGAGTCGGCCGCGGATCGCACGCGCTGGCGCGTTGACCGCAAGCCGGGCAGGGCACCACCCTCAAGCTACCCGACTGGCTGGCGCCCGCCAGCGGCGGAGCCGCGAGCGGTGCGACCGCGTCCGACCTTCGTGTGACCGGAGGCATCCGGCCGAGTTCGGCCTTTCGCCGCCGCGGCGCATGTGTCGGCGGTGTGGGCTCGAGCTTTGATTCTGCTCGCTTTCCCATGCTACAATCGCAGGCTTCCTTGCCTCACCTCGATTCGGTGTCGAAGCCGATGTGGAAGCCCCGCGAGGGAGGCCGGGGCCACGCTCGCGGAATTCCCCGCGGCGGGCCGTCGACCGAAAGGATGCATTGCCGATGAGACACTACGAGATCGTGTTCATCGTGCACCCCGATCAGAGCGAGCAGGT
>DASXAF010000151.1:0-24099 GCA_036406955.1 Casimicrobiaceae bacterium
CCCCTTGCGGAGCCTCGCAAGCTCCTAACTGGGGTTTATGTTTGATGATTACAACAGTTTTTTCAAGGGGAAACCCGATGGACGGCCCCACCCTTGACGCCCGCTGGACTGGACGCGTAAAAACGGTGATGTTTGGCGCCCCGAAAGGCTTTTCCCTGCTCGCTGCGGGCCTGCGGACTCGATTCTCGTCGCATGCGGTGGCTGCCGCTCCAGCCGCCGGCCAGACGTACCTTCACCAAAACCCTGTAAGGAACAAGCTGTATGGCAACCGGAACCGTCAAGTGGTTCAACGACGCGAAGGGCTATGGGTTCATCACCCCGGACGACGGGGGTGAGGACCTGTTCGCGCACTTCTCGGCGATCAACATGCAAGGCTTCAAGACGCTGAAGGAAGGTCAGAAGGTCAGTTTCGAAGTGACCCAGGGCCCGAAGGGCAAGCAGGCGTCGAACATTCAGGCAGTGTGACCGCTTGACTGCCGGCGCGCCCAGGGAGGTGCGCCGCCGGCCAAGAAACCCGCCCGGTTCTCGTGACTTTGGGCGGGTTTTCCTTTTCTCGGGCCCGTAAAGTGTCGTGCCGCTTTACGAATGTCGCGCCGTTTTACAAAGGCGCGACGCCATGCCGGCGTCATCGCGCGCGGAGCGCGCGAGTCGCCTGAGCCGCCCGCGCCTACATCCTCTCGATCATCGCCGCGCCGAAGCCGGAGCACGAGACCTGCTTCGCGCCCTCCATCAGCCGCGCGAAGTCGTACGTGACGACCTTGTCGCTGATGGTCTTCTCCAGGCTGTCGACGATGATCTTCGCGGCTTCCTTCCAGCCCATGTGGTTCAGCATCATCTCGGCGGACAGGATCTCGGAGCCCGGGTTGACATAGTCCTTGCCGGCGTATTTCGGCGCGGTGCCGTGCGTCGCCTCGAAGTTCGCCACCGTGTCGGAGAGATTGGCGCCGGGTGCGATGCCGATGCCGCCCACCTCGGCGGCCAGCGCGTCGGAGATGTAGTCGCCGTTCAGGTTCAGCGTCGCGATGACGTCGTACTCGGCGGGGCGCAGCAGGATCTGCTGCAGCATCGCATCGGTGATCACGTCCTTGATCACGATGTCCTTGCCGGTGCGCGGATGCTTGAACGACATCCACGGGCCGCCGTCGAGCGGCTTCGCACCGAACTCGCGCGCGGCGAGGGCGTATCCCCAGTCGCGGAACGCGCCTTCGGTGAACTTCTGGATGTTGCCCTTGTGGACCAGCGTGACGGAGCGCCGATCGTTGTCGATCGCGTATCGAATCGCACGGCGGATCAGTCGATCCGAGCCCTCGCGCGACACCGGCTTGATGCCGATGCCCGACGTCGCGGGGAAGCGGATCTTCCTGACGCCCATCTCGTTGACGAGGAAATCGATGACCTTCTTCGCCTGGGCGGATTCGGCGGGCCACTCGATGCCGGCGTAGATGTCCTCCGAGTTCTCGCGGAAGATCACCATGTCGACGTTCTCGGGATGCTTCACCGGCGACGGCACGCCGCGGAACCAGCGAACGGGGCGCAGGCAGACGTAGAGATCGAGCTCCTGGCGCAGCGCCACATTGAGCGAGCGGATGCCGCCGCCTACGGGCGTGGTGAGCGGTCCCTTGATCGACACCACGTACTCCTTGACGATCTGCAGCGTTTCGTCGGGCAGCCACACGTCGGGGCCGTAGATCTTCGTCGACTTCTCGCCGGCGTAGGTCTCCATCCAGTGGATCTTCCGCTTGCCGCCGTAGGCCTTCGCGACCGCCGCGTCGACGACCTTGATCATCACCGGCGTGATGTCCACGCCGGTGCCGTCGCCCTCGATGTACGGGATGATCGGGTTGTCCGGGACGTCGAGGCTAAAATCCTTGTTGACGGTGATCCTGGCGCCCGCGGCGGGCACCTTGACGTGCTGGTACATGGGGTCTCCTGGGGAGGCGGCTCTGGCGGGACGTGCGTGGGCGCCTTCGGATCGCTCCGGCGCCGCTCACGTGAGGCGCGAGCGCGGCTGCAAGTCGTTCAAAACTTTCGATTATCCTCCAAATTGCCGGCGCCTGCCACCTCGCGCGAGCGGCGCACGGCGCGGCCGCGCAACCGCGAAGCACGCGAGATCGTGCTGCTCAACAAGCCGTACGGGGTGCTGTGCCAGTTCAGCGGCGACGGCACGCGGCCCACGCTCGCCGATTACGTCGACGTCCCCGATGTCTATCCGGCGGGCCGTCTCGACGCCGACAGCGAAGGCCTCGTGGTCCTGACCGCCGACGGCGAGCTTCAGTCGCGCATCAGCGACCCGCGGGCGAAGCTCGCCAAGGCGTACTGGGTACAGGTCGAAGGCACGCCGACTGACGATCAGCTCGCGCAGCTCGCGCGCGGTGTCGCGCTGCGCGACGGCATCACGCGGCGCGCCCGGGTTGCACGCATGCAGGCGCCGCACGATTTGTGGCCGCGCGATCCGCCGGTCCGCACTCGGCTTTCGATTCCCACCGCGTGGATGCGCATCGTGCTCACCGAGGGGCGCAATCGCCAGGTGCGCCGCATGACCGCCGCCGTCGGCTTGCCGACGCTGCGCCTCGTTCGCTTCGCGGTGGGACCCTGGAACATCGAGGGGCTCGCGCCGGGAGAGAGTCGCCGTGAGCGGGCACGCGCGCCCCAAGCGCGAACACCGGAGCCCGAAGGGCGAAGGTAATCGATCGCGCGTGCTATCATCCGCGCCCGTTTGCTGACCCGCCGCGGCCGGTTCACGGCCCCGCTCCCTTGCCCCACGCATGATTCGTCGCCTGCTCGCCCGCCTGCTGCCCGGCCGGTCGGCGCGCAAGCCCAAGGTATACCCGCCGTCGCAGCATCCCGTGCGCGCGGCGCAGCTCTCCCACGCGGCGCGCACCGTCATCCGCAATCTGCAGGAAGCGGGCTTCAAGGCGTTCGTCGTGGGTGGCGCGGTGCGCGATCTGCTGCTCGGCATCGAGCCCAAGGACTTCGACGTGGCGACCAACGCGACACCCGAGCAGGTGAAGCCGCTCTTTCGCCGGGCGTTCGTCATCGGGCGGCGGTTTCGCCTCGTGCACGTGCACATCGGCGGCGAGGTCGTCGAAGTGTCGACGTTCCGCGCCGCGCAGACCGGCGAGGATGCGACCGACGAGCACGGACGCCTCATCTCCGACAACGTGTACGGCTCGCAGGCGGAAGACGCGCTGCGCCGCGACTTCACCATCAACGCGCTGTACTTCGATCCCTCCGACGACACGATCTGGGATTACGTCGGCGGCGTGCCCGACATCCGTGCGCGGCGGCTCAAGCTCATCGGGCCGCCCGTGACGCGCTATCGGGAGGACCCGGTGCGCATGCTGCGCGCGGTGCGGCTCGCCGCGAAGCTCGGCCTCGCCATCGAGACGAAGACGGCCGAGCCGATCTCGCGTCTCGCGCCGCTCATGTCGCACGTGCCGCCCGCGCGCCTGTTCGACGAAATGCAGAAGCTGCTGTTGTCGGGACACGCGGTCGAAACGCTGAAGAGCCTGCGCGCGCACGGCCTGTCGCACGGCCTGCTGCCGCTGCTCGACGTGATCCTCGAGCAGCCGCTCGGGCAGAAGTTCATCGACGCCGCGCTGGTCGGGACGGACGCGCGCGTGCGCGAAGACAAGGGGGTGTCGCCCGCGTTCCTCTTCGCCACGCTGCTGTGGCACGAGGTGCTGGTGACGTGGAACGCCGCGAAAGCGCGCGGCGAGCGGCCGCTGCCCGCGCTGTTCGACGCGATGGACAAGGTGCTCGAGGCGCAGGCGGCGCGCATCGCGATACCGCGCCGCTTCGAGGCGACGATCAAGGAGATCTGGGCGCTGCAGCCGCGCTTCGAGCAGCGCGCGGGCATGCGGCCGTTCCGCCTGCTCGAGCATCCGCGCTTTCGCGCCGCGTACGATTTCCTCGTGCTGCGCGGCGAATCGGGGGAAGCGCCCGCCGAGCTGGTCGACTGGTGGACGCGCTTCCAGGATGCCTCCGCCGAGGAGCGCGAGGCGATGCTGCGGCCCGACGAAGGGCCCAGGAAGCGGCGCCGCTCGCGCGGACGCGGCCGCAAGAAGCAGGCGAGCGGGGAGCTCGGCGCGCCGCCGGCCGAAGGCGGCAGTGAAGCATGAGCACCGCAGGGCCGCCCCAAGGTGCGAATTCCGCCCCCTCCGGGGGGAGCGCAGCGGCGAAGCCGCAAGCGTGGGGGGGACATGCAACCGCCGAGGCGTACATCGGGCTCGGCAGCAATCTCGCGCATCCGCGCCGCCAGGTCGCGCGCGCCCTGCGCGCGATGGCGCGGCTGCCGCGAACGCGCGTCGTGGCCGTGTCGCGCAACTATCGCTCCGCGCCGATCGGCGCGAGCGGCCCGCAGCCCGACTACGTGAACGCCGTCGCGGCGGTTCGCACGGCGCTCGCGCCGCGCGCGCTGCTGCGCAGGCTCCTTTCCATCGAGCGCCGCCAGGGTCGGCAACGCGCGCGCGAGACGCCTCGCAACGCCGCGCGAACGCTCGATCTCGATTTGCTACTATACGAGCGGCGTCGCATGCGCGGCGCCGCGTTGACGCTGCCGCATCCGCGCATGCACGAGCGCGCGTTCGTGCTGCGTCCGCTCCTCGACGTTGCGCCGCATGCGCGCATTCCAGGGCGCGGGCTCGCGCGGCTTCGCTTGCACGCGGTGCGCGGCCAGCGCGTCGTTGCGACTCGACGACATTGCCTCCGCTAGCGCCGATGGAGCCTCCGAAGCGCCGCTACATCGTGGTCGAAGGACCGATCGGCGCGGGCAAGACCAGCCTCGCGCGCGAGCTCGCCGAGCGCCTGCACGCCGACGCGCTGCTCGAGCAGCCGGAGGACAATCCGTTCCTGTCGCGCTTCTACGAGGACATGCCGCGCTTCGCGCTGCCGGCGCAGCTCACGTTCCTGTTCCAGCGCGTGGACCAGCTCCGCGGCCTCGCGCAGCTCGATCTCTTCCGCCGCCCCACGGTGGCCGACTTCCTGCTCGACAAGGACCCGCTGTTCGCGCGCCTGAACCTGAGCGACGACGAGTACGCGCTCTACGACACCGTCTACCGCCATCTGAAGCCGCAGACGCCGACGCCGGACCTGGTGATCTACCTGCAGGCACCGGTCGACACCCTGGTCGAGCGCGTGCTGCGCCGTGGCGTGCCCTACGAGCGCTCGATACCGGAGACGTACCTCGCCCGGCTCGCCGACGCCTACACGCGTTTCTTCTACACGTACGACGAGGCGCCGCTGCTGATCATCAACAGCGAGCGGCTCAACTTCGTCGACAATCCCGCGCACCTCGACCTGCTGCTCGAGCGCATGCAGGCGATGCGCGGGCGGCGCGAGTTCTTCAACCTTGGCAGCGCCTGACCCCGGCCGGTCGCCCTCGTACGGCGCGGCAGCCCCGCAACGCCGGCTGACGGTGCCGGGCGTGCAGGCGCTCGCGCGCGACGGCACGAAGATCGCCATGCTCACCTGCTACGACGCGAGCTTCGCCGGCGTGTGCGAGCGCGCGGGCGCCGACGTGCTGCTGATCGGCGACTCGCTCGGCATGGTGATCCAGGGTCATGCGTCCACGCTTCCGGTCACGCTCGACGACGTGCTCTATCACACGGCGGCGGTGGCGCGCGGATGCGAGCGGCCGCTGCTGATCGCCGACCTGCCCTTCGGCAGCTACCAGCAGAGCGCGCAGCAGGCGTATGCCGCTTCGGTGCGCGCGTTGCAGGCCGGCGCGCAGATGGTGAAGCTCGAAGGCGGCGCGTGGCTCGCGCCCACCATCGCATTCCTGGCCGAGCGCGGCATTCCCGTGTGCGGCCACGTCGGCCTGCAACCGCAGAGCGTCAACGCGCTGGGGGGCTACCGCGTGCAGGGCAAGGCCGGCGCGGCCGACGCCGTGCTGGCCGACGCGCACGCCGTCGAGGCAGCGGGCGCGGGGCTGCTCGTGGTCGAATGCGTGCCGCGCGCGCTGGCAGTGCGGATCTGCGAGGCATCGCGCATCCCGGTGATCGGCATCGGCGCGGCGCCCGAATGCGCGGGGCAGGTGCTGGTGCTCTACGATGCGCTGGGCATCCAGCCGACGCCTCCCGCGCGCTTCGTGCGCAACTTCATGCAAGGCAGCGACGGCGTCGAGGCCGCCTTGCGCGCGTACGTCGACGCGGTGAGAAACGGCGCGTTTCCCGCGGCGGAGCATTGCTTCTGAGGGGAGGGGCATGGACGTCATCGACACCACCGAAGCGCTGCGCGCGCGGCTCGCCCGCGCCGGACGCGTCGCCTTCGTGCCGACCATGGGCAACCTGCACGCGGGCCATCTGTCGCTCATGCGAATCGCGCGGCAGCATGGCGACGCCGTCGTCGCGAGCATTTTCGTCAATCGCCTGCAGTTCGGGCCGAACGAGGATTACGATCGCTATCCGCGCACGTTCGAGGCGGACTGCGCCGGCCTGCGCGCCGAGGGCGTGGACGTGCTGTTCGCCCCGCACGAGCAGGACGTCTATCCGACGCCGCAGGTCTATCGCGTGCAGCCTCCGCCGCTCGGCGAGGACCTCGAGGGCCAGTTCCGGCCGCGCTTCTTCGAGGGCGTCTGCACCGTCGTGCTGAAGCTCTTCAACATGGTGCAGCCGCACGCCGCGGTGTTCGGCAAGAAGGACCGCCAGCAGCTCAAGATCGTGCGCGGGATGGTGCAGAGCTTCAACCTGCCGATTCACATCGTGCCGGCGGAGACGGTGCGCGCGGACGATGGATTGGCGCTGTCATCGCGCAACAACTACCTCTCGCCGAGCGAGCGTGCCGAAGCGCCGCGGCTGTATCGCACGCTGCGCCACATCGCCGACGCGATCGCGGAGGGCCGTACCGATTACGCCAACCTGGAAGCCGAGGCACGCATGGACCTCGCGCGCCATGGCTGGAAGGTCGACTATGTGGCGGTGCGCCACGGATTGGCGCTGCGCATCCCGCACCCCGAGGGCTACGACCACCCCAATCTGCTGATCGTGCTCGCCGCGGCGACGCTGGGCAGCACTCGATTGATCGACAACGTGGATGTCATAAGGAAAGATGGCGAAGATTGACATCCACGTGGTCGGCGAACGCCGACCTCGCGCAGCGAGGTCGAGCGGCCGCACAGACGGCGGTCGCTCCGACGTGGGCGTCATCGAGTAAGACGGCGAGGACCGAGCCCGCCGTTCGCGAGCGCGCCCGACGCCGGAGCGGCGGGCCGCAGCGCGATCCAGTTCGCGATCACCGCGAGCACGACACCGAGCGCGGCGGTCCACGTCCAGCGATAGCCTTCGAACAGCGTCGAGAGCGCGAGCGCCACCACGGGAACCGCGATGCCGACGTACGCTGCGCGCGCCGGGCCCACGTGCTTCATCAGCGTGAGATACGAGCCGAACGCGATCACGCTGCCGAACACGCTGAGATACGCGAGCGACAGCAGGTACGGCGCGCTCGCGTCGAACGTCCACGGTATGCCGTGCAGCAGGCCCGCGATCGCGGCCACGCCTGCGCCGTAGAGCATGCTCCACGCCGTGCCCGGAAGCACCGGAATGCCGGCACGCTGATTGCGCACCGCCGTCAGATTGCCGGCGCTCGCGATCACCGTGGCACCGAGCCCGAACACGATGCCGAGCGTCGCGTCGCCGCCGTCGCGCACGTGCGAGAGCTCGGGCAGGAACAACAGCGCAACGCCCATCACGCCCAGCGCCGCCGCGAACAGCGTGCGCGCACCGAGCGGCGTGCCGAATGCGATGCGCGCACCGATCGGGTTCATGAAGACGATGGTCGAGAACAGCACCGCGACCAGCCCCGAGGTTGCGTACTGCTCGGCCCAGTACACGCCGACGTAGTTGAGCCCGAACAGCAGCGTGCCCTGCAGCGCGATGAACGCGTGCTGGCGCGCATCGAAGCGCAACGAGCGTCCGCTCGTCGCGCACCAGGCGGCGAGCAACACGGCGGCGAGCGCGAAGCGGTAGGAGACCGATGCCTCGGGCGCGACCACGCCGAGCTGGTACTTGATGCCCAGCCACGTGGAGCCCCAGATCAGCGCAGCGGCTGCGAACAGCACGCTGCTCGCGGGTGCTCGTCGATCGCTCATCGAGCGATTGTAGCGAGCGGCCGGCGGCCGTCCCGGTGCGCGCACGTCCGCGGCACACAGACTGTCACGGTGCCGCGTCCGGTACGGTTGCAAGGAACGCGCCGAGGCGTGCGACTTCCGCATCGAAGGCCCGCCGGAATGCACGCTCGCGGGGCCGTGTCACCGCGAATCCGGGCCGCACGTCGAGCGCGCCGCCTGCGCGGACCACGTTGACCCAGCCGATCGCGCGGTCTCGCCAGATCAACGGGAGCGCGTAGTAGCCGAAGCGCCGCTTCGCTGCAGGCGTATAGGCCTCGAAGCGATAGTCCCAGCCGTGCAGGTGCTCGAATCGGCGTCGATCCCACACGAGCGGATCGAACGGCGCGACGAAGCGCACTTCTTCGTCGTCGCGCTCGCCGGGCGGGGCATCGTCGGCCGGCCAGACATACGTAAGGCCGTCGAGGTCCGCGCGCGCGACGCTATCGCGCGCGAGGAAGCGCGTGAGCAGCCGCTCGCGCGACTCGGCGTCGAACGCTTCGTCGGCGGCCATGCGCATCAACTCGCGCAGCGACGCGATCGGCAGCGGCGCGTAGAGGCCGAGCAGCATCTGCGCGACGCCGAGCCATCGCGCACGCGGCGAGAGCGGCCGCGCGACCGCCGGTGCGATCGCGTAGAGGCGGATGCCTTCCTCGCGTCGCGCGATCTCGAGCGCGCCGCGGTAGTGCAGGACCTCCAGCAGGCGAGTCGTCGCCGCGCTCTGGCCGCCCCAGCCGTTGACCACCGCGGTCCGTCCGAACGCGCGCGTGAGATCGCGCGGATGCGTCGGGCCGTTGCGGACGATGAAATCGAGGATGCGCGAAGCGAGCGCGGGGTGCTCGCGCTCGACGTGCCAGGTGCGCTCGATCGTGCGCGGATGCAGCAGCCGCCGCGAGGCGGCGGGAAGCAGCCCGTGCACGTGCACGAAGTCCTCGATCAGAACGGGGTCGGAGTCACCTGTGCGGGCCTTGCTCTGACCCCGTTCTGCCAGCGCGCGATCGACGTCGCCGGCGCGATAGCCGGGCACGCGATGGCGCAGGATCAGGTCCTGCGCACGCGCCGGTGCGCGCAGCGGGTCGACCTGGACGAAGCCGAGGCTGCCGACGGCCGGGGCGAGCTCGCGCGGCGTGAACAACGTGCGCGCCGCTGCCTGCCGGCGCAGCGTGGCGACGGTGGCTTTCATGCTGCGCGAAGCGCGTCGACGATGCGCAGGCGCGCCGCGCGCGCCGCGGGCAGGAAGCCGCCGACGAAGCCCATGATCAGCGCGAACGCGAGCGACGCCGCCACGATGCCGGGCGTGAGCGTGAAGCTGAACGCGATCTCCGCGAACGTCTGGAAATTGGTCGTGGAGATGGTGAGCGCCTGCATCACCGATGCGCCGAGCAGGCCCAGCAGGCCGCCGACCAGGCCGAGCAGCAGCGCCTCGCCGAGGAAGGCCGCGAGAATCGCGGCGCGCGAAAAGCCGAGCGCGCGCAGCGTGCCGATCTCCGCCACCCGCGAGGCGACGCTCGCATACATCGTGATCATCGCCCCGATGATGGCGCCGATCGAGAAGATGATCGAGATGCCCGTCCCCAGGTACGTGAGGAACCGGGCGAGCGCCTGCGACTGGTCGGCGTAGAAGCGCGTCTCGCGCTTGAGCTCGACGGTGAGCCGCGGGTCGCCCTCGAGCTCGGCCTTCACGGCGTCGAAGCGCTCGGGATCGGCGAGCTTGAACAGCATCGACGAATAGCTCACGCGACGAAACGCCTGCATGAGCTGCTCGGCGTCGCCCCAGATCTCGGAGTCGAAGCCGCTGTGGCCCGCGTCGAACACGCCGACGATGGTCCAGTCGCGCGAGGCGAAGCGAACGGTCTCGCCGAGCCCGGCGCCCTGGAATCCGTCGGCAATCGCACGGCCCGCGATCACTTCCGCGCTGCCCGGCCGGAACATGCGGCCTTCGACCAGGTGCACCTGCGGCCGCAGCTCGAGGCCCGCGGGCGTCACGCCGCGGATGACGACGTTGGCAGGCTTGCCGGTGCGGCGCTTGGGCAGGTTGATGAGCACGACCGGCTCGCGCGACACCAGGGGACGGCCATCCCGCCCGATCGCGATGTCGGGATTGCTGTCGACGATCCCGGCCTGGCTTCGATCGACGCTGCTCTGCACCTCGGTTTGCGAGCCGCGGCGGATCACCACGACGTTGTCGTCCTGTCCCGTCGACACCAGCGTTTTCTGCAATCCCGCCGCGAGCATCAGCACCGTCGCGAACACGTAGACGACGAGCGCCATGCCGCCGGCGGTGAGCGCGGTGGTGAGGCGGCGCGCCAGCATGTTGCGCGCGACGTAGCTGAACGGAATGGCCATCGTGCGCTCAGCCGATCGTCCGCAGCCCGTCGACGATGCGCACGCGCGCCGCGCGCCACGCCGGCACCACCGCCGCGGTCACGCCGACGGTCAGCGCGGCGGCCACCTGCAACAGCACGGTTTCGCGCGACACGTCGAACCCGGAGAGCAACGCGCCCACGGCGTTGGCAAACCCCTGCGCGACCGGGAACGTCAGCGCGATCCCGAGGGCGGCGCCGATCAACGCGATGCCGAGCGACTCCGCGAAGATCAGGAGCGCGACGAAGCCCGCGCCGAAGCCGAGCGCCTTGAGCGTCGCGTACTCGCCATAGCGCTCGCGCGCCGTCATCGCCATCGTGTTGGCCATCACCGCCATGATGATCACGATCACGATGAAGCTCACGGCCTGGATGGCCGCGAGGATCGCTTCCGACATCGCGACGAAGCCGAGCTGGAACGCCTTCTCCGTTTCGGTGAGCGTCTCGGCCAGCGAATTCTTGAACGTCGCGTCGATCGCCTGCGACACCGCGGCCGCGTCGTCGGGGTCGCGCAGCTCCTCGATGAACACGCCGGCCACGTCGCCGCGGCGCGGAAACATCTGCTTCACCTTCTCGTTCAGGTAGTCGAAGTGGAAGAAGAAGGTGGACGTGTCGGTGCCCGCCTCCGCACCGTCGTAGATGCCGCGCAGGTTGAACGTCCAGGTGCCGGGATAGATCGTTCCGCGCAGCGGGATCTGGTCGCCGACCTTCCAGCCGTATTTCTCCGCGAGCTTGCGTCCGGCGATCGCCCCGGTGCGATCCGCGAGGAACGCCCTGCGCTCCGCGTCCGGCAGCAGGAACTCGGGATACAGGTCGAGATAGCCGGGCGTGCTGATCGCGAACTGCGGGAAGAAGTTGCTTTCCTTGACGTAGACGCCGCCGAACCAGTTCGCCCACGCGACGCCCCTCACGCCGGGGATCTGGCGCAGCTTCTCCGCGTAGGTGAGCGGCAGGGCAAAGGTGAGCGACACGGCGTTGCGCGTGACGAGCCGCGCCGACGAGCTCGCGTTCGCGCCGGCATACCACGCGTCGACGATGGTGCGCAGGACGCCGAACGCGACGATCGCCACCACGATCCCGACGATGGTGAGCGTGGTGCGCAGCTTGTGGCGGAACGCATTTCGCAAAACGAGGAGCGCGACGAACATGCCAGTCAGTCCCGAAGGGCCGCCGGAAGTTGGCAAGAGCACGGACCGCCTTCGGGCGGCCGGGCGGCGGCCCGTCGGGACCGGCGTGCCCCCTCGGGGGGCTGCGAGCGAAGCGAGCGATGTTTCATTCGACCTCAGTCGACCAGCACGCCCTTCTCGAGATGGATCAGGCGATGCGCCTTCTCGGCGGCCTTCGGATCGTGCGTCACCATCACGATGGTCTTGCGAAGCTCGCGGTTGAGCCGCTCGAGCAGTCCCAGGATCTCCTCGGCAGTGGTGCGGTCGAGGTCGCCGGTGGGCTCGTCGGCCACGATGAGCGCGGGATCGGTGATGAGCGCACGGGCGATCGCGACGCGCTGCTGCTGCCCGCCGGAGAGCTCGTTGGGACGATGCGTGGCGCGGTCCGTCAAGCCGACCAGCTCGAGCGCGATCTCGACGCGCTCGCGCCGCTCGGCACGCGTAAGCCCGGTGAGCTGCAGCGGGAGCTCCACGTTCTGGAATGCCGTGAGCACCGGAATGAGGTTGTAGAACTGGAAGATGAAGCCGACGTTGCTTGCGCGCCACGCGGCGAGGTCGGCCTCCGACAACTGCGCGATGTCGACTCCGACGACGCGGATCTCGCCCGCCGACGGCTTGTCGATGCCCGCGATCAGGTTGAGCAGCGTGGACTTGCCCGAGCCGGAAGGGCCCATCAGCGCGACGTAGTCGCCTTCGTAGACGTCGAGATTGATGTGCTCGAGGACCGGGATGACCTGGTCGCCGCGAATGTAGTACTTCGCGAGGCCGCGGATGGCGACCAGCGGCTCGCCGCGTCCTTCGTCGGCCGGCGCAAGCGCCTCGACGCCCGGTGTGGCCATGGCGCTACTTCGCGCTTGCCGTCTTCACGGCCGTGCCATCGACGAGCGTCTCCGACGGATGCAGCACGGCCTTCTCGCCGGACTTGAGGTTGCCGGCAATGGCGGTGGCGTCGCCGATCTTCACACCCGGTGTGACCGGCACCGCGACGGCCTTGTCGTTGCGCACGACGAACACGACCGAGCGGCCGTCGCGCTGCGTCAGCGCGCCCGGGTTCACGGCCACCAGCGGCTTCTGCTGATCGGAGGTCACTTCCTGCGACAGGAAGCTCACCTTGGCGCTCATCTCCGGCAGCACGCGCGGATCGATGGCGTCGAACCGCACCTTGGTCATGACGGTCGCCTTCGCGCGATCGACCGTGGGCACCATGCGGCTGATGTGACCGCGGAAGCGCACGTCGGGCAGCGCGTCGAGGACGATCTCGGCGGGCTGGCCCACGTGCACCTTGGACAGGCTCGATTCCGAGACGTCGGCTTCGACCTCGAGCGTGCTCATGTCGGCCATCGACACCACCGCGCCCTTGGAATCGGTGGCGTTGGAGAACGGCGTGACGAGGTCGCCGACGTTGGCCGCCTTGGACAGGATCACGCCGTCGAACGGCGCGCGGATCTGCGTGTAGTCGACCGCGACCTCGGCATTGCGCTCGTTGGCAATCGCGGCGTTCAGAGAGGCTTGCGCGCTCGCAACGGCGGCAACGGCGCGGTCGTGACGCGCCTTCGCGGTGTCGAGCGCCGATCGCGAGATGAATCCCTGGCCGACGAGCTCCTCGTTGCGCTGGAGCTCCACCGCGGAATTCTGCTGCTCCACGCGCGCCTGCTCGACGGCGGCGCGTGCCGCGTTGACGTTGGCTTTCGCGCTCTGCGCCTGGGCCACGACGTCGCGATCGTCGATGCGCGCGATCACGTCGCCGGCCTTCACGCGCGAGCCTTCCGCGACGCCGAGCCATTCGAGGCGGCCGGTCGCCTTCGACGAGATCGCGGCCTTGCGCTGCGCGACGACATAGCCGGTCGCGTTGAGCACGACGAACTGCTGCGACGGATACGTCGTGACAATGGGCGTGGTCTCCACCGTCGGCACCTTGGGCTGCAGCGTGTAGAACACGATCGCGAGCACGACGATCGCGCCGAGGACGCCGAGGGTCAGCCACTTGCGGCGCCTGCGCCGGCGCAACGGTGCCAGGCCGCGCTCGATGCGCAGCTTCGACAGGTCCGGCGGAGTGGGCGTGGACATCGGTCGGCGCGTGAAACAAAAGCGCCGCTCCTGGAATGCGCGGCGTGCGCCCATTCTACCGCGCGGGATTGCGCAAAACGGGGTCGGAGTCAGCCTCGCGAAACTGACTCTGACCCCGTCGGGGGATGCGCGCGGCATCGCGCCGCGCGACGCTTCAGTGCTGCGTGCGTGGCGCCGACGGTGTACGGACGACCGGCCTGACGCCGCTGCGCCAGCGCAGCGCGAGCGGCACGATGGTCCAGTATGCCGCGAGCGCGATCAACGGCAGGAGCGCCGGCTTGGCGCGATAGCCGGTGAACGACGCGACCAGGCCGCCGATGCGGCTCGAGTCGTCGAGCAGCGCGCTGGTGTTCCACACGGGGTCGACGAGCGCCGGCAGCACGCCGAGGCCGATCAGCTTCTCGATCGCGTTGACCAGCAGCGCGCCGGCGAGCAGCAACAGCAACGCCTCGCTGATGCGGAAGAAGTAGCGCCACGACAGCCATCGACCGCCCTGCTGCAGCACCCAGAACGTGGCGTACGCGAGCGCGAGGCCGAGCAGGATGACGAGCGGGAAGTTGATGGCGGCGTCACCCTGCGCACCGAGGCCGTAGAGGAAGACGACCGTCTCCGCGCTCTCGCGCCCGACCGCGAGCGCGACCACGGCGAGAAGGCCCCACCAGCGCGCGGCGCTCGCCTGTCGCGCCATGTCGCTCTCGAGGTCCTTCTTGAACGTGCGTCCGTGCTTGCGCATCCAGAACACCATCTGCACGATGAGCGCCGCCGCGACGGCCATCATCGCGACCTGGAAGTACTCGAGGCCGTCGCCCTGGAGCATCGATGCGATGCCGAGCATGACGATCGCGAGGGTCAGCGCGAGACCCGCGCCCACCGCGACGCCGCCCCACAGGTAGCGCATGCCGACGCGCGCGTCCGGTCGCTGGCGCAGCCACGCATGCAGGATGCCGACGACGAGCATCGCCTCGGCGGTCTCGCGCCAGACGATGAAGAGCGCGTTGCCCATGAGATGGCCCGCCTACTTCGCGACGACCTTGCCCGTCGCGGTCGCTTGCTGGAATTCGTCGAAGAACGTGTATTCGCCCGGCTTCAGCGCGCTGACGCTCACCGTGGCTTTCGCGCCCGGCGCGATCACCTTCTCCTGCTTCAAGTCCTTGCTCTCGAATTCGATCGCCTTGCGGTTGGCGTTGGTGATCTCGATGCGGAAGCGCTGGTTGGCCGCGACTTCGAGCACGGCGGGCTCGAACTTGCCGTCCTTGGCGACGAGCTTGTAGAGCTGCGGCTCCTGGGCCGCGGCGGCGGCAGCGAACAGCATGGCGACGAGCAGCGTCGCGAGGCGGAAGAGGGGCATTCGAGGTCCGTGTCGTTGGAGGTGTACGCGCCCGGGCCCGATGGGACGTCGGCCGCGGCGCTCGAGTCACCACCATAGCAGCACGCAGCCTGGATGTAAATAGGAATGATTCGCGTTTGCGTTATATTTTTCGCCCAGCCTTTGATCAGGATCAAGCCGGCGGGCTCAATGCGCCCGCAGGAACGGCTCGATGGCCCGGGCGACGGCCTCGGGCTGGTCGTGATGCAGCATGTGACCGGCGTCGTCGATGGTGATGAGACGCCCGCCCGGCACCTCGGCCAGGCGCCGGTCCACGCCGGCGGGATTGTCGGCGCCCATCTCGCCCTCGGGATGCGCGTCCAGCCAGCGGGGGATGTGCGACTGCGCGGCGGCCACCCACAGCACCGGTGCCCGGATGTCACGCCACACCGCGAACACCTCCTCCATGCGGTAGACCGTCGGGAATGGCAGCTTGTGCCGGGGATCCGACCGAAGCTCGGCATGGCCGTCGGGGAGCATCTTCGCCCAGTGCGCCGCGAGGAACTCGGCACGGTGGCGCGCGAGGCGCGGATTGGTTTTCTGCAGGCGGTCGGCGACGGCCGCGAGATTCGCGTACGGACGAAAGCCGTCCGGGTCGCGCAGGGCGGCGAGCCAGCGCGCCAGCTTGCGCGGTGCGGCCTCGGGCGTCTCGAAGGGGATGCCGAATCCTTCGAGGGACACCACCGCCCGCACGCGATCGGGTTGCGCACCCGCGTAGTGCATCACGATGTTGCCGCCCAGGCTGTGACCGACCAGGCGAACCGGCGCGCCGGGCGAGAATCGATCGAGGAGCGCATCGAGGTCAGCGACGTAGTCCCAGAACCAGTAGCCCTGCGGCTGCCACCCGGATCGCCCGAAGCCGCGCAGGTCTGGCGCGATCACGTACCAGTCGCCGGCGAGCGCATCGACGAGGAACTGGAACGACGCGGCCACGTCCATCCAGCCGTGCAGCATCACGAGGGGCTCGGATGCGGCGTCGCCCCACGTCAGCACGTGATGGCGAAGGCCGCGCACGTCGACGTCGTGCGACGCGGCGTCCTTCACGACTCGCGCGTCACTTCTTCCTGCACAACGTGACGCCGTCCTGCCAGCCGGTGCGGTAATTCGGATCGGAGGCGAAGCGCGACGCGTCCTTGCGCTCGGCCCCGGTCGCGCTCGCACAACCATCGGCGTAGCCCTGTCGATACGGCAGCGGAAATCCGGACAGATTGACGTTGGGCGGCGGCGGCTCGCGGTTCGCGGGCACGGGCGGCGCGGTCGGCGCCGGCGCAGGCAACGGCTCGGGCGCCGGTGCGACGGTCGCGCAGCCGCCGACGGCGGCCAGCGCGGCGACGACGATCGCGCGACGGATGGCGCGCGTGGCGATCGTGTTGCGCGGCGTGACGGGAAGCATCATCGGCTTGGCGTCGAAACGCGAAGGGGCGGGTAAAATGATACTCGCGCCCGCTCGCGTGCTGCACGCGCATCTCCTCGAGCGGGGCGCACGCTCCCGATCCTCGATGACCGCGCCGCGATTCGTCCACCTGCGCCTCCACAGCGAGTACTCGGTGGCGGACGGCACGGTGCGCATCGACGATGCGGTCGCCGCCGCCGCTGCCGACGGCATGCCGTCGCTCGCGCTGACCGACCTCGGCAACGCGTTCGGCCTGATCAAGTTCTACAAGGCCGCGCGCGCCGGCGGCGTGAAGCCGATCGCCGGCTGCGACGTGCTGATCACGCACGAGTCCGAGCGCGAGGCACCGCTGCGCGCAGTGCTGCTGGTCGCGTCGCGCGCGGGCTACCTGCGCTTGTGCGACTGGCTCACGCGCGCGTATCGCACCAACCAGTATCGCGGACGCGCGGAGCTTCGGCGCGAATGGTTCTCCGAAGGCACCGACGGCCTCATCGCGCTGTCGGGTGCGCGCGACGGCGACGTCGGCGCCGCGCTGCTGCAGGGCAACCGCGCGGGTGCGGAGCGCCTCGCGCGCGAATGGGCCGCGTGGTTTCCGCAACGCTACTATCTCGAGCTGCAGCGCGCGGGGCGCAGCGACGACGACGCGCTCACCAGCGCCACCGCATCGCTCGCCGCCGATCTCCGCCTGCCGGTCGTGGCCACGCATCCGGTGCAGTTCCTGACGCCCGGCGACTTCCGCGCACACGAAGCGCGCGTGTGCATCGCCGAAGGGCATGTGCTGTCCGATGCGCGGCGACCGCGACGCTTCACGGCCGAGCAGTACTTCACGGCGCAGGCGGACATGGCCGAGCGCTTCGCCGACTACCCCGAGGCGCTCGCCAACACGCTCGCGATCGCGCAGCGCTGCAATCTCACGATCCCCCTCGGGAAGAACCACCTGCCGATCTTTCCCACGCCGGCGGGCGTCTCGCTCGACGAGCATCTTCGCAGCGAGGCGGCGGGGGGCCTGGAGCGGCGTCTCGTCGAGCTCTATCCCGACGAAGCGCTGCGCGACAGGCGCCGGCCCGAATACGTCGCGCGCCTCGAGTTCGAGACGAAGACCATCGTGCAGATGGGCTTCGCCGGCTACTTCCTGATCGTCGCCGACTTCATCAACTGGGCGAAGACGCATCGCGTGCCGGTGGGGCCGGGACGCGGCTCGGGTGCGGGCTCGCTCGTCGCGTACTCGCTTGGCATCACCGACCTCGATCCGCTGCGCTACCAGCTCCTGTTCGAGCGCTTCCTCAATCCCGAGCGCGTGTCGATGCCCGACTTCGACATCGACTTCTGCCAGGACGGCCGCGATCGGGTGATCGAATACGTGAAGCAGAAGTACGGCGCCGACTCCGTGTCGCAGATCGCCACGTTCGGCACGCTGGCCGCGAAGGCGGCGGTCCGCGACGTGGGTCGCGTGCTCGACCTCCCGTACTCGTTCGTCGACGGCATCGCGAAGCTCATTCCCTTCCAGCCGGGCCGCACCGTCACGTTGCGCCGGCGCCAGGGCGACCCCGAGCCCAACGTGATCTACGCGCGCGAGACCGAGCCGTTGATCGAGGCGCGCGAGCAGGAGGAAGAGGAAGTGCGCGAGCTGCTCGCGCTCGCCGAGCAGCTCGAAGGATTGCCGCGCAACGTCGGCATGCACGCCGGCGGCGTGCTGATCGCACCCGGCAAGCTCACCGATTTCTGCCCGCTGTACGTGCCTTCGGGCGCCGACGCGCCCGTGTCGCAGTTCGACAAGGACGACGTCGAAGCCGTGGGCCTGGTGAAGTTCGACTTCCTCGGCCTCACCACGCTCACGATCCTCGACTGGACGCTGCGCTACGTGCGCGCGCTTCGACCCGATCTCGACATCGCGCTCGAGACGCTGCCGCTCGACGACAAGGCGGCCTACGAGGTGTTCCGCACGGCGAACACCGCCGCGGTGTTCCAGTTCGAATCGCGCGGCATGCGCGACCTGCTCGTGCGCGCACGGCCGGACCGCTTCGAGGACATCATCGCGCTCGTCGCGCTGTATCGCCCGGGTCCCATGGACCTCATTCCGGACTACGTCGACCGCAAGCACGGCCGTCAGCGCGTGGAGTACCTCGACCCGCGGCTCGAGCCGATCCTGGGACCCACGTACGGCGTGATGGTGTACCAGGAGCAGGTGATGCAGATCGCGCAGGTCATCGGCGCCTACACGCTCGGCGGCGCCGATCTGCTGCGCCGTGCGATGGGCAAGAAGAAGCCCGAGGAGATGGCGAAGCATCGCGACATCTTCGTCGAAGGCGCGATGAAGAACGGGCTGGCGAAGCCGAAGGCGGAGCAGCTGTTCGGCCTCATGGAGAAGTTCGCGGGCTACGGCTTCAACAAATCGCACGCGGCTGCGTACGCGCTGGTCGCGTACCAGACGGCCTACTTCAAGGCGCACCATCCCGCAGCGTTCATGGCGGCCAACCTGTCGCTCGTCATGGACGACACCGACAAGGTCAAGAGCCTCTACGACGACACGCTCGCGCAGAAGCTCGCCGTCCTGCCGCCCGACGTCAACGCGTCGAGCTACCGCTTCGAGCCGGTGGATGCCACGCGCATTCGGTTCGGCCTCGGCGCCGTCAAGGGCACGGGTCAGGCGGCCATCGAGGCGATCGTCGCCGCGCGCGAGGCGGGCGGGCCGTTCAAGGACCTCTTCGACTTCGCGCGTCGCGTCGACAAGCGCCTCGTCAACCGGCGCGTGGTCGAGGCGCTGGTGCGCGCCGGCGCGTTCGATTCCGTCGACGCGCGTCGCGCGACGCTGTTCGCGTCGGTCGGCATGGCGCTGGAAGCCGGCGAGCGCGCCGCCGCCTCGGCCGCGCAGGTGTCGCTGTTCGGCGAGGAAACGGCTGCGTCGGCCGAGGCGCTCGTCGCCACGCGCGAATGGACCGACGCCGAGCGCCTGATGCACGAGAAGACCGCGCTCGGCTTCTACCTGAGCGGCCATCCGTTCGCGAGTTACGCCGTCGAGCTGGCACCCGTCCTGCGCACCTCGCTCGCGGCGCTCGCGCCGCGCAACGACAAGGTGCTCGTCGGCGGCATCGTCACGGCATTGCGCGTGCAAACCGGCCGGCGCGGCAAGATGGCCGTCGTCACGCTGGACGACGGCAGGGGCCGGGCGGAGGTGCTCGTCTACAACGAGACGTTCGACGCCGTGCGCGCGCTGCTGCGCGAGGACCAGCTGGTGGTGATGGAAGTCAAGGTCTCGCAGCGCATGTCCGACGACGGCGAGCTTTCGGGCATGCGCGTCGTCGCCGAGAACGTGTGCGACCTCTCGACCGTGCGCCGCCGCTACGCCAAGGGACTGCGCCTCGCCTGCAACGGCAATGCGTCGGCCGCCCGGCTCGCGGAGATCCTGCAGCCGTTCCGTCCCGGCGAGAAGGCCGTCACGATCGCGTATCGCAACGCGCGCATCGGCGGCGAAGTCGAGCTGCCGGACGAATGGCGCGTCAACCTCGACGACGCGCTGATCGAGAACCTGCGCGACTGGCTCGCGCCGGAGAACGTGCAGGTGGTGTATTGAAGGCGAGCCCGTCGTTCCCGCGCAAGCGGGAACCCGGCGTCTTGCGCGCGCACGACACTGGGTCCCTGCTTCCGCAGGGACGACGATTGACATGCTGAGCGGCCTGCTCGCCGGCTACCGCAGCTTCTTCGCCCTTCCCGACGTCACGCGACTGGTCGCCATGGCAATGGTCGCGCGCATGCCGCTCGGCACGCACGGGCTGGCGCTGCTGCTGCACGTGCGTGCGTTGACCGACTCGTTCGCGACCGCAGGCAGCGCGGTCGGCACGTATCTCGCGGCGAGCGCGGTGACCGCGCCGGTGGTCGGTCGCATCGTCGACCGCATCGGGCCGCGCAAGCCACTGCTCGTCATGGGCATCGCATGCCCCGTCGCGCTGGTCTTCGTGCTGGCGGCGCGGCCGCTCCATCTCACGCCGCCGCTGATCCTGCTCTTCGCCGGCGTGGGCGGCGCGTTCGCGCCGCCGATCACGGTGCTGACGCGCACGATGTGGCGCTATCGCTTCGAGGACGACGGCATTGCACGTCGCACGGCATTCGCGGTCGACGCGGTGCTGGTCGAGCTCGCGTTCACGCTCGGTCCCGCGCTCATCGCGCTGCTGGTGGCGGTTGCCGGTGCGACGACCGCGTACGCCGCCGCCGTGATCTTCACCGCCCTCGCCGTGCCGGTGTTCTTCGCGTCGCCGGCGCTGCGATACTGGAAGCACGAATCGGGCATCGAGCGTCATCTGCTCGGGCCGCTGACCGCGCCGCGACTGCTGCTCGTCTACCTGCTGTGCGCGCTGCTCACCTTCTGCCTCGGGCTGCTCGAGGTCGCGTATCCCGCGTTTGCGGCGGCGCTCGGTGCGACCGCCTTGTCCGGGGTGCTGCTCGCGGTCAACTCGACCGGCAGCGCGCTCGGCGGCCTCGCCTACGGCGGATCGCACATCGCAATGCCGGTCGAGCGGCAGCTCCGCGCGCTGCTCGTGCTGCTCGGCTTGTCGCTCGGCGTGCAGGCGTTCGTGTCGAGCGCCTGGCTGCTCGGTGTGCTCGCATTCGTCGGGGGTTTGTTCATCGCGCCATCGCTCACCGCGGTGACGCTGCTCGTGAGTGCCAACGCGCCGGCCCGCTATGCGACCGAGGCGTTCACCTGGGCGGCCACGTGCATCGTCGCCGGTGTGGGCGCGGGAATGGCCGTCGGAGGCAACCTCGTCGAGGCGAGCGGCGCAAGCGGCGTGTTCGCCGCGGCGGGGTGGTCGGCGCTGGTGGCGGCCGCGTGCGCGCTCGGATTGCGCGCGCACGAGCCTCGCGTTCAGTAGGTCGCCCGTCCCCCGGACAAGTCGAACACCGCGCCGGTCGAAAACGAGCATTCCTCCGACGCGAGCCAGCACACGAGCGCGGCGATCTCCTCGACCGAGCCGAAGCGCCCGAGCGGGATCTTCGACAGCATGAAGTCGATGTGCTCCTCGCTCATCTGGTCGAAGATCGCGGTCCGCACGGCGGCCGGCGTCACGCAGTTCACGCGCACGTTGGTCTTCGCGAGCTCCTTGCCAAGCGACTTGGTGAAGCCGATCACCGCGGCCTTCGACGCGCTGTACGCCGAGGCGTTGGGGTTGCCTTCCTTGCCCGCGACCGACGCGATGTTCACGATCCGGCCGTAGTCGCCGCGGCGCATGTGCGGAACGATCGCGCGGTTGCAATGGAAAAGCCCGTGCATGTTGACGTCGAAGACGCGTCGCCATTCGTCGATCGGGTACTCCCAGGCGGGCACGTTGGGGCCTGTAATGCCCGCCGAGCACACCAGCACGTCGATGCGGCCGAGCGCAGCGATCGTCGCGTCGGTGGCGCGCGTCACCGCGTCGGCGTCGACGACGTCCACCGCGTGCGTCCACGCGCGCGTATCCAGCGTCGCGGCCGCGTGCGCCAGCGATTGCGCGTCGCGATCCCACATGGCGACCCGCGCGCCGCCTTGCGCGAGGCGCTGCGCGACGGCGAGTCCAATGCCGGCTGCGCCGCCGGTCACGACGGCGCAGCGTCCTTCGAAATCCAGCCGGTTCATGCAATGTCTCCCGCGGCGCGCATGGTATTGGCGTGGCATACGCGTTGCTTTTCGGTGCGATGGGTCGAACGCGGCAGGTCCGTCGAGCAAGCGGTGTTGATACCAGACGCTTTTCGGGCGACCTGCCGGCAGGCGCGGTAATTCTTACATGCGCGCAAGTGTAAAGCGCGATGGCATGTACGGTTCCGCTCCTACGGCAGCGCCGGCCGCTTTGCACCCGAATGAACGGAGGAATTCATGTCGATTTCACTGATTGTTCTGATCGTTCTGGTGCTGCTGCTGATCGGCGCGCTGCCGACCTGGGGTTACAGCTCGGGCTGGGGTTACTGGCCGAGCGGGGGCCTTGGGCTCGTGGTGCTGATCCTCATCGTGCTCATGTTGATGGGCAGGCTCTAGCGGACGGCATCGCCGCGGGCCGCCTTTCGAGGTGGCCCGCGGTCTTTCAGGAATTCGCCTTTCGCGCTGCCGGTCCAAGCAGCATTGGATGCAACGCGCCGGGAGGCTCCGAATGCGCACGCCAGCCAGCATTGCCGGGCATCCGATTCACGTGATGCTCGTATCGCTACCGATAGGGCTCTGGATCTTCTCGCTGATCTGCGACGTGATCCTCATCACGGGCCACAATCCCGACCTGTGGTTCACCGTCGCGTACGTCACCATGGCCGGCGGCATCGTCGGCGCGCTCCTCGCGGCGATCTTCGGCCTGATCGACCTGTTCTCGCTGCCGCACGGACATACGCGCAACCTCGCCCTCGTGCACATGGCGATCAATCTTGCGATCGTCGCCGTCTTCGCCTTCAACCTCTACCTGCGCACCGGCGAGCTCGAGACGATGACGCTGCCGCTGCTGTTGTCGATCGCAGGGATCCTCATGCTGATGGTGTCAGGCTGGCTCGGCGGCGAGCTGGTGCACGTGCACATGGTCGGCGTCGATCCCGACGAGGCGGTGCGGCGCGCCGAGCACGCGCATCGCGACGTCGGACGACGTGCCGAAGACGCGCGCTCGCACACCTGATACCCTTCGCCTTCGCTCGAGGGCGGGCGCCGCGGCACGCGCCTTCGCGGCGGCTCGCCCATGTCCGTCACCGCATCGCATGCGCCGCACAGGACCGTCCACCGCCGGCAGGCGTTGCGTCGCTGGTTCGACGCCGGGGTGTTGTTCAAGGGCGCCGAGGGCGCGCTGGAGGTCGTCGCCGGCGCGTGGCTGTGGTTCGACCCCACGATCCTCCAGAGCGTCGTCTTCCGGCTGACCGCCAAGGAGCTGCTGCACGATCCCGACGATCGCGTCGTCGCGACGCTGCGTCACCTCGCCGAGGAGCTCGGCAGCGGCCGCCACGCGTTCGCGACCTTCTACCTCATCGCGCACGGCATCGTGAAAGTCGTCCTCGCCGCAGGCCTGCTCACGCAGAAGCGGTGGGCGTTTCCCGTGGCGATCTGGACGCTGGGCGCGTTCGTCGTCTACCAGCTCTACCGCTTCACGCACACGCATTCGCCGATGCTGCCGCTGCTCGCGGCCATCGACCTCGGCATCATCTGGCTGGTATGGCGCGAGGGCCGGGTACGCGCGCACGAGCGCCGTCGCGCGGCGCACTGAGCTCTTCAGGAATCGAGCGCGCCGTCGACCAGGCGGCGCGCGCGCTCGAAAAGCGCGACACCCATCTCGTCGAGCGGAAACTCCGCGCGCCGCTCCCAGAGCGCATCGAGGCGCGAGCGCAGCTCGTCGCGCTCGCCCGGCGACAGCCGGCCGGTGTCGGGATCGCCCATGTTGTCCATGTCGGACAGGATGCTCTCCAGCGCGTTGACGAGCTCGTCCGGATCGTTCATGCGGTCCCTCGCCTGCCGCGGCTCGCGCGCCGCTCCGCACGAGCGCGGCGAGCCTGCGAAAAGCACGTGTACCACGATTTTGCCGTCATGCACTGCTCCTGCCCGATACTCGGTGCGCCGGGCCGCGACCGCACGGCGCACCCGAAACTCGCCGCCTGCGAAGCTCGATTGCCGGCGTACACGATACCAGCAGGGCACGTTCGACCGCGGTCGG
>DASXAF010000152.1:0-5616 GCA_036406955.1 Casimicrobiaceae bacterium
ACGTCATGCAACGGATGTGCCATGCGCGTTCTCATGGGAGAAGCGAGCTGGCGCGCCGCATCCGAACGGCAATTCTTGCGCGGCGGCCCCAGCAACATTTACACCGCGCGGCCCGTTGCACGCCGCGACGCGAGCGGCATGTCGCTTGCTCGACGAGATCGCATGGCGAAGACCGCGTCGCGCACCGCGCTGCTGTTGATCGACTTCATGAACCCGCTGGATTTCGACGGCGGCCGCGCGCTCGCGCGTCAGGCGGTTCCCGCGGCGCAGCGCTGCGCTGCGCTCAAGCGGCGCCTCGCGCGCGCCCGCGTCCCGGCCATCTATTGCAACGACAACTTCGGGCACTGGGAGTCGGACTTCGAGGCCGTCGTGGAGCGATGCCGCGCGCAGGGCGGCGCGGCGGCCCGGCTGGTCGAGCTGCTCGAGCCCGGCCCCGACGATCGCTCCATCCTCAAGCCGCGCCACTCGGCGTTCTTCGGCACGCCGCTCGAGTTCCTGCTCGACGAGCTCGGCGTGAACCGCCTCGTGCTGACGGGCATCGCCGCCGACAACTGCATCATGTTCACGGCGCACGACGCGTATCTGCGCAAGTACGCGCTGCGCATACCGGTCGACTGCGTCGCGTCGGAGCGCGAGTCGTATCGCCGCTCGGCGCTGGCGCACATGGCCCGCGTGGTGAAGGCCGACGTGCGGCCCTCGAGCGCCGGATGACGCGACGACGCGATCAGCCGATCGCGCGCTCGAACACCGCGGTCCAGTCGGCGGCGAAGCGCTCGATACCGAACCGCTCACGCGCATAGGCACGCGCCGCGCGCCCGAGCGCCTGCGCCTCGGCGGGGTCGTGCAGCAGCCGGCGCGAAGCACCGACGAGCTCGTCGACGCGCGTGTCGACGTAGCCGCCGCCGCTTTCCTGGACCACCCGCGCGAGCTCCGTCGTGCCGAGGCCGATCACCGGCAGGCCGAGGGTCATCGCCTCGCACACCGCGAGCGCGAGGCTCGTGTAGCGAACCGGGTGCGCATAGAACCGATAGCGCCCCATGGCCGACATCAGCTCCGCATACGGCAGCTCGCCTGAGCCGCCGGAGCGCTCCGAATCCATGCCGAAGAGGTCGATCGGAACGCGCTCGCGCCATTGCGCGAACACGTCGGCGCCGAGGCGCCGCCCGCGGCGCTCGAGATGGTTGATGCTGCACACGCCGCGCGCGAGCTCGCCCGTGCAACGAGCGCCCGCCGGCACGCGCACGCCGTGCTCGACCACGCACGTCGGCACGCGCCCGCAATCCCACATCAGCGCGTTGTAGTGCGTGACGTGCACGATCAGCATGCGCGGGTCGGTCACCGGGTGGACGGTGTCGGCCGGATGCGAAAGCGGCGGATCGTGCTCGAGATAGATCGCCGGCAGGCGCTGCTGCGCCTGCGTGAGGAGCTCCGGTCCGTCGTTGCGGTAGTGCGCGAGCGATTGGTACAGCACGCAGTCGAACGACAGCCCGCGCACCTGCGAGACCGGGCAATCGTGCACGTTGCCGCCCCAGGGCAGCGCGCCGTTGCGGCCGCCGTAGCCGGGCGGGCAGCCCGGCTTCGACAGCACGAAGAACTCGTGCGGCGCGTGCGTCAGGTAATAGAGGTAGTTGCCGTGGACCTGCCACGTGAGGATGCGATAGCGCCGCATGACGCTAGCGCAGGCTCGCGCTCGCGCCGACGCGCGGCGCGCGGCCGCGCGCCGCGGCGAGCCGCGCTGCGACGCGATCGACGACCGTCGCGGACGTGAGCTCGTTCGCGCAGGGGTGACCGACGGGGCAGTCGTCGTGCGCACACGGACGGCACTCGACCGGATGGAACACCACTTCATGTCGCGAACGGTCGAGCGGCGCGAAGCGCGCGGGGTCGGCGCCGCAGGACACCACCACGCTCGGCGTGCGCAGCGCCGCTGCGACGTGCGATACACCGGTGTCGTTGCAAATCAGGATGCGCGCATTGCGAAGGAGGGCAGCCAGGACGCCGAGCGACGTGCGGCCGGCGAGGTCGATCGCGCCGCGCACGCGCCGCGCGACCGCCGCCGTGAGATGGGCCTCGTCGCTGCTGCCGGTGAGCACCACGCGCAACCCGGCCGCCGCCAAGGCATTCGCGACGTCTGCAAAATACTCGGCGGGCCAGCGACGGCTGCGCAGGCGCGCGCCCGGATGCACGCAGGCATACGCTCCGGGACGAAGGCCATGCGCGGACAGCAGCCCGGCGGCCTGGCGGGCCTCCGCGGCAGCGATCGGAAACTCGAGCTCCATACCGGCGCGCGGAACGCCGAGGAAATCGGCCAGCGTCAGCAACCGCTCGATCTCGTGGCCCTGCTCCGGCCACGGTGCGTAGCGTGCGGCGTCGGGACAATACGCGCCGCACGCGTAGAAGCCCGCGGTGAGATCGGCCCCGAGCGCGGCCACGATCGCGTTGGTGAGATCGCCGCGACCGTGGAGCTGGATCGCGACGTCGAAGTGCATCGTCTGCGCGGTGGCGAGAAACGCCGGCAGCGCGACGAGATCCGGCTCGCGCTCGGGCAATCCGGGGAAGCCGGGAAATTCCAGGAAGCGATCGACCAGGTGCGCGAAGCGCTCCGCGAAACCGGCGGCCCACGGAAGGCCGATCAGCGTCATCTCCGCATGCGGCCACGCGCGGCGCAGCGCGCGCAGCGTCGGCACCGCGCACAGAAGGTCGCCGAGCTGCAACGCGCGCAGGATCGCGATGCGCCGGGGCGCGCCGTGCGGCCCGTCGACCTTGCTCGCTGGTTGGGCCGAACACTCCCTCTCCCGCTTGCGGGAGAGGGTGGGGGTGAGGGCTGCACCCATCAGAACGTCCCTCGATACAGCGAGCAGGAACGGCAGATCGCGGGCGGCTCGGGCGATGCGAGGCGCTCGCGGAACTCGCGATAGGCCGCGTTGTGCCACACCGCCTGCACGCCGTCGCGCGCCATGTTGCCGAAGCTCGCCCGATCGGGCGTGCCGACCATGCAGCACGGCATGGCGTCGCCGCGATAGCTGATGTAGCTGCCGCGCCACGGCCAGTCGCAGCGCGGCGGCGCGGGTCGCGGCGCCGGCGTGCCGGACAGGCGAGGCAGGCGCAGGCGCACGCCGGTCTCCTGCGCGGCGGCGCGGGCGGCGGCGAACGTCTGCTCGACGAACGCAGGCGCGGCGCGATCGAGCGTCTCGTCGTGGATGAAGCTGCGGATCGGCTTGTATTCCGAGGGCAGCGTGCGCTCCTCGAAGTCGTGGCACAGGTGCTGGACGAACACCTCCGGCACGCCTTCGGCAGCGGCGAGGCGCACCAGGTTCGGGAGGTCGGCGAGGTTCTGCTTCATCAGCACCATGACGATGCGCACCGCCATGGGAGATCGCGCCGCGGCGCGCGCAGCCATCACGCGCCGCAGGTTGCGCAGCACCTTGCCGAAGTGCGCGCCCTTGCGGATGCGCTCGAATATCGCCGCATCCGCGGCGTCGAGGGACACCGACAATGCCGCGAGCCCGCTCTCGATGCACAGGCGCGCGCGCCGCTCCGACCACAGCGTGAGGTTGGAGTTGGTCGAAACGCGAATGGCGCGCCCGGTCGCGTACGCGACCATGTCGAAGAAGCGCGGATGCATCGTCGGCTCGCCCAGTCCCTGCAGGTGCAGCTCGCGCAGCCCGGGAAACGCGTCGACCAGGCCCGTGAACGTCTCGAAAGGCATGAAGGCGAGCGGTCCGTGCGGCGGCCCGTCGCGACGGAACTGGATCGCGCACATCTGGCAACGCAGGTTGCACTGGCCGACGGGCTCGATCTGCACGAACTGCGGCAACGCAGGCGCTGCCCCGAATTCGGGACGCGGCTCGAGGAGCGCAGATGTCATATGTGTCCCCCGAGGCGGCGCTGCGCGCCGCTTCCCCCCATGGGGGGGCGAGAGCCCACGCGCCGCCGCACGGCCGCCCGAAGGCGGTCCGTGCTTTTGTCAACGTCCGGCGGCCCGGCGGCTCTTGTATGTTCCCCCCCGAAGCGGCGCTCCGCGCCGCCTCCCCGCGCAGGGGGGCGAGTGCCTTGGGGCGGCCCGGCGGCCCTTGTATGTTGTCCACTCATCGGAGGACTCCGAGAATGGAACTCGACGGAACCGGGAGAGGGTCGCCGCGGCGGCACTTGAAGCGCAGGCTTCGGGCATGAGATTGGCGCCCTCGACCGGTGCTCAAGGTCCGAACGGTATCCCGAGGCCGGCTGCGCCGCGTCCTCGCATGTACAAGCGTGGACAGGAGCACCGGTTCCGAGGCTCCCGACACCCTCCGTCGTTGGGAGGTCACATGCGCTTCGCCGGAATCGATATCGCCTCCGAAACCCATGTGGTTGGAATCGTCAATGCCGATGGGGCTGTGGAGGTGAAAGGCACGCCGTTTGGCGAAGACGCCGCGGGGTACGAGAAGGTGCTTCACCTGCTCGGCACGCCCGGCGACGTGCTCATCGCCATGGAAGCAACCGGTCATTATTGGAAAAATCTGTTCGCCGTGTTGGCCGCAGCGGGGCACAGCGTTGCACTGCTCAACCCGCTGCGCACGCATCGCTTTGCGAGCGAGGATCTCGCGCGCACCAAGACCGACGCCATCGATGCGCTGATGATTGCGCGCTTCGCCGCCGAGAAGCGACCCGCACCTACGGTGCTGCCCGACGCAGCCACCGAGGAGCTGCGCGAGCTGGTCCAGTTGCGCGAGCGCTTGCTGCAAGACTTCGGCGATCGGGTGCGCCAATTGCACCGCCTGGTCGATCTTGGCTTCCCCGAGTTCACCCGCCACGTACGCACCCTCGACAGCGAGCTCGCCGGCGCGATCCTGCACGACTATCCCACCGCCGCCGCTTTTCGCGGCGTGTCCGTCAAGCGCTTGGCCGCGCTGCGCTACGACGGCCGCCATCAAGTCGGCTTGGACCTCGCCCGCAGCCTCATCGAGGCGGCCCGCCGCTCGGTGGGCCAGCACCACAGCGCCACCTATCGGGTGCAAGTGCGCTACGCCTGTCAAGACCTCAACACGCTGCGTTCGCGACTGCGCGATCTTGACCACCACCTCGAAGGCAAATTGCACGAGCACGAAGTCGGCCGCCTGCTCACCACCATCGACGGCATCGGGCCCACTACCGCCGCACGCGTGATCGCCGAAGTCGGTGACCCCGCCCACTTTCGCAGCGCGGCCGCGCTCGCCGCTTACGTCGGCGCCATCCCCCGGCTCAAGCAGTCCGGCAAACGCATCGCAACGCGCGCCGGCTTGACCCCAATCGGCAATGCCCGCCTGCGTGCGGCACTTTGGATGCCCACCCTGACCGCGGTGCGCTACAACGCCTGGCTGCGCACCCATTACCAGCGATTGCGTGCCCGCGGCAAACTGCCCAAAGTGGCTTTGGTCGCCTGCATGCACAAGTTGCTGCTGGCCATCTACAGCGTCGCAAAGCGTCGCCAACCCTTCGTGCCAACGCCAACCAGCCACACCACTTCGCCATGAAGACACCGCTTGACAAAGATCACGGTATCTCATGCAGCGCTACTGGACATTGTCGCGCGCGTCCTGCATGAGGCTGATGAACACGTCCTCGAGCGAGGGCTCGACCGGCTCGACCTCGAACCGG
>DASXAF010000153.1:0-32481 GCA_036406955.1 Casimicrobiaceae bacterium
GCCTCGGAGACGTGGTAACCCGAGATGTTGATCGGGTTGTAGCGCTTCATGTTGCGCGCGCAGTAGGTGATGCAGTCGCGCACGATGCGCACCGAAGGCGCGATCGGGAAGATCCACTCCTTCTGCGCCTGGTATTCCTTCAGGATGTCCGCCTGGATCGTGCCCGACAGCTTGTCGAGGGCGTAACCCTTCTTCTGCGCCAGCGCGACGTACATCGCCAGCAGGATCCAGGCGCTCGGGTTGATGGTCATCGACACGGAGATCGTTTCCAGGTCGATGCCGTCGAACAGATGCTCCATGTCGGCGAGCGTGTCGATCGCGACACCCTCGCGGCCGACCTCGCCTTCGCTCATCGGGTGATCGCTGTCGTAGCCCATCAGCGTGGGCATGTCGAAGTCGGTCGAAAGCCCCGTCTGGCCGTTGGCGATGAGGTACTTGAAGCGCTGGTTCGTGTCCTCGGCCGTGCCGAAGCCGGCGATCTGGCGCATGGTCCAGAAGCGCCCGCGATACATCGTCGGATACGGCCCGCGCGTGAACGGGTACTGGCCGGGCAGGCCGATGTCCTCGAGCGGCGTGTCCGCGACGTCGAGCGCCGTATACGTGCGCTTCACCGGGAAGCCGCCGAGCGTGCGGAACTCGGGCTTGCGCTCCGGCGCGCGCGCGGTGAAGCGCGCGACCTCGCCGCTTTCCCATTGCGACACCTGTCCCGCGAGGCGCTCCAGCGCCGCGGTATCGAACGCGGACTTGCCGCGGAATGCCGGATCGTTCATGTCGTTTCCTTGAGCTCGCCGAGCAGCCGCAGCGCCGCCGAATGCGGCGAAAGGCTTCGCGCGTGCATCTGCTCGAGCAGCGATTGGATGTGACCGTCGCGCTGGCGCTCGAAGCGGTCGCGCAGCAATTCCTCGCCCGCCTTGAGCAGGCGCCGCTCGGCGATCTGCGCGCGCCGCCGCTCGATCTCGCCGCTTTGCGCGAGCGCCTCGCGATGCCGGTCGATTGCGGTGAGGACCTCGTCGACGCCCTCGCCGCGCAACGAGCTCGTCGCGACGATCGGCGGCCGCCATGTGTGATCCCCCCACGCTCGCGGCTTCGCCGCTTCGCTGCCCCCGGAGGGGGCGGAGTTCGCGCCTTGGGGCGGCCCGGCGCCGCGAACGCCATTGGCCGCGGCCCGCAGTCCCAGCGCGAGCATGCCCTTCAGGTCCGCGATCGTCTTGTTCGCGTCCGGCCTGTCGCACTTGCTGACGACGTGCACGTCCGCAATCTCCAGGATGCCCGCCTTGATCGCCTGGATGTCGTCGCCCAGGCCGGGCGCGGAAACGACGACGGTCGTGTGCGCCGCGCGCGCGACGTCGACCTCGTCCTGGCCGACGCCGACGGTCTCGATGATCACGATGTCGTAGCCCGCGGCGTCGAGCACGTCGACGGCTTCGAGCGTGCCGCGCGCGAGCCCGCCGAGCGAGCCGCGCGTGGCCATGCTGCGCACGTAGACGCCCGGATCGCCGGCGAGATCGCCCATGCGGATGCGATCGCCCAGGATCGATCCACCCGAGAACGGGCTCGACGGATCGATCGCGACGATGCCGACCTTGCGGCCGGACTTGCGAATCGCCGCGGCGAGCTTCGCGACGAGCGTCGATTTGCCGCTGCCCGGCACGCCGGTGACGCCGACCACGTGCGCGCGGCCCGCGCGCGCGAACAATGCATCCAACGCGGGACGCGCTTCCGCGACACCGGATTCGGCCCGCGTGAGGAGCCGCGCGATCGCGCGCATGTCGCCCGCGAGCACACCTTCGACGAGCTGTTGCGACGGCACGTACGCCACTCGGCTAACCCCCGAGCCGCGCGTTCATCTCGCGAAACACGTCGCGATCGTCGACGACGCGGCGCGCCTTGAAGTCGGTGCGCGGGAACGTGCCGGGCGCCACGACCTCGACCTTCGCGCGCAGGCCCAGCATGCGCAGCAGCTGACGCTCGGCCTCCTCGCGCATCGTGCCGGGCATCGCGTTCGCAGTGGCGTCGGCTTCGATGCGGATCAGAAGCTCGTCCATCGCGCCTTCGCGCGTGATCACGATGCGGTGCTCGCCGCCGTAGCCCGCGAGCTGGTTGACCACGGCGTCGACCTCGCTGGGATAGACGTTCTCGCCGCGAATGGTGAACATGTCGTCGATGCGGCCGAACACCCCGTTGGGCAGGCGCGGATACGTGCGCCCGCAAGGATTCGGCTCGTCGTCCCACATCGTGAGATCGCCGGAGACGAGCCGGATCATGGGCTGCGACGTGCGCTCGAGGTGGGTGTACACCGGCGTGCCGCGCTCTCCGTACGGCACGCGATGGAACGTGCGCGGGTCGCAGACCTCCGTGTAGACGACGTCCTGCCACAGCAGCATGCCGTCGGTCTCTGCGGTGCCCGACAGGTTCATGAACGGCGTCATCTCGGCCATCGACCCGCAGTCGATCACGCGCGCGCCGTAGCTGTGCGCGATCCGGTCGCGCACGCCGGGCACCGAGGCGCCCGGCTCGCCGGAGAAGAACATCGTGCGCAGGCCGAAGCTGCGCGGGTCGTAGCCTTCGGCGCGCGCGACCTCGGCGAGGTGGATCGCAAACGACGGCGTGCCGTAGAACGCCCGCGGCTTCATGAGATCGAGCCACATTGCCGCGCGTGCCGTCATGCCGGATGCGCCGGCGCCGAAGGGAAACGACTTGGCGCGCAGCCGTTCCGCGCCGCAGAGCGATCCCCACGAGCCCAGATACAGGCTGAAGATCGCCGCGACGAACACCATGTCGCCCGGCCGGATGCCCATCGCCCACATGATCCGCGCATGCGCATTGGCGATCGCGTCCCAGTCGCTGCGCGAGATGCCGAACGCGGTCGGACGCCCGGTCGTGCCCGACGTGCCGTGCACGTGATGGATCTCGCTCCCGGGCTCGCACAGGTAATCGCCGAAGGGCGGCACGCGTGCCTGCGCCTCGCGGAGGTCCTTCTTGGTGACGACCGGGACCTTGCTCTCGAAGTCCTCCAGCGAGCGCAGCTGGTCCGGATGGAAGCCGGCCTCCTCCCACTTGCGCCGATAGAAGGGCGCGCGGTCCCAGGCGTAGCGCGTGACTTCCTTCAGGCGCTCCAGGATCGCGCGCTCGCGCTCCGCGGGGGGCATGGTCTCGCGGCGGGGAAACCAGTAGCGCGAATCCGCCGCAGGCAGGTAATCCGCGTCGTAGCGCGGCGGGAAGCTCCATTGTTCCATCGGAGCCGTTCCTATCGCGGTCCGCGCTCGGCGACGATGCGCCGGATCATCGTCACGATTGCTTCGGGCGGCGTGTCCTGCAGCAGGATCTCGCGCACGCCGATGGACTTGAGCCTCGGAAGGTCGTCGTCGGGGATGACGCCGCCCCCGATGACCAGGATGTCGTCGGCGCCGCGCTGCTTCAGCGCCTCCATGATGCGCGGGAACACCGTCATGTGCGCACCCGACAGGATGCTCACCCCGATGACGTCGGCGTCCTCCTGCACGGCAGCTTCGACGACCTCGTCCGGCGTACGATGAAGCCCGGTGTAGATCACGTCCATCCCGGCGTCGCGAAGGGTGCGCGCGACGATTTTCACGCCCCGGTCGTGGCCATCCAGCCCTACTTTTGCGACGACCACGCGGATGCGCTCCGGCGAACCTTCCACTCTCGCGGCTCCTTTATTGAATTCGGAATACGGTATGCAATACGTGCTTACTTGTCAAGCCTACGCCTTCCGGCAAACCGGACGAATCCGGCGGCCGCGGCGGGCGCATCTAACCGTCGTTGACCCGAACCGACGATGCCGCGCTACGTCCTTCCCCTGCTGATCGCCGCCGCGGTGGTCATCGCGCTCGTGCTGACCTGGTGGACCCTGGGCCGCACCAGCATCAGCGGCGAGGCCGCGACGGTCGAGCGTGACGTCGAGCCCTTTCACGCCGTGGAAGTGAGCGGCGCCGGCGAGGTCGTGCTTCGCCACGGCGACAAGGAGCACGTCAGCGTCGAGACGCCCGTGCACGGCGCGCGCGTCGTCGCCGACGTGCGCAAGGGCACGCTGTACCTCAGCGTGCGGGATTCGCGGCGCTGGTGGAGCGCGCTGCTCGGACGCAGCCGCGGCGGAACGGTTCGCGTCACCGTCACGTACCGCGACGTCGACACGATCGCGCTTTCCGGCGCAGTGCAGCTCAGCGCCGCCGCGCTCGAGACACCGGCCCTGCGCATCGCGGCGTCCGGAGGGAGCAGCGTGCGCCTCGACAACCTGTCCACGCGAGCGCTGCGCCTGAGTGGCGACGGGGCGCTCAAGGCGGACGTTTCGGGCGAGGCGACCGACCAGCGCGTGTCGATCTCGGGCGCCGGCGCGTACAACGCGCCGCAGCTCGCGAGCGACCATGCGAGCATCGACGTGAGCGGCGTCGGGCACGTCGTCGTCAGGGTGGCGAAGACGCTGAAGGCGTCGATCTCCGGTGCCGGGAGCATCGAGTATTACGGCGACCCGCAGGTCGAGCAGCACGTGAGCGGCGTGGGCCGCGTCACGCGCCGCGAAGCGGCGGCGCCGCTGCACGAAAGCCTTCACATCGCCGCCTGGCCGCTCGTTGCGTTGCCGGGCGCGTGCGCGGCGGTGCTGTAGCGAGTCAGCGCACGGGGTCGGGTCCCGGCGTCTCCTCGGGCCGGCAAAAGCGCAGCACACCCGTTGCCGGATCGCGATCGGGTTGAACGTCCGGCATCGCGCGCACGTCGCTGACACGGCAATCGGCGAGCAGCGCCGTGATGGCTGCAAGCGCATCGGGCACGCGCTCGTAAGGTTGCAGCGGATAGCGGAAGCCTTCCGCTTCCTGCGGCGCGAAGAGCGACGACAGCGAAAGCCGCAGCTCGCCGCCGCCGGGCGCATCGGCCGCGCGGTGGGCGCTGAGCACCGCACTCGGCTCCCCCGTCCGGCTGCGCATACGACGCAAGGCTCCGCCGACGAAGAGCTGCAATGCGACGTCGCGCTGCGCCGCGCGCCCCGACGCAAGCGCGGGAACCAGGCGCTGCGGCGGCCGCGGCAACGCCAGCACCGTGACGCCGGGATGCGCCAGCGCGCGCGATACCGCTCGCGCGACCGGAACACTCCATTTGCCGGCCTCCGGCACGTCGAACGGCTCCGCCTGCGGCCCGCACAACGCCGATCCGAGGATGAAGCGCAGGTGCGCGGCTTCCTGCGTTCCCGCCACGCGCAGCGGTTGCGGCGGCAACGCAAGCGGCTCGACCATGCCGCCTTCGAGCATTGCGCGGGCGCGCGCGATCAACGCCGGCAGCGTGCGCACCTCGAGCGCGTCCGCGCCCGCAAGCGCGTTCGACAGCGCGAACTGCGCGTTGCCGCGAAGCGCGTCGTGCTCGTGCAAGAGCTCGGCAATCGCCGTCGACGAAGGCAGCGTGCCCGGCAACAGGACCGGCTCGCCTGCCGCCTCGCGTGCGGCCACGATCGTCACGGGCAGCGCAAAGAGCGCAACCGCGAGCGTCGGCGTGCGCAACGACGCGCGCTCGACCTCGGCGAGCCGCCGCCACAAGTGACGATGGATGGGGGCCGATGGCGCACCGGCCAGCATCGCGGCAAGCGCCTCGCCGTCGCCCGCCGTGACGCGCTCGGCCAACGCCTCGTCGATCGCGGCGTCCTGCGCATCCGCGGCACGGCTCTCGCGCTCGGCGAGGCGCGCGTCGACGCGCGCATACAGCGCCGCGAAATCGGCGCCTGAGGGCCACTGTCGGGGATCGGGGAGGAGCATGGACGCTCCACGGTACCATCGCGCCTTTGCCCCAACGCATCGTCAGCGCCATGCGCGTCTCGCAGTTCTACCTCGCGACCCTGAAGGAAGCGCCGGCGGAGGCCGAGGTCGTGAGCCAGCAGCTCATGCTGCGCGCCGGCGTCATCAAGAGGGTCACCGCCGGCATCTACGCCTGGCTGCCGCTCGGGTTGCGTACACTGCGCAAGGTCGAGCAGATCGTGCGCGAGGAGATGAACCGCGCGGGCGCCCTCGAGACGTATCTGCCGCACGTGATTCCCGCGGAGCTGTGGCAGGAGACCGGGCGCTGGGACAAGTTCGGCCCGCTGCTGCTCAAGATCGAGGACCGGCACGACCGCGATTTCCTGTTCGGGCCGACGCACGAGGAGGTGGTCACCGACATCGTGCGCAAGGACATCCGCAGCTATCGCCAGCTGCCGATCAACCTGTACCAGATCCAGGTCAAGTTCCGCGACGAGATCCGCCCGCGCTTCGGCGTCATGCGCAGCCGCGAGTTCCTGATGAAGGACGCGTACTCGTTCGACGTCGACCGCGACGGCCTGATGCGGAGCTATCGGGCGATGTACGCCGCGTACGAGCGCATCTTCACCCGCCTCGGCCTGCGCTTTCGCGCGGTCGAGGCGGACACGGGCGCCATCGGCGGCTTCGCGTCGCACGAGTTCCAGGTGCTGGCCGAATCGGGCGAGGATGCGATCGCGTTCAATCCCGACTCGGACTACGCGGCCAACGTCGAGCAGGCCGAAGGTGTGGCGCCCGCTACGCCGCGCGCCGCACCCTCCGAGCCGATGCAGAAGGTGCCTACACCCGGCCAGGCGACCTGCGAGGAGGTCGCGAAGCTCCTCGGCCTGCCGCTCGCGCGCACGGTGAAATGCCTGATGGTCCACGCCCGGGATCGCGTGCAGATGCTGCTGATCCGCGGCGACCGCATGGCGAACGAGGTCAAGGTCGGCAAGCTGCCTGGCTTCGGCGGCTGGCGCTGGGCGACCGAGACGGAAATCTTTGAAGCGACCGGTTGCGCGCCCGGGTATCTCGGTCCGGTCGGCATTTCCGCGGACATGCCGCTCGTCGCCGATCGCGAGGTCGCCGTGATGAGCGATTTCGTCTGCGGCGCCAACGAGGCGGACTTCCACCTGCGCGGCGTCAACTTCGGGCGCGACGCGCGCGAGCCGGACGTGGTGGCCGACCTTCGCAACGTGGTCGAAGGGGACGCGTCGCCCGACGGCAAGGGCAGCTTGAAGATCGTCCGTGGCATCGAGGTGGGCCACGTGTTCGCGCTGGGCGACGTCTATTCCAGGGCCATGGGTGCGACGTATCTCGACGCCTCCGGGCAATCGCAGGTCATCCAGATGGGGTGCTACGGCATCGGGGTGTCGCGGGTCGTCGCGGCCGCCATCGAGCAGAATCACGACGCGCGTGGCATCATCTGGCCCGAAGCCATGGCGCCCTTCGCGGTCGCCCTCGCACCTGTAGGCTACGAACGCAGCGACGCGGTCCGGGTCACCGCGGACCGGCTCCACGAGGAGCTGACGCGTGCGGGCGTCGAGGTGCTGCTCGACGACCGCGGCGAGCGCCCTGGCGTGATGTTTGCTGACCTCGAGCTGATCGGCATCCCGCACCGGGTCACGATCGGCGAGCGGGGCCTCAAGGACAACAACGTGGAGTACCAGGCGCGGCGCGACGGCGCTGCCACTGCAATACCGGTGAGCGACATCGCCGGGTTCCTGAAGAAGCGCCTCGACATCGCATGACGCTACACGTCCCATCCCGCCCGCGGGCGGCTGCGCTCCCGGTGTGCCTGCTGTTCGCCGTGGCGCTCGCCGTGGCGCGGCCCGCGCACGCCGGTGCGCAGGCCGAGGAAAATCTCGCGCCTTCGGTGGTGGCCGGCCTCGCCGCCGCGGTCGCCGACTTCCCCGCGCCGCCCAACTACGCCAGCCGCACCGACGTGCGCACCTGGATCGCGGCCATGTCGCCGCGCCTTGCCCAACGCGTCCCGAGCGCGGCCGAGCGCAATGACCTGCTCGCGACCGTGCACTACGAAGCCACGCGCGCGGGTCTCGATCCCGAGCTCGTGCTCGCGGTGATCCATCACGAAAGCGGCTTTCACAAGTACGCGGTGTCGAGCGCGGATGCGCGCGGCTACATGCAGGTGATGCCGTTCTGGACGCGCCTGATCGGCAATGGCCGCCAGAACCTCTTCCACCTGCGCACCAACCTCCGCTACGGCTGCACGATCCTGCGCCACTACCTGAGCGTGGAGAACGGCGACCTGTTCCGCGCGCTCGGCCGCTACAACGGCAGCGTGGGCCGTCCCGAGTACCCGACCGCCGTGATGGCGGCGCTCACGCGCTATCGCATGCCCGCCGTCGAAACGTCGACGCCGCGGCTCACGCCGGTGAGCGTGGCCGTTCCCCTGCGCTGAGCCTCACGCAACGCTACATCGGGCGCTTCGCGCCCTCCCCCACCGGACCGCTGCATTTCGGCTCGCTCGTCGCTGCCGTCGCGAGCCACGCCGACGCGCGCGCCGCCGGCGGCGAATGGCTGTTGCGCATCGAGGACGTCGACGTGCCGCGCAGCACCGCGGATGCGGAGGCGGCGATCGTGGAGGCGCTCGCGCAGCACGGCTTTCGATGGGATGGCGCCATCGCGCGCCAGTCGATGCGCACGCAGCTCTACGAAGCCGCCATCGATCGACTCCGCGCATGCGACCTGGTCTACGAATGCGCCTGCACACGCCGTGAGGTCGAAGCGGGACCGCTGGTCAACGGCGAGCGCATCTACGCCGGCACCTGCCGTGACGGCATTGCGCCATCGCACGCGCATCGACGCCAGCGCAGTTTGCGCGTGAAAGTGCCCGGCGAGGCTGTCGCGTTCGTCGATCGCGTGCAGGGGGCGCAGTCGCAATCGCTCCGGCACGACGTCGGCGACTTCGTCATCCGGCGCGCCGACGGCTGGGTCGCGTATCAGCTCGCCGTCGTCGTCGACGATGCCGCGCAGGGCGTCACGCACGTCGTGCGCGGCGCCGACCTGCTCGCGTCCACGCCGCGGCAGATCTTCCTGCAGCATGCGCTCGGGCTCTCGACACCGTCGTATCTTCACGTACCCGTTGCAATCGATCGACATGGCCGCAAGCTCTCGAAGCAGACGGACGCGGCGCCGTTGTCGAGCGATCCGATGAATGCGCTGCTCGCGGCATGGGCGTTCCTCGACCAGCCGCAACCGCAGCCGGCGCCGCGCACGCCCGCGGAATTCTGGCGATTCGCCGCCCGCGCATGGACGCCGGCGCGCGTACCGCCGGTGTCGATGCTTCCTTCGCCGGCCTGACGCGGACCGCGACGCGCGCTGCCGTATAATTGCGCCTCCCGCCGCTCGCACGTATCACCCGCGAGCGGGAACTCGCATTGCTCCCGACATGACTACGCTCGTCGTCGTCCGCAAGGGCGACTCCGTCGCCATCGCTGCCGATTCGCTCACGACTTTCGGCGACACGCGCCTCGCGGCGGAGCACGACCGCACGTACGACAAGATCGTGCGTCATCGCGACACGTACATCGGGTTGTGCGGCTCGGCAGCGCACCAGCTCGTGTTCGAGTCGCTGCTCGCGAAGCATGCCGAGCTCGATTTCTCCACCAAGTCGGCGATCTTCGAGACGTTCCGCAAGCTGCATCCGATACTGAAGGAGCAGCACTTCCTCAACCCCAAGGAGGAAGAGGACGACCCGTACGAGTCGACGCAGATCACCGCGCTGATCGCGAACGGCTACGGCATCTTCGGCGTGTATTCGATGCGCGAGGTGTTCGAGTACACGCAGTTCTGGGCCGCCGGCTCGGGCCGCGAGTTCGCGCTCGGCGCCATGCAGGCGCTCTATCCGCGCCTGAAGACGCCCGACGCCGTGGCCAAGGCCGGCGTGGAGGCCGGCGCGATGTTCGACAAGAACTCGGCGCTGCCGCTCACGCTGTACACGCTGCCGCTGGCGCGGCGCGACTAGTGACCGGCATCGTCGGCACGGACGACGCGCTCACGCCGTTCGTCTTCGAGCACGCCGCGCTGCGCGGCGGCATCGTCCGGCTGCGCGACACGAGCCGCGCGATCCTCGCGGCGCATCCGTATCCGCCCGCCATTGCACGCGCGCTGGGCGAGCTGCTCGCCGCATCCGCGTTGCTCGCCGCGACGCTCAAGCTCGACGGCAGCCTTATCGTGCAGATGCGCGGCAACGGGCCGCTCGGCCTGCTGGTGGTGGAATGCGACGGGTCGCTCGCGTTGCGCGCCACGGCGCAATGGTCCGACGACGCGGTGGCACGCCTCGGCCCCGAGGCGCCGCTGCACGCGCTTGCCGGGGCGCCCGACGCGGCGCGCCTCGCGATCACGCTCGATCCGCGCGGCGCGGGGACGCTCTATCAGGGAATCGTGGCGCTGCAGGGAACGTCGATTGCCGCGTCCATCGAGCACTATCTCGCAACCTCGGAGCAACTGCCGAGTCGATTGATACTCGGCACCGCGAACGGCACCACGGCAGGACTGCTTCTGCAGCGGCTGCCTCAATCGACCGCGGAGGACACGGCGACCTGGCAGCGCGCGAGCCATGCGGTCACCGGCGCGCAGGATGCATTGCTCGCCGTCGACGACACCACGGCGTTGCTGCGCGCGCTCTTTCCGGCCGACGACGTGCGCGTGTTTCCCGCGCGTGCGGCACGCTTCGAATGCAAGTGCTCGCCCGAGCGGGCGCAACGCGCCCTGCGCATCGCGGGACGCGTGGAAGTCGAAGCCGCGCTCGCCGAAAAAGGGCGCGTGGAGGTGGTGTGCGAGTATTGTGGCCGGCTGTACCTGTTCGAGCCGCCCGCGGCGCGGGCCGTGTTCGACGTTGTGCGCACGTGACGGTGAACCGATGAGCCTCTACACGCCGCCGCTGTTCGACGCCCGCGATCGGGTTGCCGTCGCGCGCCTCATGCACGACCATCCGTTTGCGACGCTGATCACGCCCGCGGCGCCCGAGCCGCGCGTCTCGCACGTGCCGCTCCTGCTCGTGTCCGACTGCGAGCCCCACGGGACGCTGATCGGCCATTTCGCGCGCGCCAATCCGCACTGGCAGGTCGCGCGCGAGGCGGAGTCGATCGCCATCTTCCACGGGCCGCACGCCTATGTGTCGCCGTCCTGGTATGGCGAGCCCGCCAGGGCGGTGCCGACGTGGAACTACGCGACCGTGCATGCGCACGGCACGATGGAGATCATCGAAGACGCAGCGGAGACGCGCGGCGTGCTCGACGCGCTGATCCAGCGCTTCGAGAGCGGCCGTGAAGCGCCGTGGCAGTTCGCGATGCCGGCGCGCGAGCGAGACGCGCTCGTCGGCGCCATCGTCGCGTTCCGGCTGCGCATCAAGCGGCTCGATGCCAAGTTCAAGCTGTCGCAGAACCGGCCGCCCGCCGATCGCGCGCGCGTGATCGCTGCACTCGACGCCGAGCCGTACCCGGACGCGCACGCCACGGCTGCGTGGATGCGAGGCTACGCGCCGCCACCGACGGATGAGTCGCGCTGACGAATCGGCAACGCACGCGCCACCCAGCCGCATGCGCGTGGACAAGTGGTTGTGGACGGCGCGCTTCTACAAGACGCGCACCCTCGCGGCACATGCCGTCGAGAACGGCCAGGTGCGCGTGAACGGCGAACGCGTGAAGCCCGCGCAACCCGTGGCGCCGGGCAGCACGGTCGAAGTGCGCAAGCACGGCCTCGCGTGGATCGTCGACGTCGTCGGCATCGCGAAGCAACGCGGCTCCGCGCAGCATGCGGCGCAGCTCTACCGCGAGACGGCGCAAAGCGCCGCGGCGCGGGCCCAGCTGCTCGCGCAGCGTTCCGCCCTGCAGGGACCCGGCGGCCGGCCCACCAAGAAGGACCGCCGCAAGCTCGAAGACTTCCTGAACGAGCCGTGAGCGGGCGCGTTTGGCGGGCGCGTTTGGGGTCAAAGTCGCGACTCTGACCCCGACGGCGGGTTTGGGTCAGAGTCCGGACCCTGACCCCGAAAAGCGTCTTCTACTCTGACGCCGACTCTGACCCCGGGGTAGCGGCCGGCGGCACCGGCGTATAGCTTCGCGTCGTATTCGTCGCCGATTGCGTCGCCGACTTCGCGTCCGGCGCAGCCTTCGCCGCCGGACGCCCGGTCGGCGGATACAGCTGCCAGCCCGTTGCCGGCGGCGTGCCGCCCGGACGGATCATCGCGCCTTCGCCGAGGTTGTGTCCGCCGTGGAAGTACGCGTACGAGTCGCCCGTGAACGGATTCATGCTGCTGTCGCCGCCGCGACCGCCGCCGCCGGCGTACGCCGCACCGCACGCACCGGTCATCAGCGCGGCCGCGACGAGCAGCCGGGCCTGCGCATGCCTGGAGTCGATCATGTGAGCCTCCGCTCGACGCCCCCGGCAAGCGCGCCGCGGCGTCCCTGGTTGGAAAGCGCCGCTGCACGCAAGTTTTGACGCGCGCGCCGCGGTTACAAGTGGAAACAGCGACCGGCGTGCGTCGATTCCCGCGCGCCTAGCACAGGCGCATGTTGGCGAGATCGAGCAGGAAGTCCGGCTGACGGTAACCGCGCAGGATCAACCATGTGACCAGCGCGGCAATCAGAATGCCGATCGCGTGCCACACCGCGCGCCGCAGCAGGAAAGGCCGCGAAGAAGAGAGGGGCGTGGGTTCGTCCACGCCCCTCAATGTAAGACCCTATCGGCTCGCGGGCAAGCCCGCGTGTGAAGGGTTCAGGCGCGCTGCGGCTCGCCGGGGACGTTGTCGATGCGCGCCACGTTGCCTTGCGTGAGCAGGCCCTGCGCACGCATGCGCGCCATCACCGAATTGAAATCCGCCGCGACCTGCGCATTGTCGATCGGCTTCGCCAGCAGATTCACCGCGCGGCCGCTCACGATCAGCGGGGTGTCGGCCGGCAGCGCCTGGCGGAGGCTCCTGATTTCCTGGCCGGCAATCTTGCCCGAGATGCCCCGGTCGAACAGCAGCACCACGAGCGCCGGCTTGTACGCCTTGGTCGCGCCGGCGATTTCCTGCGCCGGAACGCCGGCGCCGAGCGTCAGGCAGTTCGCGCCTTCGGTGAAGAGCAGGAGCTCGAGGATCGCGAGACCGAGCTGGTTCGGATCGTTGGGCGGCGTGGCGAGCAGGATCTGGCGCGAGTCTCGCGTGGGGCGCACGAGGCGCGTCACGTCGCGAAGCAGGCGCTGCGACAGGTCGGCGAAGCGCAGCTCCTGGTAGGTCTGCATCTCGCCGCGCACCACGCGCTCGTGCACGGCCTCGTTGAGCGGAATGAGCGTCTGCTCGAGGAACTTGCGCAGGCCCTGTCCCACCAGAAGCTTGGACAGGTGGTTCTGCAGCTCGCCGATGCGGTGCTGCGCGAGCAGGCGAACCGCCGTGTCGATCTCGGCCGGCAACGGCGCGGCATCCGCGACCGTGAGGCCCAGCATGGACTGCAGCGCGGTTTCCGCGAGCGGCACCACGGCACCGGCGCGCCAGCCCTCGGACAGCAGTTGCTTGATGAGCTTGAGCCGTCCCACCTGGTCCGGCGGGTACACCCTGTCGCCGAACGAATCGCGCAGCGGCGCCGGGAAGCCATAGCGGCGCTGCCACATGTAGAGCTGCTCGCGTCGAAGGCCGGTGATGCGCACGACCTCGCGGATATGCAATGCACCCGATGGATCGGTCACGCCTTCGACCGACGAAACCGGGTTGAGACCGCCCTCGCGGCGGCGTGAGGGAGCTTTGATCAGGATGCCCATCTACGTCGTTCCTTGAGCGATTTGCGTCACGTCCCTGCGCAGGCTGTCCTGCACAAGTATAGCCGTCACAACCGGCATGACCCCCGTCTCACCCGGCACCCACGTCCCGGAGGGACCTGTGCTGCACGGACCGTACCATGCACGATATGTGCCAAGCGGTTGCCGCGGCGCTTGCTCCGGCATCACGGTTTGGGCGATCATGCGCTGCTTCGACGGCGCTCGTCGGTGCCGCCACGATGGCCGCATCCTGCCACGCGCGGCGCGCAAGCTGCCCCGGGGCCGCGCCGCAGGATGTCGTGAGGTCCATGTTTTCTTTCGGCAAATCCACGCGAGACCCCCTGGCCGACGCGAAGACCGTCGGCCGCTGGCTGGACAACTTCCCGGCCGGCGATCCATTGGCCGTGCACGGCGAGGTGCTCGCCGAGCTCGGCCGCATCGCGGAGCGCACGGCGCGCCGCACGCCGCAGCGCCTCGAGGCCGTGTTCGAGCTCGACGCGCTCACGATGCCGCTGCGCGATCAGCTGACCACGCAATACATCGAGCATGCCAGTCGCAGCTCCAAGATCGAGCACCAGCTCTGGTCGGCGCTGTTCGACCTGACGCAGGCGTTCCTGCTCGCCTACCAGGCGTTCGCGCGCGAAGTGCCGGTGCACGCGCAGAGCGCGAAATGGCAGCAGCTCCTGCCCGAGCTCGTGTGCCGCCAGATCGTGCACCTCGGTCTCGACGCGAAGACGCGCCTCTATCGCTTCGAGCAGTGGATTCCCGCCAAATGGGCCGAGCTGCACGGCCTCTTCTCGCTCGCCTGCTCGAAGCAGCTCGAGCGCGCGCCGCTTGCGCTCGTCGAAGGCAGCACCACGACCACCATCGAGCACGAGTTCCTCGTCGTGCTCCTGCTGCAGCTCATGAACGCCGGCAACCTGACGCCGCGTCATCTCCAATGGATCGGCGGCGAGCTGTCGCAATGGTGCGCGCCGCTGCGCCTGACGATCGAGCCATCGTCGGTGACGTCCTTCTACGTCGATTTCGCGAGCCGCGAAGGGCTGCGCCGGCGCCCTGCCGGGCCGCTCGAAGGCCGCGTGCTGTTCCTCGACACGCGTCCGCTGCATGCCACGCTGATGCAGAACGCCGTGATGCTGGACCAGAAGATGAAGAGCGAGCCGCTGTCGAACAAGACGCCGCGGCGCACCGAGCAGCTCAACCTCCTGCACAAGCTCGCCGCGCAGGTCGACCCGGAATTCCGCCCGTTCGCGCGCCGCGGCGAGCGCACGGCTGCCGCGGGCACCGTGGACGCCATCGTCGGCTTCTCGAAGATCACGGGCTATCTCAAGGAAGAGGAGCGCAACCCGATTCCGCAGATCACGCCGGGCGACAGCTTCGGCGGCACGCTCGAGCTCGCCGTCTTCGGGCGCGCACGCAACGAGCTCGACCGGCGGCTCGAGCTTGCGCGGCGGCGCCTCGCGGCCTTCGCGGCGCCGGGCGGGCCGTGGGAAGTGAAGGACGTGTCGCAAACGGGCTTTCGGCTGGTCGCGCCGATGAGCGTCGCGAACGCCGTGACGCTCAACACGCTCGCGGCGATCCGTCCTCACGGCCAGGCCGTCTGGACGCTCGGCATCGTGCGCCGGATGAAACGGCTCACTGCCGACCGCGCTGAGATCGGCCTGCAGATCATCGCCAACACGCTGCTGGGCGTGGATCTCATGGAGCAGCGCAAGAACGTCGACGAGGACTATTCGGTTGACGGCGAGGCCATCACGATCAACGGACGCGCCTTCGGCGCGCTGCTGCTCGCATTGCGCAAGCGCGAAGGCGACACGCCGGTGCAATCGCTGATCGTGCCCGGCGTCGAATATCAAGCCTCCAAGCGCTTTCGACTGGTGACGTCGAAGTCGTCCTCGCCGATCCGCTTCGGGCGACTGATCGAGCAGCAGCCGGACTGGGTCTGGACGGCGGTCGAGCCGCTCGAGCTCGGCGACTCGCTGCTCGGGACGAGCACCCTGCCGGGGACGAACAAGGCCTGATCAGCAGTGGTCCCATGAACGTGGATCGCTACGCCGAGATCTGCGCCGCGCACCGCTGGGACGTGCCGGCGCGCTTCAACATGGCTCGCGCCTGCTGCGGACGCTGGGCGGGCGATCGCACGCGCTTCGGGCTGTACTGGGAAGACGAGTCGGGCGAGCGCGCCGCGTACACGTACTGGGACTTGCAGATTCGCGCGAACCGCTTGTCGAACGCGCTCGCGGCGCTCGGTGTGGCGCGCGGCGACAAGGTCGCGCTGATCCTGCCGCAACGGCCCGAGACCGTCGTCGCGCATCTCGCGGTGTATCAGCTCGGCGCCATCGCGGTGCCCTTGTCGTTCCTGTTCGGCCCCGACGCGCTCGAGTACCGCCTCGTGAACAGCGGCACGCGTGTCGCGTTCGTCGACCCGCAATCGCTCCCCAATCTCGTGCCGATACGCGCCAGGGTGCCGACGCTCGCGCACGTCGTCGGCGTCGCCGGCGCGCGCGACGACGGCCTGCTGCCGCTCGACGAACTGCTCGAGCGCGGCGCCACGCGCTTTGCGTGTGCCGACACGGCGGCCACCGATCCCGCGTTGCTCATCTACACCAGCGGCACGACGGGCCCGCCGAAGGGCGCCCTGATGCCGCATCAGTGCCTGCTCGGCAACCTGCCCGGCTTCGTGCATTCGCACGACGGCTTCCCGCAGCCGGGCGACGTGTTCTGGTCGCCGGCCGACTGGGCATGGACCGGCGGCCTGATGGACGCGCTGCTGCCGACGATGTACTTCGGACAGCCCATCGTCGGCTATCGCGGCCGCTTCGACCCGGAGCGCGCGCTCGACCTGATGGCGCGCTACCAGGTGCGCAACAGCTTTCTGTTTCCGACCGCGCTCAAGATGATCATGAAGGCGGTGCCGCGGCCGCGCGAGCGCTTCGACGTGAACCTGCGCAGCATCATGAGCGCGGGCGAAGCGGTGGGCACGACGGTGTACGAATGGACGCGCGAAGCGCTCGGCGTCACCATCAACGAGATGTTCGGCCAGACCGAGATGAATTACATCGTCGGCAACTCGCACGCGCTCTGGCCGGTCAAGCCGGGCTCGATGGGACGTCCGTATCCCGGCCATCGCATCGTCGCGCTGGACGAGGATGGCCGCCCCGTCGATCCGGGCGGCACCGGTGAGGTGGCCGTCAATCGCATCGCACCCGACGGCTCGCTGGATCCGGTGTTCTTCCTCGAATACTTCAGGAACCCCGAAGGCACGCGCAGCAAGTTCACGGGCGAATGGTGCCGCACCGGCGACGTGGTGACGGTGGACGAGGAAGGCTACTTCTGGTACCAGGGCCGCGCCGACGACGTGTTCAAGGTCGCGGCGTATCGCGTGGGTCCTTCCGAGATCGAGAACTGCCTGGTGAAGCACCCGGCGGTGGCGAACGCCGCGGTGGTTCCGTCACCCGACGAGACACGCGGCAACGTGGTGAAGGCGTTCATCGTGCTCGCGAGCGGCCACGCGCCGTCGAAGGCGCTGGAGGACGACATCCAGCAGCACGTGCGGAAGTTTCTCGCGCCTTACGAGTATCCCAAGGAGATCGAGTTCATCGACGCGCTGCCGATGACGACCACCGGCAAGGTGCAGCGCAAGGTGCTGCGCGAGCGCGAGGCCGCGCGCAAGCGCGCGTTGCGCGGCGCGTAGGCCGCGCCGGCGCCGATAGCCGGCCACCAAGCCGGAACGAGGAAGCGGCTCGGTCGAGTCCGCGTGAACGCGGCTGGGAAGATCTCATGAATTCGCGAACGCTTGCCGAGGACGCAGCCGACCTCGCACGGCGCACGGAAGAGGCGAATGCTGCGCTCGTGCGCGGCGATGTCGATCACTACCTCGCACTGACCGAACATGCGAGGGACTACACGCTCATGGCGCCATTCGGCGGACCGCCGACACATGGATTCGATCCGTCGAGCCGAGCCGCGATCGCGCGGTTCTTCAAGTCGGGCACGCTTCGCCAGGAGGTCATTGCAACCTACACGTCGAGCGATCTCGTGGTTCTGGTCGCGGTCGAACGGGTGCGTGCCGAGGTCGGTGGGCTGCCAGAACAGGACTGGTCGCTGCGTGTGACACAGGTTTTTCGCCGTGAAGAGGGCCGATGGACGTTGGTGCACCGGCATGCCGATCCACTCGCGCACGGCATCAGCCTCGAGCAGGCGGCTGCGCTTGCTCGCGGCGAGAAACGCTGAACGTGGCGGGCGTCGGGGGCGCCGCGCGGACGATCCCGGCTACTGCACCTTGATCCAGCCGTGCAGGACCGCGGTGCCGGCCAGCACGAGCGCCGCACCGACCGCGAACGTCATGTTGAACGGCAGGTTGCCCATCCCCGGCGTGAGCGTGCATCGATCAGGGCTCCGCGGGTCGTAGTAGACGGTCACCTCGCGTCCGGGGTGATAGAACTTCACGCGGGTGTCCACCTCGTCGCGCGAGCGCGTGCTGCCCCACAGGTTGTCGCCGAACGCGACGCGATGGCCCTCGAAGCGGTTGCCGCTCACCTCGTAGGCATAGGTCAACACCAATCGGTACGTCGTGCCGCCGCTCTTCGAGCTCGCCGACGACGTGTCGCGGACAGCGCTCACGACGTGACCGTGCGCCGACGGCCACGTTGCGCTCTTCCTCGCCAGCACGAGCAGCCACGCCGCCGAGAGCGCCAATGCCGCGCCGATCGCAATCAACAGCCATCCGATGACGGTCCCGGACGTCATGTGATGCTCCTCCCTGTCGTGCGAAGTCTAGCCTCGTGCGCGAACGGGCCACGTGCAATCCGTCGGCCTCTTGTAGTGCTCAATCTTTGCGCCTAGACTGGCCCTCCGCTTCGTGCGACGTCGTCGAGGCATTCGCGGGAGGACCCATGATTCGTTCGAGCTTGCGCTCGCTGCTCGCGGCAGCGACGCTGATGCTTCTGCTCGGCGCCGGTGCGGCGAACGCCGCGGGACGTTACGTGTTGATCAGCCATGCGCCGGATTCCGACTCGTGGTGGAACGTCATCAAGAACGCGATCAAGCAGGCGGGCGAGGACTACGACGTCACGGTCGACTATCGCAACCCGCCGTCCGGCGACCTCGCGGACATGGCGCGCCTGATCGAGCAGGCCGCCGCCGCGGGATACGACGGCGTGATCACGACCATCGCCGACTACAACGTGCTGCAGGGCGCGATCGGCAAGGTGACGGCGAAGCACATTCCGCTCATCACGATCAACTCGGGGACGACCGAGCAGAGCGAGAAGCTCGGCGCGATCATGCACGTCGGCCAGCCGGAGTACGCCGCGGGCAAGGGCGCGGGCGAGCGCGCCAAGGCGGCGGGCGTGAAGTCGTTCCTGTGCGTCAACCACTATGCCACCAATCCCGCGAGCTTCGAGCGTTGCCGCGGATTCGGTGAAGCGATCGGATTCGACTACAAGAAGGCGACGCTCGATTCGGGCGACGACCCCACCACGATCGAATCGAAGGTCGCCGCCTACCTCCGCCAGCATCCCGACACGAACGGCGTGCTCACACTCGGGCCGACGTCCGCGAGCCCGACCCTCAAGGCGCTGCAGAAATCCGGCCAGGCCGGCAAGCTGTGGATGGCGACGTTCGACCTGTCCGACGACATCAGCAAGGGGATCAAGGACGGCACGGTGAAGTTCGCCATCGACCAGCAGCCATACCTGCAGGGCTACATCCCGGTCGCCGTCATGGCGACCATGAAGGCAATGAAGACCACGGACCTGAGGAAGGTCGTCGATGCCGTCAAGGCCAATCCGAAGACGAAGAAGCGGTTCGCCGAATACGGCCTGGAGCCTGTGTACGGGCCGCGGCACATTTCGTCGGGCCCGGGATTCGTGACCAAGGACAACATCGCCAAGGTCGAGAAGTACGCCGGCCAATATCGCTGAAGCGTGATCGGGGCCGCCATGGGTCCTGATATCTCGCCGCTCGCGGCGCACGCACCGGCCGCGGACGAGCGCGTGCGCGAGGTCGGCGCGTTGCGTCGGTTCCTGTCGCGGCCGGAATTCGGGTCCATCTCCGGCGCCGTGCTGGTGCTCGCCGTATTCCTCGTGGCGGCCGGCGATTCCGGCATGTTCAGCTCAGAGGGCATCGTCAACTGGACCACCGTTGCGGCGTTCCTCGGGATCATCGCGGTCGGCGCCGCGCTGCTCATGATCGGCGGCGAATTCGACCTCTCCATCGGCTCGATGATCGGATTCGCAGGGATGGTCCTCGCGATTCCGGCGCTGTACTGGGGCTGGCCGCTGTGGCTCGCCTGCATCCTCACCTTCCTCCTGTGCGCGGCGCTCGGTGCCGCGAACGGGTACCTCGTCATCCGCACGGGCCTGCCGAGCTTCATCGTCACCCTCGCGTCGTATTTCATCCTGCGCGGCCTGAGCCTCGCCTTGTCGACGATGGTCACGGGCAAGACGATCGTCAGCAGCAACGAGGGCGTCGCGCTGCGCGATCTCGCGACGAGGGATCAGCTCTTCTCGACGCTTTTCACCGGGCACGTGCTGACCGGCGCATTCGATGCGATGGCGAGGTGGGGCTGGATCGCCGCGCGCGATGGCGGCGGTGCGCTCGCCGTCGGCGTCCCCAAAGTCGTCGTGTGGTGGATCGCCCTGACGGCCATCGGCGGCTTCGTGCTCGCGCGCACGCGCCGCGGCAACTGGATCCTCGCCGTCGGCGGCGATGCCAACGCCGCAAAGAACAGCGGTGTCCCGGTGGCCCGCGTGAAAGTGAGCCTCTTCGTCGTGACCGCGCTCTGCGCCGCGCTGTTCGCAGTCCTGCAAGTGGCGGACGCCGGATCGGCGGCCGCCGATCGCGGCCTGCAGAAGGAGTTCGAGGCGATCATCGCGGCGGTGATCGGCGGCTGCCTGCTTTCCGGCGGCTACGGGTCCGTGGTGGGCGCGTCGATCGGTGCGCTGATCTTCGGCATGGTACAGATCGGCATCGGCTACACCAGCATCGACAACAACTGGTATCGCGTCTTTCTCGGCGCCATGCTGCTCGCGGCCGTGATCTTCAACACGTTCATTCGCACGCGCGTCGCGATGGGCCGCCGATGAGCGCCGCCGGGCCGCCGGATGATGGCAAAGGCACGGGCAGCCTTCGGGCGGCCGAGCGGCGGCCCGTTGGCGCTCGCCCCCCTGTGGGGGGAGGCGGCGCGGAGCGCCGCTTCGGGGGGGAACATGCAAGCGGCAGCGACTACATCCTCCAGCTCGAGGACGTCACCAAGTACTTCGGCTCGGTGATCGCGCTGAACGGCGTGACGCTGCGGCTGCGCCGCGGCGAGGTGCACTGCCTCCTCGGCGACAACGGCGCCGGCAAGAGCACGCTGATCAAGACCCTCGCCGGCGTGCACGCGCCCGACGAAGGCCAGTATCTCGTCGACGGCCGCCCCGTGCATTTCGCCTCGCCGCGCGACGCGCTGGACGCCGGCATCGCCACCGTCTACCAGGATCTCGCGCTCGTGCCGCTCATGAGCGTCGCGCGCAACTTCTTCATGGGGCGGGAGCCGCGGCGAAAGCTCCTGTGGCGCTTCCAGGTGATGGACCACGCGCTGGCGCGCCGCACCGCCGTGGAGAAGCTCGGCGAAATGGGCATCAAGGTGCGCGACGCCAACCAGGTGGTCGGCACGATGAGCGGCGGCGAGCGGCAGTGCCTCGCGATCGCGCGCGCGATTCACTTCGGCGCGCGGGTGCTGATCCTCGACGAGCCCACGGCCGCGCTCGGCGTGCGCCAGAGCGTCAACGTGCTGAAGCTCATCCGCCGGGCGCGCGCGAAAGGCATCTCGGTGATCTTCATCACGCACAACGTCGACCACGCGTACCCCGTGGGCGACAGCTTCACGCTGCTCAATCGCGGCCGCTCGCTCGGCACGTTCGAGCGCAGCGCGATCGGCAAGGACGCGGTGCTCGACATGATGGCCGGCGGCGCGGAGATGAAGGCGCTGATGGCGGACCTGGAGGGGGTGTCGGCCTGAGCCGCAGGCGTTCCCGGATTTGGCACAATGAGCGCCCGATTCGCGGGCGACGATCAAGGAGAAGCTCATGAAGCGCGTCCTCGTCATGCTTGCAGCGGCCCTCGCCGGGCTCGCGCTCGCCGGCACTTCCTTCGCCCAGGACAGCAAGCTGCGCCTGATCACGTGGGCCGATTACGTGCCCGCCGAGGTCGTCGCGCAGTTCAAGAAGGAGACCGGCATCGACGTCGAGGTCACCCTGTCCAACAACGAGGAAATGATCTCCAAGCTGCGCGCCACGGGCGGCGCGGGGTTCGACCTCGCGCAACCCTCGCAGGACCGCATCGCCGGTCCGCAGCAGGAGTTCGGCCTGTACAAGCCGATCGACATGAGCAAGATCAAGACGGAGCTCTTCATCGCGCCGATGCTCGAGGCGACCAGGAAGAACACGACCGTCAAGGGACAGGTCTACGGCCTGCCGCACATCTGGGGGACCGATGGCCTGGTGGTCAACACGAAGCTCGCGAAGATGAGCGACTATCCCGACCTCTGCAAGCCCGAGTACAAGGGCAAGACGAGCATGCGGCTCAAGCGCCCGACGCTGCTCGCGTTCGCCTTCGCCAACGGCAAGGACCCGTTCGCGCTGTACGGCGACCCGAAGGCCTACGCGGCGCTGATGGACGACGTGGGCAAGACGCTCGCGGCGTGCAAGCCGAACGTTCGCTTCTACTGGGACAATAAGGACCAGCTGCTCAACGGCGCGCGCACCGGAGAGATCGTCGGCGCGATGATGTGGGACACGGGCGGCTGGAAGCTGAACGGCGAGAATCCCGACATCCAGTACATCGCGCCGAAGTCCGGCGCGCTCGGCTGGATCGATACGTATGCGATTCCGGCCAAGGGACGCAACGACGCCGCGGCGTATGCGTGGATCAACTTCAACATGCGGCCCGAGATCGCTGCGAAGGTCGCCGCGTCGGCCGGCAATTTCACCGCGTCGAAGGGCGCCGATCAGCTCATGGATGCGAAGCTCAAGGCGCAGTTCGCGAAGAGCTTCCCCGACGAGGCGCTGAAGGCGATCCGCTGGTATCCTGCGGTGCCGCCCGGCATCGAGGACATCGAAGGCAAGGTGCTCGACCGGGTGAAGGCAAGCTGAGCGCCCTGCAGCAGGACCTCGAGGTCGACGGCGTCACCAAGCGCTACGGCGCGCACGCCGCCGTCGACCGTCTTTCGCTCGCCGTCCCCCACGGCAGCTTCTTCTCGATTCTCGGACCTTCCGGCTGCGGCAAGACCACGCTGCTGCGCATCGTCGCAGGCTTCGTCGCGCCCGACGAAGGCGACGTGCGCATCGGCGGCCGCTCCATGGCCGGCGTCCCGCCGAACCGGCGGCCCGTCAACATGGTGTTCCAGCATCTCGCGCTGTTTCCCATGATGAGCGTGGGCGACAACGTGGGCTACGGGCTTGCGCGCCGCGGCATGCCGCGCCCGGAAATCGCGTCGCGCGTGGATGCGATGCTGAAGCGCGTCGGCCTGCCGGGCGCGCGCGACAAGCGCATCGACCAGCTCTCCGGCGGACAGAAGCAGCGCGTGGCGATCGCGCGCAGCCTGGTACTGGATCCGGCGCTGCTGCTGCTCGACGAGCCGCTCGGCGCGCTCGACCTGAAGCTGCGGGAGCACATGAAGATCGAGCTGAAGCAGCTTCAGGCCGATTTCGGCACGACGTTCGTCTACATCACGCACGACCAGTCGGAAGCGCTGGTGTTGTCCGACCGCGTGGCCGTGATGAACGCGGGGCGCTTCGAGCAGGTCGGCACGCCGCAGGAGCTGTATTACGCGCCGCGCACGCCGTTCGTGGCCGCGTTCGTGGGCGCGAACAACCGGCTGACCGGCACGGTGGCCGATGTGCGCGGCGAAGTCCTCGACGTGGCGACCTCGGAGGGGCTGCGCATTCGAGTCAAGGCCGTGGGCTCTGCTGCCGCGGGCGATGCCGTCGAAGTCTTCGTACGCCCCGAGGGGCTCGAGCTCGCCCGTGACGCCGCGCAGTTGCCACCTTCGGCGCAGCGATTCGCCGGCCACGTCGAGAGCCTGCTGTTCGACGGCGCGAGCTCCGCCGTGCTGGTGCGCGAGACGCGTACGCAGGCGGAGCTTCGCATCGCATTGCCCCAGACCGGTCGTCTTGCCGACCTGCGCGTCGGCGAAGCGGTGGCGTTCGGCTTCGACGCGCAACGCGCCCTCGCGTTCGCTGGCGCTCGCGCGTGACCGGAGCTGTGCCCGGCGGCACTTCGATGCGCGCCCGCCTCGCGCTGCTGCTCCTGATGGCGCCGGCGCTCGTGTGGCTCATCGGGCTGATCGTGCTGCCGCACATCGACCTCGCCGTGCTGTCGCTGCGCGAGCGCGTGGCGCCGCGCGTGTACGCATTCAGCTTCGACCAGTACCGCACGTTCGTCGACGAGCCGCTGTACTGGCGCACGTTCGTGCGCACGGCGGTGATCTCGATCGTGGCCACGGCGTGCACGCTGCTGATCGCATTTCCGGCCGCCTGGTACATCGCCAAGATCGCCCGCGGCCGCGCACGCTCGGTGCTCTTCGTTCTCTGCCTCATTCCGTTCTGGGTCAGCGAAACGGTGCGCACGCTGGGCTGGATGATCCTGCTGCGCGAATCGGGGGTGCTGCCGCGGCTGCTGGTCGACCTCGGCATCACCGCGGCGCCCGTGGAAATGCTCTATCACGACGCGACCATCCTGGTCGGCCTCGTCTACACCTCGATGCTGTTCATGGTCGTCCCGCTCGTCAGCGCGTTCGACAGCCTCGACGACGCGCTCATCGAGGCCGCGTACGACCTCGGCGGCAACACGTGGTCGATCCTGCGGCAGATCGTCGTCCCGCACGCCGCGCCGGGCATCGCGGCGGGCGCCATCGTCGTGTTCATGCTGACGCTGGGCAACTACCTCACGCCGACGCTGCTCGGCGGCAAGAACTCGCTGTGGTTCACCGAGCAGATCTATACGCAGTTCATCACGCGCTTCAACTGGGAGCAGGGTGCCGCGTTCGGCTTCCTGCTGCTCGTGCTGTCGACGGCCATCGTGTGGGTCGGGCTGACCCTCACCGGCCAGCGCTTCGGTGACGTGATGAGGCGATTGTGATCCCCACGCTGCCGCGTCCGAGGTGGTCGCGCCGCGCGACGCAGGCCTACGTCGTCGCGTTCTTCGCGTTCCTGTTCCTGCCGCTCTGCGTCGTGGCCGTCTTCGCGTTCAACGACGCGAACTATCCTGCGCCGCCCTGGCGCGGATTCACGCTGGACTGGTTTCGCGGCGGCGCCGGTCGCACGGGCCTTCTGGCCGACGGTCCGCTACTCAAGAGCATCGCGACGAGCGCACTGGTCGCCGCGTGGGTGACCTTGTTGTCGGTCGCGGTCGGCACGGCGAATGCATGGCTGCTCGAGCGCGCGCGGTTTCGCGGAAAATCGGCGCTGTCGCTGCTCATGCTCGTGCCCCTCGTCATTCCCGGCGTCATCCTCGGCATATCCATCCTCGCGTTCGCGAGCCGCCTCGCGCAGCTTGCGGACGACCTCTTCGGGTGGGACCTCGACTTCCTGCGTCCCGGGCTGACGTTGGTGGTGCTGGGACAGTTCTCCTACATCGTGTCGATCGCCACGCTGACGATTGCCGCGCGGCTGAAGCGCTTCGACGCAACGCTCGAGGAGGCCGCCTTCAATCTCGGCGCGTCGCGCGCCGCGGTGCTGCGCACGATCACGCTGCCGTGGCTCAAGCCGGCGCTCGTCGGCGCCGCCGCCATCTCGTTCCTGATGTCGTTCGAGAATTTCAACACGACGCTGATGCTGGTCGGGTCCGACCCGCCGCTCACCATCATGATGTACGGCCGCATGCGCGAGGGCGCGAGCCCGGTGCTCAACGCCGTCAGCCTGTTCCTGATGGTCGCGTCGGCGCTGATCGCGCTGCTGCTGATGCGCAAACGCGCCGCGACCTGACGGCCTCGGCGCCGTGCGCGGCTTGCCGCTCGACTTACGAGCGCCGCGACCGCAACGCGCCGGCGAGCACGAGCACCGACGCCACGAGCAGCAGCGTCGACGGCTCGGGAACCGTCGTGACGGCGCCTTGCGCGGCCCTCACGACGGCGCTCGTCTGAAGCGACAGCGTGTAGCTTCCCGGCAGCAAGTTCACCGTCGTGACGGAGAACGTTCCCTCCGACGGGTCGAAGGTCGTGTTGTCGGTCGGCGACGAGGCGAGCAGCGTCGTGTTGAGCGTGAACGGCGTCGTCTCGGAGGCAATGCCGATGCCCGTGCCGCCGGGGACGTACTGGAATACCGTCGTGCCGCCGGCATCGGTGAGCGTGAGCGCCGTGCTCAGCACCGCCGCGGCGGTGTCACCTGCGCCGGCCACGCTCAACTGCATGAACGGATCCGCGGTGAACGAAAACGTGATCGGCGTGGACTGGCCCGTCGCGCCGTTGATGGTGAGGTTCTCGAACGCGGTGCTGCTGCCGGTCGCGCCGCCGATGGAGCCTGCGCTGTTCAAGCGACTCTCGGCGACGTTCTGCGACAGTATGGCGACAGGGCTGGACGACGGCTCGAGCAGCCCGACGTTCCCGTCGCCGCGCGATCCCTCGAAGCCGCCTGCAGGCGGCTGTGTGTAGTCGTCCTCACCCGGGAACGCGCCGGGTCCTGCGGTGGACTGCACGGGGTTCGCCGTCAGGTTGCCGGGATTGCACGGTCCGGGCGGAGCCGGGCAATCGGCGGAATTCGTAACCGATGTGGCACCGAACGACGCCGCCGTCGCACCTTGCGAGCGCCCCGGTGCTCCGAGCACTTGCAGCGTAAAGCCGAAGGCCGTGAAGTTGGCGAGGTCGTCCAATGCAATCGCGATGACGCTCGCGTGGCTGACTGCGGAAGAGAGCAGAAGAAGCAGCCCGGCGACGACGCTCGATGCACGGGCGATCCGGATGAGCCTCATGGCGCCTCCCTGAAAGTGGCGCTCTGCGGACGCAGAGTAAACTGTCATGCACAATTCGTGCCATACAGGAAAATCATGCGTCTAAGGTCGTCCCCGTACCGGGGTTGTAAAGTCCTGCGACGCGTCGGAACGTTCGAGGCGCTACGCCAGCGCGTCGCGCCGGAGGAGGCATCGGCCTCGCAGCGTGTGCAACCTGACATGCATCGCGACGCTCACGAGGTGCGCTCGACGACCACCGCCGTGCCGTAGCAGAGCACCTCGGTCACGCCGTTCATGACCTCGGTCGCGTCGTAGCGAATGCCGACCACGGCGTTCGCGCCGAGCTGCTGCGCGTGCTGAAGCATCAGCTCGAACGCCTCGTTGCGCGTGCGCTCGCACAGGCTGGTGAACAGGGAGATGTTGCCGCCCACGAGGGTCTGGAGCGACCCGCCGATGGTGCCGAATACCGACCGCGAGCGGACCATGATGCCGCGCACGACACCGAGATTGCGTGCGATCCGGTAGGCTTCCAGCGTGAATGCAGTGGTGGTCATCGAATGGTCCACGCAATTCTCCCGATCGACGAGCGCGATCAGCGCGCGGCGGCATCGCCGCGGAGGCGCTCCAGGTAACGCCGGTGCATGAGCACCCACACGACAGCCGGCACGATCGCCGGCAGGATCAAGGAGCCGAACTGGAAGGCGAATGCGATCGCTTCGCGCTGCGCCGCTGAAAAATCGGTCTGCGACGCGACGGCCGGACCTGCGGTGATCGCCACGTTCTTCAGGAAATCGGCGAGGCCGCCCCACGCGATGAAGGGCACCAGCGCGACATAGCCGATCAGCAGGTAGCGCTTCCATTTCGGCTCGCGCGCCGCGAGGATGAGCGCGGCGAGCAGCGGCATGCCGAACGAATAGAGCAGCAGGTTGACGTCGACGCTGATGTAGCCGCTCGCCGCACCGGTCCCGGGACGCAGCGTCGTCATGAACGTCACGGTTCCGCCTGCCTGCTCGACCGCGCGAACGATGTCCGAAAACGCCACGCGCGCGACGCCTTCGATCAGCAGCACCGACGGCCACAGGATGAGCGGCGCGGCGAAGTACCAGGCGGCGAACGTCACCGGCAGCCACGCCAGCACCGACAGGATGAACGCCGACAGTCGTGGCGGATGCAACGTGCGGGTGGCGCTCGGCACGGCAGCGACGACGCTACGCGGACGCGGTGGCGGCCGCACCGGGCGGCATCGGCGGCTCCTCGCCGGCACGCGGCAGCGTGCGCACCCACAGCAGCCACACGATCAGCACGTCCAGCATGATGAGCGCTTGCCACACGTACAGGTGCGCCCATTCGAACACGTCGCGGTTCCATTGCCCGATGTAGAACAGGCTGACGACGCGCACGATGTTGAGGCCCTGCACCGCGACGATGCCCGCGGCCAGGCCGAACAGCTTGCGCGCCGACGATGCGGGGAACGCGAGCATCGCGGCGACGAGCACGAGCGTCGCCTCGACGCCATTGCAACCCGCCTCGATCGACACCGCGAAACTGTTGTGCGTGGATCGCAGCACGTTGCCCGCCGCCTGCACGCCGGGATCGAACAACGTGACCAGCGACGCGGAAACGCGCGCGAGCGTGCTCGTCCACGGAACGACGAACCATGCCTGCGCCGGGGGCGTGAGCTCGAGGCCGAAGAGCACGCCGAGCAGGAGCAGGAACACGACGAAGAAGCGGATCATTGGAGCAAGGCCGGCACCGATGTCCTCATGTGGGCCCGGCCGTGTTGGCGCGTGCCAACGGCGGGTTCTGCGCGAAGTACGCGCGTATGCCGGTGGCGATCGATTGCGCGAACCGCTGCTGCTGGCGCTCGCTGCGCAGCTTCAGCTCCTCGTCCGGGTTCGAGATGAATGCCGTCTCGACCAGGATCGACGGAATGTCGGGTGCCTTGAGCACGGCAAAGCCCGCCTGCTCCACCGTCCCCCGGTGCAGCGCATTGTGCGCGGCCAGGCCATTCAGCACCTGCTGGCCGACCTTCAGGCTGTCGTTGATCTGTGCCGTCTGCGACAGGTCGAGCAGCGTGCGTGCGAGCACCGGCTCGCGGCCGTCGAGACCTACGCCGCCGATCAGGTCGGCCGCGTTCTCCTTTTGCGCGAGCCACTTCGCCGCCGCGCTCGTGGCGCCGTGCTCGGACAGCGCGAACACCGACGATCCGCGCGCCTGGGGCTCGCGAAACGCGTCGGCGTGGATCGACACGAAGAGATCGGCCTGGACGCGCCGCGCCTTGCGCACGCGCGTGGCGAGCGGCACGAAGTAGTCGTCGTCGCGCGTCATGAACACCCGCGTGTTGCGATCCGCGTCGAGGATCGTCTTGAGCTTGAACGCGATCGCGAGCACGACGTCCTTCTCGCGCGTGCCGCGGCGGCCGATCGCGCCGGGATCCTCGCCGCCGTGGCCGGGATCGAGGGCAACGGTGATGCGACGTTGCGACGGCGCCGAAGGCCGAGGCTCCGGAAAGCGGTCGCTTCTGGGGGCCGCCGAGGCTTCGCGCTCTTCCTTTAGGCGCTCGCTTTCGAGCAGCGCCATCAACGGATCGAGCGGCGTGGGCGGGTACAGGTCGAGCACCAGGCGGTGACCGAACTCGGCCACCGGCGGCAACGCGAAGATCTGTGGATTCACCTGCGTCTTGAGATCGAGCACGATGCGCAGCACGTTCGGCGCCTTGCGGCCGAAGCGTATGCGCGCGACGTACGGATCGCTTTCGTGGACGCGCGAGGGCAGTTGCGCGGCGTCGGGATCGAGCTCGGCCTCGGCGAGGTCGATCACGACGCGATCCGGTTGCGCGAGCGTGATCAGCTCGTAGCTGAGCGGCGTGCGCGACTCGAGGATCAGCCGCGTGTATTCCTGCGCGGGCCACAGCCGCGCGGATGCGACGTGCGCGACCGCAGCCCATGCGCTCGTCGCGAACGGGGCCAATGCCGGCAGCGCGAGCCAGTGCAGCGCGCGGCGCCGCTCGATCGAAGCGGCGGTTATGCGGGCGCCAGCGCGGCGATCAGGGCGTCGCGGCATCGCTCACCGGCGGCGCTGTACGCACGCGGCTCGACCGTACGACCTTCGCCGTGCGTCGCCCATGCGAGGACGAGCGCAAGATCGGGATCGGGCAGCAGCCCGGCGGCGCGCGACGGCCACTCCACGAGGCAGGCCGAGTCGGCACGGAAGCATTCGGACAGCCCCGAGTGCTCCCATTCGGCCGCATTTGTGAAGCGATATAAATCAATGTGATAGAAGTATATGCTCGCTAGCGGATAATGTTCAACCAGATCGTAGGTGGGACTCTTGATCGGGCCCGTCACGCCGCGCGCGCGCAACAGTCCGCGCACGAGCGTCGTCTTGCCCGCGCCGAGGTCGCCGTCGAGGGTGACGACCATGCCGGGCGCGACGTGCGGGGCGATCACCGCGCCCGCGTGCAAGGTCGCGGCGGCATCGGGCAATGCCAGCTTCATCGGACGAAATGACCCACGCGCAATCTTCGGTGGTGGAGGAAATGTCGTCGCGCGAGCGCGACTGGTCGGCATTGGCCGGTCGCATCGTGGCATGGGGCCGCGAGCTCGGCTTCGATGCGATCGGCATCGCCGACACCGATCTGTCCGACGACGAAGCGCGCCTTCTCGCGTGGCTCGACGCCGGTCGCCATGGCGACATGGATTATATGGCGCGGCACGGCGTGGCCCGCGCGCGTCCGGGCGAGCTCGTGCCCGGCACGGTGCGCGTGATCACCGCGCGCATGAGCTACTGGCCCGCTGCGGCACGCGATGCGCGCGACGTGCTCGCCGATCCGACGCGCGCCTACGTCGCGCGCTACGCGACGGGACGCGACTATCACAAGGTGCTGCGCGCGCGCCTGGCACGGCTTGCGGAGCGCATCGCGGCCGACGTGGGGCCCTTCGGCTATCGCGTCTTCACCGACAGCGCGCCGGTGCTCGAAGTCGCGTTGGCCGCTAAGGCGGGAACGGGCTGGCGCGGCAAGCACACGCTGCTGCTCACGCGCGACATGGGGTCGTACTTCTTCCTTGGCGAGATGTACACCAGCCTTCCTCTGCCGGTCACGGCGCCGGCGAGCGCGCATTGCGGCACGTGCAGCGCATGCATCGACGCCTGCCCGACCGGCGCCATCGTCGCGCCCTACGAGCTCGACGCGCGCCGGTGCATCTCGTATCTCACCATCGAGCACGAGGGCAGCATCCCGGAAGCGCTCCGCCCGCTGATCGGCAACCGCATCTACGGCTGCGACGACTGCCAGCTCGCCTGCCCGTGGAACCGCTTCGCGACGATGGCGTCGGAACCGGACTTCGTCGCCGTGCGCAACGGGCTCGACGACGCGACGCTTCTCGATCTCTTCGCGTGGAGCGAGGACGAGTTCAACCGGCGCATGGAAGGCAGCGCGATCCGGCGCATCGGCTACGCGCGCTGGATGCGCAACATCGCGGTTGCGCTCGGCAACGCGCCCCGTTCAGCAAAGGCAGCCGCGGCGCTCGAGCAACGGCTGGACGACCCTTCGCCGCTCGTGCGCGAGCACGCGGCGTGGGCGCTCGCGCGGCAGCGTGCGATGGAACGTCATTCCCGCGCAAGCGGCAATCCAGGGTCGTGACCGTCGCTGGATTCCTGCGTTCGCAGCCACGACGGCCTCACGGACTCCACTCGCGCAGAAACGCGAGCATCCTGGCGCGGTCGTAGCCCCGGCCGGCTTCCAGCTCGCTCGTGTCCTGCGAATGCAGCAGCGCGCCGTCCGGGCCGAGCACGAAGAGGTGCGGATAACCCTTGATCTTCGGCCACCGCGAGAGAAACGCGGTGTTGGGATTGGCCTTCGAGTAGTTGACCTTGACGAGCACGAAGCCGCGATCGCGCAATGCGCGCGCCTCGCCGTCGCTCTCGAAGTACCGGTCCATGATGTGGCACCACGAGCACCATTCGCCGCCGACGTCGACCAGTACGCGCTTGCCTTGCGCCTTCGCCGTTGCGACCGCCTGCGCGACGTCGGCCGCGGCATCGCGGCTGGGGTCGAACTTTGCGGTCGCCGGCTCCCGTGCCCACGACGCGGCGATCAGGAGCAGCGCGATCGCGGCAACGAGATGGAAGACGCGATTGGGCATCAGCGGATCAACTGGTTCATCGTCACGATCGGCAGCATGACCGCCAGCACGAGCACCAGCACGATCGCACCCATCACCACGATCAGCGCGGGCTGGATCAGTGCCGCGACCCAGGTGAGGCGGCGCTCCGCTTCGCGCTCGAGCTCGGCGGCCGCACGCTCGAGCATGGGGGCGAGCGCGCCGCTCTGCTCGCCGTTGGCGACGAGGTGCACGAGCACCGGCGGAAACACCTTCTGCTCGCGCAGCGCACGAGACAGCGACACCCCCTGGCGCACCAAAGTTCCGGCCGCACGTGCCGCCCGGGCGAGCGGACGCATGCGCATGACCTCTGCCGCCGCGTCGAGCGCACGCAGCAGCGGCGCGCCGCTCGCCACCAGGATCGCGAGCGTGCTCGCGAAGCGCGCGCTGTCGAGGCTCTGCAGCAGCCGGCCGACGGCCGCGCGATGCAGCAGGAACGCGTGCCAACGCATTCGGAACGCATCGTGTCGATTCGCCCACGCGAAGCCGAGAATCGCGGCGACGATCGCGAGCAGCCACAGCCACCCGCTCGCGCGCAGGAACCCGCTCACGGCGATCAGCGCCTGGGTGAGGAACGGCAGCGTCTGCCGGCTCTGCTGGTAGACCGACACGACCTGCGGTACGACGTAGGTGAGCAGCACCGCGATCACGCCGAGCGCGATGACGGTCACCAGCGCCGGATAGATCAGCGCGACGACGAATTTCTGGCGCAGCGCCTGCCGGGCCTCGAGGTAGTCGGCCAGACGCGCGAGCACTTCGGCGAGCCGACCCGTTTCCGCGCCGGCGCCGACCAGCCCGCGATACAACGGCGAGAACGTGCGCGGAAAGCGCGCGAGCGCTGCGGGCAGCGGCTCGCC
>DASXAF010000154.1:0-21669 GCA_036406955.1 Casimicrobiaceae bacterium
TCAAGGGATCGGGCGCCGAGGAGCTGCGCCGGCAGATCGAGGGCCCGTTCAAGGGCGCGCCCGGCAAGGAGGACGCGCCCGCGCCGAAACCGGAGGACGCGGGCGCCGAGCTCGAGCGGCTGCTGAAGGGCGGCAAGTAGCCTGCGGCCTCGCAGGGCGGCCGGGCGCGCCTGGCACGGCGCGGTCCGGCGCCTTGACGGCAAGATCGCCTTACATTATTGTAAGGAAGATCCGCAGGCGAAAGGCGACATGGCCACCGCGACCCTGACGAGCAAAGGTCAGATCACGATTCCCCAGGAAGTGAGGCTGCGGCTGGGACTCGCCTCGGGTGATCGTATCGAGTTCGTCGAAACGGCCCCCGGAGAGTTCGCGTTGAGGCCGGCGACGAAGGACGTTCGCTCGCTCAAGGGAATGATTCGCAGGCCGCAGCGACCCGTTTCGATCGATGCCATGAACGCGGCGATAAAGCGCCGCGGTGCCGGCCGGTGATCGGACTCGACACCAACGTGATCGTTCGTTACATCGTGCAGGACGATCATCGGCAGGCGGCGAGGGCGACTCGCATCATCGAGCAGGAGTGCAGCGAGGACCGTCGCGGATTCGTTTCAACGGTCGTCCTCGCCGAGCTCGTGTGGGTGCTCGAAAGCTGCTACGACAGCTCGAGAAGCGAGGTCATCGACGTTCTCCAGCACATCCTGCGTGCGAAGCAATTCGCCGTGCAGGATGCGGAAACCGCATGGAAGGCTCTGCGCCGGTTCGAGGACGCAACCTCGGATTTCTCCGACTGCCTGATCGAGCGCACCGGCGCTGCTCACGACTGCGAGTACACCGGCACGTTCGACAAGGCCGCAGCGCGGGTCGGCATGAGGCTGCTCGAGTAGGGGCGCCGAGGCGCCCGCCGCGGTTCGCGGCGCGCGGACGTGCCTGCGCGCCGCGAGGCCTTCACGTCGCCGCTACGCCTTGCCCAGCGGGTGGCTGTAGGCGAAGCTCTCGTAGGTGAACTCCGCGGCGCGGTGCCACAGGAATTCCTGGTTGCGGAACGCCTTCCACGGCTCGTAGATCTTCTTCCACGCCGGGTTCTTCGACGCCTCCTCCTCGTACAGCTCGCCCGACGCCTTGAGCGCCGCGCGCATGATGTCGTCGGAGAACGCGTGCAGCTTCACGCCGTTCTTCACCAGCCGCTGCAGCGCGGCGAGGTTCTTGAAGTCGTACTTGGCCATCATGTCGATGTTGGCCTCGTACGACGCCGCCTCGATGGCCGCCTGGTATTCCTTGGGCAGCTTGTCCCATTCCTTGGTGTTGACGTAGAACGAGTACATCGAGTTGCTTTCCCACCACCCGGGGAAGTAGTAGTGCGGCGCAACCTTGTAGAAGCCGAGCTTCTCGTCGTCGTATGGACCGACCCATTCGGCGGAGTCGATGGCGCCGCGCTCGAGCGCCGGATAGATGTCGCCGCCGGCGATCTGCTGCGGGACCGCGCCGAGGCGCGCCATGACCTCGCCGCCGAGCCCGGCGATGCGCATCTTGGCGCCCTTCACGTCGGCCACCGTCTTCACTTCCTTGCGCCACCAGCCGCCCATCTGCACGCCGGTGTTGCCGGCGGGAAACGAGATGATGCCGAAGTCGCGCAGGAATTCGCGGATCAGGTCGAGCCCGCCGCCGTAGTAGATCCACGCGTTCTGCTGGCGCTGGTTGAGCCCGAACGGCAGCGTCGTGTCGAACGCGAACGCCTTGTTCTTGCCGACGAAGTAGTAGCTCGCGGTGTGCGCGCACTCGATCGTGCCCTGCTGGATGGCATCGACGACGCCGAACGCGGGCACGATTTCGCCGGCGGCGAACACGCGAATCTGGAACTTGCCGCCCGTGAGCTCCTCGACGCGCTTGGCGACGACTTCACCGCCGCCGTAGATCGTGTCGAGGCTCTTGGGAAAGCTCGATGCGCACCGCCACCGGATCGACGGCAACGCCGGCGCTTGCGCGACCGCCTGCCGTACCGCTGCCGCACCGCCTGCAGCGACCGCGCCGCGGGCCAGGAATTTCCTCCGATTCATGGACTCGCCTCCTCCAGGTTGTTTTGGGCGAAAGCGAAGTCTAGTACCGAATCGGCCCGAACGCCTACGCAGCGGGCGGGCCCCGCCGGCGGCGTGCCGCCGCCGGCAGGACGGTCAATCGGCGGCGGACGACGGCGCCGCGGCAGGGCCTCGCGTCGACGACAGCCGACGCGTGACCCCGCGCAGGGCCACGACCGCGAGCACGAAGCAGGCTGCCCAGACGGCGGCATGCGCGAAGTCGGTCATGTCCGGCCGCGGCCAGCGCACCTTCATCAGCGCCTCGCCGCGCTCGGTCATCCACTGCCACGCGGTCTGCGCGACCAGCGCGGAGAGCACGATCATCCCGACGCGCCCGCGCAGCACGTAGCGGCGCACCAGCGCGAGCAGCGGCAGCATGATCGCCAGCACGCACAGCTGGCCGATCTCGATGCCGACGTTGAACGCGAACAGTGCGGCGAGGAGGTGCGTGCCGGCGAGCTGCAGGTTCTCCTGCAGGCCGTAGGAAAAGCCGAAGCCGTGCACCAGCCCGAACAGCGCCGTGATCACCACGCGACGGCGCAGCGCGACACCCATGATGTTCTCGAGCGCCATGTACACGATCGACGCGGCGATCATCGTCTCGACGAACGGCGGGAACCAGGCACCGGTCGGCGCGAGCCCGAAGGCGGAGCCGATGAGCGTGAACGAGTGCGCCAGCGTGAACGTGGTCACGATCGCGAGTATCGGCCGCCAGCCGCGCAACGGAATGACCAGGCACAGCAGGAACAGCAGGTGGTCGAACCCGGTCAGGATGTGCCCCATGCCGAGGCCGATGAAGCCGCTCGCCGCCTCGAGCCACGTTGGATTGAGCGCCACCGTCCCGCTTTGCGAGGTGACGAGCAGCGTGCGCTCGTCGCCTTCGAGCGGCGCGTAGCGCACGACCATCTTCAGATAGTCGCCGAGCTCCGGTGCGGCGCGGGTGCGCAGCGCGACAACCGAGCCGGGCGCGGTGCGCGCATACGTGACGTGCGCGTCGACGTAGCCCTGGTCGACGTAGATCTGCGTATCGGACGCGATGGGCTGCGCGACGTGGCGCACCGCGTCGTCGTAGCGGTCGAACGACTTGTCGGAGGGCAGCGACAGCGTCGCATGGCCGCTTTCCGGCGCGAGGCGCCGCCCGTCCTCGGAGAGCACGAGATCGTGCTCGATGGCCGCGAGCGCACGCTCGAGCGCCGTGCCCGCGTTCGGAACGTCGACCTCGATGTTCTTCACCGGGAAGCGAACGTTCTTGAACAGGTAGAGCGGCGCGCGCACCAGCAGCTCGAGGCGCCCCGGCTCCTCCTTCACGAACACGTTCATCACGGCGTCGAGCTTGAACTCGTGGCCGCGCGCGGCGCCGATCGGGACGGCCAGGCATAGCGCGAGGAGCAGTCGGAAAGACAGGGCATGCAGGCGCATGATGAGGAGTCCCCGTGTCGTGGGCTTCGGCGATCGCGAGGTACGGCTGCCGCGCCGGCGGCAGCCGTCCTCGATGCGGATCAGCTGCAGCGACCGTTCCCGTTGCCGTGGCCGTTTCCGGCGTTGCACTCGACGTGCACGAACTTCTGCACGCGGCGGCCGTTGATGGTCTCGCCGGTGTAGAGATTGCCCTTCGAGTCCTTCGCCACGGTGTGCAGGAAGGTGAACTGCCCCGCCTGGTGCCCCGGCTGCCCGAAGCTCGACAGGATCGAGCCGATGATGCGGTCCATGATGTGCATTTGCTCGTTGCCGCCGTCGGCCTCGTACATGAACGACTGCATCGCGTCGTTGGAGAAGTCGAGGTCCCACGCGGAGCCCGCGGTTCCGAGCCCCGGTGCGCCGCCCGGCGACAGCGTCACGCCGGTGCCGGGCAGCACGGGAATGACGCGCTGGAACGTGCCGGTCTTGGTGAATACCTCGATCCGATCGTCCTGGCGATCGCACACGTACACGAGCCCGTCGTTGCCGACCAGCACGCAGTGCGGGTGGCCACCGTCGCCGGCGCCGAAAAGCCCCAGGAAGTCGGTGCTCGGGTTCAGCACCGTGCCCGCGACACCGCCCCATTGACGCAGATAGTTGCCCTGCGCGTCGAACACCGCGACACGGTGATTGCCGTATCCGTCGGCGATGTAGATGCTGCCGCGCTGGTGCGTGACCGGGTCGGGATTCGGGTCGATGTACATGTCCGCCGGCTCGTTCAGGAGCGTATGGCTCTGATTCGCCAACGGGTTGGCGCCCGAATTGCCGCAGGTGTTGGCCGGCGGGTTGTCGCATACGCCGCGCGTGCCGATCTGCAGCAGCGGCACGTTGCTGCCGTCGTGCGGATACTTCTGCACGATCCCGTCGCCGTTGCCGGCGATCCAGACGTTGTCCTGGTAGTCGACGAAGCAGCCGTGGATGCCGTTCGGCAGCACGTTGCGGTCGCCCCACGCGTTGACGACGTCGCCGTCGCGGTCGAACTCGATCACCGGCGGCGACGCGACGGCCTCGACGTCCTCGGGCGCGACGAGGTTGCCGCGCGTGACGATGAAGACGTGGTCGCGGGAGTCGACGCACGTGCCGGCCACCTCGCCGGTCACCCAAGGCTTGGGCTTGCCGGTGGTGGTGCTGATCGCGAGCGGCGTGCCGAAGTCGCCCGCGCTCGGCAGGGGCATCTTCGGCCAGGTCGGATCCACCTCGTACTTCGGAACCTTGCTCGGGCGATTCGGGTCCGCCTGCGTCACCGAGGTCGACAGTGCCAGGGCGGCCGACACCGTGAGCGCGAGCGCGCCCGCGTACAAAAACGGTCCTCGTTTCATGTGCTTCCTCCAGGTCGTTTACGTCATCGCGCAGCCTCGCGTCATGTGCGACGGAAGGCGTGAGCGACGATAGCGCGCGCGAGCGCGGTACGACGCGATGCCACGCGACGAATGCCGATTTCGTGCAAGGCGCTGCGCATTTCGTGCAAGCCGCGAAAGCGCTCCGGCACCAGGGTTGAAGCGGTTCAAACTTGATTCGGCGCCGGCATCGACTACAATGTTGCCTACAAAGCGCCGTGGTGCCGTGCGATGCGCGATTGATGCGTCGCAGCGAAGATGCCGCGGCGGCCCAACGCGACCATGCGCATCGGCACAGGGAGGGGCCGGCGCCGGAGCAGGGGGAGAGACATGGAGGACGGCGCGTCGCACGCGCCGATGGATGCGCTCGGCATCGTCGCGCAAACGCCCGGCGTTCGCCTGGTGTACGTCATCGCATGCGCGCACGAAGGCGGGTTGTCGGCGGCGCGGTGGAAGCTCGACGATTGCCGCATGGCCACCGGCGGCAGCGCGCAGAACATTCTCGCGTTTCGCACTTCCGGCAGCGCCGTGGTGACGCGCCGAACCGACGACGGGGCGGTGCGACGGCGTCCCGCGATCGGCGCGGCGACGTTCATTTCGGCGCAGACACGCGTGCGCTGGAGCGTGGAAGGCTCGAGCGAATCGCTGCACGTCTACATTCCCCAGGCGGCGCTGTCCCGCTTCGCGGAGCAGGAGCTCGACGCCGCGTGCCCCCCGCCCATCAACGAGTTCTTCGCCGTCGTCGACCCATGGCTGCGCGGCTATCTGCAGATGCTGAGCGCCGAGGCGGACGCGGCCTGGGCCGACGGTCGCGCGAGCGATGCGCTGCTGCTCGACGAGACGGAGCACGCGCTGCTGCGCCGGCTCTTCCAGGGGCATTGCTGCGCCGAAGCGCGGCGCGCCGCCTCGCGTGCAAGGGCACCCATGCCGCTGCAGTCGAGCGTGATGGAGCGCGTGCAGGCGTACGTCGACGCGCACCTGGCGGAAGACATCCACCTGCACGACCTCGCCACGCTCGGCTACATGTCGCCGGGACATTTCCTGCGTCGCTTTCGCGCCACCTGCGGCACGACGCCGTACCAGTACGTGCTGGAGCAGCGGCTGCAGCGGGCGCGCGTCATGCTGCGGCAAAGCGCCGACCCGATCGCGCACATCGCGCGCGAATGCGGCTTCGGCACCGCGTCGCATCTGTGCGCGCGCTTCCACGCGCGGTTCGGGCTGCGGCCTTCCACGTGCCGCGATGCCGGCCCCGCACCGCGCATGCCGGCCGGTACGGGGCGTTACGACCGGCCTGCGCGCGGTCCGCGCGCCCGCGTGCGGGCGTAGCGCACAACGCGTCATCTTTCGCGCTCTCCTCGACGGCGCTTCGGTCGATCACGCCGCGTCGAGCGCGGCGGGTTCGCCAGGATCGACGTGACGATGGGGCAGGCCAGGCGTTTCGCCGCCGTCGGGGTGATGACAGGGGCGGGTCGGCTCAGCGCGAAAGCCCGCCGAAGCGCTCGAAGAACGAGGGCTCGGCGGCCGGCAGCGTGCTGCCGTTCACGGCGAAGCTCGACGCCAGGTGCGCTTCGGCCCGCGCCAGGGTGAGACGATAGAAATCGCGCGTGAGCACGAACGCCGCGGCGCCGGGCCAGTCGAGCGGCAACAGCGCCGGCGGAAGGCGCGGGTCGCGCAGCAGCACGCGGCGGAACGCATGGATCAGCAGCGTGCGCACCACGAAGCATTGCTCGGGGTCCGCGGACGCGATGTCGCGCATGCGAAAGCGATCGATGACGCGCCCGAAGCGCGCGAGGAATTGCCGGTATCCGGTCGCGAGCGAGGCGAGGTCCCATACGTCGGCGATGCGCGCGGCGAGCGTTTGCGCGCGCGCATCGCGCGTCTCGCGTGCCTCGAGCACGATCGCGCGATCGGCCGCACCGAGTCGGGTCGTCTCCGCGCCGGCATCGCCGTCGACGCGAGGCCGCACGTACACGCACGGCACGAGCGTGCCGAAGCCGTCCCAGCCGAGCTCGTCGCGCAGCCGCGCGCGCTCGCTCGCGCTCGCCGCGAGCGGAGGATCGACGATCATTTCCCATTCGCCGCTCCAGTCCTCGACCGGCGGCGCGTAGATGCGCCGGTACGCGGCCTCGAACCGCGCGCGGCCCTGGTCGGTGAGCCGGTAGCGGCTCTGGCGCCCGTGCGTCTCGCCGGCGAGCCAGCCATCACGCGCGAGCCGGAAGACGCTGGTGCGCGTCAGGCGCTCGTTGATGCCGAACGGCTCGAGCAGGCGGATCAGCGCCGCGAGCCACACCTCGCCGCCGTGCGGCGCGAGCGCGTCACCCCAGACGGTGATGACGAGCGAGCGCGCGCGCGGCGGATCGTCGGCGAGCGTGCGGCGGATCCACCGCGCGACGTGCGGGTCGGGACCCGGGCGCACGCCGGGCGCGGCGGAACGTGATACAGAAATCGCTTGACGCACTAACATACTGTATCATAAGATCAAAACGGGGTCAGAGTCGATCTTCGAGCATCGACTGTGACCGATTTCGCCCGATTTGCGGAGGCGCGCGATGTACGCACAGATGGTCGACACCGGTGTCCGCAAGGTGCAGGACAGCGCCGAGATGAGCGCGGAGGAGCAGGCGTTCCAGGCGCGCGTCGACGCCGACGTGAAGATCGAGCCGAAGGACTGGATGCCCGAGGCCTATCGGCGCACGCTCGTCCGGCAGATCCAGCAGCACGCGCATTCCGAAATCGTCGGCATGCTGCCGGAAGGCAACTGGATCACGCGCGCGCCCACGCTGAAGCGCAAGGCCATCCTGATGGCCAAGGTGCAGGACGAGGGCGGCCACGGACTTTATCTCTACGCCGCGGCCGAGACGCTCGGCGTCACGCGCGACCAGCTCATCGAGGACCTGCACGCCGGCAAGGTCAAGTACTCGTCGATATTCAACTACCCGACGCTGACGTGGGCCGACATCGGCGCGATCGGCTGGCTCGTGGACGGCGCGGCGATCATGAACCAGATCCCGCTGTGCCGTTGCTCGTACGGGCCGTATTCGCGCGCGATGATACGCATCTGCAAGGAGGAGTCGTTCCATCAACGGCAGGGCTTCGACATCCTGATCGCGCTCTGCAAGGGCACGGCGGAGCAGAAGGCCATGGCGCAGGATGCGCTCGATCGCTGGTGGTGGCCCTCGCTCATGATGTTCGGGCCGCCCGATGCGCAGAGCGTGCACAGCGCGCAGTCGGCGCGCTGGAAGATCAAGCTCCTGTCCAACGACGAATTGCGCCAGCGCTTCGTCGACCAGACGGTGCCGCAGGCCGAGTATCTGGGGCTGCGCATGCCCGACCCGGATCTCCGCTGGAACGACGCAACGGGCCACTACGAGTTCGGCGAGATCGACTGGAGCGAATTCCACCAGGTGCTGAAAGGCAACGGCCCGTGCAACAAGGACCGCATGCGCACGCGTGTCAGCGCGTGGGAAGACGGTCGCTGGGTGCGCGAGGCGGCGCTCGCCCATGCCGCGAAGCAGGCGGCGCGCGAAGCGAGGAGGGTCGCATGAGCGCACGAGCCGAAGGCAAGACCCGAAGGGCCGTTCGCGCGCGATTGCGCACGCGGCCGACAAACGGACCACTCGGCCGCGCTGAGCCGAACTAGGAGGCCGCATGAGCGCGGAATGGCCGTTGTGGGAGGTGTTCATCCGCTCGCAGCACGGGCTCGCGCACAAGCACGTGGGCAGCCTGCACGCACCGGACGCAGCGATGGCGATCCGCAACGCACGCGACGTCTACACGCGCCGCAACGAAGGCGTGTCGATCTGGGCCGTGCGATCGGCGGACGTGCACGCCTCGTCGCCGGGCGACAAGGAGCCGCTGTTCGAGCCCGCCAACGACAAGGTGTACCGGCATCCGACGTTCTTTCCGATGCCGGAGGAGGTGAAGCATATCTAGGGGTTGGGGGGCGAGCGATTAGGAAGGCCCCTGATTTCTCGCCCTCAGCCCTCGCATCCATGAACGAACAACTTTTCGAATATCTGCTGCGCCTCGGCGACACCGACCTCATCCTCGCGCAGCGACTCGGCGAGTGGGTCGGCAAGGGTCCGGTGCTGGAGGAGGACATCGCCCTCGCCAACGTCGGGCTCGACCTTCTCGGCCAGGCGCGCCTGTGGCTCGGCTATGCGGGCGAGGTCGAGGCGCGCTTTCGCGGCCGTGGCCGCAGCGAGGACGAGCTCGCATTCCTGCGCGACGGGCCGGCGTACCGCAACGCGCAGATCGTCGAGCAGCCGAACGGCGACTACGCCGATACGACCGCGCGCCAGTTCTACTTCGATCACGCGCACCTGCTGCTGTTGCGCGCGCTGGCGCATTCGCGTGACGAGCGCATCTGCGCCATCGCGTCCAAGGCGATGAAGGAAGTGCAATACCACGTGGAGCGCTCCACCGACTGGGTGATCCGTCTCGGTGACGGCACCGAGGAGTCGCACGCGCGCATGCAGCGCGCGATCGACGACCTGTGGCCGTACACGGGCGAGCTTTTCGCCGGCGACGACGTCGACGCGGCGCTCGCCGCTGCCGGGATCGCGGCCGATCCCGCGCCGTTGCGCGCGCCCTGGCATGCCGCGATCGCGGCGGCGATCGAGGAAGCGACCCTCACGATGCCCTGCGGCGAATGGATGCACGGAGCGCACGGACGAGACGGCAAGCACGGCGTGCACACCGAGCACCTGGGCCACCTGCTGACCGAGATGCAGTTCCTGCAGCGGGCCTATCCGGGAGCGCAGTGGTGATGGATGTCGTGATTCCCCTCACCCCAGCCCTCTCCCCGCACGGCGGGGAGCGGCGGTTGGTCGAGACCGCCTGGCAAGTGCTCGGCACCATTCCCGATCCCGAAGTCCCCGTCGTTTCCATCGTCGAGCTCGGCATCGTCCGCAACGTGGGGCTCGAGCGCGAGGAAGTCGTCGTCACGCTCACGCCCACCTACAGCGGCTGTCCCGCCACCGAGGCCATCGAGTCGATGGTGCATGAAGCGCTGCGCGCGCACGGCAGGGATGCGCGCGTCGAATACCGGCTCGCGCCCGCGTGGACCACCGACTGGATGGCGCCCGAGGCACGAGCCCGTCTGCGCGCTTTCGGCATCGCGCCGCCCGGCGGCGCCGCGCGCGTCGACGTGACGGGCATCAGCCCGCTGCGGCGCGCCCGCGCAACCGTCGCGTGCCCGCGTTGCGGCTCTCGCGACACCGCGCTGATGTCCCAATTCGGCTCGACCGCGTGCAAGGCGCAATACCGCTGCAACGCCTGCCTCGAGCCGTTCGACTACTTCAAGCCGCACTGATGAGCCGCTTCCATCGTCTCGCCATCGCGAAGATCGAGCGCGAGACGCGCGACGCGGTGGCGATCACCTTCGAGGTGCCGGCCGAGTTGCGCGAGCAATTCCGCTACGCGCCGGGACAGCACCTGACGCTGCGCGCCGACGTCGCCGGGCAGGACCTGCGCCGCTCGTATTCCATCTGCTCGGCGGTGCAGGACGACGTGCTGCGCATCGCGGTCAAGCGCGCGCCGGGTGGCGCGTTCTCGACCTGGATCAACGAGGCGCTGCAGGCGGGTGTCGCGGTCGAGGTGATGCCGCCCATGGGCCACTTCAGCGTGCCGCTCGACGCCACGGCAGCGCATCGCTACGTCGGATTCGCGGCTGGCAGCGGGATCACGCCGCTGCTGTCGATCGTCAAGACGACGCTCGCCGTCGAGCCGAAGACGAGCTTCACGCTGTTCTACGGCAACCGCGCGTCGGGCACCGTGATGTTCCGCGAGGAGCTGGCGGCGCTGAAGGACACGTACCTGTCGCGCTTCAATCTCGTGCACGTGCTGTCGCGCGAAGCGCAGGACATCGAGCTCCTGCACGGGCGCATCGACCAGTCGCGCGCATCCGCGCTGCTCGATCACTGGGTGCCGCAGGGCGCCATGGACGCGGTGTTCGTGTGCGGGCCCGAAGGCATGATGGACGCCGTCGTCGCTGCCTTGCGTGCGCGCGGCTATCCGGACTCGCGCATTCGCATCGAGCGCTTCGCGGCGAGCATTCCGAAGCACACCCACGTGCCGCGCCCGCTGCCCGCGGCGTCGCAGGCGCAGTGCGAGGTCACGGTGATCCAGGACGGCAGCCGCAAGACCTACCTGCTCGCCAAGGGCGAGGACAACATCCTCGACGCGGGCCTGCGCAACGGCATCGAGCTGCCCTATTCGTGCAAGGGAGGCGTATGCTCCACTTGCCGCTGCCGTCTGCTGGAAGGCGAGGTGGACATGGACGTCAATTTCGCGCTCGAGGACTACGAGGTCGCGCGCGGATTCGTCCTGGCGTGCCAGAGCTACCCCGTGACGGACAAGGTGGTCGTTGATTTCGACCAGACCGGCACGGGCTGAGGTCGGGTGCTACAGTTCCGTCGCACGCTGCATCGCGAGGAGGAACGCTCACTTGTCCCATCCCATGTTCGAGAAGCACCGCGGCATGCTGGAGCGTGCCGTGCAGGCGATTGCCGAGCGCAGCTACTGGACGCCGTTTCCCGAATCGCCGAGCCCGAAGATCTACGGCGAAGGTGCCGCCGACGCGGGCAAGAAGGCGTTCGATGCGCTGCTCAACCGCCGCTTCCCGCTCATTCAACCGGCGATCATCGGGCAGGCGGGCGCCGAGCGCTCGCCCTACGGCTTCGCGCTCGGCATCACGTATCCGCGCTCGGATCTCGACGGCCTGTTCGCGGCGATCGAGCAGGCGCAGCCGGTGTGGCGCAAGGCCGGTCCGCAAGCGTGGGTCGGCGTATGTCTCGAGATCCTCACGCGCATCAATCGCGAGAGCTTCCTGTTCGCCAACGCGATCATGCACACCACCGGGCAGGCGTTCGTCATGGCGTTCCAGGCCGGCGGCCCGCATGCCCAGGACCGCGGGCTGGAAGCCGTCGCCTACGCGTGGGACGAGATGCGCCGCATTCCGCAGTCGGCACGCTGGGAAAAGCCGCAGGGCAAGAACGAGCCGCTGCGCATGGAAAAGCGCTTTCGCATCGTGCCGCGCGGCGTGGGCCTGGTCATCGGCGTGTCGACGTTCCCGACGTGGAACGGCTACACCGGCCTCTTCGCGAGCCTCGCCACGGGCAACGCGGTCGTCGTCAAGCCGCATCCCTCCGCGATCCTGCCGCTTGCGCTCACGGTGAAGATCGCGCGCGACGTGCTCGCGGAAGCGGGCTTCGACCCGAACATCGTCACGCTCGCCGCGCACGACGCGGGTGACGACATGGCACAACAGCTCGCCCTGCGCCCCGAGGTGAAGATCATCGACTTCACCGGCAGCACCGCCAACGGCCGCTGGCTCGAGGAGCACGCGCGCCAGGCGCAGGTGTACACCGAGAAGGCCGGCGTTAACCAGGTGATCGTCGACTCGACCGACGACTTCAAGGGACTTGCGCGCAACCTCGCGTTCTCGCTCGCGCTGTACACCGGGCAGATGTGCACCGCGCCGCAGAACATCTACGTGCCGAGCGGCGGCATCGACACCCCGGAAGGTCACCTGTCGTTCGACGACGTGGCGGCCGGCATCGCGGACGCGCTCGGCAAGCTCACCGGCGATCCCGCACGTGCCGTCGAGATCCTGGGCGCGGTGCAGAACGACGGCATCATCCGCCGACTCGAAGCGGCGCGCTCGCTCGGCGAGGTGCTGCTCGACACGAAGACGTTGCCGCACGCGCAATACGAGCAGGCGACGATCCGCACGCCGCTGCTGGTGAAGCTCTCGCGCGCCGACCGCGCGACGTACCTCAACGAATGGTTCGGGCCGATCGGCTTCGTCGTGGCCACCGAATCCACGGACGACAGCCTCGCGATCGCGCGCGACGCCGTGAAGGGACACGGTGCGCTCACGCTGTCGCTGTACACGACCCGGCAGGACGTCATCGAGCGCGCGGTGGCCGTCGCCGAGGACGCGGGCGTCGCGCTGTCGATCAACCTCACGGGCGGCGTGTTCGTCAATCAATCCGCCGCGTTCTCCGATTTCCACGGCACCGGTGCCAACCCCGCCGCGAATGCCGCGCTCACCGACGCCGCGTACGTCGCGAACCGGTTCCGCGTGGTGCAGCATCGGATGCATGTACAGCCATGAGATTCGAACAGATTCGTTTCGACAATGCCAACGGCATCGCCCGCATCACGCTCAACCGGCCCGACCGGCTGAACACCTTCACGAGCCGCATGCACGGCGAGTTGCGCGAGGCGCTCGGAAGCGTCAGGAACGACCCGTCGACGCGTGTGGTGCTGCTCACCGGCGAGGGCCGCGGCTTCTGCGCAGGACAGGACCTCTCCGATCGCAAGGTGGCGCCCGGCACGGCGCCGGTCGACCTCGGCGCGTCGATCGAGGAGAACTACAAGCCCCTCGTGCTCGCGCTGCAGTCGCTTCCCGTGCCCGTCGTGTGCGCGGTGAACGGCGTCGCCGCCGGCGCGGGCGCGAACGTCGCGCTCGCCTGCGACATCGTGATTGCGGCGCGCTCGGCGAGCTTCATCCAGGCGTTCTCCAGGATCGGACTCGTGCCCGACTCCGGCGGCACGTATTTCCTGCCGCGCCTGGTCGGAAGCGCACGCGCGATGGGCCTCGCGCTGCTCGGCGACAAGCTGCACGCCGAGGAGGCCGCGAAGTGGGGCCTGATCTGGCAGTGCGTGGACGATGCAGAGCTCATGCCGACCGTCGAGCGCATGCTCGAGCAGCTCTCGAAAGCCCCGACGCGCGGGCTCGCCGCGATCAAGCGCGCGCTGCACGCGAGCGCGGGCAACACGCTCGCGGCACAGCTCGATCTCGAGCGCGACCTGCAGCGCGAGCTGGGCCGCAGCGAGGACTATCGCGAAGGCGTGGCGGCTTTCCTCGACAAGCGGCCGCCGAGCTTCACCGGCCGCTGACGGTCCATCGCGGAGCTGTGAGCGCCGCCGGGCCCATCTCCAGCGACGCGGTCGTCGCCGTGATCGGCGCGGGCGCGATGGGCAGCGGCATTGCGCAAGTCGCGGCGCAGGCGGGCCACCGCGTGCTGCTGCAGGACGCGCGCGCCGACGCGGCGGCTTCGGCGCGACGCGCGGTTGCGAAGACGCTGACGGCGCTCGCCGGCAAGGGCAAGCTCGCGCCCGACGCCGCCGAAGCTGCGATCGCGCGCATCACGCCCGTCGCGAGCGTCTCGGACGTGCGCGACGCCGCGCTGGTCGTCGAGGCGATCGTCGAGGACCTGGACGTCAAGCGCGCGCTCTTCGCCGAGCTCGAAGGCATCGTCGGCGACACGGCGATCCTCGCGAGCAACACGTCGTCACTGTCCATCACCGCGCTCGCGGCGGGATTGCGCGTGCCGCAGCGCGTAGTCGGCATGCACTTCTTCAATCCCGCGCCGATCCTGCCGCTGGTCGAGGTGGTGAGCGGGCTCGCGACCGCACGCGAGGTCGCGGAAACGGTGCATGCCACCGCCGCGGCGTGGGGCAAGACGCCGGTGCATGCGTCGTCCACGCCGGGCTTCATCGTCAACCGCTGCGCGCGCCCGTTCTACGCCGAGGGCTTGCGGCTGCTCGCCGAGCGCGCCGCCGATTGCGCGACGATCGACGCGGTGATGCGCGAGGCCGGCGGCTTTCGCATGGGTCCCTTCGAGCTGATGGACCTCATCGGGCTCGACGTCAATTTCGCCGTGACGCGCAGCGTGTGGCAAGCGTACTTCCACGATCCACGCTTCCTGCCGTCGGTGCTGCAGCGCGAGCTGGTCGACGCCGGCTTCCTCGGGCGCAAGAGCGGGCGCGGGTTCTACGATCACGCCCCCGGTGCCGTGCAGCCGCAGCCGCGCACCGAAGCGCGGCGCGATGCGCCGCGCGGCATCACCGTGCATGGCGCACTCGGTCCGGCGCGCGCGCTGGTGCCGCGCTGGCGCGCCGCGGGCATCGCGGTCGACGAGCACGACGCGGTGCAGGCGTTTCCCGACGGCGTGATCGCGGCGTCCGGAGCGTGGCTTGCGCTGACCGACGGCCGTACCGCCACGGCGCGCGCGCTCGCCACCGGCGCACACCGGCTCGCGGTTTTCGACCTCGCGCTCGATTACGGGCGTTGCACGCGTCTGGCCATCGCGCCGGCCGATTGCTGCGACGCGGACGCGCTGTCGGCCGCATGCGGCGCCTTGCAGGCCGCCGGCATCGCGGTATCGCGCTTCGACGACGTCGCGGGGCTCGCCGTGATGCGCACGGTCGCCATGCTGGCGAACGAGGCGGCCGACGCGGTCACGCAAGGCGTCGCCACGCCGCCCGACCTCGATCTCGCGATGCAGAAGGGCGTCAACTATCCGCGCGGCCCGCTTGCGTGGGGCGACACGCTCGGCGCCGCGCGCGTGCGCGACGTGCTGCGTCACCTTGCCGAGCACTACGGAGAAGACCGCTACCGCACGTCTCCGCTGATCGAGCGGCGCGCCGCGATGGGCGGCAAGCTCGTCCTGACTGCATGAGCGACGCGGATCCCGTCGCCGCGCAACATCTCGCGGAACGCGTTGCCGCGGCCATGCTCGCGCGCGATCGCGCGTCGCAATCGCTCGGCATGCAGATCGTGCACGTCGCGCCGGGACGCGCCGAGCTCGCGATGCGCGTGCGCAGCGACATGGTCAACGGACATGCGATCTGCCACGGCGGCTTCGTGTTCGCCCTCGCGGACAGCACGTTCGCATTCGCGTGCAACACCTACAACGCGAACACGGTGGCGCAGGGCTGCGCCATCGAGTACCTTGCGCCGGCGCACGAGGGCGACCTGCTCACGGCGGTCGGATGCGAGCGCAGCCGCAGCGGGCGCACCGGCGTCTACGACATCGAGGTCAGGAACCAGCGCGGCGACACGATCGCGCTGTTCCGCGGCAAGAGCTACCGCATCAAGGGCAGCGTGCTGGAGGAGGCGCCGTCGGCGTGACGGCGCGCGAAGGAGGAGACGCCATGCCGGCCAGGAAACCGTCGCCGGGCGAGCTGGAGCCGATCGAGACGGCGAGCGAGCGCGAGCTTCGCGCATTGCAGCTCGCGCGCCTGCAATCGACGCTGCGCCGCGCATACGAAAAGGTCCCGCACTACCGCGCGGCGTTCGACCGCGCGGGCGTCCGGCCCGAGGACTGCCGCTCGCTCGCCGACGTCGCGCGCTTCCCCTTCACGACCAAGGCCGACCTGCGCGACAACTATCCGTTCGGCATGTTCGCCGTGCCGCGCAGCGAGATCGTGCGCATTCACGCGTCGTCGGGCACCACCGGCAAGCCGACGGTGGTCGGTTACACGCGCAACGACGTCGACACCTGGGCCACGGTGATGGCGCGCTCCATCCGCGCCGCGGGCGGCCGCCCCGGCGACATCGTGCACGTCGCGTACGGCTACGGGCTGTTCACCGGCGGGCTCGGCGCGCACTACGGCGCGGAGAGGCTCGGCTGCACGGTGATCCCCATGTCGGGCGGGCAGACGGAGAAGCAGGTGCAGCTCATCGGCGACTTCGCGCCCGACATCATCATGGTCACGCCGTCGTACATGCTCGCGATCGCCGAGGAGATGGAGCGGCAGGGCATCGACCCGCGGAGCTCGTCGCTGTCGATCGGCATCTTCGGCGCCGAGCCGTGGACGCCCACGATGCGCAAGGCGATCGAGGAGCGCCTCGACATCGACGCGATCGACATCTACGGGCTGTCGGAAGTGATCGGCCCCGGCGTCGCGCAGGAGTGCATCGAGACCAAGGACGGGCTTACGATCTGGGAGGACCATTTCTATCCCGAGATCGTCGATCCGGAAACCGGCGAGGCGCTGCCCGACGGCGAGAAGGGCGAGCTGGTGTTCACCTCGCTCACCAAGGAAGCGCTTCCGGTCATCCGCTATCGCACGCGCGACCTCACGCGGCTCCTGCCGCCGACCGCCCGGTCGATGCGCCGCATGGAAAAGATCACCGGCCGATCGGACGACATGATGATCATCCGCGGGGTGAACGTGTTCCCGACGCAGATCGAGGAGCTGATCCTGAAGCAGCCGGCGCTCGCGCCGCACTATCAGCTCGAGATCACGCGGCCCAAGGCGCTCGACGAGCTCACCGTGATCGTCGAGCGCGCCCCCGGCACGGGGGCGGTCGATGCCGAGAGTGCGAGCGCGGCACTCGCGCGCCACGTCAAGGACCTGATCGGCGTCACGGCGATGATTCGCGTGATGCCTTCGGGGACCATCGAGCGGTCGCTCGGCAAGGCGAAGCGCGTCGTCGACAAGCGCAAGTCGTAGCGCGCACATCGTCCCGGGTGCCATCGGCCCCGGCAGGAACCGTTGTCGTCGACAAGCTGACGCGCTCTGGCCGTTCGTCCCGGCGCGCCGCGTGCGTGCGCGACGCGTTGCTATACTCGCGGCCCTTGCGAACGAGCGTCGCGACGACGCCCGCCATGGCCGCACACGCCGAAGCCTACGTCCGCACCGAAGAAGCCGAGTCGGAGCTGCGCGCGCCGCGCCTCGGATTGTCGCTGTCGCAACGCAAGCTCCTGTCGCTCATCGACGCGTCGCAGAGCGTTGCGGGCATCGCGGCGTCCCTGCACAGCGACGAAGCGCGCGTGCGCCGCGATCTGGCGCGGCTGACGGAGCTCGGTCTCGTGCGGCCCGCGCACGCGACGTCGCCGCGCGCGGCGCCGGCGCAACCCCTGACATCGCGCCTGTCCGAAGTGGTTCCCGTGACGCGGCTCGGGCCGCGACGCCGTGGCCTCGCGATCGGCATCGTGGCCGTCACCGGCATAGCGGGCATGGCGCTCGTCGCCTGGCGGTTGCACGATCGATCGGCTGGGGACGGGACGACGCCGACGGAGCCTGCGCCCATGGCGCGAGCCGCGGAATCCACGCAAGCCGTGCCGCAACCCGCGCCGATCACCGCTGCAACGGACGCGACGCGCGGCACGATACGCGTCGCGACGCCCGCGCCGGACGCGGCGATTGCAGCATCGCCTGTGCCCGAGCGCGCATCGCCGCCCGCAGTGCCCCTGCGCGAGGAAGCGAAGCATTCGCCGGCAGCGCAGCCGGTGCGCATCGCGACAGCGCCGCTGCCCACGACGCAGCCGGCTGCCGCACAGCCGATCACGACACAGCCGATCACGACACAGCCGGCTGCGACACAGCCGGGTACGACGCAGCCGGCGACGCAAGCCCGCACGCCCGAAGCGGTGCGCTCCGAGCGGCCGGCGGTACCTGCGGCGGCACTGGTCGCCGCACCACCGCCCGCGGCTGCGACAACGCCGCCGATCCCCGCGATGCCGCAATTGCCGGTCGCTGCGCGGCCGGCCGAGGATCGCGCGAACGCGAGCGTCGCCGAGCGTGCGCCGGTGATCCCGCCAGTTGCAAATCCCGGCGCATCGGCCGACGCGCGCCCGTCGACGCGCGCGCCTGCAGCGCCCGTCGACGCGCAGCCGGCGACGGTCATCGCAAACGCGCCCGCGACGGCGCTCGCGCCGCCGCCCCGGCCGCACCTCGTGCCGATCGCGCGCGAAGAGCCTGCCTTTCCGCGCGACGCTCTGCTCGCCAACGTGACGAGCGGACGCGTACGCGCACGGCTCACGATCGACAAGGACGGGCGCGTCTCCAACGTGCAGATCGTATCGGCCGAGCCGCGACGCGTGTTCGATCGTGCGGTGGATCGCGCGTTGTCGCGGTGGCGCTTCGAGACGTCGAGCGAGAGCGCGCGCACGACCGAAGTCGTGGTCGATTTCAAGGCGGACTGAGGCCGGGCGCCTTCGAAACGCAACGGCTCGCCCCATAATCCGCCGCGCCCGCGGCGAAAATTCCGTCGTTCGTCGCCTGATTGGTCCGCTTCGTTGCGGCGAACGTCAGCGGCATGAATTGAACAACCACTCGAACGAAGCGGGCCGTGCCGCCTGAGGACGGTGACGTTGCCTCGATGGTTGGAACGTCTTTTCAAGGACTACAGCGCTCCTCTTCACGAAACCGATGAGGAACCTGGGATGGCACATGTGCACGACAATCGGATGTTCGTGCCGCTGGTATCGCGGTCTTACGCGCCAACGGGTCCTTTCAAATCAAAGCCGTTCGCTCTACCATGCCGCGCCCATTCGACACGCCAGCCAACGGGCGGCAAGGCAACTGGCGCAAACATCCCAAGGGAGGGGTTGCCATGAAAAGCCTGCGTTTCGTGCTTGGTCTCGTGCTGGCGGTCGTCGTAGCAACGTTCACGATACGGGCTGATGCCGGGTCATCCTCGCCGGACAAGCTCTTCGGCGTCACCACCAGCACCAATTTCCTCACGGCAGGATCGAGCGTATCGGCCGTCGTGGTATTCACCAATCAAACGCCGAAAGGCGGCAACTCGTACATCAACTCGGCGAAGCTGGCCTTGCCGTCGGGCGTGACGTACGTCGGGGTCTCGTCGATCGTCACGAAGAACGGGAACACGACGTCTTCGGGCGGCAATGCGAGCTTCAGCAACGGCGTCGTCTCGATTAACGGCATCACTGGTGTGCGACCCGCCGGAACGCTCACGGTCACGGTGGTGCTCAGCGTGCCGAGCAATGGCAGCTGCACGGCGACGGCATGGACTGGATCCGCATGGACCGGAAACTCGTTCAACGGCGATCCCTTCACTCCGTATCCCAATGCCGACTCGAACGTCGCTCCCGTGTACGCCGGTTGCGACGGCATTCTTCCGTGCGGTGGCTCGTTCACCAAGCCGGCGGAGCTGATCTCGACCGATCCGGGTTATTCCTCGAGCACGCGCAGCCTGTACAACAAGGATGGAAGCACGACGAACTCCGGCTGCGTCGCCGTGCCCTATTCGTACACGAACGACCTGCTGGCCGCCAGCAACCCCTCGTCGCACCTGACGTGGCTGCTGCAGGACACGGCGGTGTTCACGACGAGCATCAACTTCGCGCTGCGTCCCGCGGGTCCCTCGGGTGTCGTGACGGCGACGACGGCTCAGGTGTCGTGGCTGCCCACGTCCGGTGGGCCCGTGTTCATCGACGCCCCGGCATGCCTCGGCACGAACCCGCCGAACAACACGCCGGCGCCGTACGGGACGCTGCAGACCACCCTCGCAAGCGGCAGCGATACGCCGAACATCACGATCGCTCCGAGCGCAGGCGGTGTCGCGCTGCCGACGTCCGGAACGTTCCCGATCGTGATCGGCACCGAGCGCCTGACAGCGACGTTCGTATCGACGAACACCTACAGCATCACGCGAGGCGACGGCGGGACGACCGCCGGGCCGCACGCGATCGGCGCGCTGGTGATGAGCACGCCGCTGCCGCTGCTGCCTTCCAGCTTCTCTCCGACACCGGCTCAGGCCGCGGCAGGCTACGCCGCCAACATGCAGGCGCAAATGTGCGTCCTGGAGTACGGCTATCAGTCGGGTGGCGTCGATGGCAGCGGCAACCCGCTGGTGTTCGATTTCGGCACGTTCATCGACATCGGCGACGGCTGGATCGGCCAGCGCTGATCACGACGACCTCGCCGTCGAAGCGGCCCTGCGGGGCCGCTTCTTTTTTGACCCTCGCGGTTGCTAAGCGGGCTGCGGCACCGGCGGCACCGCGCGCACCTTCAGCGTGGCGAGCAGCGCGCGGCTCTCGCTCACCATGTCGAGCGGCGGCTCGACGCCTTCGAGACGGTCGAGCTCGATCAGCGACAGCATCGTTAGCGCCGCTTCGAAGAGGCTGCGCTTTTCCTGTGCCGCGGCGAGGCTCGTCTCGAGCGCGTCGCGCGCGCTCCACAGATCGCCCTGCCGCAGCAACGCGTGGCCCTGGATGCGCTCGAGCAGCGGCACCATGCGCGCGACGCCGTTCGACTCGCTCGCGCGCCCGAGCAGGCCGCGCACGATGTCGAGCGCGCCGTCGGGGTCGCCCATCGCCAGCCTGCATTCGGCGATGCGCGCGTCGATGGGCGGCAGCTCGTTCTCCGCGCCGACCTCGAGGAACGTTCTCTTCGCTTCCTCGAGCCGCGAAACGGCTTCGTCGAGGCGACCCAGTCGCAGAGAAACGCGTCCGAGCAGCGACAGGCACGCCGCGAGGAAATAGCGGAACTGCGACGCGCGCCAGAACGGCAGCGTCTCGAGCAGCACCGCTTCGGCTTCGGCCCATTCGCCGCGGTCGGTGAGAATCTCCGCCACGTTGACGCGGGCGAGCGACGCGTTGCTGTGGCTGCCGATCTTCAGCGATGCGCTGCGGCCCTGCTCGTAATAGGCGAGGGCTTCGTCCCAGCGGCCTTCCCACTGGCAGACCACGCCGAGGTCGGAAAGAAGCATCGCCTCGCGCACGCGATCACCCGCCTGCTGGTAGGCCTCGAGCGAGCGGCGCATGAGCGCAAGCGCACCGTCCTTGCCAAGCTCGCCGAACGCCCATCCCATGACGACATAGGCATCGCCGACCGCCTCGGGATCGTGCGCGGCTTCCGCTTCGGTGGCTGCGCGCTCCGCCCATTGGAGCGCTTCGTCCGTGCGGCCCTCGATCTGCAGCACCATCGCGCAGCGTGCGCTGGCACGCGCGAGCTGCCGTGTCGCTTCGCGGCCCTCGACGTCGGCGACGCGCGCGCGGCTCTCCTGCGCGTACTTCAGCGCGTCGGCGTAGTTGCCGAGCTTGCCTTCGACGCGCGACACGTTGAGGAGCAGCCGCGCCTCGGCGAGCGCGTCGCCGGAGACGAACGCGCGCGCCGCGGCATACGCGTCGAGCGCCTTGCGGAACTCCCCGGCGAGGTCCCAGGCATCGCCCATGGCGGCGTGGACCGAGCCCAGCTCCGCTGCGGGCAGGTCGCCGAGCTGACGTCCCGCTTCCAGCGCCCGCGCATGGAATCCG
>DASXAF010000155.1:0-10861 GCA_036406955.1 Casimicrobiaceae bacterium
CGGCTACGCCGCGGCGACGAAGCTCGTGCTGAACGCGAGCTTCGAGAAGATGATCCCGCAGAGCCAGCCGTACATACGCAACTACCTCGCATACCAGAAGGAGCTGCGCGGCCTCGGCAATGCCGTGCGCGTCGTGGTCGAGAACGCCGACGGCGACATCTTCGATCCGCGCTACGTCGACACGCTGAAGCAGGTGCACGACGAGCTGTTCCTCACGCCCGGCGTCGATCGCGCGTGGGTGAAGTCGCTGTGGTCGCCGGCGGTCCGCTGGACCGAGGTGACGGAAGAGGGCTTCCGCGGCGGCCCGGTAATGCCCGACGGCTACGACGGCTCGCCGCAGAGCGTCGAGCAGCTTCGGCAGAACATCGCGCGCTCCGGCATCGTCGGCAGCTTCGTGGCGAACAATTTCCGTTCGAGCATGATCTTCGTGCCGCTGCTCGACCGCGACCCCGGCACCGGCAAGCGCATCGACTACCACGACCTGTCGCGCGTGCTCGAGGACAAGATCCGCGCGAAGTACGAGGGTGCGTCGCAGGACAAGGGCGCCGCGGCGCAGGCGCCCCACATCCGGATTCACATCATCGGCTTCGCCAAGCTGATCGGCGAGCTGATCGACGGGCTGATCAAGGTCATGGCGTTCTTCGCGATCGCCGCCGTGATCGCCACGGGGATCATCTACGCCTACACGCGCTGCGTGCGCAGCACGGCGCTGGTGATCGCGTGCTCGCTCGTCGCGGTCGTGTGGCAGCTCGGCCTGGTGGCGCTCTTCGGCTTCGAGCTCGATCCCTTCTCGATCCTCGTGCCCTTCCTCGTGTTCGCGATCGGGGTGTCGCACGGCGCGCAGAAGATGAACGGCATCATGCAGGACATCGGCCGCGGCACGCACAGGCTGGTGGCGGCGCGCTACACGTTCCGCCGCCTGTTCCTCGCCGGCCTCACGGCGCTGCTCGCCGACGCGGTCGGGTTCGCCGTCCTGATGGTGATCGACATCCCGGTGATCCGCGACCTGGCGATGACCGCGAGCATCGGCGTCGCGGTGCTGATCTTCACCAACCTGCTCCTCCTGCCGGTGCTGCTGTCGTACACCGGCGTGAGCGCCGGCGCGGCCGCGCGCAGCCTGCGCGAGGAAGGCGCCGAGGCGAGGGGCCGCGGGCTGGGCGTCGTCTGGGACTGGCTCGATCGGTTCACCACGCGCGGCTACGCGCTCGGCGCCATCGCCGTGGCAGCGGCGCTCGCGATCGGCGGACTGGCGATCGGCCTGAACCTCAAGATCGGCGATCTCGACCCCGGCGCGCCGGAGCTGCGAGCCGATTCACGCTACAACCGCGACAACGCGTACATCACCGCCAACTACGCGCTGTCGAGCGACCAGTTCGCGGTGATCGTCAAGACGGGCAAGGAAGGCTGCCTCACGTACCCGACGCTGATCGAGGCCGACCGCCTCGCGTGGACGCTGCGGCAGGTGCCGAACGTGCAGACGACGGTCGCGCTGCCCGACGCCGTGCGCCAGATCACGGCCGGCTCGTTCGAAGGCAATCCCAAGTGGCTGACGATCAGCCGCAACCAGGACGTGCTCAACTACGCCGCGCAGCAGGCGTCGGTCAACAACCCCGATCTCTTCAACACCGAGTGCTCGGTGATGCCCGTCATCGCGTACCTCGCCGATCACAAGGCAGAGACGCTGGACCGCGTCGTCGCCGCCGCGGCCGCCTTCGCCGACGCGCACGACGACCGCGAGCGCCACATCCTGCTCGCGGCCGGCAGCGCGGGCATCGAGGCGGCGACCAACATCGTCGTGCGGCAGGCGAACCGCACGATGCTGCTCTACGTCTACGCCGCCGTCATCGTGCTGTGCTTCATCACCTTCCGGAGCTGGCGCGCGGTCGTCGTGGCGGTCGTGCCGCTCGCGCTGACCTCGATCCTGTGCGAGGCGCTGATGGTCGTCCTCGGCATCGGCGTGAAGGTGGCGACGCTGCCGGTGATCGCGCTCGGGGTGGGCATCGGCGTCGACTACGCGCTCTACCTGCTGTCGGTGCAGCTCGCGCAGCAGCGCGCGGGCGTGCCGCTCACCCAGGCGTATCGCAACGCGGTGCGCTTCACCGGCAAGGTGGTGGCGCTGGTCGGGGTGACGCTCGCGGCCGGCGTGATCACCTGGGCGTTCTCGCCGATCAAGTTCCAGGCCGACATGGGCGTGCTGCTCACGTTCATGTTCGTGTGGAACATGCTCGGCGCGCTCATCCTCATCCCCGCGCTGTCGTACGTGCTGCTGCCGACGTCGCGCATGCGCGCGGGCCGGCTGTGGAGCCGGGTGCCCGAGCCGGCATGAAACGCATACTGATTTCAGGGAGAGCCCAATGAACCCGCTCGCCATCGCGCGCACGCCTTCGGCGCACGACGCGCCGCTCACGATCGGCCAGATCCTCGCGCAAGGCGTTGCGCGGGCGCCGCAGCAGGAGATCGTGTACGGCGACCAGCGTCGTCATTCGTACGCCACGCTCGACGAGCGCGTGCGCCGGCTCGCCTCCGCGCTGGCGGCGCTCGGTGTTTCGCCCGGCTCGACCGTGGCCGTCATGGACTGGGACAGCCATCGCTATCTCGAGTGCTTCTTCGCCGTGCCGATGATGGGCGCGGTGCTGCACACCGTGAACGTGCGCATCTCGCCGGACCAGGTGCTGTACACCATCAATCACGCCAGGGACGACGTCATCCTCGTCAACGCGGAGTTCCTGCCGCTGCTCGACGCCATACGCGGCAGGATCCGGCCCGGCGTGAAGCTCGTGCTGATCGACGACGCCGGGGCGTCGGCGAACGCCGCGCCTGCCTTCGACGCCGAGTACGAGCCGATGCTCGCCGCGGCGTCGCCGTCGTTCGAGTTCCCGGCGCTCGACGAGAGCACGCGCGCGACGACGTTCTACACGACCGGCACCACGGGCCTGCCCAAGGGGGTCTACTACAGCCATCGCCAGCTCGTGCTGCACACCCTCGGCGTATCGCACGCGCTCGGCAACGCCTCGCACGCGGCCTTCGGCGCGGGCGACGTCTACATGCCGATCACGCCGATGTTCCACGTGCACGCGTGGGGCCTTCCCTACCTCGCGACGATGCTCGGCGTGAAGCAGGTCTATCCCGGCCGCTACGTTCCCGACGCGCTGCTGCGGCTGATCGCGCGCGAGGGCGTGACCTTCTCCCATTGCGTGCCGACGATCCTGCAGATCATGCTCGCGAGCCCCGCGTCGAAGGACGTCGACCTGTCGAGGTGGAAGGTGATCATCGGCGGCTCGGCGCTGCCGCGCGCGCTCGCGCGCAGCGCGCTCGAGCGCGGCATCGACATCATCGCGGGCTATGGCATGTCGGAGACCTGCCCGATCCTGACGCTCGCGCACCTGCGGCCGGGGATGCTCGACTGGGACGCGGAGCGCCGATTGGAGTACCTGTGCAAGGCCGGCCGCCCGATCCCGTTCGTGCAGCTTCGCATCGTCGACGCCGACATGCACGACGTCGCGCACGACGGCACGAGCCAGGGCGAGGTCGTCGTGCGCTCGCCGTGGCTCACGCAGGGTTACCTCGGCGAGCCCGAGCGTTGCGAGGAGCTGTGGCGAGGCGGCTGGCTGCATACCGGCGACGTCGGCACGATCGACGCCGACGGCTACCTGAAGATCGTCGACCGCATCAAGGACGTCGTGAAGACCGGCGGCGAATGGGTGTCCTCGCTCGACATCGAGGACCTCATCCTGCGCATGGCCGGGGTCGCCGAGGCGGCGGTAATCGGCGTGGCCGACGACAAGTGGGGCGAGCGGCCGGTCGCGCTGGTGACGCTCAAATCCGGCGACGCCGCGCCGACCGAGGATTCGATCCGCAGGCACGTCGCGCAGTTCGCCGAGCAGGGCGTCATCTCGCGCTACGGCGTTCCCGACCGCGTGTTCTTCGTCGAGGCGATCCCGAAGACCAGCGTCGGCAAGCTCGACAAGAAGGTGATCCGCGCGAAGCTCGGCGAGATGGTCGCCGCCGCTTCGCAGTGACAAGCACGTCTCGACGAGGAAATCCCGGATGAATCCGTACCGCGCGCCCGTTGCCGACATGCGCTTCGTCATGACGGAGCTCGCGGGGCTCGAGGAGGTCGCGGCGCTGCCCGGGTTCGCGGACGCGACACCCGACACCGTCGTCGCCATCCTCGACGAAGCGGCGAAATTCGCCACCGGCGTGCTCGATCCGCTGAACCGTGTCGGCGATCGTGAAGGCGCCCGCCTCGACGCCGACGGCAGCGTGGTCACGCCGCCCGGATTCAGGGACGCCTATCGCCAGTTCTGCGAGCTCGGCTGGAACGGGCTCGCGAAGAACCCGGACTTCGGCGGCCAGGGCATGCCGCACCTCGTCGCGGCGCCGGTCGACGAGATGTGGAATGCGACGAACATGTCGTTCGAGCTGTGCCCGATGCTGACCGCGGGCGCGGTCGAGGCCATCGAGCTCAACGGCTCCGACGCGCTGAAGCAGGCGTTCCTTCCGAAGATGGTGTCGGGCGAATGGACCGGCACGATGAACCTCACCGAGCCGCAGGCGGGCTCGGACCTCGCGGCGGTTCGCACGCGCGCGGTGCCGCAGGGCGACGGCACGTACAGGCTCCACGGCAACAAGATCTTCATCACCTACGGCGACCACGACTACACGGACAACATCGTCCACCTCGTGCTCGCGCGTACGCCCGACGCGCCGCCCGGAACCAAAGGCATCTCGCTGTTCGTCGTGCCGAAGCGCCTGGTGAACGCCGACGGCTCGCTCGGCGCGCGCAACGACGTGCGTTGCGTGTCGCTCGAGCACAAGCTCGGCATCCACGCGAGCCCGACCGCGGTGCTGGCGTTCGGCGACGCGGGCGGCGCGGTGGGCTACCTCGTCGGCGAGGAGAACCGCGGGCTCGAGTACATGTTCGTCATGATGAATCTCGCGCGCTTCGGCGTCGGCATGCAGGGTGTGGGCATCGCCGAGCGCGCGTACCAGCTCGCGAGCGACTACGCGCGCGAGCGCGTGCAGGGCCGGGCCGCGGGCCTGCCGCGCGACGCGGAGGCTGCGGGAATCGTCGGGCATCCGGACGTGCGCCGGATGCTCATGACGATGCGCGCGTGCACCGAGGCCGGGCGCGCGCTCGGCTACGTCACCGCCGCGGCGCTCGACGTCGCGCATCGTCATCCCGACGCGGCGACGCGCACGCGCGAGCTCGCGTTCGCGGAGCTGATGATCCCGGTGGTCAAGGGCTGGGGAACCGAGATGGCGCAGAAGGTCGCGTATCTCGGCGTGCAGATCCATGGCGGCATGGGCTTCGTCGAGGAGACGGGCGCGGCGCAATACGCGCGCGACGCGCGCATCACGACCATCTACGAAGGCACCACCGGCATCCAGGCGAACGACCTCGTCGTGCGCAAGATCGTGCGCGACGAAGGCGCGGCGCTCGGCGCCGCCGTCGCCCGTGCGCGGGCGATCGAGCGCGAGCTCGACGGCGCGCGCGACGAAGCGCTCGCCGTGATCGGCGCGCGGCTTCGCGGCGGCGTCGATGCGCTGGTCGACGCGGCGCGCTTCGCCGTCGCGACGTATCGAACCGACCCGCGCTCGGTATTGGCGGGCGCCGTTCCGCTCCTCGAGCTCGCCGGCATCGTGTTCGGCGGCGCTCAGCTCGCGCGCGGCGCGTCGATTGCCGCGCAAAAGCTCGCAGGCGGCGAGGGCGACGCGTCGTTCATGCGCGCCAAGATCGCCACGGCGCGCCATTTCGCGGAGCACCTGCTGACGCAGGCGCCGGGCCTGCGCGACACCGTCGCGGCCGGCGCGCCGAGCGTGCTCGCGCTGGCCGACAGCGAGCTCTAGGTTGCCGGGCGTGCAGATCAGCCTCGAGCAGCCCCGATTGTGGCCCGCGGGGTGGCAGCGCGTCTGGCCGGGACTGTTGCTCAGCGTCGTCATCGCGGTCGCCTCCGCATTCATCGCGCAGAGCCGCGGCGGCCCGACGCTGCTCTACGCGCTGCTGCTCGGCATGGCGCTCAATCCGGTCGCCATGGAAGGCAAGGCGAAGGCCGGGGTCGACGTGGCCGCGCGCAACGTGCTGCGAATCGGCGTCGCGCTGCTCGGCGCACGGATCACCTTCGAGCAGGTCGGCACGCTCGGATGGCGAGGCGTCGTGCTCGTCGCGAGCGCCGTCGCGATCACGATCGCATCCGGCTCGCTGCTGTCGCGCGCGCTGGGCCTGTCGCGGCGGCTCGGCGTGCTGACCGGCGGCGCCACGGCGATCTGCGGCGCATCGGCGGCGATCGCGATCGCGACCGTGCTGCCGCGCGACGACAAGTCCGACCGCGAGCTCGTTTTCACGGTTGCCGGCGTCACGGTCCTGTCCACCCTCGCGATGGTGCTCTACCCGCTGATCGCGCACGCCATCGGGCTCGACATGCGCCAGACGGGCCTGTTCCTCGGCGGCACGATCCATGACGTCGCGCAGGTGGTCGGCGCCGGCTACAGCATCTCGCCCGAGGCCGGCGATTTCGCCGTGCTCGCCAAGCTGTTTCGGGTCGCCATGCTGCTTCCCGTGGTCGTCGCGATATCGCTCGTCGTGCGACACCGTTTCCAGCGCGTCGACACTCGCGGGCGCGATCCGTTGCTGCCGCGCTTCCTCCTCGCGTTCGGGGCGCTCGTGGTGATCGGCAGCATGGGCTTGATTCCCGCCGGCGTGAGCACGGCGCTCGGCGAATTGGCGCGCGCGTGCCTGGTCGTCGCCATCGCGGCCGTGGGCCTCAAGACGTCGCCGCTCGAGATGAAGCGCGTCGGTGCACGCGCCTTCGCGCTGCTCGCGATCGAAGCGGCCGTGCTCGCGGCGTTCGTGATCGGCGCGCAGAAGCTGATCTGAGGAGCAGGGATGCAACCCGGCGAAGCCACCGTCGTCATCGTGCCCGGCCTGCGCGACCACATGCCGGACCATTGGCAGACGCTGCTGCAGGAGAAGCTTCCGCGCGCGGTCGCCGTTCCGCGCATGGCGCGAGACAGCGCGGACAAGCTCTCGTGCGCCGCGTGGGTCGACGCGCTCGATCGCACGCTCGCCGGCGTCGACGGCCCGGTCGTGCTGGTCGCGCACAGCGCGGGCGTGATGATCGTCGTGCACTGGGCACGCGATCACCGGCGCGCGATCAAGGGCGCGCTGCTCGCCACGCCCGCGGACCTCGAGTCGCCGCTGCCCGAAGGCTATCCGACGCGGCAGACGCTGGAGGCGAACGGCTGGCTGCCGATTCCGCGCGCGCCGCTGCCGTTTCCGAGCATCGTGGCGGCGAGCAGCAACGATCCGCTGGGGCGCGTGGAGCGGGTCGTCGAGCTCGCGAACGCCTGGGGAAGCCGGTGCGTGGACGTCGCCGCGGTGGGACATCTCAATCCCGCGTCCGGCTACGGCGAATGGCCGCGCGGCGAGCTGCTGCTCCGCGAGCTGCTTTGACGGGCGCGTAACGCGCGACGCGATCAGCGCATGCCCGGCGTTCCGGCGGCCGCGCTGCGATACATGTGCGCGACGAGCTGGACGAGCGCCGCGGACGCGAGCCACGATCGGCGGTCGTCGCCGCGGCTCGTCAGCGCGATCGGAACGCGTGCGCCGAGCACGATGCCCGCGGACAGCGCGTCGGCGAGGTGCGCCACCTGCTGCGCGATCATGTTGCCCGATTCGAGGTCCGGCGCGACGAGCACGTCCGCCTGACCGGCGACGGCGGAGCGCACGCCGCTCTGCTCGGCAGCCCTCAGCGATACCGCATGGTCGAACGTGAGCGGCCCGTCGAGGATGCCGCCCGCGATCTGGCCGCGCTCGGCCATCTTGCACAGCGTCGCCGCCTCGATGGTGGCGGGCATCTTCGGATTGACGGTCTCCAGCGCCGCCAGCAGGGCGACCTTCGGCGCGGGAATGCCGAGCCAGCGCGCGAGGTCGATGGCGTTCTGGCAGATGTCGCGCTTCTCCGAGAGTCCCGGCGCGATGTTGATCATCGAGTCGGTGATGAACAGCGGCTTGGGATACGTGGGAACGTCCATGACGTGCACGTGGCTCACGCGCCGCTCGGTGCGAAGGCCGGTCGACGACGACACGACCGGGACGATCAGCGCCTCGGTCGTGATGCTGCCCTTCATGATGCCTTCGACCCTGCCTTCCCGCGCAAGGCGAATCGCCTGGGCGATCGCCTCGCGCCGGTTCGCGGCCGCGACGATCTCGAACGCGTCGGCGTCGACGCCGGCGGCCCGCGCGGCCTCCCGGATCGCCGGCTCGGTGCCGACCAGCACCGGCACGATCGTGCCCTGCCGTGCCGCGTCGCTCAGCGCCAGCATCGATTCCGCATCGGCGGGCTCGACGATCGCTGCCGCGACCGCCGCCAGGTTGCGCGCCTTCACGCGGCCCATCACGTCGCGAAAGCGTGCCTCGCGGTCGTCGAAGCGCACCTCCGGGAGGTCGACCCTGGCGCGCCGGACCTTCTCCGAAGGCGCGATGACCTCGGCCGTGCCGGTGACGACCACCTCGCCGTCCTGGTTCACGCATTCGGTCGCGAGCACGATCCGTCGCTTCTCGGCGTCCTTCTCCGTTGCCGTGACCTTGATCGTGATCGTGTCGCCGACCTTGACGGGGCGGCGGAAGCGCAGGTTCTGCCCCAGGTAGATCGTTCCCGGGCCGGGGAACTCGGTCCCCAGCACGGTCGAGATCAGCGCGCCGCTCCACATGCCGTGGCCGATGACCTCGCGGAAACGGCTGCTCTTCGCGTATTCGGGATCGACGTGCGCGGGGTTGATGTCGCCCGACATGACGGCGAACAGCGTAATGTCCTGTTCGGTCAATGTGCGTTGCAGCGTGGCCGCGTCGCCGACCGCGATCTCGTCGAAGGTGCGATTCTCGATGTGCTCCACGTGCCTCCTGCCGTTGAGGCGGCCCCAAGCGAGCCGTGCGTCGTCGCGAGCAACGTTGAACTCGCGGACGCGGCGCGTCAAGCCGGTGGCGGGGCGGGCGTGTCGAGAAAGGCCAAGACAACGGTGACCGCCGCGGGATAAATGCTGCCGAGGAGCCGAGCTTCGAATCCGTTCGCGCCGTCGCGCGCTGGAGGTGCCGTGGAGTCGCCGATCAAGACCCCGGAGCAGCTTCTGAAATACCGCCCGCTGCGCGAGCTCGTGGCGGAAAGGACCACGCCCGTCTTTTCGGTGGCGCCCACCGATACCGTGTACGCGGCGCTCGAGCGGATGGCGAGCCGCAACATCGGCTTCGTCGTCGTTCTCGAGCAGGACGCGCTCGTGGGCGTGGTATCCGAGCGCGACTACGCGCGCAAGGTCATCCTGCAGGGACGCGCGTCCAGGGAGACGCTGGTGCGCGACATCATGACGCGCGACGTCGCGACGGTCGGCCCGGACGAGACGCTGCCCCAGTGCATGGCGCTGATGAACAGCAAGGGCGTGCGCCACCTGCCCGTGGTCGCGCACGGCAAGGTGATCGGCGTGCTGTCGATACGCGACCTGCTGCGCGAGATCGTGATGCACCACGAGCGCGTCATTCGCGATCTCGAGCTCGAGCGCATCGCCATGCTGAGCGGCGGCTCGACGTATTGAGCGCGACGCGCGCGTTCCGTCGCGCGCGCCGGCATCAAACCTGGAGGCTGCGATGAGCTTCGTGATCGTGCTGGCCGCGCTGGTCTTCCTGATGTACGTGGCCTATCGGGGCTACAGCGTCATCCTGTTCGCGCCGGTCGCGGCGCTCCTCGCCGTGCTCTTCACCAACCCGGCGTGGGTTCTGCCGATGTTCAGCGGCATCTTCATGGACAAGATGGTCGGCTTCGTGAAGCTCTACTTCCCGGTGTTCATGCTGGGAGCGATCTTCGGCAAGGTCATCGAGCTGTCGGGCTTCTCGCAGTCGATCGTCTCGGCGGTGATCAAGGTCGTCGGGCGCCAGCGCGCGATCCTGTCGATCGTGGTGGTGTGCGCGATCCTCACCTACGGCGGCGTGTCGCTGTTCGTGGTCGTGTTCGCCGTGTATCCGTTCGCCGCGGAAATGTTCCGCCAGAGCGCCATCCCGAAGCGGCTCATCCCGGGCACCATCGCGCTCGGCGCCTTCACCTTCACCATGGACTCGCTGCCGGGCACGCCGCAGATCCAGAACATCATTCCCACGACGTTCTTCAACACCACCGCCTACGCGGCGCCCTGGCTCGGGATCATCGGCGCCGTGTTCATCCTCGTCGTCGGGCTCGCGTATCTCGAGTGGCAGCGCCGGCGCGCCGCGGCGAGCAGCGAAGGTTACGGGACCGGCCACACGAACGAGCCCGAGCCGGTCGCGGAGGCGGAGCTGCCGAATCCCGTCGTCGCGATCCTGCCGCTGATCCTAGTCGGCGTGCTGAACAAGGTCTTCACCAACGCGATCCCGGCCGCGTTCGGCGCGAGCTTCACCATCGACCTTCCGGGGCATCCCCTCACCGTCCAGGTGACGCCGCTCGCGGCGATATGGGCCGTCGAGGGCGCGCTGCTGGTCGGCATCCTTTCGGTGCTCGCGTTCCGGTTCAGGACGGTCATGGCGAGGTTCGCCGAGGGCACGAAGGCCGCGGTCGCGGGCTCGCTGCTCGCATCGATGAACACCGCGTCGGAGTACGGCTTCGGCGGCGTGATCGCCGCGTTGCCGGGATTCCTGGTCGTCGCCGATGCGTTGCGCGCCATTCCCAATCCCCTCGTCAACGAGGCGATCACCGTGACGGCGCTGGCGGGCATCACGGGATCGGCGTCGGGCGGGATGAGCATCGCGCTCGCCGCCATGGCCGACACGTTCGTGCAGGCGGCGAACGCCGCGCAGATCCCCCTCGAGGTGCTGCACCGCGTCGCATCGATGGCGAGCGGC
>DASXAF010000156.1:0-56594 GCA_036406955.1 Casimicrobiaceae bacterium
GCGTCTTCTCGTGATAGCGGATTGCGTAGATGCCGTAATCGACGCCGGCTGCGCGAAACCGGAGCTGCACGCCGCCCTGCCCCGCATTCTTCGCCGATTCGTCCGGCTCGCGAAAGAATGCCGCCGGCCCGCCGCCCGGAACCAGCGGCGCGCCGGTGAGCAGACGTTCGCCGCCCGCGTCGATGATGTCGACCGTCGAAAGATAGCTGCCGGCTGCCGGAAGGCGCGTCTTGCTCCACCGGTACTGATAGAAGGCGCCCACGGCGATCTCGGGCGTGATCTGCAATTGACCCGAAACCTGGCCGACCGGCCGGATCAGCTCCTTGAACGGCGTATTCGGCACAGCGAGCAGTTTGACGATGTCGACCGGCGCCTGGCCGCCTGCGATGCCATTCGCGCCGAAGAACAGCGTCTCGCCCCAGATCAGCGCGTGGTTGCCGAGGCGCACCGTGCCGCTCATGTCCCCGAAGCTCTTCCGGGCGAATACGAAGTAGTCCAGGAATTCGGCATCCGCACCCATGAGCTTGCGCGTCGCGTTCGTGAACTCGTTGTGCGGAACGCTGATCGGGTTGGCGGTGGCAGGCGAGTCGTTCGCGTTCGTGCGGTTGTACACGGAGTCGTACCACGCCGCGAGCGAGACACGTGCGCCGACGTCGCGATACACGACGTCCAGCTCGGACAGCAGATCCGCGCGGCTCGAGACGAGCCCGCGCGCGAAATTGCGATCGCCGTCGTCCTGGTTGACGGTCGCCGGCGGAGAATCGATCAGTACACCCGATCGTGCCCCAAGACGCCACGCTGAGCTGTACTTGAACGTGTTGTCCCAATGGATCGCGAGATCGGCGTTGCCGGTCTCGAACTCGTACGAGTGCGCCGGCAACGGGACCGCCGTCAGCGCGCACGCGACGAACGAGGCACGCCAATGTCGAGCGTGCGCGGTGCCGAGATTGCCTCCCCATCGCTCCATGCGGCCGACCTCTTGTCCTGCGCGCGGAACGGGCTGCCGGCGCGCTCGTGTTCCGCCGTCACGAAACAAGCAAGGGCGTCACGGTAACGCGAAGTGTGCCGGCATGTCGAGTCTCGCCGCTGCCGATACGTCCGGGCAGCGGCGCTGGCGGTCTCAATCGCCGAGCGACTGGTCTCTGGACAGGCGTCTCAGCGTGCAGGACGTGATGCCACCGCTGACGGGCAAGCCCCAGATCCGTTCACCGCCGTCGAGGATGACGTAGGCGGCATCGAGCGGCGGAGCCGGCTGCCCGTTGATCTGCTGCTGGTAGCTGATGAACCCCGTGCAATCGGCATGGTTCTGCGCTTGACCCTGCAGCGTCTGGTTGACGATCGCGCCGCCGACATTCGCCACACCGGCGCAATTCCAGAACGCGTCCTTCGAGACGCTGCACGTTGCGAGTATGCGTGCGTCCGCCAGTCCGGAGGGTGACGGCAGCAGGCCCTCGCATCGGGCCACCCATGAGCCGGCGGTCATCTTCTGATTGCACGAGTCGGCGGCGAACGCTGGCGATGTCAATGCGACCGCGATGGCGACGGCACAGGCCTGACGTTTCATGAGAGCCCCCTTGTGTTGAGCTTCGATTCAGCGGTTCGCGGCGGCAACGTGCACCGGCGCGCCCTCGGATGCGAGCATGGGTGCGTCCGCGTACTGGCCCATGCGCGCGACCTGGTCGAAGATGCTCATCGTGACGACGATGGACGCGAGCACGGCGAAGATGCGAGGCAGGATGGCTTTCTTCATGATCGGCTCCGTAGGTTGCGTCGAAAGGACTGCGCTTGGTACGGGGGCCAATGTGCCGCACGGCCGCCGCGCGGTCTTGAGAAAGTCCTGAAACGTGCTGAATTCGATGCCCGGCGCCTTGGCGGCGGGCGCGCCGGGCCGGCAGAATGGGCGCGTCGACGGTCTACCGGAGCAGACGATGCGCGTGCTCGTCGTGGGCGCTACGGGCGTGCTGGGACGCGAGACGGTTAGGTGCCTGCGGGCACAGGGCCACGAGGTGCGCGGAATGACGCGCGATGCCGCGCGCGCCGGCGACCTCGCTGCGAGGGGTGTGGAGGCCGTCATCGGCGATCTCGTCGACCCGGCGTCCCTCGATTGCGCGTGTGAAGGCGTCGACGTGGTGTTTGCCGCGGCACACGGTGCGCTGGGACGCGGCAAGTACCGGTCGGAGGCCGTCGACGACGCGGGTCACTGTGCGCTCATCGACGCCGCACGTCGCGCGGGCGCCACGCGGTTCGTGTACACGTCCGCGCTGGGCGCCGCGCCGGATCACGCGGTCGATTTCCTGCGCACCAAGTTTGCGATCGAGCGGTATCTCGCGCAAAGCGGCCTGCCGCACGTCGTGCTGCGACCGTCGGCGTTCATGGAATGGCACGTCCACACGTTCAACGGCAAGTCGCTGCTCGAAAAAGGCCGCGTGATCATTCTCGGCTCGGGAACGAAGAAGCGCAATTTCGTCGCCGCGCGGGATGTGGCGGCCGTTGCCGCCGTGGCGCTGACGGGCCCGATGCCGGCCGAGCGCATCATCACCATCGCGGGCCCGGGCGATTTCAGCAACGACGAAGTGGCATCGACTTACGCGCGCCTCGCGCAAGTGCCACTGCGCATCGGCCACGTGCCGCGGGCGATGCTGTCCGCGCTCGGCGCAGTCGCGCGTCCATTGCACCCCGGTGTCGCGCGGATCATGCGCATTGCAAGCCTCTCGGACGACGCGTTTCCAGAAATTGTCGACGGCGCTGTGGACGTCGTCGGCACGACGACGCTCGAGGCGTTCGTGCACGAACGCGTGCTCGAGAATCGCGCGATGAAGTCGGGTCGGACTGCTAGATGAAGGGCGACGACACCGCCAGCGCGATCGCCTGGTCGACCGACATCGCCGCACCGACCGACCATTCCGCTTCATAAGCCCGGTCGCCCACCTGTGCGCGCAACTCGTCGCGCACCCGCTCGTGCCGGGCGGGATCGGCCGTGGGAATCGACGTGCCGTGTCCTTCCAGGCGCGAGGCGGCGGCATAGATGCGAACGGCGCGTTCGGGTCGCGCTTGCGCTGCGTCGATGCTCGCGAGCAGACGCAGGTGAACGGCCACGTCACCGAGCCGGCCCTGCTCGCGGCTCAGCGCGATGCTGCTGCTCAGATGGCGCCGCGCTTCGTCGAGCTGCTGCTGCGCGATCGCGATCTCGGCGAGCTGATGCAGGTTGCGGGACACGCGGAAGTTGTCACCCAGCTCGCGCGCGCTGATCAGCATCTCCTCGGTGAGGTTGCGCGCCATCGCGTAGTCGCCCTGGCGCAGCGCGAGGCTGCCGAGGTAGTGAGACGAGACGGTGCTCGCCCAGTCGTCGCCCAGCGCCTGGCAGCGCGCACGCCCCTCGAGCATCCAGGCGCGTCCTGCGTCTTCCTTTCCCCGCGTGAGCGAAAGCGCAGCGCCATAGTAGCTCGTGACGACCGCCACTCCCCACGCATCATCTAGCTCGCGGAAGATGCGTATCGCTTCATCCCAGGCCGGAATGGCAAGCTCATGTTGACCCGGAATCGAGTGCGCACCGCCCAGATGGAACAAAGCGAGCGCGAGGCCAGCGCGGTCCCCGACCATGCGAAACAGGTCCACGCTCTGTATGGCCGCCGCGATGCCTTCCGCGTGCGCACCGGAATACATCGCCAGGCGCGATTCGCCTGACAACACCTTCGCGCGGGCTTCGGACGGCGCCTCGGTGCCGGGCAATGCAAGCGCAAGCCTGATCCAGCCGCGGCCTTCGCTGAACTGCCCCGTGAAATACCAGAACCATGCCAGCGCGCCGGTTAATCGAAGTGCCGACGGCGCGTCCCGTCGCTCGATCACGAGCCACGAAAGCGCTGCCCGGAGATTGCCGTATTCCGCCTTGAAGCGCGCGAGCCATGGCCCGCGGCCGCCGCTGCGAAGCTTCGCATCCGCGCGCTCGGCGAACTCGACGAAGTAGTCGGCGTGCCGAGCGCGCAGCGCGTCCGCTTCGCCGCCGGATTCGAACTGCTCGGTGGCGAACTCGCGCACGGTCTCCAGCATCGCGAACCGCGCGTCGTCCGCCACGTCGTCGGTGCGCTGCACGAGGCTGTTGTCGATGAGGCACGACAGCAGGTCGAGCAGGCTCTGCGACAAGCCGGCTTGTCCCGCGACGGCTTCGGCGGCGTCGAGCGTCCAGCCTCCGACGAACACCGCGAGCCGTTGGAACACCCGCTGCTCGTCGGCGCTCAGGAGGCCATAGCTCCACGCGATGGTGTCACGCAGGGACCGGTGGCGTTGCGGCGCGTCTGCGGCGCCGCCCCTGAGGAGCGACAAACGACTCGCCAGGCGCTGTGCGAGCGCGGGAGGCGTCAATACCCGCAGTCGCGCTGCGGCGAGCTCGATGGCGAGCGGCAGCCCATCGAGCTGTCGGCAGATGTCGATCGCCGCCGCGATGTTCGCCGGCTCGTCACCGATTGCACGACCTGCGTCGCTGGCGCGCGCGGCCAGCAGTCGCATGGCCGGTGTCTCGAGGGCTTGAGCGGCACTGGCACGCGCGGCCGGCACGGCAAGGGGAGGCACCGACATATCGCGCTCGAGCGCGACGCGCAACACGACGCGGCTGGTCACGAGAATCTTGAGTCGGGGACATTGCTCGAGAAGCGCCGTTACCAACGGCGCCGCGGACAGCACGTGCTCGAAGTTGTCCAGCGTCACCAGCACCGAGCGGTCGCGCAGATAGGCGATCAGCAGGTCGGCATACGCCTTGTTGCCCGCCTCCTGCACGTTGAGCACGCCCGCAATCGTTGCCGCCAGGCGCGCGGCATCGCGCACTGCCGCGAGCATCACGATATAGCTGCCGTCCGCGAAGTCGTGCGCGAGCTCGGCCGTGACGCGCAGGCCGACGCGAGTCTTGCCCACCCCTCCGGCGCCGCTGAGCGTCACGAGGCGCACGCCGTCGCGGCGAAGCAGCGCGCAGACCGAGGCGATCAGATCGTCACGGCCAAAGAGACCACCGACAGCGCTCGGCGCGGTCTCCGGTCGAATCTCCGGCACCGGCGCCTGATCCTGCGTCAGCCTGAACTGATAGCCGCGGCCGGCCACGGTGATGATCGCGTCGGCGCCAAGCAGCTTGCGCAGCGCCATCACCTGCACCTGCAGATTGTTTTCCTCGACGATGAGGCCCGGCCACACGACGTCGAGCAGCTCCTGCTTCGGCACCACGCGATCGTGGCGCTGCATCAACGTGTCGAGAAGGTCGAAGGCGCGGCCGCCCAGCTTTGCCGGCGTTCCGTCGACGAGCACGACGCGCGCATTGCGATCGACGCGCACGCGGCCGCCATGAAAGGTGACTACGGGCTGGAATGCGGCGGCGGTCATCCGATCAGATCATGGCGCTTTGCGTGCAGCACATTTCGAGCGACCGGGAGACTCGAACGCGTGGCTCAGGCCATAGAAGACAGGCGTGCATCATGCCAGATCTGACCCGCTTGCGCACCACGATCAACGGCCGGTCCCGACGGCGTGTCGTTCGAGCGCGTGCCCGCGCGGCCGGGGGATATCTCAGGATACAGTCATGCCGCGCACACGTTCATTGTCTCAGCTCGAGGAGGAGAGGGTACATGCGCAGATTGTCGTGGGCGCCATGGCTGAACACGCTCGCTGCGGGCTGACGTCTCGCGTTGCTCCAAATGCCCTGATCGTCGGCCATTGCGAGCGAGGGGTGGCATGTGTGCGCAGCCTCGTCGGGCTTTTTCCGCATGTTGCACGCTCGGCTTGGGACCATCGCTCATGCTCCAGCAACATCATCGATGTTGGCGATGCCATGCGCATTCTTATCGGCATCGCGGGGCAGTACTGGCGGTACCGTCGCCGTGCCAGCCGGCTTGTTGCAGTTCTTCGATTTCGCGGTGACGGACTGTTCATCCGCGCCGTTGCCCGGTTGTCGATACTCGACGCCGCCCGACATGCGTTCGGCCGCATCTCGCACGGGAGCATCGGAGCTAGTTTGGCCCGCTTGGCGACCACCGGCGATCGCGAAAAGTAAGCTCCGCTTTCAGGATCTTTCAGGATTTCCCCAAGGAACCCCCCGGCGTTCGCCTCCAACATGGCGCCGTGGCTTGCGACGTTCCGACACCCGCATCGCGCGTGCGGCGCAGCCATCAACCTGAGGAGAAATCATGAAAGTTCTGAAGACGGCCTTGAAGACGTCGGCGATCGTTGCGTTCGGAGCAATGCAACTCGTTCATGAAGTGCGAGCCGAGGCGGGAGACGTAAGCACGGGAGTGGGAGGCGGTGACGGGGGGCCGCGTACCAGCTGATGTGTCCCGCCAGGACGATGCTTATTGGTATTCGCGGCTCGTCTGGCTCCCTGGTCGACGGTCTGCGTGGCGTTTGTAGCCGATACGATGCGGAAGGAGTGCGCATCGGCGGGTTTGTGGAGACGAACAGCACAGGCACCGACTCCGGATCGCCGTATGAGAGCCTATGCCCATCCAACCAGGCGGTCGTCGAGCTCAGTGGCGTTCCCACGCCTCTTCCCTTCGTTACCGCGAGCCAGCTTATCCTGAAGTGCCGACAGATGGGAGAGGACGATCTCGCGGGACTTGCCACGGGGGCCAGTTACGAAACGTTACCCGTCGGAACCGCCGGAAACGAACGCTATACCTTTGTACTTCATTGTCCGGATTCGAAGTTCGCTCGCGGACTGTACGGCAAATCAGAATACTTCATCGACAGTATCGGGCTTGTTTGCAATCGCGCAGTTGTGGCGGCCACGAGCCTTGCGCTCGTGGAGATCGGTACGCCGACGGGCTCCGACTCGTTCGGACAAGACATCACCCTCGCGACGAGTGGGTCCGCCGTTGTCGGCGTCGTTGCTCTGAATGGCTATGCGAGCACCAATACGGTGGTGTCCTTGACGGCGTCGGGGACGGCTGGCGCGTCCGTGCCTGTCACGATTACGATCCCGGCATTTGCGACCCGGGGTACCTTCCACCTCTCGTCCAGTACGCTGGCCGCGGGGTGTGCGCGAGTGCGAGCGTCGAGCGGAGTACTCGACGGGCCGGTCACGTCCGGCCATGTGATTCTTACGCCGCCTGCGCCCGCCATGGACATCAGCTTCGACCTGGTAACCCCCCCTCCAGCCCTGCGCTACTTTGTCACTTCCCGTGTTGAGGGTCGCGCTTGCTTCGGCGGGGGAAGCTTCTCCCGACCATGTACGGTTATGGCTGGAAGCAACGGCACCGTTGCGGTAAACAGCAGCAACTCATCCGTTCTCATAACACCGGCATCCGTTCCGTATACGGCGTGGAGCACGCGTGTTCCTGTCCACATGCAGGCTGGCCTGACGACAGGGTGTGCCGTCATCACTGCCACGGTGAAGGGATATCCGATCAAGAAGACGGTATTCGTCGACGTTCTTCCACAGTGATTTGCAGGTTGGATAAAGCGCGGGGTACCGTGTTTGGTACCCCGTTAGGTGCTGATAGATGCCTGCGAGACACCATCTAACACGCACTCGGATGGAGCGCGCTTTAGCTCATGCAGCTTAGAACAAGTGTCGGCGCCGGGTGCCTTCCGGACGATGCCGTTTTCGCGCCGGTCGCGATGGTTGGTCGATTTCTTCGTCAAGGCCAGTTCGCTGCTGCCCCAACGTCTCACCTCGCGCGCTTTGGTCGAGATCCCGAGCCCGCTCAATATTGAAGAGCGCGATGAATCGCCACGTTGACGCCACCGCGACGCGCCCTAACAACGGCCACGACGCCGGCCTTCGCCGGAGCGCCACGCAGCTACGCACACCCATGGCTCTCGCGCATCCGGTCCCCGGTGAATTGATCGACGTCCTCGGCAGCGGCCCGAGCGTGCCGCAACGCTCGCAGACGCTGGTGCGCACCGAGCATCTCGAGATATTTCGCTATGCGCTTACGGCAGGTAAAGTCGTCGGTACGCAGGCCGCAGCCGGCCTCATGGTGGTGCAGTGCCTCGAAGGCAGCGTCGATTTCGTGGCGCTCGGCGAGACGCGCCGCCTCACGGCCGGCACGATGCTCTACCTGCCGACGCGCCGCGCGCTGTGCGAGCGCGGGAGGCGTCAGGATCCGCAGGCGCGCTGCCGCGAGCTTGATCGCGAGCGACAGCCCGTCGCGCTGTCGGCAGTCGCATCGCCGGTGTCTCGAGGGCTTGAGCGCCACTCACGCGCGCGGCCGGCGCGGGTGACCGCTCGCTACTCGATCCGGCACGCCTCGTCGAACTCGAGCCGCGGGTTGCGCGGCTTGACCTTCGACGGATCGCCGTAGCCGATGTTGCAGAGGAAGTTCGACTTCACCTTGCCGTCGGGGAAGAACGCCGCATCGACCAGCGCGTTGTCGAAGCCGGACATCGGGCCGCAATCGAGGCCCAGCGCGCGCGCGGCGAGTATCAGGTAGGCGCCCTGCAGCGTGCCGTTGCGAAACGCCGTGGTGAGCGCGAGCTCCGGCTTGCCCGCGAACCAGCTGCGCGCATCGGTGTGCGGGAACAGCCGCGGCAGCTTTTCGTAGAATTCGAGGTCATACCCGATGATCGCGGTAACCGGCGCGGCCATCGTCTTGTCGAGATTGCCCGGTGACAGCGCCGGTCGCAAGCGCTCCTTGGCGTCGCGCGACACGACGAAGACGAAGCGCGCGGGCGACGAGTTGGCGGATGTCGGCGCCCATTTGAGCAGGTCGTAGAGGGTGCGCAACGTCGATTCGCCGACGGGCCTGTCGGCAAAGCCGTTGTGAGTGCGCGCGTTGCGGAACAGCGCGTCGAGGCACGCATCGGGCAGTGGCATGGCGGGCTCCGGAGTGGGCGATACGGCACGAGCGCCCGCTATTGTGCCGGGAAAGTCGTATAGGCTTTGTTTATGGGTCCGATTGGCATAGTCAATTGGACTCGGGTCGGCGGCGTCGCGCACAATGGAGCGGCACTGCCGCGCGAAGACGGCGCGTCGATTTCCGGGCGATCGTCGGCACGGCGCAATCGAACCGAGGAGATGTCCATGAAGCCGCTCAAAGGCACTCGTACCCACGACAACCTCAAGGCCGCGTTCGCCGGAGAATCGCAGGCGAACCGCCGCTATCTGTACTTCGCCAACAAGGCCGACGTCGAAGGCCAGAACGACGTCGCGGCGCTGTTCCGCTCCACGGCGGAAGGCGAGACCGGGCACGCGCACGGCCACCTCGATTACCTGTCGTCCGTTGGGGATCCCGCGACGGACCTGCCGATCGGCGGCAGCCGCGAGAACCTCAAGGCCGCCGTCGCGGGCGAGACCCACGAATACACCGACATGTATCCGGGCATGGCCAAGACGGCGCGCGACGAGCAGTTCGACGAGATCGCCGACTGGTTCGAGACGCTGGCCAAGGCCGAGCGCTCGCACGCGAATCGTTTCCAGAAGGCGCTGGACGGCCTGCAGGACTAGTCGTTCGATCGACGAAGCGGCCGCGCGCGCGGCCGCTCGTTGCTCGTCTTATTCCGTCGCGGCAGTCCCGCGGTGCGTTGCTTCCGAGGGCGTACCGTGCCGCGACGGAATAACCTCTTGCCATGACATTGCGCGAAGGCAGCCTCGAAGCGCCGACCCGGCATCCGGTCGATTGGCGCAACCCGCAGTTCTACGACGAAGGAGCGCTCTACAAGGAGATGGAGCGCATCTTCGACATCTGCCATGGCTGCCGGCGGTGCGTGTCGCTCTGCGGCGCGTTTCCGACGCTCTTCGACCTGGTCGACGAAAGCTCGACCATGGAGATCGACGGCGTCGCGAAGACGGACTACTGGAAGGTCGTCGACCAGTGCTACCTGTGCGACGTCTGCTACATGACCAAGTGTCCCTACGTGCCGCCGCATCCGTGGAACGTCGATTTCCCGCACCTGATGCTGCGCGGCAAGGCCTACCGTTTCAGGAACGGCGCCATCTCGCTGCGCGACAGGATCCTCACCAGCACCGATCGCATCGGCAAGCTCGCCACCATTCCGGTGGTCGTGAAAGCGGTGAACGCCGCGAACCGCAATCCCGCCGCGCGCGGCCTCATGGAGAAGACACTCGGTGTGTCGGCGAAGACGGAGTTGCCGCCCTACGCCGAGCCGCGTTTCCGCGACTCCGTTGCGCCGTCGCTGGCATGGCCCGTGCGCAACGGCGATCGCACGCCCGGCAAGGTCGCCATCTTCTCCACCTGCTACGTCAACTACAACGAGCCGGGCATCGGACGGGATCTCATCAGGCTGCTCGAGCACAACCGCATCCCCTACGCGCTCGCGACGCCGGAGGTCTGCTGCGGCATGCCCAAGCTCGAGCTGGGCGACTTCGAGCGCGTGGAGGCGTCCAAGAACGTGAACATCCCGCCCCTCGCCGAGCTCGCGCGCGCGGGCTACGCGATCCTCACGCCGGTGCCCTCGTGCACGCTGATGTACAAGCAGGAGATGCCGCTGCTGTTTCCCGAGGACGAGGAGGTCGCCCTGGTGCGCGACGCGATGTTCGACCCGTTCGAGTACTTCGTCGCGCGCGACAAGGACGGCCTGCTCGAAAAGGACTTCAAGCATCCCCTTGGGCAGGTGAGCTATCACATTCCCTGCCACAGCCGGGTCCAGAACATCGGGCAGCGCACGCGCGAGGCGCTGGAATGGATTCCGGGAACGAAGGTCAATACGGTGGAGCGGTGCTCCGGCCACGACGGCACCTGGGGCGTGAAGCGCGAGTTCTACGCGGATTCGATGAAGATCGGCAAGCCGGTGTTCAACCGGATGGCCGATCCGGCGCCCGACTACGTGAGCTCCGACTGCCCGATCGCCGCCCGGCGCATCTGCGAGGGCATCGCACAGGGCGGGGGAAGCTCGCCGCGCAAGGAGCATCCGCTCACCCTGCTGCGCATCGCGTACGGACTCGAGTGACGATCGCGCTCATCGCCTGCTGCTCATCGCTCATCGCCCCATGCCCAAGATCGCCCGCGATTCCCTCATGACGCTCGAGGCGTACGCCAAGGCGCGCAGCGAGTTTCGCGCGAAGGTCCTCGCGCACAAGAAGCCGCGCACGGTGCACCTGGGCGAGCACATCACGCTCGTGTTCGAGGACGAGCTCACCATCCGCTATCAGGTCCAGGAGATGCTGCGCATCGAGAAGATCTTCGAGGAACAGGGCATCGAGGAAGAGCTCGACGCCTACAACCCGCTGATCCCCGACGGCGGCAATCTGAAGGCCACGATGCTGATCGAGTACGAGGATGTCGAGGAGCGGCGCCGCGCGCTCGCGCGGCTGCGGCACGTCGAGGACAAGGTGTACGTGCAGGCGCAGGGCTTCGACAAGGTCTACGCGATCGCCGACGAAGACCTCGATCGCGAGACCGAGGACAAGACCTCGTCGGTGCACTTCCTGCGCTTCGAGCTCACCGCACCCATGATCGCGGCGCTGCGTAGCGGCGCGCCGCTCACGATCGGCGTCGAGCATCCCGAATACACCGCGAGCGTCGACGTGCCGGCGCAGACGCAGCGCGCGCTCGCGGCGGACTTCGCCTAACCGAGCGTCAGGCGATACACGTAGTCCCGGCTCGGAACGTCGTCGATCGACGAAGCGACCGGTTGCGCGTCGCGCACGAACTGCAGCGAATCGAGGAGCCGCTGCGAAGCCGTGTTGCGCGTGTCGACGCTTGCGACGACGTCATCCACGTCGTATGCGTCGTGCAGGTGCGCGATCGCTGCCGCGCACGCCTCGCGGGCGTAGCCCTGCCGCTGGAATGCGGTGAAGATGAAATAGGCGAGGTGCGCGCGGGCGCCCCTCACCCTGTCCTCTCCCCGCGAGCGGGAAGAGGGTGCCCGACAGGGCGCGCGAGGGTCCGCATCTCCATGCACCGTAGCCTCCACCACCCCGACGCAAGCGCCGTCGGCACGCCGCCGCGCCACCCAGTTCCGCCAGATCTCGCCCGCCGGCGGCGGCCGTGTCGTGATGCGCTCGATGCGCATGGCAAGCTCGGCGATGGTCGGCGCCGTGCCGATCCAGCGATAGAGCTGCGGATCGCTCCAGGCGGACAGCGCCGGGGTGTGCGCAACGGCCAGCGGCTCGTAGTCGAGCCGCTCGCTCGGCGGCGGCGCGTCGCTCAATCGCGGAAGTTCTCGTACTGCAGCGGATAGTCGGTGATCGATTTCTTCACCAGCGCGATGGCGTTCTGCAGCTCGTCCTTCTTCGCGCCGGACACGCGCACGGCGTCGCCCTGGATCGAAGCCTGCACCTTGAGCTTGCTGTCCTTCAACAGGCGCACGATCTTCTTCGCGAGCTCCTGGTCCACGCCGGTGCGCACGGTGACCGCCTGCTTCACCTTGTTGCCGGAAACCTTCTCGGCATCGCCGTACTTGAGCGACCGAACGTCGACCGCGCGCTTGGCGAACTTGCCGACCAGCACGTCGGTGACCTGCTTCAGCTTGAACTCGTCGTCGGCGAAGAGGGTGAGCACCTTGTCCTTGAACTCGACGCGCGCGTCGGATCCCTTGAAGTCGAAACGGTTCCCGATCTCCTTGTTGGCCTGGTCGACGGCGTTGTGCACCTCGACCTGGTTCACGTCGGACACGATGTCGAACGAGGGCATTGCGTTGTCTCCGTCGGCGATCTTCGCGAAGCTAGCACGCCCGTTCCCCGGGCACCAGAACCCGACGCCGTCGCGCACGTATCGAGCGCGCCGCTGTGTAACCGGGGGCCGGCGAAGTTCCACTTCGTCCCGCGGGCGCCGCGGTGACCCGGCGCTGCCCGAAGGCCGACAGCGCCATCGGAGCCGAACCCCTTGCGCTCCCCGCCCGGAATTTGGCATGTTTAATGCATCCGCAAGGACGGGGAGCGTTCATGGAGCCGGTGATTCCGTTGGCCGATCTGCAGGCGATCTATTCGGTCGCGGAGGTCGATCGCGCGCGAGGGGACGGCGCAGCCAAGCGCAACGAAGGCCTCAAGAGCTGGTACGACCGCATGAGCGAGCTGGGCGGGTCGCGCTACATCATCAAGCCCTCCACCGTGGCGGCCGTCGACGACCTGTACGACGCGTCGCCGAACTTCCGCGAGGTGATCGACGACCTGCGCAAGTTCCTGGCGCTCGCCGTCGCAGGCAACGAGGCCGTGCAGTTCACGCCCATGCTGCTGCTGGGCGAGCCGGGCCTCGGCAAGACGTACTTCGCGAAGAAGCTGGCCCAGGCGCTGTCGACCGGGTTCGAATTCGTGTCGATGAGCTCGCTCACCGCGGGGTGGGTGCTCACCGGCGCATCGGCGCAGTGGCACAACGCGCGTCCGGGCAAGGTTGCGCAGACGCTCATCGAAGGCGATTACGCCAATCCCGTCGTCGTGCTCGACGAAGTCGACAAGGCGGGCGGCGACGCGCGCTACGATCCCATGGGGGCGCTCTACACGCTGCTCGAGCGCGACACGGCCCAGCATTTCAAGGACGAGTTCATCGACGTCGACATGGACGCCTCGCACATCCTGTGGGTGGCCACCGCGAACGACGAGTCGTCGATCCCCGAGCCGATCATCAACCGCATGAACGTCTACACGATCGACCGTCCGGACGCGGACGGCGCGCGGCGCATCGCGCTCGCCGTGTACCGGGAGATCCTCGATGCGCATCACTGGCCGTTCCCACCCGAGCCTTCGGGGGGCGTGCTCGAGCGGCTCGCCACGATGCCTCCGCGCGACATGCGCAAGCTGCTGCTCGACGCGTTCGGCACGGCGCAGCTCGCGGGCCGCGACCACCTGGTCCCCGAGGACATCGACGGCCGCAAGCTGTGCGGCCGCCGCGTGCGCGTCGGCTTCTAGGACCCGGCTCGGGGAACACACCTCGGTCTCGCTCGCTTCGCTCGCAGCCCTCGAGTGCACGTCAATTTCCCGGGCGACCCTTCGAAACTGACAAGCATGTCGGCGCCCTCCGATACGCCGCGGTAAGGATCTCCTATACCCCGGTGCGCGCGTTCCCGTTAGGTTAGAGCTTCTTCAGGCACCACCCGCGCAATCGGAGGCAGCCATGCTCGACACCCGAAAGGTGTGCACCCGCGTCGTTGCCGCGCTCGCCGGAGGCATGCTCGCATCCGGCGCGGCGCTGGCAACGACCCCTTCCTTCTTCGGAGGCCAGCCGTTCGTCAACGGCGGCATCACGAAGGACGAGGCGGACTTGATGCGTCAGGAAGGGACGCACTACCCGCTCGAGATCACGCTCGCGCGCAAAAGCGAGTTCCCGGGATACAACGACTTCGTGGCCGGGGCGCAGCTGCGCGTGATCGACAGCGCCGGGCGCGTCGTCGTGGACCGCGATGACGCGGGACCGATCTTCCTCGCGGACCTCCCGTCGGGTGCGTACACCATCGACGCGACGTACGAAGGGCAGACCAAAAGCGATCGGGTGCAGGTTTCGAACGCAGGCCATGCGGCGGTAACGTTCGTGTGGCAGTAAATCGGCGCTGACGTCGAGAGAAGACCGCAAGTTCGCGTCGCCGCGAAGCGGCGGCGCGGGATCATCAGCGTAGGTTCTTGTTTTACTAGCGCAGCGGCGGCGCGGGATCGTCAGCGTAGGTTCTTGTTTTACTAGCGAAGCGGCGGCGCGGGATCGTCCTGCTGTTCTACGTAGGGTCTTGTTTTCTGGGCCACGATTTATGCAGCAGCCGCGACAGCGCGCGATCCGCGAGGAGCGTCCCGCCGGTCTGGCAACGCGCGCAGTAGTTGCATTCGTTCTCGGCGTAGACGATGCGCTGCACGGGCGAGCCGCACACGGGACACGGCTCGCCGTAGCGCCCGTGCACCGCCATCTCGGGTCGGAACGCGGTGACCTTTTCCGGAAACGCCCCGGCCGATTGCTCGCGCAGCCTCACCGTCCACTCGGTGAGCACTTCTCGCGCGGCGTGGTACAGCGCTGCGATCTGCTCGGGCTTGAGCTTCTGCGTGTGCGCGATCGGCGACAACCGCGCGCGATGGAGGATCTCGTCCGAATAGGCGTTGCCCACGCCGCTGAAAAGGCGCGGGTCGGTGAGCGCGCGCTTGAGGGTGTGGTTCTCGGAGGTGAGGCGCGTGGCGAACCGATCCGCATCGATGTCGAGGATCTCGAGGCCTCCCATGCGGAACTGATCGAGGCCGTGCTCGCCTTCGACGAGGTGCAGCGACGCGCGCCGCTTGCTGCCCGCCTCGGTCAACACGAGGCGACCGGCAGGGAAGTGCAGCACCGCGAGGCTGATGCGGCCCGGAAGCGGCGCGCCCGGCGCGAGCCAGCGCAGCCGCCCCGCGATCATGAGATGAACGACCAGATGCAGGTCGCCCTCGAGCGACAGCACGATGCGCTTGCCGAGGCGCCGAACGTCGAGCACACGCCGGCCTTCCGCCTGCGTGATCGGCGGCACCGCGGTGCGCAGCACGAACGGATTGAGCAGCTCGACGCGCACGAGCGGCTCGTCGCGCACGCGCGCGGCGACCGCTTCACAATAGACGACGACGTCGGGCAGTTCGGGCATGAAGCAATCCGTCGGTTCGGCCGGCCGCGGGCCGCGCACGCCGACGGCTTCCTCGGTCGTCTACACTAGCAGGCTTTCCGTCCGCGTCGGCCCGTCGATGTCCTATATCCTGCAATCGCTCCCGGTCGGCCAGAAGGTCGGCATCGCATTCTCCGGCGGGCTCGACACCAGCGCCGCGCTCGCCTGGATGCGCGCGCATGGCGCGATTCCCTACGCGTACACCGCCAACCTCGGACAGCCCGACGAGCGCGACTACGACGACATTCCGCGGCGGGCCAGGCTCTACGGCGCGGAGGATGCGCGGCTCGTCGACTGTCGCGCGGCGCTCGTTGCCGAAGGCATCGCGGCGCTGCAGGCGGGGGCGTTCCATATCTCGACCGCCGGGCTCACCTACTTCAACACCACGCCGCTCGGCCGCGCCGTGACAGGCACCATGCTCGTGGTCGCGATGCGCGAGGACGACGTCAACATCTGGGGCGACGGCAGCACGTACAAGGGCAACGACATCGAGCGCTTCTACCGCTATGGCCTCATCGCCAATCCCGCGCTCCAGGTCTACAAGCCGTGGCTCGACGCGCGCTTCATCGAGGAGCTCGGCGGGCGCAAGGAGATGTCGGAATACCTGCGTCGCGCCGGCTTCGACTATCGCATGAGCGCCGAAAAGGCGTATTCCACCGACTCGAACCTGCTCGGCGCGACGCACGAGGCGAAGGACCTGGAATTCCTCGACAAGGGCATCACGATCGTCGAGCCGATCATGGGTGTCGCGTTCTGGCGCGACGACGTTGCGATTCGTCCCGAGCGCGTCACGGTGCGCTTCGACGAGGGCCGGCCGGTGGCGCTCAACGGCATCGAACACCGCGATCCCGTCGCGCTGATGCTCGAGGCCAATGCGATCGGCGGCCGCCACGGCCTCGGCATGAGCGACCAGATCGAGAATCGCATCATCGAGGCGAAGAGCCGCGGCATCTACGAGGCGCCCGGGATGGCCCTGCTGCACATCGCGTACGAGCGCCTCGTGACCGGCATCCACAACGAGGACAGCATCGAGCAGTACCGCGACGGCGGCCGGCGCCTCGGGCGGCTGCTCTACCAGGGACGCTGGTTCGACCCGCAGGCGATGATGCTGCGCGAAACCGCCCAGCGGTGGGTCGCGCGCGCGATCACGGGCGAGGTCACGCTCGAGCTGCGCCGCGGGAACGACTATTCGATCCTCGACACGCGCAGCCCGAACCTCACGTACAAGCCGGAGCGCCTGACCATGGAGAAGGGCGAGTCGGCGTTCTCGCCGCAGGACCGCATCGGGCAGCTCACGATGCGTAACCTCGACATCGCCGACACGCGCGACAAGCTCATGACGTACCTGCGCAGCGGCGTGCTGCAGCCGGGCGGCAACCCGCTGCTGCCGAAGGTCGACGACGACGTTACGTGATTGTCGTTCCCGCGTAGCGCAGGCGCACCTTCGGGCGCGCCCGCCCCGGCAGCGTTGGACGACGCCGGGTCCCTGCGTGCGCAGGGATGACGTTCAATCGACCTTCAGCCCGAGCTTCTTGATCACGGGCGCCCAGCGCGCCGAGTCGTCGCGAATCAGCTTGTCGAACTCCTCGGGCGTGCCGCCGACGAGCTCGAAGCCCTGCGCGTTGAGCTTCTGCGCGACGTCGGGCAACTTCAGCACGGCGTTGATCTCGCGATTGAGCCGGTCGATGATCTCGCGCGGCGTGCCGGCGGGCACGAGCACGCCGTTCCATGCGTTGACCTCGAAGCCAGGCACGCCGCTTTCGGCGATCGCGGGCAGCTCGGGCAGCAGCGGGAAGCGCTTGGGCGTGGTCACCGCGAGCGCGCGCAGCTTGCCCGCGTCGATCTGCGGCTTGAGCGGCTGCATCACGGCGAACAGCATCTGCGTCTCGTTCTGCACGGTCGCGGTCACGGCCGGCGGCGAGCCGTTGAACGGCACGTGCACGATGTCCATGCCGGTCATCGACTTCAACAGCTCCATGCCGAGGTTCGACGAGCTGCCGTTGCCCACCGACGCGTAATTGAGCTTGCCCGGCCGCGCCTTCACGTAGGCGACGAGCTCCTGGAACGTCTTCACTGGCAAACTGGCGTTGACGGCCAGCACGTTGGGCTGGTTGGACGTGATGATGACGGCTGCGAGGTCCTGCTGCACGTCGTACGGCACCGTGCGCATGAACGGCGTGGCCGACAGCGGTCCGGGATATGCCAGCACCATCGTGTATCCGTCGGGCGCGGCGTGCGCGACGTCGGCGGTGGCCACCGTGCCGCCCGCTGCCGGCTTGTTCTCGACGATCACCGGCTGGCCGAGGCTGTCCTTGAGCTTGTCCGCAATGACGCGGCCGAGCGTGTCGATGGAGCTGCCGGCGGGCGCGGTCATCACGAAATGGATGGGCCGCTCCGGCCACGCGGCGTGCGCGAGCGGCGCAAGCGCGGCGAAGGTCAGGGTCAGGCAGCAGGCGACGAGCTTGCGCAGGAACATCGTGTGACTCCGGAGTCGTTGAGGGCCGGTCAGGCAGGCGAATGGCACACCGCTTCGATGTTGTGGCCGTCGGGATCGAGCACGAATGCGCCGTAGTAATTCGGATGGTAGTGCGCGCGTATGCCCGGCGCGCCATTGTCGCGGCCGCCCGCCGCAAGAGCGGCGCGATGAAACGCGTCGACTTGCGCACGGGTGTCGGCACGAAAGGCGACGTGCGACTTGTGTTCGCCGGGCGTGCCCGCGCCGAGCCAGAAATCCGGCTTGGGCGGCACGCCGAAGCCGGCGGCTTCGCCGAGGTCCATGAGCAGCGTGTAGCCGAGCGGCGCGAGCGCCGCGGCATAGAACGCCTTGCTGCGCGTCATGTCGCTGACCGCGACACCGGTGTGGTCGATCATCGTCGGGTAACAGGTAACGGGGAACGGGTAACGGGGATCAGGCCTCGGGAGAGACGCGGCCGCATACGAGGTACTCGAGCAGCGCCTTTTGCGCGTGCAAGCGATTCTCCGCTTCGTCCCACACGACGCTCTGCGGCCCGTCGATCACCTCCGCCGCGACTTCCTCTCCGCGATGCGCGGGAAGGCAATGCATGAACAACGCGTCGGGCTTCGCCGCGCGCATCATGTCGGCGTCGACGCACCAGTCGGCGAATGCCGCGCGTCGCGCCTCGTTCTCGGCCTCGAAGCCCATGCTGGTCCACACGTCGGTCGTGACGAGGTCCGCGCCCCGGCATGCGTCGTGCGGATCGGCGAACGCGCGAAAGCGCCGTGACCCGCCCGTTCGCGTCGCATCGACGGCGTAGCCCGGCGGCGACGACACGTGCAGGTCGAAACCGAAGATGTCCGCGGCTTGCAGCCAGGTGCAGCAGACGTTGTTCGCATCGCCGATCCACGCGACCGTCCGCCCCTCCACGCGTCCGCGGTGCTCGAGCCAGGTGAAGATGTCGGCGAGGATCTGGCAGGGATGGTATTCGTTGGTGAGGCCGTTGATGACCGGCACGCGCGAATGGCGCGCGAAGCGCTCGATGATCGTCTGCTCGAACGTGCGGATCATGACGACGTCGACCATGCGCGAGATCACGCGCGCGACGTCCTCGATCGGCTCGCCGCGCGATAGCTGCGTATCGCCGCGCGCGAGGTTGATGGCGATGCCGCCGAGCTGGTTCATGCCGGCCTCGAACGACACGCGCGTGCGGGTGCTCGCCTTGTCGAACACCATCGCGAGCGTTCGGTCGCGCAGCGGCTGGTAGAGCTCGTAGCGCTTGAAGCGGTCCTTGATCCAGCGCGTGCGCTCGAAGAGGTGCTCGAATTCCGCGCGGCTGAAATCCCGGAACTGCAGGAAGTGTTTGGGCGGGTTGGTCGCCATGCCCGATGGTGTCCTGCGGTCGATGCGCAGGCGTCGCGTCAAACGAAAATCTTAGCATCCTCTGACGCTGTGCTCTCCCCGCTGGCGGGGAGAGGGTGCCCCGACAGGGCGGGTGAGGGGCGACTCACTCCGCCTCGACCACCCGATTGCGCCCCGCCGCCTTCGCCTCGTACAGCGCGCGATCCGCCGACGCGAGCAGCGTCGCGAAGCCGTTGCCGTTACGCGGCAGCACGGCGAGCCCGGCGGAGAACGTGAAGCCGGTCAGCACCTCGCCTTCCCAGGTCACCGGCATCCCGTGCAGCTTGTCGGCCAGCGCCTGCAGCGCGGTGCGCGCGCCCGTGGCGTCGGTGTCGGGCAGCACGACGCAGAACTCTTCGCCGCCGTAGCGGCACACGACGTCGGCCGGGCGCAGCGACGACCCGAGCAACGCGCCGATCTCGCGGAGCACGCGGTCCCCGGCAGGATGGCCGTGCCGATCGTTGACGCGCTTGAACTGGTCGAGGTCGATCAGCGCGACGGCGAGCGGCGCGCTGCGGCGCAGCGCTGCGGCAACCAGTCCCGGCGTGACCGAATCGAGATAGCGTCGGTTGAACAGTTGCGTGAGCGGATCGTGCACCGCTTCGCGCGCGAGCTGTGCCTGCAGCGTCTCGATCTCGCGCACCTTCTGCGACAGCTCCGCGTTCAACGTGGCCAGGCGGCGATTGAGCTCCTCGGTCTCCCTGCGCTGGGCGAGCGCGCGGTCGCGCTCGGCGCGCGCGTTGCTGAGCTCGTGCTGCACGCGCAGCAGGTAGTAGCGCGCGCTCGCACGATGGAGCAGGCGCCGCCCCTCCGCCGCCAGCAAGCGCTCGGTGTGCTCGTACGCCTCGCGCCACCGCTGTCCGTCCGCATGCAACCGGGCCAGGCGCTGCTCCGCCTTGCACACCACGGGAAGGTAGCCTCGCTCGTCCGCGATGCGCGCGGCTTGCGCGAGCAGCGCGGGCGCGTCGTCGCTGGCGCGCGCCTGCGCCACCGTCGCGTCGGCCCACGCGGCGTGCACTTCGTTGAACGCACCCGGATAGTCGGCAAGAATGCCGGCGGCGCCCTCGGCGCAGCGCTGCGCCTCCTCGATGCGCCCGTGCATCGCAAAGATCTCCGCCGCGATGCCGAGGTAATGGTTCTGCGTCGCGCGCCGTGGTGACGGTGTCAGATCGGCGACCATCGTCTCCGTGGTCGCAAGGGCCCCGACGGTCTCGCCCAATCCGAGCTGGGCCTCGATGAGGTTCGCGCGGGTGTACAGCGCGATCTGCGGATTGTTGAACTGCGCGAGCAGCGCGAGCGCGTCCTGCGCCAGCTCGCGCGCCGGCGCGAAGTCGCCGACGGTCACCAGCGCCGCGGCGAGGTTCGACATCGCCGTCGCCAGATGCGGCGACGGCTCCGCCGCGCGCAGCGATTCGAACGCGTCGTAGAGGCACGCGATCGCCTCGTCCATCTGGTCGTTGTAGAAATACGTCGCGGCGAGCGCGTTGGCGAGCCAGAAGCGGTCGACGTCGCGCAGCCGCGTCTGCGCCTCGGGCCTGATCGCCAGCAGCATCTCGCGTGCAGGCAGCACGTCGCGCCGCAGGATCGCGAGCCGCGCGTGGCCGATCTCGCAGAGCAGCGCCCCGCGCCGCTCGCCGGCGGCGTCGAAATGCGCACGCGCCTGGTCGAGCCATTGGCGCGCGTCCTCGGGACGCGCGGTGAAGAACAGATGGTGAAAGCCGAGGGTCAGCGCCGCCCACGCGCGTGAAGACGCGTCGGTCTCGTTGCGCACGCGACGCTGCGCTTCCTCGAACGCGCGCGCCGGGTCGTGGAAGTGCAGGTCCCAGAGCGCCGCGCGCGGGTCGCGCACCGCGTCGAGACGCGAGTCGGCGGCGTTGGAGGTCATTGCATCGCGTGGTGACGCGTATAATCCGCCGCCCGATGACGACGACGCCCGCGGATCGAGACATCGTCATCTGGGGCGTCACCCGGTCGGGACGAACCTTTCGACCGCGCGACTGGGCCGACCGGCTTGCGGGGCTCACGTCCGCGTTCGGCGCCGATCAGAGACTCACGTATTCGCCGTATGTCCAGCCCATGACGCTGCACGGCATGCATGCACTGCTCGTCGAGCATCAGCTCGCCACTGTGTCGCCCCGGCTGCATCAGTTCCTCGTCAACTTCGCACGCAACAACGACCTCGTCACCGAGCTCGTGTCCGACGCGCCCGGGACCGTGCAGTCGTTGAAGCCGCCCGAGCCGCATCGGGGCGAGCCGCGCGAGCCGGTCTGAGGCGCGGTGCGATGAAACGACGAGGGCGCCCGAAAGCGCCCTCCACTTCCCGATCGCGCGGAATCGCGAAACTCAGGCGAGCGCCTTGATGGCGTGCGCGAGACGCGACTTGGTACGCGACGCGAGGTTCTTGTGGACGATCTTCTTGTCCGCGATGCGATCGATGACCGCCTGCGATTCCTGGAGCGTCTTCGCCGCAGCCGCCTTGTCGCCGGCGGCGATCGCCTTGCGCACCTTCTTGACCGCGGAGCGGAGCGCCGACTTCTGGCTCGCGTTGCGCTTGCGCGTCGCTTCCGCCTGACGGGCGCGCTTGCGGGTCTGCGCGGTGTTGGCCATGGTATTCCTTGCTCGATCGATGCGAAAAATGGTTAATCGCGCATAATACGCGATTTTGTCGACGAGGGCAAGCCAAGGGTACGCTTTGCATCCTCGCAAAGCCGCCATGCCGCCGAGCGCCGCTTCGTGAACCTGCTCAGAGCGCTTTCCACCGTCAGCGGCATGACGCTGCTGTCGCGCATCACCGGCCTCGCGCGCGAAAGCCTCAAGGCGACGGTGTTCGGCGCCGGGCTGCAGATGGACGCGTTCGAGGCCGCGTTCCGGCTTCCCAATCTCCTGCGTCGCCTCTTCGGCGAGGGGGCGTTCGCGCAGGCATTCGTCCCTATTCTTGCCGAGTACCGCAGCCGGCGCGGCGATGCCGCGACGCGGGGGCTGGTGGCACGCGTCGGTGCGTTGCTCGCGTCGATCCTGTTCGTCGTGACCGCGGTGGGATTGCTCGCCGCGCCGTGGCTCGTCTATGTGCTGGCTGCGGGCTTCGATCGCACGCCGGGCAAGGTCGAGCTCACCACAACGCTCGTCCGCATCGTGTTTCCGTACATCTTCTTCATCTCGCTCGTCTCGCTGCTGAGCGGCGTGCTCAACGTCTACCGGCGCTTCGCGATTCCGGCGTTCACGCCGGTGCTGCTCAACCTCTCGATCATCGGCGGCGCGGTGTTTCTCGCGCCGTACTTCGATCCGCCGATCAAGGCGCTCGCGTGGGGCGTGGCGATCGGCGGCGTAACCCAGCTGGCGCTGCAGCTCTACGCCGTCGCGCGCCTCGGCATGCTCTCGCGCCCGGTGCTCGACTGGCGCGACGAAGGCGTGCGCCGCGTGATCCGAGCCATGGCCCCCGCGGTGCTCGGCGTGTCGGCCGCTCAGATCTCCGTGCTCATCAGCACGCAGCTCGCCGCGTTGCTCGGCAACGGCCGCATCTCGTGGATCACGTACGCGGACCGCCTGATGGAGTTTCCGACCGCGATGCTCGGGGTCGCGCTCGGCACGATCATCCTCCCGGCGCTCGCGCAGCATCACAGCGACGCCAACCAGGAGGCGTATTCCTCGCTTCTCGACTGGGGGTTGCGGCTCGCGCTGCTGCTGGCGCTGCCGTCGGCGCTCGCGTTGTGGCTGCTGTCCGTGCCGCTGGTCGCGACGCTCTATCAGTACGGTCACTTCTCGGTCAACGACGTGTGGCAGACGCGCGCGGCGTTGCTCGGCTACGCGATCGGCCTGCCGGCGCTGATCCTCATCAAGATCCTCGCGCCGGGCTTCTACGCACGGCAGGTGATGCGCACGCCGGTGAAGATCGCGTTCGTGACGGTGATCGTCACGCAGGCGCTCGCGGCATTGCTCGCCTGGCCGGTGGGACTGGGGCACGCGGGCCTGACCCTCGCGACCAGCCTCGGCGCGTGCCTGAACGCGACGCTGCTCTTCGTGCTGCTCCGCCGGAATCGATTCTTCGTCGCGCGCGCCGGCTGGATGTCGTTCGTGCTGCGCGTGCTCGTCGCGCTCGCCGTGCTCGGCGTCGTTCTCGCGTGGCTCGTGGGCACGCCGCAGAGCTGGCTCGCCGCCGGCTTGTGGTCGCGCGTCGCCCGCCTCGCGCTGCTGGTCGTGGCCGGGGCCGCCGTCTATTTCGGCGCGCTGTTCGCGCTTGGATTCCGAATCTCGGATTTCAACCGCCGCGAAACGGCCGGTGCGACCACACCCATCGACCTCGACACGGAGTAAGCGAAAGTTCGCGTCGCCGCGAAGCGGCGGCGCGGGATCGTCCTGCCCTTCCGCCCAGGTTCTTGTGTTCCTACCTATACGGGCACCGCACCTTCGTGCAGTCCGCGTACAGGTACAACGCGTGCTCGCTGATCGCGAAGCCGCGCTCCTTCGCCACCTTCACCTGGCGCTTCTCGATCTCCGGGTCGTAGAACTCCTCCACGCGGCCGCATTGCAGGCACACCAGGTGGTCGTGATGCTTGCCCTCGTTCAGCTCGAACACGGCCTTGCCGGACTCGAAGTGGTGGCGCATGAGGAGGCCCGCCTGCTCGAACTGCGTCAGCACGCGATAGACGGTGGCGAGCCCGATGTCCAGGCCCTCGGCGAGGAGCTGCTTGTAGACGTCCTCCGCGGACAGGTGGCGGACCTTGGACGTCTCGAACAGGTTGATGATCTTGAGCCGGGGCAGGGTGGCCTTGAGCCCGGCGCTCTTGAGGTCGTGAGTCATGTGATTTCGCAAGGGCGCGTCACGCGCCGAATGCCGCCGGCCGGGCCGCGGAAGCGGCGGGGGTCGTGGCTATAATAGTCGTTTGCCCCGTCGATTTCGAGCGCCGTGATTTCCAGCTTACTTTCCGCCGCACGGGCACTGTGCTGTGCCGCGACGCTCGCGCTCGCAGGCTGCTCGACGCTCGAAAGCTACACGCCGTCCTGGCTGTCCGTGTACAAGATCGACGTCAACCAGGGCAACTACCTGTCGCAGGACATGGTCGACAAGCTCAAGGTGGGCATGAGCAAGCAGCAAGTCAAGCTCGTGCTGGGCACGCCACTCGTCACCAGCGCGTTCCGCGACAACCGCTGGGACTACGTCTACGAGTACATGCACCGGGGCAGGCTGCGCGAGCATCGCAATTTCACGGTGTACTTCGTCGACGAGAAGCTCGCGCGCTGGGAGGGCGACGAGATGCCGCAATCGGTCGTCGAGCTCAATCGCTCGGCGGGCGAGAAGGCGCTCAACCTTCCCAAGGACGAGAACAAGGGTTTCCTCGACCGCATCAAGGGCATCTTCTCCAAGTCGGAGTAGCTGCGGCGCACGGGACATGACCGTCAGGCTCGCCATCGCCGGCGCGAGCGGCCGGATGGGCCAGGCGCTCATCGAGGCGGCGCTCGCCGAGCCGGATCTCGTGGTCGCCAGCGCGCTCGACGTCGCCGGCAGTCCGGCGCTCGGGCGCGATGCGGCCGAGCGCTTCGGGCGTGCGAGCGGCGTGACGATCCAAAGCGACGTCGCGCACGCCCTCGCCGTCGCCGACGTGCTCATCGATTTCACGCGCCCGGAAGGCACGCTCGCGCACGCCGCCGCGTGCGAAGCGGCCGGCGTAGGCATGGTCGTGGGAACGACCGGCCTCGACGCCGCGCAAAAGGCGCGCGTCGCGGCAAGCGCGGCGCGCATTCCGATCGTGCTGGCGCCGAACATGAGCGTCGGGGTGAACGTGCTCGCCGAGCTCGTTCGCATCGCCGCGTCGCGACTCGGCCCGTCGTTCGACATCGAAGTGCTCGAGATGCACCATCGCCACAAGGTCGACGCGCCTTCGGGCACCGCGCTGCTGCTGGGCGAAGCGGCGGCGCGCGGCAGCGGCGTGTCGCTCGACGATCACGGCGTGTATGCGCGTCATGGGGTCACGGGCCCGCGCAAGGCCGGCACCATCGGTTTCGCGGCGCTGCGCGGTGGCGACGTCGTGGGCGAGCACACCGTCGTCTTCGCCGGGCCGGGCGAGCGCGTGGAGCTCACGCACAGGGCCACCTCGCGCCAGAACTTCGCCGCCGGCGCGCTGCGCGCCGCGCGCTTCGTGGCCGAGCGCCGCGCATGCGCGGAGAACGGCCTGTTCGCCATGACCGACGTGCTGGGCCTTCGCGCGACATGACGGCGTCGTCGCCGTTTGGTCTCGACGGCCGCGTCGCGCTCGTGACGGGCGGTGGATCGGGACTCGGTCTCGCGATGGCGCGCGGGCTCGCGCACGCCGGCGCGCGCGTCGTGATCAGCGGCCGCGACGTCGCCAGGCTCGAGCGCGCGGCGGCGACGCTCCTCGGCGAGGAGCTCGAAGTCGGCACGCTTGCATTCGACGTGACCGACGAGACCGCGGTCGCGGCCTCCATGGCGGCGCTCGAGAAGAACCACGGCGCGCTCGACATCCTGGTCAACAACGCGGCCGCCAACCGTCGGCAGCCGCTGGACACGTTCCTGCTCGACGAGTGGCGCGCGCTCCAGGCCGCGAATGTCGACGGGCCGTTCCTCGTCACGCGCGCCGCGCTGCCCGGCATGAAAGCCCGCAGGCGCGGCAAGATCATCAACATCTGCTCGCTGGCAAGCGACCTCGGCCGGCCCGACATCGTGCCCTACGCCGCGAGCAAGGGCGCTCTGAAGATGCTCACGCGCGCCCTCGCCGTGGAGCTTGCGCCGTTCAACGTGCAGGTCAACGGAATCGTGCCCGGGTTCTTCGACACGGACATGAACGCACCGCTCGTGGCCGACGCGCAATTCACGGCCTGGGTCGAGCGCCGGGTGCCTGCGGGCCGCTGGGCGAAGCCGCCGGAGATTGCCGGCGCTGCCGTCTTCCTCGCCTCGCCCGCGGCGGATTTCGTCACCGGCCATCTCCTGCACGTCGACGGCGGCTTTGCCGCCGCTTACTGAGCGACGTCGAGGCTGGCTCGCACGTCGGGTTTGCGGTAAAATTCGATGGGTAGAGCGGGGAAGGTTCAACCTTCCCCGTTTGCACGTCGGTAGGTCCGAAACGGGGCCGCCGCGCCGCTGTCGCGCTCACCATGAATGCCCCCGACACTTCGGCCGCCACGCTGCCGGCCCTGTTCGCGCCGCACACGCCCGCGCTGCTCGCGCTGGCCGACGGAACGATCTTCCACGGCCGCGCCGTAGGCGCGCTCGGGTCGACCGTGGGCGAGGTCGTTTTCAACACCGCGATCACGGGTTACGAGGAAATTCTTACCGACCCCTCGTACGCGGGGCAGATCGTCACGCTGACGTATCCGCACATCGGCAACGTGGGCATCAACACCGAGGACGTGGAATCGCGCCGCGTCTTCGCCGCCGGCCTCGTGATCCGCGATCTGCCGGCGCTCGCGTCGAACTGGCGCCACAGCGAGGATCTGTCGACGTGGCTGCGCAGGAGCGGCGTCGTCGCGATCGCGGACCTCGACACGCGGCGCCTCACGCGCATCCTGCGCGAGAAGGGGGCGCAGAACGGTTGCATCCTCGCGGCCGAGCGCCTGGGCGAGGGCGCGAAAGCCGAGGCGCTCGCGCTGGCCCGTGCCGCGCCGTCGATGGCCGGCCTCGATCTGGCGAAGGTCGTGTCGTGCGCCGAGCCGTACGAATGGACGTCGAGCACATGGGCGCTCGGCGAGGGCTATCGGCCGATGGGCGAGCCGAAACATCGCGTCGTCGCGTACGACTACGGCGCGAAGCACAACATCCTGCGCATGCTCGCCCAGCGCGGCTGCCGTCTGACGATCGTGCCCGCGACAACGCCGGCCTCCGAAGTGCTGAAGCAGGAGCCGGACGGCGTGTTCCTGTCCAACGGCCCCGGTGATCCCGAGCCTTGCTCGTATGCGATCGAGGCGATCAGGGAGATCGTGTCGAGGGGCACTCCCACGTTCGGCATCTGCCTCGGGCATCAGCTGCTCGGACTGGCGTCCGGCGGTCGCACGATGAAGATGAAGTTCGGCCATCACGGCGCGAACCATCCCGTGCTCGACCAGGACACGGGCCAGGTCCTGATCACGAGCCAGAACCACGGCTTCGCCGTCGATCCCGCATCGTTGCCCGACACGGTCAAGCTCACGCACGTGTCGCTGTTCGACGGCTCGTTGCAGGGCATCGCGCTGAAGGACCGGCCGGCGTTCAGTTTCCAAGGGCATCCGGAAGCGAGCCCGGGGCCGCATGACATCGGGTATCTGTTCGACCGATTTATCAAGCTCATGGACAGAAGGGATTGACGAGCCAACTACGACGATCCGCGGTATCGATCGCCTCCAATATCGCGGAGGGACACGAACGAGGTACCGCGCGTGACTACCTGCGGTTCATTGCGATCGCGCGTGGCTCCCTCGCGGAGGTCGGAACACAGCCGCTACTCGCGGAGCGCCTGGCGTACGTGACCACATTGGACACATCACCGTTGCTTGGCAGAGCCGACGAGATCGGCCGAATGCTTCGCGCCGTGCGCCTCAGACGGCGCGTATGCGAAGTTCGCCCCTCATCCCTCGATCCTCGCTCCTAGCCCCTCCCATGCCGAAGCGAACAGACCTCCAAAGCATCCTCATCATCGGCGCCGGCCCCATCATCATCGGGCAGGCGTGCGAGTTCGACTACTCGGGTGCGCAGGCGTGCAAGGCGCTGCGCGAGGAGGGTTATCGCGTCGTCCTGGTCAACTCCAATCCGGCGACCATCATGACGGACCCGGAGATGGCCGATGTCACGTACATCGAGCCGATCACCTGGCAGATGGTGGCGTCGATCATCGAGAAGGAGCGGCCCGACGCGTTGCTGCCGACGATGGGCGGGCAGACGGCGCTCAACTGCGCGCTCGACCTCGCGCGCGAAGGCGTGCTGACCAAGTTCGACGTCGAGCTGATCGGCGCATCGAAGAAGGCCATCGACAAGGCGGAGGATCGCGAGAAATTCAAGGCGGCGATGACGCGCATCGGGCTCGCGTCCGCGCGCTCGGGCATCGCGCACAACCTCGAGCAGGCGCTCGAGGTGCAGGCGACGATCGGCTTCCCCGCGGTCATCCGCCCTTCGTTCACGCTCGGCGGCACCGGCGGCGGCATCGCCTACAACAAGGACGAGTTCGTCGAGATGTGCAAGCGCGGGCTCGATCTTTCGCCCACGCACGAGCTGCTGATCGAGGAGTCGCTGCTCGGCTGGAAAGAGTTCGAGATGGAGGTGGTGCGCGACCGCAAGGACAACTGCATCATCGTCTGCTCCATCGAAAACGTCGACCCGATGGGCGTGCACACTGGCGACTCGATCACCGTCGCGCCGGCGCAGACGCTCACCGACAAGGAATACCAGATCATGCGCGACGCGGCCATCGCCGTGCTGCGCGAAGTGGGCGTCGACACCGGCGGATCGAACGTCCAGTTCGCCATCAACCCGGCGGACGGCCGCATGGTGGTGATCGAGATGAACCCGCGCGTGTCGCGGAGCTCCGCGCTCGCGTCGAAGGCAACCGGCTTTCCCATCGCCAAGATCGCGGCGAAGCTCGCGGTCGGCTACACGCTCGACGAATTGCGCAACGACATCACCGGAGGACAGACGCCCGCGTCGTTCGAGCCGACGATCGACTACGTCGTCACCAAGGTGCCGCGCTTCGCGTTCGAGAAGTTCAAGGACGCCGACGACCGCCTCACCACCCAGATGAAGTCGGTGGGCGAGGTGATGGCGATCGGGCGCACGTTCCAGGAATCGCTGCAAAAGGCGCTGCGCGGGCTCGAGGTCGGCGTCGACGGCTTCAACCTCAAATCGGTCGACCCCGAGAAGATCGGCGACGAGCTCGCCTATCCGCGCGCGGAGCGGCTGTGGTACGTCGCCGACGCGTTCGGCATCGGCATGTCGGTCGAGGAGCTGCACGGCTATACCCGGATCGACCCGTGGTTCCTCGCGCAGGTCAAGGAGATCGTCGACCTCGAGCTCGCGCTCGAGAAGCGCACGCTCGACCAGGTCTCGTCCGACGACATGCGGGCGCTCAAGCGCAAGGGCTTCGCCGACCGGCGGCTCGCGTTCCTGCTGAAGAGCACGGAGGACGAGGTGCGTGCGCGCCGCCACGCGATGGGCGTGCGGCCGGTGTTCAAGCGGGTGGACACGTGCGCCGCCGAATTCTCCACGCGCACGGCGTACATGTACTCGACCTACGAGGAAGAGTGCGAAGCAGCGCCGACCGACCGCAGGAAAGTGATGGTGCTCGGCGGCGGCCCGAACCGCATCGGCCAGGGCATCGAGTTCGACTATTGCTGCGTGCACGCGGCGATGGCGCTGCGCGAGGACGGCATCGAGACCATCATGGTCAACTGCAATCCGGAGACCGTGTCGACGGATTACGACACGTCGGATCGCCTCTACTTCGAACCGCTCACGCTCGAGGACGTGCTCGAGATCGTGCACGTCGAAAATCCGTGGGGCGTCATCGTCCAGTACGGCGGCCAGACGCCGCTCAAGCTCGCGCGCGACCTCGAGCGCTGCGGCGTGCCGATCATCGGCACCTCGCCCGACATGATCGACATGGCCGAGGACCGCGAGCGCTTCCAGCAGATGCTCCATCGCCTCGGCCTGAAGCAGCCACCCAACCGCACGGCGCGCACCGAGGAAGCGGCGCTCGCCGCGGCCGAGGAGATCGGCTATCCGCTCGTGGTTCGCCCTTCGTACGTTCTGGGCGGGCGGGCGATGGAGATCGTGCACGACGCGCAGGACCTCACACGCTACATGCACGAGGCCGTGAAGGTCTCCAACGACTCGCCGGTCCTGCTCGACCGCTTCCTGAACGACGCGACCGAAGTCGACGTCGACGCCGTCAGCGACGGCAAGGAGGTGATCATCGGCGGCATCATGGAGCACATCGAGCAGGCCGGCGTGCATTCGGGCGATTCGGCGTGCTCGCTGCCGCCGTACTCGCTCACGCCCGCGGTGCAGGACGAGCTGCGGCGGCAGACGGTGCTGATGGCGAAGGCGCTCGACGTGGTCGGCCTCATGAACGTCCAGTTCGCGATCCAGGACGGCCTGGTGTACGTGCTCGAAGTGAACCCGCGCGCCTCCCGCACGGTCCCTTATGTTTCCAAGGCGACGGGGCGGCCGCTCGCCAAGATCGCCGCACGTTGCATGGTCGGCACGTCGCTCGCGGAGCAGGGCGTCAGCGGCGAGGTCGTCCCGCGGTATTACTCGGTGAAGGAAGCGGTGTTCCCGTTCATCAAGTTTCCCGGCGTCGACACCATCCTCGGACCGGAGATGAAATCCACCGGCGAGGTGATGGGTGTGGGCGAGACGTTCGGCGAGGCGTTCATCAAGAGCCAGCTCGCCGCCGGCGTGAAGCTGCCCGAGAAGGGGCGCGTGTTCATCAGCCTCAAGAACAGCGACAAGCTGCGCGCGATCGAAACGGCGTGGACGCTGGTGAAGCTCGGCTACGACATCGTCGCCACGCGCGGCACGGCGGCGACGCTGGGCGCAGCGGGCGTGCCCGTGACCGCCGTGAACAAGGTGTACGAAGGGCGTCCGCACATCGTCGACATGATCAAGAACGACGAGATCGCACTGGTGGTCAACACCGTCGAGGAGAAGCGCACCGCGATCAAGGACAGCTACGTCATTCGCCGGGCGGCGCTCACCGACCAGGTTCCCACCTTCACCACGCTGGCCGGCGCGCGCGCCGCAGCGATCGGGCTCGCCGGAATGCACGGGCTCGCGCCCTACTCGATCCAGGCGCTGCACGAGCGCCTGCATTGATCCATCAGCCGTCGAAGGCTACGCAATGAGCAAAGTTCCCATGACCGTGGAGGGCGCGGAGCGCCTCAAGTCCGAGCTTCATCGCCTGAAGACCGTCGAGCGCCCCGCCGTGATCCAGGCGATCGCGGAAGCGCGCTCGCACGGCGACCTGTCCGAGAACGCCGACTACGATGCCGCCAAGGAGCGGCAGGGCTTCATCGAGGCGCGCATCTCGCAGGTCGAGTCGAAGCTCGCGAACGCGCAAGTGATCGACCCGCGCGAGGTCGACGCCGACGGACGCGTCGTATTCGGCGCAACCGTGGAGATCGAGGACGACAACGGCGAGCGCAGCGTCTACCAGATCGTCGGCGACGACGAGGCCGACCTCAAGGCGCAGAAGATCTCGGTCAATTCCCCGATCGCGCGCGCGCTCATCGGCCGCTTCGAAGGCGACAGCGTCGAAGTGCAGGCGCCCGGCGGCATTCGCAACTACGAGGTCGTTCGCGTCCGCTACGCGTGACGCGCCGCGCGCGCACGATTGCGCTGCCCTGCGACGCCGCGGACCGCGGCGATCAGCGCGTTGCCCGCCGGCCCCAGGGTGCGTCCGCGCCGCGTGATGAGCTCGTAACGGCTGCCGCTCGCGACGACGCCGGTGCGCAGCCGCGTGATCCAGCCGGGCGCGCCGTAATGCGCGGCCAGGTCTTCGGGCACGATCGACAGCGCGTCGGTGTCGCGCAGCAGCGCGAGCGTCGCGACGATCGACGCCGTCTCGATCACGTCGGCCGGCAGGCGAACGCCGAGACGCTCCAGCATGGCGTTCGCTTCCTGGCGCAGCGGGCTGCCGGGGGGCTGCAGCACCCAGCTCGCGGAGGCGAGATCAGCCGCGCCCGCATGTCGCTTGCGCGCGAGCGGATGGCTCGTGCGCGCGACCACGCACAGCGGCTCGTCGGACAGCGGAACCGCTTCGATGATGCCGGGGTCCGCGCGCTCCGGCAGGCCGCCGATCGCGACGTCGAGCGTGCCCTTCGCGAGGGCGTCGACCAGCACGTCGCTCGTGTTCACGAGCAGGTACACCCGCACGCCGGGACGCGAGCGACGCAGCGCGCGGAGCGCGGGCACCAGCAGCCCGGGCACGGCGCCGGTGACGGCGCCGATGCGCAGCACGCCGCGCGCGCCCGAAGCGAGCGCCGCGATCTCGCTCTGCGCTTCGTCCACCTCGGTGAGCACGCTGCGCGCATAGCGCGTGAGCGCGGTGCCATAGGGCGTGGGCTCCATGCCCCACGCGTGGCGCACGAACAGCGGCTGGCCCAGCGCCTGCTCGAGCTCGCGCAACAGACGCGTTGCCGCGGGCTGCGTGACGGCAACCGCTTCGGCCGCGCGCCGCAGGCTGCGCAGATCCTCCAGCGCCGCGACCAGGGCGAGCTGGCGCAGCTTGACCCGCGCGAGCAAGGGACGCATTTCGGAGACGGGGCGAGGCACGGGGCTGGCGGGGCAGCGATGTCAAAACAGTATCACAACCAGCTGAAAGATGATTGGACCGTTATAACCGCCTCCGCTAGGATGCGCGTCGGGCCGGCGCGACAGGCGGCCCGCACTTCAGGAGGAAGCCGATGCGATTCATGATCCAGGCCGCGTGCGCGGTGCTTTCGCTGGCGCTTGCCGGCGCAGCGCTCGCGGCGGACCCGTACCCCAGCAGGCCCGTGCGCATTCTCGTCGGCGCCAACGCCGGCGGCGGCACCGACATCGTCGCGCGCATGCTCGCCGAAAAGTTCCAGGCCGACCTGAAGCAGCCGTTCGTGGTCGAGAACCGGCCGGGTGCGTCCAACACCATCGCGGCCGACATGACCGCCAAGGCGCCCGCCGACGGCTACACCTTGCTGGTCGCGACGAACACGGGCCAGGCGATCGCCCCGCACATGATGAAGCTCGCGTTCGACCCGCTGAAGCAGGTGCAGCCGGTCGGCCTCGTGGTCGTGGTGCCGAACGTGCTCGTCGTCGGAGCGACGCAGCCGATGAAGAGCGTTCGGGACCTGGTCGCCGCCGCGAAGGCGCATCCCGGCGAGATCAAGTATGCGTCGTCGGGGGTGGGCAGCACGCAGCACATCGCCGGCGTCGCGTTCTCGCAGGCCGCCGGCGTGCAGATGGTCCATGTTCCTTACAAGGGAAGCTCGCAGGCGCACGTCGACATCCTGTCGGGCGAGGTGCAGACGATGTTCGACACGACATCGTCGGCGATGGGACAGATCAAGGCCGGCAAGTTCCGGCCGCTCGCCGTGACGTCGCCGAAGCGCTCGGCGGAGCTGCCCGACGTGCCGACGATCGCCGAGGCCGGCTATCCGGCCGCCGAGATGACTACATGGTATGGCCTCTTCGTCACCGGCGGAACGCCGAAGGCGATCGTCGACCAGCTCCACGAGGAGCTCGCGCGCGTGCTGAAGATGCCCGACGTGCAGGCGAAGCTGCGCGGCCTCGGTGGTGAGCCGGGTGACATCGATCTCGACGCGTTCGCGCAGATGAACCGCAGCGACTACGAGCGCTTCGGCAAGCTCGTCAAGCAGGCGAACATCAGGATCGAGTAACGACGATGAGGCCGCGCATCGCGTTCGTTCTCGGCGATCCCAACGGCATCGGCCCCGAGATCGCGGTCAAGGTGCTCGCGCGCGCCGAGAACGCGCAACGCGCCGACGTCGTCGTGTTCACCGATCCGGCGATCCTCGAGGCCGGCGAGCGCGTGGCCGGCGTGCGCGTGGCGCGAAATCCCGCGGGCGGCCCTGCGCCGGCCATCGCTTCGCTCTCGTTGCTGGACGGGCAGGCACTCACGGCCGGCGAAGCGACGTCGAGCGGCGGGCGCGCGGGGCTCAGCGCGCTCACGGTCGCGGCGGAGGAGGCGCGCGTCGGACGCATCGACGGCATCGTGTTCGCGCCGCTCAACAAGCACGCGCTGCGCCTGGCCGGCCTCGCGCAGGAAGACGAGCTGCGCTATCTGCAGACGTTCTTCGGCGTCGAGGGGTTCGTCAGCGAATTCAACATCACCGGCGACTTGTGGACGTCGCGGGTGACGTCGCACATTCCGCTGAAGGACGTGCCGGCGGCGCTGAGCGTCGAGGGCATCGTTCAGGCGGTGCGCATCGTCGATCGTTATCTGCGTGCATCGGGCAAGGCCGCGCCGCGCATCGCCGTCGCAGCGCTGAACCCGCACGCCGGCGACGGCGGGTCGCTCGGTCGCGAGGAGATCGAGCTCATCGCGCCGGCCGTCGCGCTGGCGCGTGACGGCGGCATCGCGGCGCACGGCCCGCTGCCCGCCGACACGGTATTCGTCGCTGCACGACGGGGCGACTACGACGCCGTGGTGTCGATGTACCACGACCAGGGCCAGATCGCGATGAAGCTGATCGGCTTCGATCGCGGCGTGACGCTGCACGGCGGATTGCCCGTGCCGGTCGCCACGTGCGCCAGCGGGACGGCGTTCGACATCGTCGGCCGCAACGTCGCCAACCCCGAGGGTCTGCAGGCCGCGTTCGACCTGGCGGTTCGTATCGCCGCAGCACAGCAGTAGTCGCGCGCGCCATTGCGGTACTCTGGCGGCTCGTGAGGAGCCGCCCATGTCCCACTTCCACCCAGAGGAAATCCATCGCCTCGCCGATCCGTGGCAGCGCGAGGACGAGGATCCCGAAGAGACCCGCGAATGGGCCGATGCGCTCGACGCGGTGGTCCGCCGCTGCGGCCCGGAGCGTGGGCTTTACCTGCTGAAGCGCCTCGAGGAGCAAGCACAGCAGCTCGGCGTGGTCGCGCACGTGCCGCCCCACTCCGCGTACCAGAACACGATTCCGCTGAGCCGGCAGGGCCCGTACCCCGGCGATCTCGAGCTCGAGCATCGCATCGACGCGATCATCCGCTGGAATGCGCTCGCTATGGTGGTGCGCGCCAACCAGACGTCGCCGGAGCTCGGCGGCCACATCGCGAGCTACGCATCGGCCGCGGAAATCTTCGAGGTGGGCTTCAACCATTTCTTTCGTGCGGCCAGCGAGCGGCAAGGTGGCGACCTCGTGTACTTCCAGCCGCACTCCGCGCCGGGCGTGTATGCACGCGCATTCCTCGAAGGCGACCTGACCGAGGACCAGCTCGCGCGCTATCGACAGGAAGTGGGCGGAGCAGGCTTGTGCTCGTATTGCCATCCCTGGCTGATGCCCGATTTCTGGCAGTTTCCGACGGGCTCGATGGGCCTCGGCCCGATCAGCGCGATCTACCAGGCGCGCTTCATGCGTTATCTCGAGCATCGCGGCCTCGCCGCTGAGAGCGATCGGCACGTGTGGGGCGTGTTCGGCGACGGCGAGATGGACGAGCCCGAGGCGGTCGGCGCGCTCACGCTCGCCGCGCGCGAGCGCCTCGACAATCTCACGTTCATCATCAATTGCAACCTGCAGCGCCTCGACGGTCCGGTGCGCGGCAACGGCCAGATCATCCAGGAGCTCGAGGCGCTCTTCACGGGCGCCGGCTGGAACGTGGTCAAGGTGTTGTGGGGGTCGGACTGGGACCCGCTGTTCGCGCGCGACACCCATCACGCGCTCCTGCGGCGCTTCGCCGCAACGGTGGATGGGCAGTATCAGACGCTCGGCGCCAACGACGGCGTGTACAACCGCGACCACTTCTTCGGGCTCGATCCGGAGCTCCAGGCGCTCGTCGCGCACATGACGCCCGCGGAGATCGACGGCCTCACGCGCGGCGGTCACGACTTTCGCAAGCTCTACGCGAGCATGCGTCTCGCGCGCGAGCACGAGGGCCAACCGACCGTCATCCTCGCGAAGACCAAGAAGGGCTACGGCATGGGCGCGGCGGGCGAATCGCGCATGATCGCGCACCAGCAGAAGAAGCTCGACCTCGACGCGGTCAAGGCGTTTCGCGACCGCTTCCACCTGCCGCTGTCGGACGACGATCTGGCGCAACTGCGCTTCTACAAGCCGCCGGAGGACAGCCGCGAGATGAAGTATCTGCGCGAGCGCCGCGCCGCATTGGGAGGCTATATGCCGCGGCGGCGGCGCGAAGCGCCGTCGATCGCCGTGCCGCCGCTCGAGCGCTACGCGCGCTTCGCGATCGGCGCCGACGGCAAGGAGATGTCGACCACGATGGCCGCGGTGCGCCTTCTCAGCAATCTGCTGAAGGACCCGGCATTGGGTCCGATCGTCGTGCCGATCGTGGCGGACGAGGCCCGCACCTTCGGCATGGCCTCGCTCTTTCGGCAGGTCGGCATCTATTCGCCGCTCGGGCAGCTCTACGAGCCGGAGGACGCGCATTCGATGCTGTCGTATCGAGAAGCGCGCGACGGGCAGTTGCTGGAGGAAGGCATCACCGAGGCCGGCGCGCTGTGCTCCTGGATCGCCGCGGCGACCTCTTACAGCGTCCACGGCCGCGCGATGCTGCCGATGTACATCTATTACTCGATGTTCGGCTTCCAGCGCGTCGGCGATCTCATCTGGGCGGCGGCCGACCAGCGCGCGCGCGGTTTCCTGCTCGGCGCCACTGCGGGACGCACGACCCTCGGCGGCGAGGGACTCCAGCATCAGGACGGCAGCAGCCACGTGGTCGCCGCGACCGTGCCGAATTGCCGGGCCTACGATCCGTGCTTCGCGTACGAGCTCGCGGTGATCATGGATCACGGCATGCGCGCGATGATCGAGCGGCAGGAGGACGTGTTCTACTACCTCACGGTGATGAACGAGAACTACGCGCATCCTTCATTGCCGCCGGGCGTGGACGAGCAGATCGTGCGCGGAATGTACCGGCTCGCCGCGTACGAGCCGCAGGCGCCGGCCGGTCGCGTGCGTCTGCTTGGCTCGGGGACGATCCTGCGCGAAATCATCGCCGCCGCCGAGCTGCTGCGCGACGACTGGAACGTGGCGAGCGAGGTTTTCAGCGTGACGAGCTTCAGCGAGCTCGCACGGGAGGCGCGCGAGGTGGAGCGCTGGAATCGCCTGCATCCCGAAGCGTCGTCGCGCCGCAGCCATGTCGCCGGTCTGTTGAGCGGTCACACGCCTATCGTCGCCGCAACCGATTACGTGCGCGCCTATCCGGAGCTCATCGCCGCGCACGTGCAGGCGCCCTTCACTGCACTCGGCACCGACGGCTTCGGCCGCAGCGACACGCGTGCGGCGCTGCGGCGGTTTTTCGAAGTGGATCGCCAACATGTCGTCGTCGCGGCGCTCGACGCGCTTGCGCGCGAAGGGGCGGTCGAACGGGCGCGTGTTGCCGACGCGCTGCGCAAGTACGCGATCGACGCCGAGCGCCTCGATCCGTGGCATGCGTGAGTCGGTCGAGTCGCCGAGCGCCGCCAAACTACCGGTCGAGTGGGCTGATTACGCCGCGACCGCCGCGATTGAGCACGTGCGTGCAGATCATCGTGGTCGAAACGTCGCGATGGCCCAAGAGCTCCTGGATCGTGCGAATGTCGTAGCCGCTATCGAGAAGGTGCCTGGCGAAGGAATGACGTAGCGTGTGCGTCGTTGCTGGTTTGGCGATGTCCGCCTGGCGTACTGCACGCCTGATGGCGCGTTGGAGGTTCTGCTCGTGAACGTGGTGGCGTCGGATGATGCCGCTGCGCGGGTCACGACTGAGCTGCGCCGCGGGAAATACCCAAAACCATGCCCACGTCCCGCCGGCTCGAGGATACTTGCGCGCCAGCGCAAGGGGCAGTTCGACTGCGGCTGTCCGGCGCGCTCGGTCCCCTTGCCACAACGCGCGTACACGCTCGAGATGACCGCGCAGTTCAGGCATGAGAGACGCGGGCAGCATGGTCACGCGGTCACGACCGCCCTTGCCGTCGCGCACCAGCAATTCGCGACGCGCGACATCGACGTCTTTCACGCGCAGCCGGACGCATTCCATCAACCGCAGGCCGGCTCCATAGAGCAGTCTCGCCATCACGCCGTGCACGCCGTCCACATGCGCAAGCACGCGCCGCACTTCGTCGACGGTCAGGACGACAGGTAGCCGTTGGGGCTTCCTGGGCCGGCCGATCTCGACGAGCCACGGCAAGTCGATGCCGAGAACTCCCGGTACAGGAACAAGAGCGCAGCCAACGCCTGCTGATGCGACGCCGCCGCCAGCCCGCGCTCATTGGCGAGATAGGTGAGGAAGCGTTCGACTTCGGCGGCACCCATGTCGCGGGGGTGCGGTTTGCCATGGAACAGCACGAACCGCCGCGCCCAATCGACATAGGCCCTCTCGGTCCTGATGCTGTAATGACGGTAGCGAATGCGTGCGCGGATCTGGTCCAGCAGTTTAGGAGGGTCACCGGGACCGAGCCGTGCGCCAGACGGCGATAGCGGCACGGGCGACGCCTCTTGGTCATTTTGGCCTTGCGTTTCATCCGCTTGCGATTGCATGCCGCGATTACCCGGCGTACGCTAAATTCTTATCAATCGTCCGAGATATCTACTTCTCGTTAGGCAGCAGGGTCTCGTCATGGATGCGCCGATAACACTCCGAACCGCGAAGCTTGAAGATGCCGAGCGCCTTCACGAGGTTCACATTTCAGCGGTCCGGGCTCTTTGTTCGAGTCACTATTCCGCTGAGATAATCGAGGGTTGGTTGCTGAATCGCAAACCGGAAGGATTCTTTGAGCCGATCCGCCGCGCGGCCATTTTCGTCGCCGAATCCGAAGGCGACGTTGTTGGCTTCGGCGAGGTCGCGCCAGGTGCTGTGGTTGCGGTTTACGTTGAACCTTCGATGGCTCGGCGGGGAATCGGCCGGCGAATTCTTGAACACGCACTTGTTTTGGCGCGAGGATCGAGTCCTGAGCCAGTTATCGTTGAATCTACGATGAACGCGTCGGAGTTTTATGGACGCCACGGATTTCGTGAAGTCAGCCGCTCGACCGTCAAGCGGAACCACGTCAATGTGCCCGTTATAGTAATGCGACACGATGCTGCCGCCTAACCCTGCGTTGAACCGGACGCGTGTCCCGCGGCCGTCCTTCGGCGGCCGCTGGCACGCGCCGGTTAACTTGGCTCGTTAGGTCGTTGAACCGGACGTCTTGGCGGCGGGCCTTCGGCCGGGCCGTAAAGCCGCCGGTTAACTTGGGTCGTTAGGCCGCTCGTCCGAGGCGACATGAGCCGACGACCGGGATAATGGAGGCGTGAAGGTCAGCGAGATACTTCGGCAACTCGCCGACGACGGGTGGCAACTGGTCGCGACTCGAGGCAGCCATCGACAGTTCAAGCATCCGACCAAGCGGGGACGCGTTACCGTTCCCGGCAAACCGAGCGATGAGCTTGCGCCCGGCACTCTTAACAGCATCCGAAAGCAAGCCGGTTTCAAGAAGTGAGGCGTCAAATGCGCTATGCGATCGTTATCGAGAACGCCGGATCAAACTATTCGGCGTACGTACCTGATTTGCCAGGGTGCGTTGCAACCGGTGCGACACGCGACGAGGTAGAGCGCGAGATCCGTGACGCAATCGAGTTTCACATTGAGGGCCTACGGGAAGATGGCCTTCCGATTCCTGAGCCGTCCAGCGCCGTAAGCTACGTTGAAGTACCGGCGGCCTAACACTGCGTTGAACCGGACGCGTGTCCAGCGGCTGTCCTTCGGCAGCCGCAGGCACGCGCCGGTTAACTTGGATCGTTAGGCGGCGGATGAAGCACAGGATCGCGGCCGGGGCGCTTGTGGTCGAGCACAACAAGGTCCTTTTGGTCAGACATCGCAAGCCGGGTGCATACGATTTTTGGGTCGCCCCCGGCGGCGGCGCCGAGGATACGGAGGACCTGCATTCGGCGCTTCGTCGCGAGGTGCGAGAGGAATGCGGTTTACTCGTCGAGCCTGTGCGGATCGCCTACATCGAGGACCTATCCACTCCAACCACGCGTGAGTGCAAGATCTGGTTCACGCCTGCGTTGTTGGGGGCGAGCTCTCCGCCGCATCGGCCGAAGCCGCGCGCGAATTCATTGCCGACACATGCTTTTTGTCGCGCGGCGAGTTCGACGGGAAGATCGTCTTTCCTCCTGTCCTGAGGGATGTATTTTGGGTTGACCTGGAGAATGGCTTCCCTGAGCCAAAATATCTTGGCCTGCGCGCAATGGAGTTTTATTGAGGTCCGTATGCGAACTCTGCCTAACACGGCGTTCAACCGGACGCGCGGGCACGTGTCCTCTTCCTCCGGCCGGCACTGGCCGCACGCCGGTTGATTTAATCGTTGGGCGGCGCGCACAGAATCGACCGGAGCTTTGGAACAACGCTGATGATCGAACGAATCTACACGCGCAGTCGCTCAGCCGGGCCCCAAACATCGCATGACCAGGTAGAGGTCGTCGAAGGGGCTGGCATCGAGGGTGACCGCTACTTCGGGCATGACGGTAATCCGGGTCAGAACATCACCTTCGTGGAGGCGGAGGCGATCGAGTTCTTCCAAGATGAGCATCGACTGCCGCGTGATCTATCGGTTACTGGTCGAAACGTGGTTACCCGCGGCGTTCGCCTGAACGAGCTCGTCGGACGGCAGTTCTTGTTTGGTTCGATCCGATTTCGCGGCATCGAACTATGTGAACCTTGCATGACTCTCGGCAATGCCTTGGCGTCAGCGGTGTTGCCGCCTCGTGCCGTAGTCAAGTGCCTAAGTCATCGCGCCGGACTGCGTGCAGATATTCTTTCTACTGGCTCACTGGCAGTCGGTGACCGCTTTGAAAACGCCGCCTGACACTGCGTTGAATCGGACGCGTGTGCCGCGGCCGTCCTTCGGCGGGCGCTGGCACGCGCTGGTTAACTTGGCTCGTTAGGCGGCCGAAGGAGGGCAGCTGATTGGACCGCGCAGTTCTCATAGTCGTCGACATGCTCAATGATTTCTTTGAGCGAAGTCACGCTCTGTCCGCGCAGCGATCGCGCCTTGTTGCTCGAACGAATGCGCTGGTGCGCGTTTTTCGATGCTCGGGGCAGCCGATTATCTGGATACGACAGGAGTTCGCCCCGGATCTCCACGATGCGTTCTTGGCGATGCGCGCAAATAATGTATCGATCACTATCGCAGGGACTGCGGGTTGCGACATCTTGTCGGAGCTCGAGCGCCATCCCCGGGACTTGGTTCTTGTTAAGAAGCGCTACAGCGCGTTCTTTGGCACGGAGCTCGACGCTGAGCTCTCGACGCTTCGACCGGAGGTAGTGGTGGTTGCCGGCGTCAATACACATGCCTGCGTCCGAATGACCGCTATCGACGCATATCAACGCGACTATGATGTGATAGTGGCCGGCGACTGCGTCGCTTCGAGCGACCCCGAGCACCACGACGTTACGCTTCGCTATCTTGAAGGAAATATCGCCCGGGTGCTCGCAACCGACCACCTTATAACTGTGCTTGGAGCCGCCGCCTAACATGGCGTTCAACCGGACGCCCGCGTACTTCTTCCGGGTGTCGGCGGGCGGGGTGCCGGTTAACTTTCTTCGTTAGGCTGCACTGAAGCTACGCTGCTTATCCTTGCAAAACGAATCCCCACCATCGCACCTTCATGGCTCCTGCCATTGCGGAGCGGTTCGCCTCACTCTTCCATCTGCGCCAGAGAAGGCCACGAGCTGCAACTGCTCCCTCTGCCGTCGCACTGGAGGCATTTGGGCTTACTACGAATTCGGAACCGTCTTGGTTGAAGGTCATCCCGAGAACACAGAGGAGTACATCTGGGGCGATCGGACTTTGAGGAACTTGCGCTGCAAGACTTGCGGCATCGTGACCCACTGGGAGCCGCTCGACCCAAAGCCAGGAGCGCGGCACGGCGTAAACCTGCGCAACTTCGATCCGAAGCTGGTGGAGTCAGTAGTCGTTAGGCGCTTCGACGGGGCAGATACCTGGACATTCCTAGACTGAGCACCGTATGTCTGCTACTTGCGCATTTCGGACCGGCTCCATGCCTAACATGGCGTTCAACCGGACGCGCGGGCAAGTGCCTTCTTCCTCGGCGGCGGCGGTGGCCGCGCGCCGGTTAACTTAATCGTTAGGCAGCATACGAACCCGACGCGGTGACAATCTACCTTCGACCTAGCGTCTCAAATGGTCATCCTCGTGAACAGGCCTTAATTCGCCAGTGGTGGCACGAAGTGCATGGAGCGCGCGGGCGCCTCGTCTGGGAGTACTACCTAGGCGACTGCTACCTTGATGCAATGTGGTTTCCCGAGGCGCTCGAGACCGGCACCGAGGTGGCTGGCACTGGGGCACCAACCAAATATCCAATCTCGGGCCTGCCTGTCGTTTTGTGTGAGGCGAAGCTCAGATTAACTCCCGAGCTGATTGGTCAAGCGCTCGTCTACGGTTCCTTCGCTCGGCGAGCGGGGGCAAATGTCCAATCGATAGTCGTCTTTGCGGAGCGTTCTCGTCCCTCGTTTGCGGTTGCAGCAGGTGAGTTGGGTCTTAAGGTCGTTCTACCCAGCGAGGCCACCCATGGCTGACGATCTGTGGCCTAACATGGCGTTCAACTGGACGCCCGCGTACGCGGCTCGTTTCTCCTCGCCGTCGGTAGCCGGGCGTCGGTTAACTTAATCGTTGGGCGTCATTCCGCGCCGGCCGCGTAAAATCACTTCAGTTTGTAATTGGCCCATATCCATGAAAGACGACGCCATCTCCGTCGCTCGCGCTTGTTACGAAGCTTACGAACGTAAGGACCGCCCTGCTATTGAGGCTCTAATCGCCGACGATTTCCATTTCAGCAGCCCCTTGGACAATCGCCTCGATCGCAAAACCTATTTCGCACGCTGCTGGCCGAATAGCCAAAACATTGCGGCGTTTGATCTGATCCACGCGGTCCGCGATGGTCCCAAGGTCTTCGTCATTTATGAAGCACGCAATGTTGACGGCTCGCGCTTTCGCAACACTGAAGTGCTTACGATCCGCGGGCATCAAATCGCAGAGGTCGAAGTTTACTTCGGGTGGTCCATTCCTCACCCGGCGCCAACGGGTGGTTTCACTAACTCATCGGTGTAGCGACTGGCCGTGCGTAGCGCGTGTCCATTGACATGACGCGGCCCAACCACGCGCTCAAGGGCAGTGCCGCGGAAGGCCTCCTTTTTCCCGAGCGTGGGTGGCGGCACGCCCCTTAGCTTGGTGTTGTTAGAGCGCAATCGTGGGACCGGCAGGTCGGCGATCTCTCTATCACCTCGGCTGGTCGTGCATCGCGGGGTAAGCGTTTGTAGTGTTGCTGCCTTTGTGTGCAATGACCGCTTGCCGCGCCACAGCGCAGCAGCGCAGGCACCAAACCGATCGCTCCGGTACGCAGCGGTCGACCGACTCACGCGGCAGCGGCTTCGCAAACTATAGAGCCCGCCATAGCGGGACGCCCCAAGCGGCGGCGCGCTCGAGGCTCCGGGCCACATCAAAATACCGCTCGGCGCGCGACCATTGGCTGCTTGGCAGCCTTCGGTGCAGGATTGCGCCATGCAGATATTGCGCTCTAACAGTGCGTTGAACCCGGACGCCGGGGTACGCGTCTTCTCTCTCGCGAGCGTCGGTGGCCCGGCGCCGGTTAACTTGGCTCGTTAGGCCGCAAGGAGCTACGATGAACGAGGCCCACAACCCTGGCGTGGAGCTTTCCTCATTCCTCGCGACTAACCAGTTGTACTTTGAGGCCTTCGCTGAACGCGACGCCAATCGACGAGGCGAGTTACTCGCTCGTTGCATGACTGAAGATGCGGAAATTTGGGGTCCTAACCGGCTTTTCGCCGGCTACACGGCCATCTCGGAGAAGATCGCTGCATTTCATCGAAACTGGCCCGGCTGCCGGCTCGTTTTGGCCAGCGGCATCGTTAGCTTCGAGCATTTCGTGCGCTTTGCTGTTGCGATCGTCCGCGCAGACAGCACCGTCGTCGCAACAGGCGAGAACATCGACGAATTGGCTGCAGACGGCCGTATTCGGAGAGTCGTTCCGCTGTGGGCAATGGCGCTGCCGCCGTTGCCGAACTCTTGGCCCGAGGAGTTGGCCACACGGATCAATCGCGAGCCGCCCAATGCGGCCTAACGCGGCGTTCAACCGGACGCGCTGGCACGTGCCTTGGCGTTGGCTCACATCCAAGCGGCACGGCGGTTAGCTTGGCTCGTTAGCCCTACGGGCGTGATCCGCGCCATCGTTTTCGCCATCTCCTTGTGAAAGGCGGAAATCTTCTCAGATGCGGGGTATCCCGCGAAGAAGATGACGCTGCCCCGATGCCCAGTGGTTGGCCTCAGCATGGCGCTGCTGCGACTTAGGGACAAGCGAATATGGCGGCCTGACCTGCGTTCAATCGGACGCGCGGGTAAGTGTCTTCTTGCTCGCGAGCGGCGGCGCGGCGCGCCGGTTAACTAGCGAATCTCACGTGGGCCCCGACAGCATGTGAGCCAGGTCGGCCTCAGCGAGCAGCACGCCAGCATCGGCCGCGAGGACCGATGGCCACTCGCTGATCGCTGTGCGACAACGGATCGAGGTCGGAACCAATGAGCCAGGCGGCCGACCGCGGGATCGACACGTTCATGACCGTCCCACGCTCGTGCCCAGGGCGACGAGAAGCTCGTCCAGTTGTTCGAACGTCTCTTTCGTCGCCTCCGCCGCCCCGGTGCCGGCAGCGTCGAGAGCTTCCTTCGAGGGATAGAGCTCGTGCATGACGAGCAGCGTTTTGCCGCCTTTCTCCTCGAAGGTCACCGTGGTGACGGGCCCACCGTCACCACCTTCGTCATTGGTCCAGACGAGGCGCGAGTACGGTGTCACTTCGATATACCTGCCGAAGAATTCGTCAGTGTTCGAGGCATCGCGGCCGAACACCAAGCGGTACCTGCCGCCGACACGAACATCCATCTCGCAGGAACGCAGGAAGATGCCCATCGACTTCGGCACCCACCACTGCTTGAACAGCTCGGGCCTGGTCCACGCCTCGAACACGATGCGCGCCGGACCGTTGAAGGTTCGCGTGACGACGAGCTCACGCTCGGACTTCCGTTCCACACTCGTGCAGTTCTTCATCGGTGTGGCTTCACTTTCTCTTCTTGCGTCCATCGGCCTTCTCCTTCCGTTTCAGTTCCTCGACAACCTTGTCCAACTCGTCGAAGCGTGCGTCCCAGAGCTGACCGTACTTCTCGAGCCATGCCGCCTCTTCCTCCAATCGGCGCGGGCCGAGCCTGCAGGTCCGCACGCGCCCGAGCTTCTCCGTGGTGACGAGCCCGGACTGCTCGAGGACGCGGACGTGCTTCTTCATGCCCGTGAGGGTCATTTGGAATTTCTCGGCAAGGTCCGTGATCGAAGAGTCGGAACGTCCCAGCTGCTCCAGAACGCCGCGTCGGGTGGCATCCGAGAGCGCGGCGAACGAGGCATCGAGGCGGGCTCGCATAAACTGAACCATTTGGTTCAGTTTAGTACGCGTGCAGGCGGCACGCAAGGGGAGGATGAGCGAACGTGGCGAAAGCCTCGACCCATTCAGAATGCCAAACGTTGCATCGTGGCAGAAGCTACGGCCCTCGCGCGGGAGACTTCAGCGCGGTCTAGAGTCCCAGAATTTGCGGTCGCCGAACATGTGCGTGCATCGGACTCGCTCGCCGGCTTCGCCTCCTCGCACCGCCGCCGCCGCGCAAGCCGTCAGGCCGCGCCATGGAACGAGGCCATTTTCGAGTGCCGCGGTAACGGTGACCCGGTAATGCCGTTTGTCATACCCCATGCCGGGTAGCCGGCTATCTGCCTAACATGGCGTTCGACGGACCCGCCGGCCTGCGACTGCCTACTCGCCAACCTTGGGTGGTGGGGCGCCGGTCAACTCAATCGTTAGGCGGCACACGAGCGTATTTGCGGGGGGCCAAGCGCGCGCGTAACATCAATCGTTCGCACGCACGGGGTGTACTAATGAAACTCGCCATTGGAATCGCCCTCGGTATCGGTATCGGCGCAGCAATCGGCGCCGCGCTGCATCAATTGGCGATGGGCGTCGCCCTTGGGGCTGCGTTAGGTGTTGCGTTCGGCCTCATATTCGGTGGCGAGCGTTCGCGTGATTAGCTTGCGCGGTGCCTCTTGCGACCTGCGTCTCGCACCGGAACTTTAGGGGACGCGCTCCAGACGCGCGCGTACGGCGCTCCACGCTCGTATGGCCCAATGGCGCGGACTTCGCGGCTGAGTTCCTGGCTAGCTCAATCCGTGTCACCGCCTGACGCTTCGTTGAACCGGACGCGTGTCCCGCGCCGTCATTCGGCAACCGCCGGCACGCGCGGTCAGCTTGGCTCGTTAGGGCGCGCAGGGTGGTGAGCCACACGGACGCATCTTGGGAGAGTCGGATTGCCGGTCTGTGGAGCGAGATCGAACGCTTCGACCCGCCGGCTTTCGTGGCGGAGGTCGAGTTGTTGGTCGGAGAATTGCCATCCGGGAGTGCCATCGGGCTTTTTGAACGTGCTTCGGCGCAAGACTCCACAGGTCACCCTGACCTTGCAGTTCCACTCTATCGAGCTGCGCTTGAAGCGGGGTTGAGCGGCATGCGTCGTCGCCGCGCCACTATTCAGCTGGCGAGTTCGCTGCGCAACTTGGGCAACGCCGCGGAAGCCGCCGATCTGCTTTTCGCCGAGCTTCATGCCCCATCTGACGAGCTTGATGGCGCCGTGCGTGCCTTTCTTGCTCTCGCGCTTGTCGACCTCGGGCGTGAACGTGAGGCTGTTGGCGTTAGCCTCGCCGCGCTTTCGAAGTATTTGCCTAGATACAACCGTTCGCTCGCGCGGTACGCAAGCGAAATTGTCGATGCACCCGACGTCAACGGAAGTGCGCCGTGACATGGCGTTCGACCGTGCGCCCGGGCATGCGGCTCGTTTGTCGCCACCGCCGGTGGCCGCGTGCCGGTCGACTTGGTCCGTCACACGCGTCCCCCGACCGAAGGATTCGATCATGCACATTGCAGACATTCCTTTTGGAACCACGGACTGGTCGCAGCTCACGCCGACCGAACATCGCGGCGAGCGAGGATGGGCGAATTGGCGAACGCAGCACTTCGGAAGTATCCGCGTACGCATGGTCGAATACTCTCCCGGCTATCTCGCTGACCATTGGTGTACCAAGGGGCATATTCTTCTGTGCACGGAGGGTGAGCTTCACACCGAACTCGAAGACGGGCGCACGTTTACGCTGAAGCCAGGCATGAGCTACCAGGTTGCCGACAATGCCGAACCGCACCGCTCCTCGACTCAGCATGGAGCAAAGCTTTTCGTTGTCGATTGAATGCGCCTGACGTGGCGTCCAACCGGACGCGCGCGCGTACCTTCATTCTTGCGCGCGGGAAGCGTGTCGCGCGCCGGTCAACCTAAATCGTCAGGCCGCACGTGCATGGAGATTGGACACAACAGTTGCAGGCGTGGCACGACTTTTACCTGCTGATCGGCACGGCAGGCGCGGCCTTGACCGGTCTCCTGTTCGTGGTCGTCTCGCTGGGATTACGAGTCGTCGCCCGCGATCGGACCACAGGCGTGCGAGCATTCCTCTCACCGAACGCCGTCCACTTCACCGCTACCCTAGTTGTCTCGGCAATGTTCCTGGTCCCGGATCTATCCCCGATCGCGATTGGTGCACGCCTTTGCGTGGGGAGCACAGGAGCGCTCGTTTACTCGGTGATCACCAGAGCTCATCGGAATTGGCGGCACAACGAACTGGATCTCCTCGACTGGATCTGGTTTGTCGCCTTGCCGGTGGCAAGCTACGGCCTCCTCTTGGCTGCGGGCCTCGGATTCGTTCTGGGGACTCCGTTGTCGATGTACGGCGTTGCCGTCGTCGTCATTCTTCTGCTTGTCGTGGCCCTTCGAAATGCGTGGGACATCGTCATCTGGATGTCTCGGGAGGAGCATGTGTAGTGCCGCCCCAACCAAGCGCGCGACCGGATGCCCCGGTACGTGGTTTCCTGCTTGGCCACGCGGGCGGCAGCGCGCCGGTTGGCTTACATTCGCCAGGCGTCACCCAGCTTCCGCTGCAGGAGTTAAAACCCCATGCCAGAAATCCATCGCTACTGGTTCCCGGCTAAACGTTACGGTTGGGGTTGGGGGCTGCCGACCATGTGGCAGGGCTGGGTTGTGCTCGTCGGCTTTGTCGCGCTGCTGGCAGTTGGGGTGATCATCCTTCCCCCAAGGGAACACACGCTATCGTTCGTTGCATACGTGTGCATTCTCAGCGCTTTGTTGTGCGCAATCTGCTACGCAAAGGGCGAGCCACCGGCCTGGCATTGGGGCGACAAGAAATGACGCCTACCAGCGCGTTCGACCGTACGCGTGTCACGCCGCCGTGCTTCGGCGGCCGCTGGCAAGTGCCGGTCAACTCGGCTCGTCAGCAGGCAGGTCATGAACGCGCGCGACCTAACCGCGCGCCCGCCGCCGGCGCGGCAATCCCGCTCTCGGCACGCCGCTCGGTGGGGAAGGTCTCGCTACCTGTGTGCGGCGGCGCGGCATAGTCTTCGATCCGCGCAACGGCTCGGTTGCGCGCTGCGTCGCATGCTCGGGCTTCGTCTTGCGATCCGGCCGCGCCGCCGGCTTTCGCTTCTCGGGATTCTCGCGAAAAACCACGAGCAGCTTGCCGAGATGCTGCACCGGAGCGGCATCGAGCGCAGCGCACACCTCCTGCATGATCGCCTCGCGCGCGTCGCGATCGTCGCCGAATACGCGCACCTTGATGAGCTCGTGCGCCTTGAGTGCCACGTCGATCTCGTGCAGCACGGCCGCGGTGAGACCGTGCTGCCCGATCGAGACGACGGGATCGAGGTGGTGCGCGCGGGCGCGCAAGGCGCGCCGCGCGGCGGGATCGAGCGCGGGCATGCGGACAGTTTAACCTTCGCGACATGAAGTCTCCGCTCAACCGCGCCGGCAGGAAGCATCGTTTCGGCAAGGCGTGGATGCACGAGCACGTTACCGATCCGTACGTGCAGGCCGCGCAGCAGCAGGGCTATCGCTCGCGGGCGGCGTTCAAGCTCATCGAGCTCGCGCAGAAGGATCGTCTTTTTCGGCCCGGGATGACCGTGGTCGATCTCGGCGCGGCGCCGGGAAGCTGGTCCCAGGTGCTGCGCGAGCGCCTCGGCAGCGGCGCGCGCATCGTCGCGACGGACATCCTGCCCATGGAGCCGATCGGCGGCGTGCATTTCGTGCAGGCGGACTTCACCGACGACGAGGGGCTTCGGGCCGTGGAGTCCGCGCTGGGAGGCCGTGCGGTCGATCTTGTGGTGTCCGACATGGCCCCCAACCTGTCGGGCATCGACGCCGTGGACCAGGCGCGCAGCGTTCATCTGGCGGAGCTGGCCCTGGAGTTCGCGGCCGCGCACCTGCAACCGGGCGGTGACCTCGCCGTCAAAGTTTTCCAGGGCGCCGGTTTGGCCGAGTTCGAGCGGGCGACGCGGGAGCGGTTCGAGAAAATTTATTTGCGCAAACCCAAGGCGTCCCGGGACCGGAGTCGTGAGCTTTTCGTGGTGGCGAAAGGTTTCGTCACCGATTGACGACAATTTGGCAAGAAAAGTGCCTCTTTTCGATGGCTTGCCGGACCCGTTGCCGGTAAAATGACAGGCCCCGCCGCGCGAGCCACTCTCCTCGCGGCAGCAAAGCGGGCGCGGCCGCCCGCGAACACCGGCCGCAAGGAGTCTGGCTTGAACAATCTGCTGAAGAACATCGGTATCTGGCTCGTGATCGGCCTCGTCGTGCTGACGGTGGTCAAGCAGTTCGATTCGCGGGCCGCGACCAAGGATGCCGTCGCCTATTCCGAGTTCATGGACTCGGCCAAGAACGGGCGCGTCGAATCGGCGACCGTCGAGGGACGCACGATCAAGTGGACCTCGACCGACCACAAGAAGTACATCACCTACAGTCCCGGCGACATCTGGATGGTGGGCGACCTGGTGAAGTACGGCGTCAAGGTCGACGCCAAGCCCGAGGAGGAGCAGAGCTTCCTCGCGCAGATCTTCATCTCGTGGTTCCCGATGCTCCTGCTGATCGGCGTGTGGATCTTCTTCATGCGCCAGATGCAGGGCGGCGGCAGAGGTGGTGCGTTCAGCTTCGGCAAGAGCAAGGCGCGCATGCTCGACGAGTCGAACAACACGGTCACGTTCGCCGACGTGGCCGGGTGCGACGAGGCGAAGGAGGAAGTCGCCGAGCTCGTGGAGTTCCTGCGCGATCCCTCCAAGTTCCAGAAGCTCGGCGGGCGCATCCCGCGCGGCGTGCTGATGGTCGGCTCGCCGGGCACCGGCAAGACGCTGCTCGCCAAGGCCATCGCCGGAGAGGCCAAGGTGCCGTTCTTCTCGATCTCCGGCTCCGACTTCGTCGAGATGTTCGTCGGCGTCGGCGCGGCGCGCGTGCGCGACATGTTCGAGCAGGCGAAGAAGAACGCGCCGTGCATCGTATTCATCGACGAAATCGACGCCGTGGGCCGTCAGCGCGGCGCCGGTCTCGGCGGCGGCAACGACGAGCGCGAGCAGACGCTCAACCAGTTGCTCGTGGAAATGGACGGGTTCGAAGGCAGCGCGGGCGTGATCGTCATTGCGGCGACCAACCGTCCCGACGTGCTGGACCCGGCGCTGTTGCGTCCGGGCCGCTTCGACCGCCAGGTGGTGGTGCCGCTGCCCGACATCCGCGGCCGCGAGCAGATCCTGCTCGTGCACATGCGCAAGGTGCCGCTCGCGCCCGACGTGAAAGCGGACATCATCGCGCGCGGCACGCCGGGATTCTCGGGCGCCGATCTCGCCAACCTCGTCAACGAGGCGGCGCTGTTCGCCGCGCGCGGCAACAAGCGCCTGGTCGACATGCTCGACTTCGAGCGCGCCAAGGACAAGATCATCATGGGCGCGGAGCGGCGCTCGATCGTGATGCCCGAAGAGGAGCGCCGCAACACGGCGTACCACGAATCGGGCCACGCGATCGTCGCGATGCTGCTGCCCAAGACCGACCCGGTGCACAAGGTCACGATCATTCCGCGCGGCCGCGCATTGGGCGTGACGATGCAGCTTCCGGAAACGGATCGCTACAGCCTCGACAAGGAGCGGATGCTGAACACCATCGCCGTGCTGTTCGGCGGCCGCATCGCGGAAGAGGTGTTCATGAACCAGATGACCACCGGCGCTTCCAACGACTTCGAGCGCGCCACGCAGCTCGCGCGCGACATGGTCATGCGCTACGGCATGAGCGACCTGATGGGCCCGATGGTCTACGCCGAGAACGAAGGCGAGATCTTCCTCGGGCGCGCGATCACGCGCACGGTCAATATGTCCGAGGAGACGATGAAGAAGGTCGACCTGGAGATCCGCGGCATCATCGACCGGCAGTACGCGCTCGCGCGCAAGCTGATCGAGGAGAACCGTGACAAGGTCGAGGCGATGGCCAAGGCGCTGCTCGAGTTCGAGACGATCGACAGCGAGCAGATCGGCGACATCATGGCCAACAAGCCGCCGCGTCCGCCCAAGCCCACGCCGACCGCGACGTCCGGCTCGTCCACGCCGGGCGCGACGCCGACCAAGCCGGATGCGGCGCCGTCGGCGAATCCTGCCTGACGCTTCGACGCTTCACCCGAGGGCGTGCGTGAACCGCACGCCCTTTTTTGCGCGTGTAGCATCGCAGGCGTGAGCGCGCCTCGCTTCCTGCAATGCGGCCCGCACCGGCTCGACCTCGCGCGTCCTCGCGTGATGGGCATCGTGAACGTCACGCCGGATTCGTTCTCGGACGGCGGTCGCTATTTCGACGCAGGACGCGCCATCGCGCATGCGCGCGCGCTGCTCGGTGACGGTGCCGACATCGTCGACGTCGGCGGCGAATCCACGCGTCCCGGTGCCGTGCAGGTTTCCGTTGCCGATGAGATCGTCCGCGTGCTGCCCGTGGTGCGCGCGCTGGCCGCCGACGGTGCGATCGTGTCGGTGGATACGTCCAGGCCGGAAGTCATCCGAGCGACGGTCGACGCGGGCGCGGCGATGATCAACGACGTTCGCGCGCTGCGCGTACCCGGAGCGGTCGAAGCGGTCGCGGCGAGCGACGTCGGGGTCTGCCTCGTGCACATGCAAGGCGAGCCGCGCACGATGCAGCAGGCGCCGACGTACGTGGACGTCGTGCGGGACGTGCGGGAGTTTCTCGCGGCGCGTGCCGACGCGTGCCGAGCGGCCGGCATTGCGGCCGAGCGCATCGTCGTCGATCCGGGCATCGGCTTCGGCAAGGCCGTCGACCACAACGTTGAACTGATGCGCAACTTGCAGGTGCTCACCACGCTCGGCCACCCTTTGCTCGTGGGCTATTCGCGCAAGTCCTCGCTGGGGGCCATCACCGGTCGCTCGGCCTCCGAGCGGCTTGCCGCGAGCCTGTCGGCCGCGCTCGTGGCCGTGGCGCATGGCGCGGACATCGTGCGCGTGCACGACGTGCGCGAGACCGTGGATGCGCTCAAGGTCTGGACGCTCATGCAACTGTCATAAAAGCCGCAGCAAATGGTGCGATCGCAATCCGCGTCGCGCCGCCTTTCGTCCGCGCCCTTCGTGCGATTGCAGCACGCGGCATACAATGGCGCCCATCTCGTCGATGGAGCGGCCGTGGCGAATCGCAAGTACTTCGGGACCGATGGCATGCGCGGACGCGTGGGTCAGTTGCCCATCACGCCCGAGCTCGTGCTCAAGCTTGGTTGGGCCGCAGGACGCGTGCTCGTCGCGACCGACGGGCGCACCTCGCAGGACCAGCGCGGCGAGCGTCCCGGCGTGCTGATCGGCAAGGACACGCGCATCTCGGGTTATCTGCTCGAAGCCGCGCTGGAATCGGGGCTGTCGGCCGCGGGTGTCGACGTGTACCTGTGCGGACCGCTGCCCACGCCCGGCATCGCCTATCTCACGCGCGCGTTGCGGCTGTCGGCCGGCATCGTCGTCAGCGCGTCGCACAACCGGTTCGACGACAACGGCATCAAGTTCTTTTCGGCGCGCGGCAGCAAGCTGCCCGACGAAGTGGAGGCCGCCATCGAGGCGAAGATGGAAGAGCCGCTCGAATGCGTGCCGTCGGAGGACCTCGGCAAGGTGTGGCGCGTCGGCGACGCCGGCGGCCGCTACATCGAGTTCTGCAAGAGCACGTTCCCCGCCGAGCTCGACCTGCGCGACTTCCGCATCGTCGTCGACTGTGCGCACGGCGCCGGTTACGACGTCGCGCCGCGCGTGTTCCACGAGCTCGGCGCCGAGGTGATCACCGTCGCGAACGAGCCCGACGGGCTCAACATCAACCACGATGTCGGTGCGACGAGCCCGCGCTTCCTGATGGACCAGGTGCGCACGCATGCCGCGGATGTCGGCATCGCGCTCGACGGTGACGGCGACCGCCTGCTCATGGTCGACGACGGCGGGCGCTGCTACGACGGCGACGAGCTGATGTACGTGATCGCGCGCGACTACCAGCGGCGCCACGCGCTCGTCGGCGGCGTGGTCGGCACGCAAATGACCAACCTCGGCTTCGAGCAGGCGCTCGCGGCGGCCAGGATCCCGCTCGCGCGCGCGAAGGTGGGGGACCGGTACGTGCTCGAGATGATGCTGGAGCGCGGGTGGCTGCTCGGCGGCGAGAACTCGGGCCATCTCATTTGCCTCGACAAGCACACGACCGGCGACGCCATCGTCGCGGCGCTCGCGGTGCTGCGCGCGCTGATCGAGACCAATCGCACGCTCGCCGACGCGGCGGCGCCGGTGAGCCTCTTTCCGCAGCGCCTGATCAACGTGCCGGTGCAGCGCGGCTGGAACTGGCACGACAACGCCACGGTGTGCGAAGCCGAGCGCGCCGCCGTGCACGCGCTCGGCGAATCGGGGCGCGTGCTGCTGCGCCCCTCGGGCACCGAGCCGGTGCTGCGCGTGATGGTCGAAGCGCGCGATCGCGTGCTCGCCGACCGTCACGCCGAGGCGCTCGCGCACGCGATCGCGCAGGCGGCGGGGCAGAGGCTCTAACCCATCCGGTGACGCGGTAGTGCGTGATCCATTGCGCAGCGATGTGGGACAGGGGGCGCGCGGTGCGGGGTACTGCGCTGGCCTGCTTTTCCCGCGCACGGCGCAAACCGTTCGAGCGCGGCGCGGGGTACTGCGCGGAGCCGACTGCGCAGCGTCGGAGCGCTGCGCGCGGCGCGCCGGCGTTCCGCGCGGATCGTCGACGACGCCCGGGCGCGCCGGGTTTCGCGCAGTCGACCGACTGATTGCGAGCACCGGAGGCGGAGCGCAGTACCCCGCGCCGCGCCCCCCGCGCACCGCGCTCCGCGCACACACAAAGCCCGGCCAACCTCACTTCTCGTCGACGATCACCATCCAGTGCACGCCGAAGCGATCGCGCGCCATGCCGAACGCGGCCGAGAAGAAGGTCTTCGTGAGCGGCATGACGACCTGGCCGCCGTTGCCGATCGCGCCGAACACGCGCTCCGCTTCGGCGGTGCTGTCCACGGCGATTGTGAGCGAAAAGCCCTTGAACTCGAGATCGCCCTTGCATTCGCCGTCGCTCGCGAGGATGTGCGTGTCGCCGACGCGAAAGTCCGCGTGCATGACCTTGTTTTCCGCGCCCGGCGGGAACATCCCCTGCCGCGCCTCGGGTGGCGCTTCCTTGAAGCGCATGACGCGCACGTCCTTGGCGCCGAGCGCGCTGCGATAGAACTCGATCGCTTCCTCGCAGCGGCCGTTGAAGAAAAGGTAAGGCTGGACGTTCATGCTCTCTCCTCGTGGGTGAGTGAACAGCGAAAAGGCGCGAGCCTAGGTCCGCTCGAGCCCGGGAAGCGATTCGTCGCCCTGCTGCGGGCGCAGCAGGAGCGCGCCGATCAATGCCGCGGCGAGCGCGAACAGCGCGCCGACTGCGAACGCGATGCGATAGCCGCCGTTGAGCGCCAGCGCCTGCGCCGCGCCCTGGCCGAGCAGGTCGTCGGTGCGCGCGGCCGCGAAGCTCGCCAGCACCGCGAGGCCGAGCGAGCCGCCCATCATGAAGGATGTGTTGACGATGCCGGATGCGAGGCCCGAATCGCCCGGCGCCACGTCGCCCATCGCCGCGAGAAGCACCCGTAAGCTTCCCCGTCAAGTAGACAGTTCTAACCTGGAATTTCCGCATCGAGCAACTGCTCGCGATAGCGCGCTGGCGGCAGGCTTCCCAGCGCGTCGTGCGGTCTGATCTCGTTGTAGCGGTCGATCCAACCGGCGGTGATTTCGCGGACCTCGTCGAGCGAGTCGAAGAGGTACGCGCTCAGCACCTCCTCTCGGTACGTGCGGTTGAAGCGCTCTATGTACGCGTTCTGATCGGGCTTGCCCGGCTGGATGAACCGCAGCTCGATGTCCTGCTCCTTGCACCAATCGGTGAACGCCTGACTCGTTAGTTCGGGACCGTTGTCGCAACGAATGGCAGTCGGCCGGCCGTGCAGGTCGATCATTTGCGTCAAGAACGTGATCACCCGGGCCGCCGGGATGCTGACCGCGATGTCGATGCCCAGCGCGCCGCGATTCGCTTCGTCGATTACGTTCAGGGTGCGGAAGACGCGTCCGCTGTAGAGCGTGTCGCGCATGAAATCGAGCGCCCACACCGCATTCATCCGTGGCTCAACGATCAGCGGCTGGCGTTCGCGTTGTGGCACACGGCGCTTCGTGCGTCGTGGCAGGTTCAGCCGCAGCTGGCAGTAAACGCGCCAGACTCGCTTGTGGTTCCAGCCATAGCCCTGCGCACGCAATCGGTCGTTGCACTTCCAGAAGCCCCAGCGCTGCTCTTGAACCACGATCGCCTGGAGCGCCGCGATCACCTGGGCATCGCGCGCCAATCGATCGACGCCCGGCTTGTAGTACGCCGCCCGCGACAGCCGGGCAACCTCGCAAGCTCGAACGATCGACAGATCGTGTTCCACCGTCATGATCCGGATCGCCTCGCGCTTGGCCGACGGCGTCAGAGTTTTCGGCTGAGAACGTCCTTGATCGCGGTGTTCTCGAGCGCCAGGTCGGCATACATTCGCTTGAGCTTGGCGTTCTCGGCTTCCAGTTCACGCAGCCGCTTCAGCTCGGAAATGCCCGCTCCGCCGTATTTCGACTTCCAGTGGTAGTACGTGGCGGCACTGATTCCATGCTTCCGCGCGATCTGGGCAACCGCCACGCCGGCCTCTCCCTCTTTCAGAATCGCGACGATCTGCGATTCGGTGAACCGCGACTTCTTCATCGGGCTTCCCTCCGGCCAATAATCCTGCCAGAAAAGTCCAGTTGTCGCCGTCTACCGGGAAGGGAAGCTTACGCACCGGGTTGAACGCAACGCCGGCGCCGACGCCGAGCAGGATCATGCCGGGTAGCACGTCGATCGCGAAGCTGCCGTCGGCCGGGGCACGCGCGAAGAGCGCAAGTCCTGCAGCCGCCAGGAACAAGCCGGACACCAGCGGCAGGCGCAGGCCGAAACGTGTGACGAGCTTCGCGGACAGGCCGACCGAGAACATCGCCATGATCAGATTCGCGGGCAGGAACGCGAGCCCGACCTGCATCGCGCTGTAGCCCAGCACGAGCTGCAGGTACAGCGCGCTGATGAAGAACCACGCGAACATGGCCGCCGCCCACAGCGTTCCGACCACG